>JAQTPK010000012.1:57450-61225 GCA_028712885.1 Syntrophales bacterium | reverse complement strand
TTTAGGATTTAGAAATTAGGATTTCTAAAATGGATAGGGATAATCTGAAAGAAAAGCTCAAGAGCGCTCCCCGGAGCACCGGCGTTTATATAATGAAGGACGGCGCCGGCCGGGTAATTTATGTCGGAAAGGCAAAGAACCTCAGGGCGAGGGTTCGCACCTACATGGACGAAAAGGATGCGAGGCCGATGATTCCCTTCCTCGTCCCAAAAATTTCCGATATCGAATACATCATGACCGACTCCGAAAAAGAGGCGCTGCTTCTCGAGAATAACCTTATCAAGGCGCACCGTCCCCGTTACAACGTAATCTTCAGGGACGACAAGGATTACTTCAGCCTGAGGATCGATCGTGGAGACCCCTTCCCGAGACTCGAACTCGTCCGCCGCCCGAAGCGGGACGGAGCCCTGTATTTCGGGCCGTTTTCATCGGGCGGTGCGGTGAAGGAGACGCTCGGTTTTCTGCAGAGGCTCTTTCCTCTGCGCACCTGCAAGAAAGCGGAATTCAAGTCCCGGAAGAGGCCGTGCATAGAATATGAAATCAGGAGGTGCCTCGCGCCCTGTTGCGGGTACATCGATGCAGAGACATACAACGGAATGGTCGGAGACGTCGTTCTTTTCATGGAGGGCCGGGGAAAAGGGCTGGTGGCCGATCTGAAGCGCCGGATGTCAGAAGCTGCGCGCTCGCAGCGATACGAGGAGGCCGGAAGAATCCGGGACATGATCGGCGCGATAGAGACAACCCTCGAGCGGCAGAAGGCCTTCTCCATGTCCCACAAGGACCAGGACGTTTTCGGGATTTTTCGGGAGGGGGACCTGACCCAGGTCGGCATCCTTTTTATCCGGAAAGGGAAATGGATGGGAAGCAGGAGTTTTCCGGTGATCCGGTCGGCGTCCGATCCGGCCGAGATAATATCTTCGGTCCTGAAGCAGTACTATGGGCTGGAGATGCCGGTTCCGGACGAGATTATCGTTCAGGCCCGCGTGGAGGACCGGGCAGTCGTTTCGGAATGGCTCAGCGAAAAAAAGGGGGCGCGTGTTTCAATTGAAACTCCCCGGAGAGGAAAAAAGAAAGCGCTTGCAGACGCCGCCGTCCGCAATGCGGAGAGCGTCTTCCGCACGCTGCGCCGTCCTGAGGAAAACGCGGCGGAAAACGCTGAAGCGCTCGCGAGGGAGCTTCATCTGAAGAAGATCCCCCGGAGAATAGAATGCATCGACATATCGAATATCGGGGGACGAATGGCGGTCGGGTCCAAAGTCGCCTTTCAGGACGGAGCGCCCGACAAATCCGGGTACAGACATTTCCGGATCAGGGATATAGAAGGAATGGACGATTATGGAATGATGCTCGAAGTGCTCCGGCGCAGGTTTGCGGAAATGCCGAACCCGCCGGATCTCCTTATCATGGATGGAGGAAAGGGGCAACTGCAGGTTGCCCTGCGGGCGCTGAAGGAAAGCGGTCTGAGCGGAATAGACGTGATCGGTCTGGCCAAAGAAACCCGCGAGTTCCGGCGGGAACAGGCGTCCGGCGGCAGGCCGGGCTCTGTAAAAAAGACGGAAGACCGCGTTTACATCCCCGGGCGGAAAGACCCGATTTATCTCTCCCGGCGTCCCGAAATCCTGCGCCTGCTCCAGATGGTCCGGAACGAGGCGCACCGGTTCGCCGTTTCGTACCACCGCAGGCTGATGATGAAGCGCGACCGGCAATCCGTCCTCGATGAAATTCCCGGCATAGGAACGGCGCGGAAAAAGGAGCTTATCGGCAGATTCGGGGATATAGAAGGAATACTGAATGCCGGAATAGAGGAATTGACGAAAATTCCCGGCATCACCGGCGAACTCGGCAGGACAATACTGGAATACCTTAAAGAGGCAAATTCCGAAACCCAAAGCACTGAATCCCAAACAATTCCTGAATCCGAATGAGTTTTGTTTCCATCATCCTGATCGCCGTCGGCCTCGGCATGGACGCCCTGTCCGTCGCCGCCGGCGCCGGAGCCGCGCTGCGGGGAAACGCCGCGGGGGCGATCTTACGCTTGTCGCTCAGTTTCGGGGGATTCCAGTTCGTAATGCCGGTCGCCGGATGGATGGCCGGAAGAACGGTTGCGGACCTGATCGGCAGGTTCGATCACTGGCTGGCGTTTCTCATCCTCGCTTATATCGGGGGAAATATGATAAGGGGCGCTTTCCGGAAAGGGCCGGCCGGGGGGAAAGCGGTCGATCCGACGCGGGGTTTTCAGCTGCTGCTTCTCTCCATTGCCACAAGCGTTGACGCTTTGGCGGTAGGTTTGAGCCTGGCTTTCCTGAACGTGTCCATACTGTATCCAAGTGTCGTTATCGGGGTAACCGCCTTCGGAATGACCGCCGCCGGTGTTGTTTTCGGGGGAAGGCTTGGACGCCGCTTCGGGAAAAGGATGGAAGCCGCCGGCGGGGTTATCCTTATCGGGATCGGGATTAAGATTCTGTTCGAACACCTGTTCCAGTAAAAAAGGAGGGGAATGGATCCCCTCCTGCATAATCCGGCGCCGATATGCGAATTACCTTCTTCTGCCCCAGCCGGCCCAGACGGGTACCCCGTTTCTGTCCCGCAGGACAAGAACCTGATCGTCTTTCCTGATCTCGGCGGCAATAATAGCGGGTTTACCCTGGAACGTTGTTCTCGCGCCCGTTACTTCCACTTTGTCCCCCGTATTGAACTTTGTGTCGAGGCGCTCGATATACCAGCTCGGACCCAGGTGTACGGGAACGGTCTCTTTTTCTGTTTTTACCATGAGCACCACGCCGTAATGCATCCCCCGCATCGGCGTAACCTGCTCTATGCCGGCTACCTCTCCGGAAATTTTTTCCACTTTGGCGGGGTCGAACATTCGCTGATATTGTCCTCCCATTCCCCAACCTTCGCTCCCCCTCCAGCCTTTCCACGGCTGCGCCGGAACTGCCGATACGGAGGCGAAAAACAATATCGCTGCTGAAATTACCGCTATTTTCAATTTCATCCGAATTCCCCCCTTCTGCAGTTTTATGAAATCGTACTATGGATTTCCGGTGCTGACAAGCTCAAACAGTTGGTCTGATCGTGCAAAAGTGGTATTAATGACCGCAGTGATCGGAGACAGGAAAGGAAGGGACGCATGGGTATGAAAAAAGCGGCCGGCATGGAGTTCCGGACCCCGATGGGGAAAATGGCTCTGGCCTGGGTAAATTCAGAAAAGGGCATCAAAATTGTCAGAATTCTCCTTCCCCGGAAAGACCCGTTCCGCGACATGAGGGAACTCATCCCCGGTCTCACGGAAGGAACCGACAGGGGCGCGGCCGCTCTTGCGCGGCGGATAAGCAGGTATATTTCGGGAGACAAGATTGCTCTCCCGATCGATCTTATTGACCTGGAGGCGTTGAATTATTTCCAGCGCAAAGTGCTGTTGGCGGAGTATGAAATTCCGCGCGGCAAAACGACTTCGTATTCAAAACTAGCCGCCGGAAGCGGATTTCCCGGGGCGGCCAGGGCGGCGGGGACCGCCCTGGCCCGGAATCCTTTTCCCATCGTAATTCCCTGTCATCGCAGCATTCGTTCCGACGGCTCCCTGGGCGGATTCGGCGGGGGGCTTCCGATGAAAAGGGCTCTTCTGGAAATGGAAGGGGTCGGGTTTGATTCGAGAGGGAGGGTGAGACCCGAGTTCATGATTTAGCAGGCTGCCGTCGCCCGGCGCGACCCCATCACCCCGGGCTCCTGCGTCACCCGGGTGCTCCCGCGTCACCCGGGTGCTCCCGCGTCACCC
>JAQTPK010000012.1:5000-57350 GCA_028712885.1 Syntrophales bacterium | reverse complement strand
GCGTCACCCGGGTGCTCCCGCGTCACCCGGGTGCTCCCGCGTCACCCCGGCGGAAGCCGGGGTCCAGTGCTTTACAACTGATATTTCTGGATTCCGGTTTGCACCGGAATGACGCAGGCGCGGATTCCTACGCCTTTCGCAGCCGCTTGTCCCTGCTCACCGCCATATTGTCGCGGTGAATTACCTCATCGTAATGCTTGTAGCCGAGCACCTGTTCGATCTTTGATGTCTTCAGCCCCTGGATCTTCTTTATCTCCTCGGAGCTGTAGTTCACCAGGCCCTTGGCGACCGGAATACCCTCCCGATCCAGGCATATCACCGGATCGCCCACCGAGAATTCGCCTTCCACCTCCGTGATTCCCGAGGGCAGAAGACTCTTCCCCCGGTCGATTATCGCGCTCTTCGCACCGTCATCGAGGATGAGTTTCCCCCGCGACCGCAAGGTGAAGGCAATCCAGTATTCCCGGCTGTTGAGGCAGTCCGTCATGGGGAGAAACAGGGTCCCGATTTCCTTACCCGATAATATGTCGTTGAGGACGCCTTTTTTCTTTCCGCCCGCGATTATATAGGGTATGCCGCAGGCGGTCACCTTTTTGGCCGCCATGACCTTGCTTTTCATGCCGCCCATTCCCACCGGGTCCGCTTCGGCCGTCGCCGCCGCCTCGATTTCATCGGTGATTTCCCGGACAAGCTTTATCTGGCGGGCCTTCCGGGATTCCTTGGGGTTCCTGTCATACAATCCGTCCGTGTTCGTCAGGTTGATCAGGAGATCCGCCTCGATGATATTGGCCATCATGGCGGCAAGATGATCGTTGTCGCCGAACTTTATCTCGTCCACGGAGACCGTATCGTTCTCGTTTATTATCGGGACGACTCCCCATTCGATAAGCTTTGTGAGGGTGTTGCGTATGTTTATGAATCTCTGGCGGTCGGTCAGATCGCTCATGGTCAGCAGCATCTGGGCGACAAAAATTCCGTGCTTCCCGAATGAGTTGGAATATATTCTCATCAGGCGCCCCTGTCCGATTGCCGCTGCGGCCTGTTTTTCAGGCATGCTCCTGAGTTTCCGGGTGATGCCCATGCGGTGCCTCCCCGAGGCGATTGCCCCGGACGTCACGATAACCGCGTGCATGCCCCTCTTTTTCAGTCCCGCGACTTCTTCCACGAGTTGATCGATTATGCCGAGGTCGAGGCCTTCCTTGCCCGTCAGGACGCCCGTCCCGATTTTTATAAGCACCTTCCTGACATTGCTTACAACCGCTTTCCGTTCTTCGGATATCATTTTCGTCCTTCCTTTTCTGAAGCCAGCCTCCGGGCGACTTCCGCCATCAGGGCGTCCACGCCCTCGCCCGTTCGGGCCGAAATTGCAAATACCACCATCCCCTTTTTCCTGAAGAAGCCGATTCCCTTCCTGATCTCTTTTCTGTCTTCTGCAAGGTCAATTTTATTGAAGGCGACGATCTGCGGTTTTCCTTCCAGGGCGGCGCTGAAGAGGGCCAGCTCTCTGTTTATCGTTTCAAAATCAGCCCACGCCGACTGTGCGCCCCCGGACACGTCGATAAGGTGGATCAGAATATGGGTCCGTTCTATGTGCCGCAGAAATTTAATACCCAGGCCTGCGCCCGCGTGAGCCCCTCCGATCAGTCCGGGGATATCGGCGACTACAAAGGGGTCGCTGCCCGCGAGGACCACTACTCCCAGGTTCGGCGTGAGCGTAGTAAAAGGGTATTCGGCAACCTTCGGCCTGGCTGCGGATACTTTGCCGATCAGCGTCGACTTGCCCGCATTCGGCATCCCGACTATGCCCACATCGGCAAGCAGCTTCAGTTCGAGGCGGATCCAGCGCTCTTCCCCTTTCATCCCATCCTGGGCGAACCGGGGGGCGCGGTGCGTAGCGGTGGCGAAGCTCGCGTTGCCTTTGCCTCCTATCCCTCCTTTCGCCACGATGCAGGATTGCCCGTTTTCCGCCAGGTCGCAGATCAGTTCACCGCTTTCTGCATCCATTATGACGGTGCCTGCCGGGACGACGATCTCCAGATCGGGGGCGCTCCTGCCCGTCCGGTTGTTGCCGCTCCCGTGAGCGCCCCGCCCGGCGACGTGATGCTGGTTGAATTTGAGATCGAGCAGAGTATGGTGGTCCTTTGACGCCCTTACAATGACGTCGCCTCCCTTGCCGCCTTCGCCTCCGTCCGGCCCTCCCCGGGGCACAAACTTTTCCCGGCGGAAGCTGACGCAGCCCCTTCCGCCGTCCCCGCCTTTAACGTAAATCCTGGCTTCATCAATGAATTTCATGGAAGTATTTATCCCTACACATGCGCTCAATTTCCAGCATGTTCCGGAAGGCCTCGTTGAAATCTTCCCTTCCGGCGGTAAAGACGCCATGGCCGTACACAATGACGCCCCGGTTTTCGTTGAGGGCCGGAGGAACGGTTAAATGTAGGCCGTCCGGTCCTTCGCCCGGTTTCCCCGCTACGACCGGCACGTCGTCGATCCTCGCCGCCACCCCGCCTTTTCCGGCGAGCACGCTGTCGTGATCGAGGGACAGGACTACCGAAAATTTCGGGTGCCCGTGCAGAACGGCCCTGTTCTCCGTCTCCAGAACGATGCGGCGGTGGGCCGGCAGCTCGCGCGAAGCCGGGGTAAGGCAAGTTTCCTCTCCCAGCGGACAGGTCTCGATTGCCCCGCGGAGTTCGTCAAGCGGAATGCCGGTGCGGCTGATCAGCAGTTTCCCGCCCAGCCTGTAAGAGATGTTGCCGTAGCTTGAATCCACCAGCCGGTAACGCACCGTGTTCCGGCCCGCCTCTTCGATTGCTATCTTCGCTTCCTCTTCCGTCTGAAAGGGCCCGCGGGCGAGGTCCGGAAAACGCATATGCTGCGGATCGAGAAATGACACCGCCCGGGAGAAGGCCGTCATCCTTTCCCGGCCGAGGCTTCCGTTTCGGCCAAGGCGCAGGCATTCGCTGAAAAACCTGACGAAACAGCCGAAGCAGATGGAATAATAAACGTCAAAAGCCTCTTCGGACCCCGATCTTCCCGCCGCCATGATCCCGAGTCCCGAAACTACGGCCCCCCGGCGCCGCCGCAATACGGAAAGCGCAGCTTCCGCGGTCTTTTCGATCACGGGAAGGCTGCGAAAGAGAACGCCACGTCTGTCGCCCCAGATAGCTCCCTGAGCACCGGCCTCCGCAGACAGGAAATCAATGATGGAACGATAGGGCTCGGCAGGCTGGGACAGGATTATGGAGCGAAGCTGCAACTCCCGCATGACGTCTTCCAGAATGGTTTTCCCTGCGCCCTCTCCGTCCAGAACAATCCCGGAATCGGCGGATAAGGCGATCAAGGGAGCATTTTCCTCCGTCAGGCCCCCGCGGAAGAGCCTTTCCGCGCAAAGCCGGATTATTTCTGTTATTTTGTCCCTGGAATAGCTGTTCATCATCTGCTGAGTTCATCCTTTTGAAACAAGTAAATTGTAGCAGGAAATAAGCCGGTTCGGCGCGCTCAGGCGCCTGGAGGGCAGGGGCGCGGCTCTGCATCCGGGCCGGACCCGGGGTTGAAGGCGTAAATTCGCTCTTCAGGGGGATGGAGCAGAATATGCCTGTACTTGATCATCTCTGCGGCTCAATTACTATTTTCAGGGATTCTCCGGCCTCAGCCATAAGGCGGAACCCGAGGCCGGTTTCCGCCAGGCCGAGCCGGTGGGTTATCATTTTTTCCACCGAAATCCTGCCGCTGCGCAGCATATCGATGGCGATCGTCGCGTCCAGCGGGCTGTTGCCGTAAGAGGGAAGAATCGTGATCTCATTACGCCAGAAATCGTTCACCGGGACGGGCAGATTTATCCCCGGCTCCGGGGTTGCGAAGCAGAGAATCCTGCCGCCGCGGTCTACGGACTGGAGCGCCTGCAGGAAAGCGGAAAGCGCTCCCGTGCAGACGATAACCGCTTCGGCGAGCCTGCCGTCGTTGATTTCCCGGACCCGCGCCGGAATGTCCTCGCCGGCGTGCAGCGCTTCATCGGCCCCGTACTTGCGGGCGACCTCCAGGCGGAACATGCTCACGTCGCTCATAATGATCCTGCCGGCGCCCAGAGCGCGCGCTGCGAGCAGGTGCAGCAGTCCTGAAATTCCGCTGCCGAGGATCAGGACGCTTTGCCCCGGCTGAAGACCGGCAATCCTCTGGCCGCGTATAACACAGGCGAGCGGCTCGATGAAGACGCCCTGATCGTGCGAAACCCCTGCCGGCAGGGGGAAAACGCCGCGGTCGACATTCAGTTTCGGCACGCGGATGAATTCCGCAAATCCGCCGGGGTCGTAATTGGTGGTATGCAGCGTCTCACATGCGGTATGGTGCCCCCGGAGACAGTAATGGCATGTATTGCAGGGTATATGGTGCGAAACAAAAATCCTTTGTCCCGGCTCCAGGCCCTGCACGCCTTCACCCGTCTCGGCAATTTCCCCCGATATCTCATGGCCGAGCACCAGCGGGGCCTTTTTGATCCTGTACCATTCGAGGACGTCGCTGCCGCAGATCCCGCTCGCCAGGACTTTCACCAGGATTTCGCCGGGCCCCGCTTTGGGCTTGGGCATTTCCTGCAACCGCACATCGCGGTTGCTGTAATACATTGCAACACGCATCATAACATCCAGCAACCGTAAGGCGTAAACCGTAAAGAGTAAGGTGTGCTTAAAAATCACCTCATGCCCAGCACACGAAAGAAATAAAATGCGAAGCCGGATCCGGATGCTTTCCGCCCATACCCCATAACCCGGAACTCCTTGCGCCTCACGCTTTACGACTTACGCTGTTTTATATTGTGCTTGGGATTTTACCCCTTATTTTTCAGTTCCTTGAAAATATCGAACGCTTCTTTTGGTTTGGCCTTTTCGTGAATAATCGAGTACAGGGCGCGCATCATGGCCGCGGGGTGCGGGTTCTGCCAGACATTTCTGCCGAGATTTACGCCTACGGCCCCGTTCTGCATTCCGTCGTGTACAAATTCGAGTACTTCAAGCTCTGTCTCGCATTTCGGTCCGCCGGCCATTACCACCGGGACGGGACAGCCTGTGGTGACCCTGTCGAAATCCTTGCACCAGTAAGTCTTGACAACCCTGGCCCCCAGTTCGGCCGCGATCCTGGAGCTGAGCGCCAGGTAGCGGGACTCCTGCTTTTCAAGCTCCTTCCCTACCGCTGTTACGGCCATTACCGGAATGCCGTATCTCTCGCACTCGTTAACCAGGCTGGAAAGATTCATGAGCGACTGCCGCTCGTAATCGCTGCCCACAAATATCGATACGCCCACGGCGGTCGCGTTAAGGCGGATAATTTCTTCCATGGACGTTGTGATCTGTTCGTCGGCAAGGTCCCGGCCGATCACGCTCGGCCCTCCCGAGACCCGAAGAATGATCGGCTTGCTTCCCGCGGGGATGATGGACGAGCGCAGGACGCCCCTGGTTACGAAAAGGGCGTCGCAATAGGGCAGGAGAGGACGGATCGTCTCTCCCGGCCTTTCCAGGCATCGGGTCGGCCCCTGAAAATAGCCGTGGTCTATAGGCAGGTAAAAACAGTTCCCGTCGGGTTGAAACAGTTTTGAGAGGCGGTTTGCCATCCCCCAGTCCATTCTGTAATGACCTCCTTATTCGTCTAAAGCTTTTTATGCGTAAAGCGTAAAGTGTTAAATACCAAATCCCTCTACTGTAAGGAGTAAACCGTAAGGGGTAAGGTGTGTTCAAAGATCACCTTGGGCCTGACCTGACGTTTAACGCCTTACGCCTCACGCTTCACGCTTCACGCTTCACGCCCTTTTTATCACAATATCCCCGATTATGACAACGCCGTTTTCCAAAAGAGTACGGCACCTTCCATAAGAAAGCCCCGGCCGGCTCATAGGGTCTTTACACATCCTTGTCTTTCAGCTAAAAATCATGACCTGTACAGAATTTTTCAGGTATTGAGGCAATGAAATTTATTGTGTCACTTGTTTTCATTCTTGTTCTGATGGTTATCCTTATCGGATATCCTATTGTCAAGACGAGGTATTCGCCATCCGTAAAACCTCCCGCCGATCTTGCCGGAGACGCGACGGGTGAGCTGCTGTACCGGCATGTCGAAGCCCTCAGCGTACAAATCGGATCAAGGAGCGTGTTTGAAACCGAAAAAATCGATGCGGCGAGGGATTACATTATCGGCGTTCTACGGCAGGCGGATATCCGGCATGAACTGCAATCTTACGTCTTCGACGACAAGGCATACAGTAATATTGTCGTCAATCTGCCCGGCGAGACCCGTCCCGAAGAAATCGTCCTGTTCGGGGCGCATTACGACAGCGTGCTGGGTTCGCCCGGTGCGGACGACAATGCATCTGCAGTATCAGTGCTCCTGGAAATGTGCCGCGCATTGAAAGAGAGGAACCGTGAGCGGACCATAAGGCTCGTCTTTTTCAATTTGGAGGAGCATCCGATGTTCAATACTCCGTACATGGGGAGCCGGGTCCATGCGAAATCGGCCAGGGATAGGGGAGAGAATCTCAGGATAATGATCTCGCTCGAGATGCTGGGATACTTCAGCGACAGAGAAGGCGGCCAGGCTTTCCCCCTTCCTCTCATGGGCAGGTTTTTCCCTTCGACTCCGAATTTCATCGGCGTGGTGGGGGATTCCGAATCGAAAAGCGAAGTCCGACTGGTGGCTGCGGCGCTTCGCCGCACAGGTATTCCGGTACAGACGCTGGCGGCATCCCGGCTGATTCCGGGCATCAATCTCTCCGACCACGATGGTTTCTGGGATCTGGGATTCAAAGCACTCATGGTCACGGACACCGCTTTTTACCGGAACCCGAATTACCATTCGCCGAACGATACGATCGACACCCTCGATTTCCGGATGATGAGCCGAATCTGCCGGGGGCTGGTCGAGGCGGCGGTGGAGCTTGCATCTGACAAAGCAGAAGGTGAGAGCGTGACAAGGTGAGAGATTTTCAATTTGTAACGGGACCGTTTTTTCCGAATCCGAACAAACATCGCCGGATTTGTTTGCATGCGGGATACTTTTCTGGTACTCAGGAATGTAAATCATCGGATGATCTCTGCCAATGGCGAATCCGGTTAAAGCAGCATTTCTGAGCCGTCTTTCTAAGCAATTCGGCAGATTAAAACAGCTGCCGAGCAGCTTGTCTTTATTTGAAATAAGTTCAGGTCAACTCCGTATTTATATCAGGTATTCTAAAATCCATTCCGGACATCGATCCTTTTATGGATTAAGGCAGGAAGATTTAAAACAACTCGAAGGATTCAACTCACTTATTTGTTTTCTTTGGGACAGTCAGACAGAACCTGTTTTCGTCCCTTTTTCCGATTTTGAAGATATTTTCAGTGCGTTAACTCCCGCCTCGGATGGTCAGTTCAAGTGTCAGATATATCATGATGATGGCTTGGAGCTTTATATCGCGAATGCCGGTCGTTTCTCTATTGAAGGATGTTATGGATGGGAAAAGATTGAAGGACTTGTTGAGAAAAACAAGATACATATTTTCCCCGAATTCAATCATTCTCAGATTCAAACCTTTATTGGTTCTATAGGCACAAGCAAGGGGTATGATATTTGGGTACCGGATCACGACAGAAATAAACTGGACTGGAGTTTAGCTGAGAAGTTCCATTGCCGGGAGGAACTTCCATCAAGGTATAAGCCCATCGACGATGTTGTCCGGGAAGTCGATGTTTTATGGTTGCGAAAGGGATCCAGCGAAATTTCCGCTATGTTCGAGGTGGAGCATTCGACTACGATCTACTCCGGGTTACTCAGATTCAATGATCTTTATCTGATGGAACCAAAGCTGAAACCGAAATTCAGCATTGTATCTGATGAAATCAGGCGCTCGCTTTTTCATCGCCAAATCAGCAGGCCGACGTTCAAGATGAGCGGTTTGGGCGAAGTATGCAATTTTTTAGAGTACAAAGATGTATATAGTTGGTTCAACAGAACAAGAGGAGCAGGCGCATGAAGATATGGATTGTGGTTGAAGCGAAAAGAGGATTTATTCAAGAGCCTGAATTATTTTTGGATTACATCAGTGCAGAAAACAGGAGAGAAGAACTCTTTAATAAAAGTAATCCTGACTATGATGAAGTAGAAATATTCGAGAAACGAACCGGGCACTTTCTGCCCTGACCCGAAACCGGAAACTGCAGACATGATCATCGGCATTCCCAGAGAGATCAAAGACCAGGAATACCGCGTCGCGATGACGCCGGGAGGCGTGCAGGCCCTGGTTGCGGCGGGCCACCGTGTTCTCGTTCAGGCAGGCATGCTTGCCGAAGCCGCAACGGAAGCCGACCTGCTCATCGGGGCGGTGCTGGTCAAAGGCGCGCGCGCCCCGCGCGTCATCACGCGCACGATGATCTCCGCCATGCAGGCGGGGAGCGTTGCCGTGGACGTCTCCGTCGACCAGGGAGGATGCATGGAGACAACGCGGCCGACGACCCATTCCGACCCGGTATACAGCGTAGATGGGTTCAGGAATCCTTTATTCCCTCTCCGCTCGCCGTATAAACCTGCGGCCTGTCGTCAAAGTCCGCTTTGCATTCTTCGCAGCAGAAATAATATTCCTTCCCCTGGTACGTGCTCTTGAAGGCGGTCGTTTTTTCGTCAACCGGCACTCTGCAAACAAGGTCCTGTTCCATTTTTCACCTCCTTATATCAATTTTAACCGCGGCCCGTCATAAATCCATCGGGACAAGTATTAAACAGCGTTTTAATTTTCGGAGCCGTCCCCCGGGTCTGTAGAGGAGAAAAATCAGATTATGGATGATGGCGAAAGCTGACTGTTTCTTTCCAGGCGTGAAACTCAATAACGGGTGGGGTCCGGGACTCCGGCCTCACGAAAGCCCTTTTTTCTGAGGGAGCAGCTGTCGCAGAGGCCGCAGGCGCGTCCGTCCGCATGGGGATCGTAGCAGCTGTGCGTATGGGCGTAATCGACTCCGAGCTCTACTCCCTTCAGGATGATCTCGGCCTTCGTCATCCGCAGCAAAGGCGCGCGGATGGAGATCCGCATCCGGCCCTCAACCGTTTCCCGCAGCGCGAGATTCGCCATAGCTTCAAAAGCGCGGAGGTACTCGGGCCGGCAGTCCGGATATCCGGAGTAATCCACGGAGTTGGCTCCGATGAAAATATCTTCCGCACCGAGCACTTCCGCCCAGGCGAGGGCGTAAGACAGGAAGACGGTGTTGCGCGCCGGAACATAAGTGACGGGTATTCCTTTGCGGATTTCCTCTTCCCCCCTGGATTTGGGAACCTCCAACGGGGTCGTCAGGGCCGATCCTCCGATCCGCCCCAGATCTATATCGATGATGAGATGGTCCTTTGCCCCCATTGCGACGGCAATGCGCCGGGCTGCTTCGATTTCGCGGGAATGGCGCTGTCCGTACCGGAACGTCAGGCAGTATGTTTCAAATCCCTGTTCCCGGGCGATTGCCAGGGTCGTGGTGGAATCGATGCCGCCGCTGGTCAAAACCACCGCTTTAGGTTTCATTTAACTGCCACCGTAAGGCGTAAAGAGTAAGGAGTAAGGTGTTGAAGCCCAATACCAAGCACTATCCAGCTGCGCGATAAATCCCAAATCCCAAACTCTAAATCCCAAACAAATCCTGAATCCAGAATCCAAAACCGTAAAGCGTAAACCGTAAGGGGTTTCACCCTCACCCCGGCCCTCTCCCGTCAAGCGCGGGGGAGATCACAAAGGAAGCAGTTTATAATAGGGCCTGTGCCTGCCCCAATGCCGTCTTTTTGACGCAACGGACGCAATGGACTCAATGGACCTTTCCCGCCCGTCCCGCATTTTACGCCCAATGCCCAATGCCTAACGCCCTCTTTCATTCCCCCAGACGATCTTGTGCAGTTGCAGCTGCAGCCTGACCGGGAGCTTGTGCTCGAGAATCCAGCCGGCGAGAGTCTCGGGAGGGAGCTTGCCGAAAACCGGCGAGAAATGGATGGGAATCCCGGGGGGCAGACCGGCGCCGGTCGCGATGGAGCGGGCGAAATCGAAATCCGCCCGGTCGCCGATCACGAATTTAAGCTCGTCTTTGTCGGTCAGGCGTTTCAGGTTTTGCAGGTCGTTCCTCTCCGATTCCCCGCTCGATGGGCACTTTATATCCAGAATCCTGACGCACCCCGCTATCCCGCTGATATCGAGGCTGCCGTTCGTTTCGACCAGAACCTGGAATTTCTTTTCAAGCAGAATGCGCACCAGCTCGGGGGTCTCTTCCTGAACGAGAGGCTCTCCCCCGGTTATTTCCACCAGCGGCCACCGGAACTTTTCGATCCGGGAAACAAGCCGGGACAGCTCGAAATCAGCGCCCTCCTCGTAAGCATAGGCCGTGTCGCAATAAGAGCACCGGAGATTGCAGCCGGTCAGGCGGGCGAAGACGCAAGGGTATCCGGCAAAAGAGGACTCGCCCTGGATGCTGAAAAAAATTTCGTTGACCTTGATCATGGGAAAACCGGAAACTAGAAACTTCTTTCCTTGTAAAAGACGGAGGCCCCCGGCGACTCGGAAACGCGGACGCCGGCGACCATTACTCCCCGGCCGGCCAGCTTTCTCCCCAGTTCCCGGAAAATGAAGCGCGCCAGATTTTCGGATGTGGGGTTCCCGTTCCTGAAAGCCGGGTGGGCATTGAGGTCTGTATGGTCGAGCTCTTCTGTAATCTCTTTCAAGAATCTCCGGAGTTCCCGGAAATCGATGCCGATGCCGATGCCGTTGAGCCGCTCGCAGCGGACAACCGCCTCCACCAGCCAATTGTGCCCGTGCACGCCGGCGCAGTCTCCGGGATACCCCCTCAGGCAATGCGCCGCGGCGAATTCCGCCTGAACCGAAATTTCATAAATTTCCGTCATAACTCCCTCAGCTTCGGCGAGTCACGGGGTATGCAGGGCGGCTGCGCCTCGACATGGCGGTTTGAAAAAGGCGGCGGCCTGCATCGAATGCCTTCAGATTGTAATCCAGACTGTCGCTGCCGGCAAACTTATCCGCGGCAACCCGGAACTTTTTCCGATCCAGAGGCAGAAGGCGCGTGGCGGCAAGGGCTCCGATCATAACGATATTCCCCAGGATAGGACGGCCGAGCTTTATGGCCTCTTCCGTGGCATCGATGAAAAGGGCGTCAGGGACAAGCGAAAGGACGCCGGAGCGTATTTCCTCTATCGGCGGATAAACCGCACCTCCTGCTATTACGCCTGCGGGATATACGGGCCGGGTATTGCTGATGAAGCAGACCTTGTCATGGCCGTAATCGCTGAGAACACGGACGCCTTCCGCGGGCTCGAGAGCGACGATCGCGTCCGCGCATCCTTTCGGGATCTGAGGGCTCCAGGTCGAACCAGGAGAGATCCTGATATGGCTCATGACGGAGCCCCCCCGTTGCGACGCCCCGAAAGTCTCTCCGATCGTGATCTGAAAACCGCCGAGGGCAAGCATGTTCCCCAGAATCCGCGACGCGAGGACGTTTCCCTGCCCTCCCACACCGGTTACAATCAGGTTGAAGGGGTTCTTCAGTCCCGGTTTCATACGGCATCCTCTTTCAGGATAGCCCCGGCGGGGCAGATAGAAGCGCATACTCCGCAGCCGGCGCACACCACGTCATCTATCCTGGCGACCTGTTTACGGTTGTCCCAGTAAAGGCCGGGGCACCTGAATATGCGCGTGCAGAGGCGATTGCACCCGCAGCGCTCTCCCCTGCAGGCATTCTCATCCACGCGCACTTTGAACGAGTTCTTTTTTTTCTTTTCGGGACTGAGACTGCATGCCTGCCTCAGGATCAGGACTCTCGCCCCTTCCTTTTTTTCGAGAAAGGATAGAAGCGCGTCGCGAGTGCCTTTCAGGTCGAAGGGGTCCCTGATCTCCGTTTCCACTCCGATTCCCCGGCATATGTTTTCTATTTCCACGGGGGGGGCGGACTCCTGCATCGCATTCACCGGCAGACCGGGATGGGGCTGGAATCCGGTCATCGCCGTCCCCCTGTTATCGAGAATGACCATGGTGAGGTCTGCCTGGTGGTGAACTGCATTTATCAGGGCGGGAACCGCGGCGTGAAAGAAAGTTGAATCTCCGCAGACCGCCAGGATGGGCTGCCTGAGGCCGAATGCGCGGAGCCTTCCGAATCCGCCGGCCAGTCCGGCGCCGGACCCCATGGAATGCACCGTTCTGAGGCTGTTGAAACCGGTCGGAAATGCGGCCAGCGTATAGCAGCCGATATCCCCGCACACGAAACCTTCCCGGCCGTCAAGCTTCAAGGCGCTGTGGATCGACCAGAACGAGGCTCGGTGGGGGCACCCGGGGCAGAAAGTAAGCTCCCTGCGCGGCGCAGCGTTGTCCGCGAAGGCGCCCGCTTTTGCCGCGAACGATTCCGGCCGCACCGGCCTGCGCCGGACCGCGAGTACTTTTCCCAACGCTTCGGCAATCAGATCGGGATTCATTTCTCCATACGAAGGGAGCGTGCCGGAATTTTTCCCGTAGTAAGACTTCGGTCCTTTCCCCCGCGTCCACCTGCCGGCCAGCATCAGCACGTTTTCTTCGAGGAAAGGCAGCACTTCTTCAACGAAGACAATTTTTTCCGCTGAAGACAGGTGCTTCTGCAGGAATTTTTCCGGGAGGGGCCAGGTAGTTCCCATCTTGAGCAGTCCGCACTTTTTCCCGGCCTTCCCGAGCATGGCGATCGCCTCCCGGCTGTACAGGCTGCAGATGCTGCTCGCAACGATCAGGACTTCCGGACGGCGCGGCCCCTCGTAATAGTTGAACGGGGAAGTTTCGAAGATTTCCCGGGCCGTTCGGATTTTGTCCTGCTGGCGTCTGTGCGTGAACTGAGGGGCGCCGGGAAGGCAGCTGATCATCGGTCCGCTCTCCGGATCGAGGAGGGCGCCCGCGTGTCTGAATTGGGCCTGCGTCCTGCCCCGCGGAATTTTCCCCAGTGAGACCATGCCGCTGGCATGGGACAGGCGGGTAACGCTCCTCAGTACGACGAAATTCCGGATTTCCTCGGACAGGGCGAAAGCCCAGCGGGTCATGTCCTTTGCTTCCTGGAAATCTCCCGGTTCGAGGAGCGGCACCTCCAGCATCCTTGCAAAGAAGCGGGCATCTCCCTCATTGACGCTGGACAGCGCTCCGGGATCGTCGCAGGGGACCAGGACCATGCCGCCGCGGGTCCCCGATTCCGCCAGATGGAGCAGGAAGTCCGATGCCACGTTGACTCCATTCTGCTTCATTACGCACAACGAACGCAGCCCTGCAAACGATGCCGCAGCGGCCGCCTCGGCCGCTACTTTTTCATTGACGGACCATTCCACGTAAATGCCGGCTTGCCGGGAGATCCGGGAGAGATTTTCTATTATTTCGGAAGATGGCGTGCCCGGATATCCCGTCGCCACCGCCAGGCCCGCTTCGATTGCGCCTCTGGCGATTGCCTCGTTTCCCATCAGGAGGCGCTTGTCCCCTTCTTTGTTTTTAAGCAGGAGCGACATTACTTATAACCCATTCAGCCGATCAGCTTCTCCAGGATTTCGGGACGGAGGCGAAAGCAGGCCCTCTTCCCTTTCCCTGCCGTGTTCAGGAGCCCTTCTTTCTTCAATTTCAGAAGAGCCCTCCTTTTCTTGGCGGCGGCGGCCCTTTCCAGGTTCCGGAGCTGCTCCGGAGGAATTTCATCGAGGACAATATACCTTTCTTCCCGGGCCTTTTCCGCAATTTCTTCGCCGAAAGGAGTCCTGATGATCAGGATATTTTTCCCCGCGGATCCTTCCAGCATCCCAACCGAAACATCTGCGAACTCCGACGTCATATCCGGACACCAGGCGCAGGCGGGCGAAGTTAGGTCCCTGACTTCCTGGAGGGGGATATCGTGTTTCCCGCCGCCGGTGACAATCTCGAATTTTTCCGCGGGGGGAGGCGGAACATCGCAGCGGATCACGGACCGGAGGTCCAATCCCCGGCCGGAAAAAAGCGCGGTCATGCTCCTGAGGTCGAGGGCCCATGTACAAAAGAGTCCTATGATGAAGGACAGAGGATTGATAAATTCGTCTTCGTTCAGAGGATTGATGCGGATCAGGGCCGCCGCGACGGCCTGGCAGGGGGTGGCGACCGTCCCTATCCTGCGGTATCCGTCCCGAACCGCCCTGTTTAATTCCGAGATGACCGGAACGGCCGCGAAGCTGGACGACGCGCAGGACAGGACTTCCTGCGGTTCCGTGATTCTTCTCGGCCGCGGCAGGCCTTCCTGACGGTCGACCAGGACGGCCGCGTCGATGATACCCTTTTCCAGGACGAAGCTGAGCAGGGCCGAAACCGTTCCTCCCGCCTGGTAATTCGCGTTTCCGATCCGGGCCCCGGAACGGGATACGAATATCTTGCGGTGAGAGCCGACGGGGACCTCCGCATACGGCGCCCCGAACGTTTTTTCCGACAGAAGATCCAGATCCACTTCTGCGCGCGGACAGCTTGCGAAACACCTGCCGCGAGCAATGGTGCACGGGAAAAGCATTGCCGTTTTTCCCATGTGGCTGCCGAAATAGGGACAGATATCGACGCATGCCCCGCAGCCGGTGCACCGGCCTGCGAGAATCACATCTTCCATGAGTTCCTTCGGTCCGAAAATATTCATATTCTATCCTGAAGGAGCGAGTACTGCGGGCTGCCCGAATTCCTCTTGCCGGGACCGATCAGAACAGCAGAGAGTTTTCTTCCCTGGGAAGAGAGAGGGTAGGAATAAAAAACAGGTTGATATCATGCAACATCTTACAAATATGAGGAAAGCCGCGCCGAGGACAAACTAATCACGCCCTTGTTTCAAAACAAGACATAATACCGGAGAAGGGGGCCGGTTGGATTTACAGCTTGCGGACCTCTGCGGCGGCCTGGCCCTTGGGATTCTGCTTGATGCTGAATTCGACGTTATCGCCCTCTTTCAGGCTGCGAAATCCCTTTCCGTCGATGTCGGAATAATGGACAAATACATCCCCGCCCGACTTCCGCGCGATAAACCCGTACCCTTTCTTCTCGTCAAACCACTTGACGACACCCGTCTCTCGCTCCGACATTGTTCAACCTCCGCTTCATTTGAGTCTGATCTCAGGGACAGAAAAAAAACCGCACGAGGCTTCGGAAAGCCCGGGCGGTTTTATGAGATTCTGGGGGAACAGCAGTTGCCTTCAAAAGAATCGATCGGGTGAAACTGTGAACTAAAGTTGGAGCTCTTCTAAAACAATCCTGATTACAGGAGGGTATGCGGGAATTCTATCCGGCGTACACGCTCACCTGTTTCCTCGTCTTGTCTTTCCTTTCAAATCGGACCAAGCCGTCTATTTTTGCGAAAATCGTGTAGTCCCTTCCCATCCCGACGTTGTTTCCCGGATGGATCTTCGTGCCGAGCTGGCGGATGATAATGGAACCGGCCTGGACGGCCTGCCCGCTGTAAACCTTCACGCCGCGACGCTGGGCGTTGCTGTCTCGCCCGTTGCGGGTGCTGCCCTGGCCTTTTTTATGAGCCATTTTATGTCCTCCTGGAAAGCTTCCCCGATTGACCGGGAACCTTTCTTCAGCTTAAAGTAATCTCTTTTATTTTCAGGCTGGTCAGGTCCTGCCTGTGTCCGGTTTTCTTCCGAAACCCTTTTCTGCGCTTCATCTTGAAAATCGTGATCTTCGGTCCTTTTCCCTGGAGGACGATTTCCCCGATCACTTTCGCGCCGGCTATCAGTGGGGTCCCGACCCTGATTTCTTCGCCCCGGGAAACCATAAGAACTTCGTTGAAGACTACGTCCGACCCGCTGTCGCCGTCTATCTTTTCGATTTCAATCCGGTCGCCTTCGGATACCCGGTACTGTTTTCCGCCTGTCTTGATCACTGCGTACATTTAACAAACCTTCCGGAAAAAGATGAATTATGCATTATAATTAGTAAGCACTATTTGTCAATAATTTTTTATTGTAACGATACTATCTCATAGTGTTCCTGGTGAAAACTCTGATCGGGCCGGATTATGATCTTTCTTTTCAAGCGGCTCTCCAGATGTTCGAGCGTGTTCTTCTCGTCCTCGAGCATGAGGCCGGCAATGTCCGGATGAGCGGAGACGCACAGCGTCCCGCCGACCCCGGCCATCTCCTCCCTCTCCAGTTTGCGAAAAATCTCGTTACAAATCGTAGATTTGGAACGGATAGCGCCCTGTCCCTCACAGTAGGGACACGGTTCGCACAGGGTCCTTTCCAGGTTCTTGCCCTGCCGCTGGCGCGTCATTTCCACGAGTCCCAGTTCCGAGATCTTGAGAATATTCGTCCTGCTCCGGTCTTTGTCCATTTCTTCCTTAAGGGTCCTGAACACTCTTTCCCGGTGCGTTTCATTCATCATGTCTATGAAATCAATTATTATTATTCCACCGATATTCCGAAGGCGCAACTGATAAGCGATTTCCTTGGCCGCCTCCAGGTTCGTGTTGAGGATGGTTTCATCGAGGTTCCGCTTGCCTACGTACTTTCCGGTATTGACATCGATCGCGCACAGGGCTTCCGTCGTCTCGATGACAATGTAACCGCCTGATTTCAGCCAGACCTTCTTATTCAAGGACCGGCTTATCTCCATCTCGATGCCGAATGTGGCGAAGATCGGTTCCTTTCTATCGTACAGCTCTATATAATAGGGGACGTTGGGCAGAAAGGTTGTCATGAAATCGCGTATTCCCTGGTAAACCTCCTTGGCATCGACCACTATCCTGCTGAAATCCTTGGTATAATAATCGCGAATGGCCCGAAGGGCGAGGTTCAGCTCGCGATGCACGAGACCCGGCGCTCCGACCCGGTCTTTCTTGACCTGAATATTCTCCCAGAGGCGCTTGAGGTAATCCAGATCGGCCTTCAGCTCGTCTTCCCTTTTCCCTTCGCTCACCGTTCTTGCGATTATTCCGTGCCGGTCCGGCCGCAGGGAGTCGATCACGTCCTTCAGCCGCCGGCGTTCCGCTTCATCCTGGATTCGCCGGGAAATACCTACATGATTCAGCGTCGGCATGTAGACGAGATTTCTTCCCGGCAGGGACACATGGGTTGTGAGCCTCGCGCCCTTGCTGCCGATCGGTTCTTTCGCCACCTGCACCAGGATTTCCTGGCCTTCTTTGAGAATATCTTCAATATTATTGGAGTTTTCTCTTTTGAACAGTCTTCCCCGAAGCTCCGACAAATCATCGTCCTCGGTTTCATCCTCCTCTTGGACGAGGTATTCCATTTCAGAGAATGCGTTCAGAATATCCGTCACGTATAGAAAAGCGGTCCTTTCCAGACCGATGTCCACGAAAGCCGCCTGGATGCCCGGAAGAACGCGCACGACCATGCCCTTGTAAATATTTCCGATTATCCCATCGGAAATCATTCTCTCGATGTAGATGTTTGTCAGCGCGCCGTTTTCCAGAATGGCGACTCTGGTTTCGTGTTCGGTACAATTAAAAATCATTTCTTTGGTCATAACCATATCCGGGTTCGGGGTGATGGGTATTGGGTCTTAGGTCTTAGGTCCCCTGAATACAATACCCAATACCCAAGACCTAAGACCCGTTTCCTGTTTTTATTACTTTTGCCCGCGCCGCCGCATCCGCGCTCAGCCCGAAAACGCCGGTCAGGACGTCGGAAGGCCGGACGCCGCCCGCGGGGCCGGCTGCAACAGTGTAATCTATTCTCCCTTCCTCACCGTCAAGGGAAATTTCCTCGATCAGGGGGCGAATATCTTTTTGCACGTATTTGCCCTTTGCATTCCGGGATATGAGAAAATTACCCGCAGCCAGGAATTCATCTATCTTCTTTTTCAATTCCGCTACGCTGTTCCCGCCGGGAAGAAATATCGCGTACCGCGAGCGCCGGGCGAGATGGTGCAGGGAGGGCCGGCCTTCGGCCGGGATTATCTCCAGCACGCGAATGCCCGCGGGGAGGCTTTCGTTTATCCTGTCCAGCACTTTCCCGGGGTCGGAGACTGCGTTTTCAAGCCGTATATCCGCCGCCTCGTCCAGCGCTTCCACGCCGACCGGCAGGGCGCCCGCGAAAGATATTTTGGGATGGGGATGAAATCCTTCCGAATACCGGAAAGAAAGGCCCGCCCGGCGGATCGCCCGGATCAGGGCGGCCGAGGTTTCAAGGTGGGAGAGGAACCGCGATGCGCCCGTTTTGGCGAACTTCAGGCGGTAAACGGCTGGATCCGCCTCGAAGGCGGCGGAGGTTGCCGTCTGCGGCGGTTGCGGCGCGGCCTGTTCCGAAGCCGCTATTCTGACCGATTCGCCGCAGGCGCCGCAAAGGTTGCATTTGGAAAAACGGCAGTCGGCCGTGGCTTCGCCTTTCTGAGCTTTTTCTCTTTCTGCGAGGAGAAAGTCGCGGGCGATTCCGCAATCAATCCGGTCCCAGGGCAGGCCTCTGTCCGTGCCTATCCCGCCCAGCCATTCCTCGGCATGCAGTCCGGTTCTCCGGAACGCCTCCTCCCAGAGATCGAAGCGGAACCTGTCGCTCCAGCCGTCGAAACGGCATCCGAGGCGGAAAGCGCATTCCAGAAGATCCGCCGTTCTTTCGTCGCCGCGCGAGAAAACTCCCTCGAGCAGCGTCATTTCCCGGTTATGCCATTTCAGGGAAATATTGCGGCTCCGGAGTCTTTTTTTTATATATTGCTGGCCGGCCGCAATCTCCTCCGGGCTGATCTGCCTTTCCCACTGAAATGGAGTATGCGGTTTAGGCACAAAAGTGGACAGGCTCGCGTTTACCTGTATTTTCCCTTTTCCCTCCCGCAGCACTTTGTGCGTCAGATCGACAATGCCGTCCATGTCGCGCTCCGTTTCTCCCGGCAATCCGAGCATGAAGTAGAGCTTGATCAGCTTCCAGCCTGATTCAAAGACGCGGCCGGCGGTCGCGAGCAGGTCCGATTCAGTGTTGCCTTTATTTATCCTGGCGCGCAAGGATTCCGTTCCCGCCTCCGGCGCCAGGGTGAAGCTTGTTTTCCGGACCCGGCGGACGGCTTCAATCATCGCGGAGGTGAGGGTTTCCGGCCGCAGCGAGGGGAGTGAGACCGCTATTTTCCGTCCGCAGAAGCGGTTCATGAGCCCGGGAAGGAACGTCCCGATCCGGGAGTAATCTCCAGTGCTGAGAGACAGAAGCGAAATCTCCTCCTGGCCTGTTGCGGTGATCATTTCTTCAGCCATTCTTTCCAGCAGGCCGGGATTTCTTTCGCGGACAGGCCGCCATACCATGCCGGCCTGGCAGAAGCGGCACCCCCGCGAGCAGCCCCTGGCAATCTCGAGGTTGATGCGGTTATGGATCGCCTGAATGGAAGGCACGACCGGCGTCAAAGGAATCGTCCAGGCATTCAGATCGGAAACGGTCCGCTTGCGGATCCTGCCGCCGGCGGGGTGAACGGAGGGAACATACATTCCGTTTAAGGAAGCAAGACTTTCGACCATTTCTCTGCGTGACAATCCCTGCGATTTTCCGCCGATTATTTTTTCGGCGATCTCCGTGATCAACTCCTCGCCCTCACCGACGGCTACTGCGTCAAAAAAGGGTAAAACCGGGGCGGGGTTGAAAACGCACGGTCCGCCCGCAATTACCAGCGGGTCGCCCTCCCTGCGGTCGGCTGACCGCAGCGGAACGCCTCCCAGCTCCAGCATATTGAGAACGTTTGTATAGGTGAGTTCGTATTGGAGGGAAAATCCTATGATATCGAAACTGCTGAGGGGAGACCGGCTTTCCAGACTGGAAAGCTTCACGTTTCTCCCCCGCAGATGCTCTTCCATGTCGGGCCAGGGTGCGAAGACCCGCTCCGCCGAAACCAGGGGATGCCTGTTGAGGATGTCGTAAAGAATCTGCAGGCCGAGATGAGACATGGCCACTTCATAGGCTTCGGGGAAAGCCAGGGCGAAATGAAGCCTGCACCGGCTGCGGTCCTTCACGCGCGCGTTTACTTCGCCTCCGATATAACGGCCCGGCTTGGCTACCAGAGGCAGTATCTCATCCCAGGATGTGCAGTCCATTGCGTCTATTGCGTCCTTTGCGTCTATTGCGTCATTGCGTCCGTTGGGTCTGTTGCGGCCATTGGGTCCGTTGCGTCCATGCGTTCTTTGCGTCTATTGCGTTCGTCGCGGCAATGGCGACTGCGTCTGGTTTGTCCCAATCAAGTCGAAGCTCGGGACCGCGGGACGCAAGGACACAAAGGACGCAATGCACGCGATGAACGCTATGACGCGGATATTTTGTCCAGAAACTGCCGGATCGCAGCCGCGGAATCCCGATAGGCCTGCAGTTCGGCGGCGGAGAGGACGATCTCGTAGATGGATTCCACGCCGTCGGCCCCCAGCCGGATTGGTGCTCCAATAAAGACATCGCGGATGCCGTACTGTCCCTCCAGGAGAACGGATGCGGCAAGCAGGCGCCCGCTGTCCTTAAGTACGGCTTCCACCATGGCGGCGGCCGACGCGGAAGGCGCATGGAAAGCGCTCCCCGTTTTCAGGAGACCGACTATTTCCGCTCCGCTGTTTTTTGTCCTTTCCAGGATCTTTTCGATCCGATCCTCCGGAAGCAGGCTTTTAATCGGGACGCCTCTCGCCCGCGAGTATTCCACCAGCGGAATCATCGTATCCCCATGGCTGCCGATAACAAGCGCGTCTATATCGCGCACGGAAACACCAAGCTCACGCGCAAGAAGAAACTCGTAACGGGCCGTGTCGAGAACCCCCCCCATGCCCAGTACGCGGCGGGCCGGGAAACCGGAAAGCTTCCATGCCGTGTACGCCATTATATCCAGCGGATTGGTCACGATCAGGAGAACGCACTCCGGGGCGAATTCCCTGACCCGGGATACGACGGATTGAATTATTTTTCCGTTCTTTGCCGCGAGCTCTTCTCTGCTCATCCCCGGCATGCGGGGAAAGCCTGCCGTCACGACCACAACGCGGGAATCGCGAATTTCGGCAAAGTCGTTGGTCCCCTGAACCGCGGCTTCCATTTCCACCAGGGAGGCCGCATGATTCATATCGAGGGCCTTCCCCTGGGGGACCCCCTCGATAATGTCAACAAGCACGACATCGGCAAGATTCTTTTCGGCAATTCTCTGCGCCGTCATCGTGCCGACAAAACCCGCTCCGATTACTGCGACCTTCTCCCGCATCTCGCACTCCCTGATCTTAGTCTATCGCGTCCATTGCGTCTGTTGAGCCTATTGCGTCCAATCAATAGATGCGATAGACCCTGCGAACCGGAAAGCGAAGTCGTAATTTATAGCATATCCACTAAGGATAGAAAAGGGGAATGGACGGGAACAGCCGCTCAGGCCGGACCGTAACGATAAGGATTCTTCAGGATTTCCGCGTATTTGGATAGAACAAACCCCGCGGGAAAGCGCGGCCTGGAGACGTACTCGAGGGCGGCGGATTTGAAATCGTTCAACAGCTCCTGGAAAGCGGCATGTCTTGAGCCGGCAGGCACGAAGTTTTTGTCCTTGCGGTACTCGAACACGACTACCGGTCCGAACACTCTCCGCGTCAGTTCATATCCTTCACGGTCGGCGAAATAGTCGGGCCGGACTTCGACCGGAATGCGGATAATCAGAGTTACCCGGAAAGTGTCCTCCGCCACGGCGCGGGATTTGTCGTGAATTTCCATCGTCAGCCCGTTGGCGAGGGCTAGTCTTTCGATCGGTTCCATTCTTTTCCCGTCTCCGTTGCGGAAATCGTGCGTATTGACTCCCGAGTTGAATTGATTCTATACTCGCGACGGCTTTTTATCAACAAACCGACGCGATGTCCATAGCGTCCATTGCGACTGATGCAACAGACGCAAAGGACGCAACAGACGCAAAGGACGCAACAGACGCAACAGACGCAATGGACCCAAAGGACGCAACAGACGCAAAGGACCCAAAGGACGCAACAGACGCAATGGACGCAAAGAACGCAATAGACTCAAAAAATTCGGCCCATGCCGTTCTTCTCCTCTCCTGTCCGGATCAGCGGGGGATAGTCGCTTCCGTCTCCAACTTCATATTCGGCCATAACGGGAATATTGTTACGGCCGACCAGCACACGACGGCCACCCAGAAGATTTTTTTCATGAGGATCGAGTGGGAGATGGAAGGGTTCGATCTGGGCCGGGATGAGATCGGCCGCGAATTCGGGCCTCTGGCGGAGAGATTCGGCATGAAATGGGAGCTGCATTTCACCGATGTGGCGACCCGGATAGCCATATTCGCGTCCAGGCACCCGCACTGCCTGCACGACCTGATGCTGCGGCGCCGGATGGGAGAGCTCAGCGCCGAGATCCCGCTGGTCATAAGCAACCATCCCGACCTGCGGCCGGTGGCGGAGCAGTTCGGGGCAAGCTTCCTGCACTTCCCGATTACGCCCGAAAGCAAGCGGGAACAGGAGCGGCGGGAAATAGAGGAGCTGGAAAAGCACGGGGTAGACCTGATCGTGCTCGCTCGCTACATGCAGGTCCTGACGAACGATTTCGTCGACCGCTACCCCCACCGCATCATCAACATCCATCATTCGTTTCTCCCCGCCTTTGCGGGAGGCGATCCCTATCTTCAGGCCTATCACCGCGGAGTCAAGGTCATCGGAGCCACCAGTCATTACGTGACGGAGAGCCTTGACGACGGACCGATCATCGCCCAGGACGTGATAAAGATCAGCCACCGGGATGCAATAGAGGGCATGAGAATAAAAGGAAAGGACCTGGAGCGCATTGTCCTGGCCAGAGCGGTCCGGTTGCACCTGGAGCGGCGGGTATTGGTGCATGGCCAGAAAACGATAGTGTTCGAGTGAGCGGCGGTTGAAAAACGGCCGTCTGCTGTGTTTCTCGTTCCTCGAAGCCTCAACGTACGCTTTAGTACGCCTCGGCTTCTCGGAACTTCGGGGCCTTGCATCCGACCATTTTTGAACCGCCGCCCCTCCAAAAGATTGGAATAAGAAATCTGAACATTCTTGAACAGCCCGCGCAGAACTTATAAATGGCGGCATGCGGTTGATGCGTGAGGGCGCAAACGCCAGCGGGTACTCAGGATCAGCTGATTTTTAATTGCCCGGCGGGGAATTCTGAGAAGAGACTCAAGGCGTGCACGCCGTAATAGGTGTCCTCAATAGTCGCTATTCCCGCGTGCGACGCCCTGGAAAATCCTCCGTTCCTGTTTCGACACGCCCAGATGACTTCCGTGCACTTGTCAGGGTATTCAGGCTTACTGGATAAAAGCGAGAGAGCGACTGCGCCGGCATGCATGTATTCGATATACGAGAGCGAGGTTCGGGGCACGTTAACGAAACCGTGAACGGGGCTTTCGCACCCAACGACAAAAGCCTCAGCCGCATTCAATGCTTCCGGACAGTTCAGCATGTTCAGCATCTCCAATGCCTGGGCGGTTTCGATGAGGGTCGAATAAGGCGATCCGAACCCGCCGTCGCCGTTCCGGAATCGAAGGATGAAACGAACTGCGTTGCGCCTGGCCTCCTGCTCCAACCGGATGCCCCATGCGGAACAGAGTTCGACGACAGTAAACATCTGTTTGAAAATGGAGGAAACTTCGGGAGGGAGGAGAGCGACGTCGTACGGTCTCAGCTGGCTCCGGATATAGGGGGCAGGATACGACGCCGGGGTTCCATTCATGAGACGGAGGCCCTGAAGCGAATAGAATGCCTTGAATACGCTGTCGTACGAGCCGTCCGGGTTCTGCATCGACTTCAGATAAAGGAGGGTCCTGTCGTCCCTGAAATCAAAACCGATAATTTTCAGTACGGACAGGGCGTAAAAAGTATCCGATCCGTTTGGTTCGTCAAGCCGGTAAAAACAGAATCCCCCGGAAGCGCATTTCCGGCCAAGGACGTACCTGATGATGCTTTCCCGATCGGAGGGTTTCATCGAATATGGTTTGTTCGACAGGAAAGGATTTCTTCCTGCGCGCGCAGTTCGTCCATGTCGCGCATGATTTCGTCTGTCCTGCCCTGGGCGTTCGATAGCAGGCCCTCTATCGTCGCAAGCTCGTCGCCGACGTAGCGGACGGCCTGCTTGCGCATCTGCTCGATCATACGATTGATAGTATCCTCCCACTGGGCGGCCAGCCGGGAGAGATTTGTCTCTATTTCGCGCGGGAGCTTGCTTAAGAAGTTTCTTTCAAAAAGCGGCCGGAATATAAACATGGGAATCAGAAACCAGATCAGATCGAGATGGATATCGAAGCAGACCGGCGTCCTTATATCCGGCTGAGACGGTTCCGCTACTTCCAGGTTAAACTCTGAATACGAAAGTTCTTTTCCAAGCACCTTTTTCACATTCCCGCCGAGGTGATTTCTGAACGCCTCCAGAGAGCGGTCAAAGCCGGCGTGAGCCTTTTTCAGGGTGCCGAAAAAATGCCGGTGCTCGGTCCTTGAGACTTGTCTCATTTCTTCCGTCATCGTTTCGGCCACCCAATCCTCGTATTTTCGGGTCAGCCTCCAGAGGTTCCCATCCCATTCTTCTATTTCACGGGTGAGCTGATTCATAATTTTTGTTTTCAGCGGCTTCCGGATATTCTCAAGATAGCCGGCGATGAGGGGCCGTGTCTGCCTCTGGTTTTCCCTGGAGATGATATACAGCTCCTCCCGGAGGAGATCGTAATTCAACTTCTCGTCCAGAATCTTGTTCCGTAACTGATCCCGGTCCATATCCGCCTGACGGGAGGCGCTCAGCGCCATATCGAGATATCCCAGGCAGCTGCCGGCCAGGGACAGCACCTTGTGCTGAAGAATTTTCCTTGACTCGAAATCGCGGTTCCGCGACAACTCGAACAGGAGCTCCTCGTTGAGCCTGTCCCTGAACTGATCCGTGCCGGACCGGTTGGAATAAAAAAATAAAGGCAGCTCCCGGTTCAGTTCGCGCTTCAGCGAATCGCTGAAAAATTTCACTACTTCCGACTGCTGTTCCGGCGAAAGCAGATCCACCTTCGTCAGAAGCAGCACGACCTTGGGGGTATGCCGGGCGAGTCCGCGGATCAGCTGGAGATCGTTTCCGGAAAGCGGCCGGTCGGCGCTGATCGCAAGAATAGCCGCCCCGACTTCCGGAAGCCAGCCTTCGGATATTTCCATATGGGTTTTTAAAATACTCCCCATACCCGGAGTATCGACAAGGCGAAGTCCGGGATAGTTCTTCAGAACCGGGAGTTCGATATCCACCGTCTCCACGTTTTTTTTATTTGACGGGTTTTTTGCTTCGGATGTGAAATCCTCCAGCCTGCTCAAATCGACTTCGATCCGGCTGCCGTCAAAAAAAGAGACGACCGCCCGTTCCTGCTCTCCGTACTGAATGCACGTGATTACCGTAGTCACAGGTACCACTCCGACCGGAAGAACGGACTTGCCGATGAGGCTGTTAAGAAAAGAACTCTTCCCCGCCTTGAATTGGCCCAGAACGGCAATATCTATGAGGGGGGCTGTCGAAAGAAGTTTCCTGCATGAATCGATCTGGCGGCGCAAAGAGGCGAGCTGATAACGCGAGCAGATGTTTTCTATATTTCGCAGTAAAGAGGATGCGTGCCGCATTGGGGACGCAAGAGGCGCCGGTTCGGTACTCATAAAAAAGCTCCTCCGGTTTTTCTGGAGGAGCTTTAACCTGATAACTCCTCCAGGAAATGACTGCAGGAGTTATCAGCCTTGCGGCGGTTATGGTGAACCCCATCACCAGGATCAGAATATATTTTTCACCCGAGGGTGTCAATTCGCATTTTCGGCCGCTCTTCGAAACCGAAAAACATCTGCTCATTGAAAGCTTGGTCCAGAAAATATCAGTTTCCTTCTTCGGCAATTCTGGACTCTGGAATCAGAACTCCGGACTATTTCTGCGGCCAGGTTTTGTACGGCTTCTTATAAAGATTCACGCTGAGGTACCGGGGGTCGCGCGTGACCTCCTCGCCGACCCAATCCGGTATTTCAAAGTATTCGTCCTCCCGCTCCAGCTCGATCTCGGCGACCGTCAGACCCTCATTTTCCCCCAGGAACTCGTCCACTTCCCATGTTTTCCCGCCGTGCTTGACGCGATAGCGGATTTTTTCGACCGGAGGCCGCGCACAGAAAAACGAGAGCATCTCCCGGGCCTCCGCCGGAGGGACCTCGTACTCGTATTCCTTTCGCCTGATCGCAGTAATCTTCCCTTTGAAGGATACGAAGGCACGCCGGCCGGCAATCCTGATCCGCACCGCCCTCCGAGCGGATGCTGCTATGTAACCCTGTACATAATTTATTCCCGTTCCGGCCTGTTTTCTCCAGGCATTGTTCCGGATAAGGAATTTCCGTTCGATTTCGATGGGCATATCTACACGTCCTTGTTCCAGATACCACATTTCGGAACAGGGGTCCAAGGATACGGGGATTCAAGGTGCCGGGTGTCCGCCGAGAATGAAATCATTTAATTACCGTTATTTAAAAATCAGGGACACTTCCCGGTTTTTTAATTTTTTCGAGAAAACGCAAAAACCCCGTTTTTCCAATTGATTCACCGAGACCTCCGGCCTCGTTGGACTTTCGAGGCATCCTAAAACATGCGACATGAATCCGCCAGTCGGCATAATAAGCAAATTATTTCATTCGGGTGCGCCAGGCCGAAAAATATGGGAAGTGTCCCTGGTTTTTTGCCGAATGGTCTTCTGGCGCCTTCTCATCCTTTCAGAGTATTTCTCCGACCCTTCGCATCAGGGGAAAGCAGTATTTTAATTTTTCAGTCTTGAAAACGCCTCCCCGGAATACTATCCAGGATCATGCAAAGTGAAAAAGCCGCTTTGATCAGCGCGTCTCCGATTCGCCTCTCGATCGTCGTACCCACGTTCAACGAGGCGTTCAACGTGCCGGAGTTGCTGCGCCGGCTCAACGACGTCCTCGGCTGCGAAGGATGGGAGGTGATTTTTGTCGATGACGATTCTCCCGATCAAACGGCGCGAGTCGTGCGTGAAATAGCCCGCACCGACTGCCGAGTGCGCTGTCTTCAGCGGATAGGGAGAAGAGGACTCTCCTCCGCCTGCATAGAAGGGATGCTGGCGAGTTCTGCGGAAAACATTGCCGTCATGGATGGAGACCTGCAGCATGACGAAACCATATTGCCCGCGATGCTGAAAAAAATCGAGCAGGGAGGGGCCGATCTCGTCGTCGGGACGCGCTATGCCGGAGGAGGGAGCGTCGGCGAGTGGGACGAGTCCCGGAAAGCGATGAGCAGGCTGGCGACAAAGGCCGGCAGGGCTGTTCTCCGGCAATCGGTTTCCGACCCCATGAGCGGGTTTTTCATGCTGAAGCGGGCGATCCTGGATTCGACGGTCAGGCGGCTTTCCGGACTTGGCTACAAAATACTGCTTGATATCCTGGCGACGGCGCCTTCCCGTCTCCAGGTTGCGGAAGTGCCGTTTCGTTTCCGGGGCCGCAATGCGGGAGAGAGCAAACTCGATACAATGGTCATCTGGGAATTCGGCATGCTGCTGGCGGACAAGAAATTCGGACGCTACCTGCCGGTGCGCTTTCTGGCGTTTTCCATCGTGGGCGGGCTTGGCGTATTGGTCCATATGGCCGTACTTGGCGCGCTTCTGAAGGGCCTGGAACTGAGCTTCGTGATATCGCAGTCCGCCGCCGCCGCAACCGCCATGGTCTCCAATTTCGGCATCAACAATATCCTGACCTACCGGGACAGACGCCTGAAGGGACCGGCCTGGATCAGGGGACTGTTCACCTTCATGCTCGCCTGCAGCATCGGAGCGCTGGCCAATGTCGGGATTGCATCCTATCTCTTCTCCAGCCGCACGCAGTGGATGCTTGCCGGACTGGCCGGAATTCTGGTCGGCGCCGTCTGGAACTATGTCATAACCCAGCTCTATACCTGGGGCAAATCCGGATGACAGAACCCCTGAGGCGCCGTTACATTGCAGGGGGAAACGGAATCCCGGCAAGGCATGTTCTCCTCGCCCTGATCCTGATTCTCGCTCTGTGCGCGCGCTTATATGAGATTGATTACAATCTTGACGGGGATGAAATTTTTTCCGTCAATATTGCAGCGGGAGATTTCTCCGGGGTTGTTTCCGGCTCGCTGCAGGACGCAGTCCATCCGCCTCTCCATAACATTCTTCTTCATTTTTGGGTAAAGGCCTTCGGTTCGTCGGAGATCTCCGTCCGCAGTATGAGCGTCCTGTTCTCCTTTCTGTTTCTGCTGACGGCGTATCTGCTTTTCATGCGCCTTGATCTCGGCCGGCTTGCCCCCGGCCTGCTCGCTGTTCTGGCGTTCAGCCCGTTCTTCGTCTATTACGGGCAGCAGGCCCGTCCCTACGCCCTGATCTCTTTTCTCTCCGCCGCCAATATCTATGCATTCGTGCGGGTATTGGAAAATCCGCAACACCGGGGAACCGTGATCCCGTGGGTATTTTCGGCCGCCCTCCTGCTGCATTCCCAATACATGGGAGTCGTCATCATTTTTATTCAACTCTGTATTGCATTCCTCTACCTGCAGTCCGGAAGATTGCGCATCCTCGGGTTCGGTATTGCGGGAATTTCCTCGATCCTGCCGTGGCTGCTTGCCGCCGTGGGTCATGCACTCTTCGCCGGTACGGACCCCTTGCCCCAGATATCATGGCTGGGCCCTCCCTCGCTTATGGAACTCGCGTGGTTCTTTGTTTCCGTTTTCGGCGAGTCCCCCGATCTCCAGGCGCGCTGGCTCATGGCTGCAATGGCTGTTCCGGGACTGGTCTATCTGAAGCGGTTTGCCGCAGCGAGAAGATTGCCGGCCGGCCACGCCCTGATCTTTTCGATCGGCTTCGGCGTTCCCGTTCTTGTTTACGCTCTTTCCGTCCTGGGTCCCAAGCCCGTGTTCGCCGCACGCCAACTCATGGGTGCGTCGATCGCCTTCGTCGCTGCAATCGGGATATTCATGTCAGCCATGCCGAGGGCGATGGCGGCATTGAATGCGGCCGTTCTATTCCTTTTTATCGGGACGTCGCTGCCGATGGGATTGCCCCACGATCTCAAGCCGCCGTGGCGGGATATGGTAAAGCAGATGGAAGAGAAGCACGGCGCTCTGGAAGTTGTCGCCCAGGAGACATGGATACAGGCCCCCCTGAAGTATTACAGGACATCGGGAGAGGTCAGGCTCTGGCGTGATCCCTCCGGAGCCGCCGGCGAAAAATTTCTGTATGCCTGCCGCCCCATAGGGTCCAGATGTTCCATGATCGAAAGCGGCGCCCTGAAAGCGCGCGGCGCTCTGTCCATGGAATGGAACTGGGGATATGATAAAGTATATAATAAGATACGTCTGTATGAAATCCGAGGCGCCGGCGACTGACCCGAACACCCCTGCCCTTATATTCATTCTGAATTCCCGCCCTGTCAGGTTTTCTTGAAGATTCATGTCCTGCCCGCGATGAAGTCCTTACGGTTAATCAGCAAATGTCGAGTATTCCCGTGACCCCTTGAACCCTCGAACCCTCTGTTATAAGATGCCGTCCCGGTGATCAAGGAGATGGAGAACGAATTCATTCACCTGTGCCAGCCCGACGACTGCAAATCGTGCGGCGCCTGCTGCGGTCTGTACAATTATGCGGACAATTCCCGCGCGTCCCTTGCCCGCAGGCTCAGGGACAGAACGGAGCTTTTCCGGCGGACGGTGAAGGATGCGGCAAGCCTGGCAAGGTATTCTGAAATGGTAAAAGGCCGCGAGGATCAGTCCCGTATTTATGAGGTCATCTACTGCTGTGAATACCTCGGGTTCATAGATCCGGGGCGCCGCAAGGCGGGCTGCCTCCTGCACCCCGCCGCCAACGGGGGAAACGACCTGAGGGAAGTGTCCTTCTACGGACGGGAGCTCTGCGAGGGGCACTTCTGCCCGAGTTATCACTATCTCTCCCGGGAGGAGAAGAAGGCGCTGATCGACATAATCGACGACTGGCACCTGTACGGCTTGTGCATAACGGATATAGATCTGGTGAAAGAATACTTTCGTTTCATCAGCGACGGCATCTGCCGTGTACCCAGGCCCGATCTGTTCCGGCGGGCGCCTTTCCGGGATATCGCGCTCAGATATTTCCGCTGGAAGCTGGAATGGCCGTATCGAACCGACGATCCGAAGCGTTTCGGCAAATACGCTTTCGACGGGCGGCATTACATGATCCCGTATATCGATTACGAGGCGCTCGGATGCGCCAAGTCCCGCTTCGATAAAATTTTCCTCAGCCTTTCTTCCGAATTCAGAGATGGCCGGGACGTCCGGTGCGCCGAAGCCATGGTCAGGGATAATATCGGCGCGTTCGTCTCGGCATGCCTGGCCGAGGAACAGAATTGACAATTACCGGCGTCTTGGATATGTGTTATGGGCCGGGCGGGTGAATGTCCATGCAATTACTTGAAATATCCGTTTAAGACGATGTGCGCCTGAGAGGGAAGGGCCGAAATGGAAATTCAAAAGAAAAAGGTTCTTTATTCGAAAGAGGAGATCAGGCAGCGGGTCTGTGAAATGGCCGAGAAGATCTCCCGGGATTATCCGGAGGGGGATCTTGTTCTGATAGGCGTCCTCAAAGGCGCGTTCATCTTCATGGCTGATCTCGTCCGGAAGCTGAAAGTGCCCTGCGTTATCGATTTCATCCGGGCGGCCAGTTACGGTTCTTCATCGGTCACGTCCGGGGAAGTTAAAATACTGAAAGATATCGAAACGGATATTCGAGGCCGGGATGTTCTGATTGTCGAAGATATCATAGATACCGGCATTACTCTGAAGAGCCTTGTCCGGAAGCTTAAGGAAAGGGAACCGAGAAGCCTGAAAGTATGCGCCTTGATTGATAAACGACTCAGGCGCCGGGTTGTCTTCGAAGCAGACTATGTAGGCTTCTCTCTGGATGACGGCTTTCTCGTAGGGTACGGCCTGGATTTTAATGAGATGTCCCGTTTTCATCCGGAAGTATATGTAATAGAGGAATGAAATGATTATTCAGTGCGGCAAATGCTCCACTAAATTCAGGTTCGATGAAACGAAAATAGAGGGTGAGGGGGCATGGGTGCGGTGCGGCCGGTGCCGGAACGTTTTTTTCCAGGAAAACCCCGGCCAGGATGCCGGGATTGCGCCCGGTGAAAAGGACGACCCGGAGGTCCCCGCGTGGGACGCCGGACAGCCGCCGGCAGAGGATCCGGCGGAAGCGGCGGAACAAAATTATGAAGACGATATAATTGCGGAAAGGCCGCCGAAAAGAGCGGGGAAAGGCCTGTGGACTCCGGGGAAGATAACCGTTTACGTGGGCATCCTGGTGTTTGTCATGGCAGGGGTGTATCTGTGGCTTTTCCCCGATATCAGATCGCAGCTCCTGAATGCCGCGTCCCCCTGGATACCTTTCTCAAAACAGCTCGGGATGGAAGCGACGACTGCGGAACCGCCCGGGGGAGGCATAGATCTGCTGGATGTTCGCGAGCGGTTTATCGAGAACAGGATAATGGGGAACATCATGGTGATCCAGGGAATGGCCGTGAATAAAAACAAGACAACGGTTTCCAGGATCCGGGTCCGGGCCAAACTCATCGATTCTGCGGGAGAATTCGTGGCGGAAGCGGATACCTATTGCGGCAACCTCCTGAGCGACGATGAGCTTGCCAACCTGACCGAAAAGGAGGTCCGGGCTGAACTGGGCTCTCCTGACGGGAGGAGCATTCCAAACAGCGGGATAGGTCCGGAGGCAACCATTCCCTTCATGGCCGTCTTCATCAATCCGCCCCGGAAAGCAGTCGAATTCATCGTGGAGCTCGGAAGTCTGGAGCGGTAAATCGGAAATTGTAAGGTGAAGAATTCATCCTCTGCCGGGAGGGGTCGGAGCCGACCAGACAGGCTCATCGCCGGGGATCAGAATGCAGCTAAGTTTTCCCAAGTGTGCATCGGATAACGTGGGCGGAAACGGCTCCTTCCCGCAGCACGGCGGGAGGATCGACTGTGACGTCCAGGAGGGTTGATCCTGCCCGGCCCGGAGTCCTGCCCCCGTCTACGATCGCGTCCAGCCTGTCACCGATCGCACTCATCACCTCTTCGGCGGACGAGCATTCCGGATTTCCCGAGATGTTGGCGCTCGTCGCCGTAATCGGATTCTTCAGCATGTAAGACATCTCCCGGGCGACAGCGCTTCCGGGCACGCGCACGCCGATCTTTCCCGTTCCCGCAGTCAGCTCCAGGAGGACTTTTTCCGATGCCTTGAGCACGAGCGTCAGGGGCCCCGGCCAGAAAAAGTCCATGAGGATAAGCGCCGTTTCGGGAATCTCGGCGGCTACCAGCGAGACGTCCCCCGTGGTTCCGATAATGAGGGGAATGGGATTGTTGAAATCCCTTCCCTTGATCTCAAAGACGCGCTTGACTGCGGATGCATTCGCCGCGTCCGCGCCGATGCCGTAGAAGGTTTCCGTGGGGTACGCGATTACGCCTCCCTGTTTCAGGATGCCGACAATCTCTTCAACAGCGGCGCATTCGGGCTGAACCGGGTCTATTTTGATTATTTTCATGCTCGCCAGGCGTAAGGAGTAAGCAGTAAGGAGAAAGGAGAACAGTGCTGTTCGACAACACCTTACCCCTTACTCCTTACGGGTTTTAATGTTTCGTCTGTGATTTGTTTTTCAGGACAAGATCTATCTTTTCCTGTTTTTCCTCTATATCTTTCCCCATCTCGACGGCGTATGCCTGCAACTCCTTGACAAGCCTGCTGTTCCCCAGCGCCAGTATCCTGACCGCCATCAGCGCCGCATTTTTTGCCCCGGCTTTCCCGATAGCCATGGACGCCACCGGCACCCCGCCGGGCATCTGCACCGTGGACAGGAGGGAGTCAAGGCCGTTCAGGGGAGGAGAGTTTACCGGCACGCCGATAACGGGCAGAGTTGTCCGGGACGCAATGACGCCGGCGAGGTGAGCCGCCGCCCCGGCGCAGGCTATTATCACCTGAATCCCCCGTTCCGCCGCTTTGGCCGCCAGGGAATATGTACGTTCGGGCGACCGGTGAGCCGAACTCAGGACAACTTCATAAGCAATCCCGAAACGGTCAAGAACATCGGTCCCTCCTTCTATTACCGGCAAATCAGAATCGCTGCCGATAATGACGCTGACAAGCACATTTTTCTGCCGAAGAGTTTTAGCCATCGCAAAATCCTTTGTATGTAGGTAATATTACTACCTGATTCGGCGTATGTACCTCATCGGCCAGGCATTTGCAAGGGAATTAACATTTCGCCCGGGTCTTCCTGAATCTGCCCGAATCTGCCCAAATCTGGTTGACAGACAAACCTTCTCTAAATATATATTGCCGCAACAAAAAATATCTGCGATTTATTTCGAGGAGATAAGAAATAAATGAGGATTGATTTCTGCGAATATCTGGCCGGCAACGAATATCCGGGACGCGGCATCTGTATCGGAAGACCCCCCGGCGGCAAAAAAGCCGTGATTGCCTATTTTATCATGGGACGCAGCGTCAACAGCCGCAACCGCGTCTTTGATGCTGTCGAGGGCGGCATCCGCACCAAGGCGGCCGATCCTTCCAGAATGACCGATCCTCACCTTATTATTTACAATCCTGTTCTGACTTTTCAGAGCACAACCATTGTGACCAATGGAGATCAGACCGATACCATCCGTGATTTTCTGGTCCGCAACGATTTTCCCGGTTATGATTTTGAGGCCGCGCTCGATACCCGTACTTTTGAAGACGATAAACCCAATTGGACGCCCCGTATTTCCGGCGTGGTGAATATGTTCACCGGCGCCTATAAACTGAGCATTATAAAAAGCTGCGAGGGCGACGAAAAGAGCGTGCAACGTTTTACCTTCAGTTATCCGGAGCCGCCGGCAGGCGAGGGGCGCTTCATCAGCACGTACAGGCGTAACGGCACGCCGATTCCCAGTTTTGAGGGTGAGCCGCTGCGCGTCGTTGTGGATGAGGAGGATCCGGACAAGTACGGGGAGAAAATCTGGAAGGCGTTAAACGAAGATAATAAAGTAAGTTTGTTCGTGCGCGCCGTTGACCTGGCGACTCAGGCTTACAAAGATGTCATCATAAATAAATATACGGAAAGATAACCAATGAACGAAATAGCGCTGAAATACGGCTGCAATCCCAACCAGAAGCCGGCCCGCATATTTATGGCGGACGGCGGCAATCTGCCGGTTAAAGTATTGAACGGCAGGCCCGGCTATATCAATTTTTTGGATGCATTAAACAGCTGGCAGTTGGTGAAAGAGCTCAAAGAAAATACCGGCATCGCCGCCGCAGCCTCCTTTAAGCATGTTTCTCCCGCCGGCGCCGCCCTGGGTTATCCGCTGGACGACATCTTGCGGAAAATGTATCACATTCCTTCCAACCTGCGGCTTTCACCGCTTGCCTGCGCATATGCCCGCGCCCGCGGAGCAGACCGCATGAGCAGCTTCGGCGATTGGATTGCCCTCTCGGACATATGCGACATGACTGCAGCGCAGATCATCAAATCCGAGGTCAGCGACGGCATTATTGCTCCGGGCTATGAGCCGCAAGCCCTGGAGATTCTGAAATCCAAAAAAAGCGGCAACTATAACATAGTAGTCATTGATCCGGACTATGTGCCTGTTTCCCTGGAACACAAGCAGGTGTTTGGAGTCACCTTCGAGCAAGGCCGCAATGACCTGAAGATCGATGGCCGTATGCTGGAAAATATTGTCACCGAAAACAAGACACTTACCGACAATCAAAAACGCGACCTTGTGCTGAGCCTCATTACTCTTAAATACACGCAGTCCAACAGCGTCTGCTACGTACAGGACGGCCAGGTGATCGGGGTCGGTGCAGGCCAGCAGAGCCGAATTCATTGCACAAGACTCGCCGGCCGGAAGGCCGACAACTGGCAATTGCGGCATATGCCTGAAGTACTTGATTTGCCGTTCCGCGGCGACTTATCCAAACCCAACCGGGACAACGCCATCGACGTTTACATCGGAGATACTCCGGAGGACGTTGCCGGAGACGACGTTTGGGCGGAAACGTTCACTCGCAAGCCTGAGCCGCTGACAACGGCCGAAAAGCAAGCCTGGCTTTCCAGAGTTAAAGGCGTTTGTCTGGGCAGCGATGCATTCTTTCCGTTCGGGGATAATATCGAACGCGCCCGCCGCAGCGGTGTAGCGGCGATTGTAGAGCCGGGCGGCTCCATACGCGACCAACAGGTAATCGATACATGCAACAAGTACGGTATTGTGATGGCTTTTACGGGAATCCGGCTATTCCATCATTGAGTCCGGATTTTTTTCATGTGATCGATGCGCTTTTGAATCAATGCCTTTGTCCCGATGTCCCGGCGGTGATCCACGGGTCCGCGCACGGCCGCGACCGCCTTTTCGGCGATCTCCTCCGCCTCCCTGAGATTGCCGGCAATGCCCACGACTCCTATAGCACGCGACGTGCTCAGGTACAGGCCGTCGGCGCGCTGGTCCACGGACGCGTAATAAAGCCTCGCGCCGCCGACTTTCCCGATCTCGATTTTTCCGGAAGTCGATCCGGCGTCCGGGTGATCTTTCGGAAGGCCGTATCCCCTGGGTACGATGTACTTGCAGACGGTTGCCTTCGGCTCGAAGCTCACAGGCATGCGGTCGAGGGTGCCTTCAATTACGTGAGTGCAGAGCTCGACGAAATCCCCCGTCAGGAGCGGCAGGATGTTCATTGCTTCCGGGTCCCCGAACCGCGCATTATACTCCAGCAGCCTCAATCCGGTCCGGGTCACGATGAAACCGGCATACATGATTCCCTTGTAGTACGCCCCCGTTTCCTCGTAAATAGCCCGGGCTACCCGGCTCGTGATGGCGAGCCCTTCTTCCGCCTCGCCCGGCCTCAGGAAAGGCAGGGAGTGGTCTTCGCATGAATAAGATCCCATTCCTCCCGTATTCGGGCCCGTGTCTCCCGCGAATCTTCGCTTGTGGTCCTGGACCGGGGGGGTCGCTATGACCGTCTTGCCGTCGCTGATGCATTGCAGGGAAAATTCCTCTCCTTCCAGCTTTTCCTCAACCATGACTGAGGGATGAGAACGCAGGACCTCGCCGCAATACGCGAGCGCCTCCTTTTTCGTCCGGAAATGGTCCCCCTCGACCATGACGCCCTTGCCGCCCGTAAGCCCGTCCGGTTTGACGACGACGGCGTCCAGTTCCCGCATGTAATCTTCAATGCCTTCGGTTGACGTGAAGACGCGGAAACGCGGATTGCCGGGAATACCATATTTTTCGAGAAGGTTGCGCGTGAACGCCTTCGAGGTCTCCAGCCGGGCCAGGCTCTTCGTAGGACCGACTCCGGGTATCCCGATCCGGGCAAGTGCGTCTACGGCCCCCAGATTGAGAGGATCTTCCGGTCCGACCACGGCGAAGTCGATCCGGTGTTTCCGGGCAAAATCTGATATGGCGTCGAGGTCTCCGTACCCTCCCAGAAAGACCTGTTCGGAAAGGGCGGCTATTCCGGGATTATTCGCACGCATATAGGAATACAAAGACCGCTTCCCCTTCGAACGGGCGATCGCTTCCGCCATGGCATGTTCGCGCGCGCCGTTTCCGATCAGGAGCACATTGGGCATGAAAGATCCTCCTTTAATAGACTAAAGGCAAAGGGCTAAAGGCATAAGGCGCAAGGCTAAGGGCAAAAGGCCAAGGGCAAAAGGCTAAAGGCGAAGGGGGCAAAAAGGGGTGAAAGGAAGGTCTTTCCCTTTTTTAGCCTCATGCCTTGAGCCCCTTGTCTTCCGCCCCTCATATATCTAAGAAACCCGCGTGAGTCAAACAATCTAAAACATCAAACATTTCCATCTGTTGCTTGACTTTCAGGACGAAAACGGATAATCCTTGTACAGGAAGGTATTCTTGTGGAAACCGACATCTCATTTCGGTTTATTCTGATTTTATTTCTTTTCTCCCTTTCGGGTTTCTTCGCTTCAAGCGAATCCGCCCTCTTTTCCCTCACGTCACTGCATCTCCATAAAATGAGGGAAGAGCGAATAGCTTTTCATCGTTTTGTCCGGAGTCTTCTTGAATATCCCCGCAGGCTGCTCATCACAATTATCGTCAGTAACGAAATCGTGAACATTCTCCTGTCCAGCCTGATCGCCGCGATCATGATTTCCGAATTCGGGAACCGAGGGGCATGGATCGCGATTCTCGTGACTACACCGGCCCTTCTGATATTCGGCGAGATTATCCCCAAAACTCTGGCGAAGGTGGTTCCGATCCGTTTTGCCGCCGCCGCCGCACCCGTACTTTCCATCCTGGTCCGGATCGAATACCCCCTGGTTTGGATTCTCGACAAAATCTCCGGTTTTTTCATAAGACCGCTGGGGCGGTCCGAAGAGCAGTCCGGGACGGGACTTGAGGAGGCGGAGTTTAAAACGCTCATTGATATGGGCCTCGAGGAAGGAGTCCTCGATAAGTCCCAGAGGGACCTGATTCACCGCGTTTTCGAATTGGGTGATACAGAGGTCTCGGAGATCATGACGCCCCGCGTTGATATGTTCAGTCTTTCCATCGATATCCCGTTCGAGGCGGCCAAAAAGGAGATCGTCCGCCGCGGCTATTCCCGGGTGCCGGTGTACGGCGAACACCCGGACGATATCCGGGGAATACTCTATTCAAAAGACCTCCTCGCCGGGCTTGCAATTAACGGGAAAATCGACGGCATCGGCGCGTTTCTGCACAAGCCCTGCTTTGTGCCCCTGGAGAGAAAGGCGGACAGTATGTTCAAGGATTTCCAGGTGCGGAAAATTCACATGGCGATAGTGGTTGACGAGTACGGCGGGATCGCCGGCCTCGTCACCATGGAGGATATTCTCGAAAGCCTGTTCGGAGATATTTACGACGAGAGGGACGTCAGGGAAAGGACCGTCCACCGCCTGAGCGACCGGATCATGATAGTATCCGGTACGGTTTCCATAGAGGATCTGAACAATCTCCTGGGGACGGATATCTCTTCCGAGGATTTCGATACGGTGGGTGGATACGTCCTTAACCTGTTCGGAAAGCTGCCGGTCAAAGGAGAGGAAGTAACCGCCGGGGACTGGATTTTCAGGATTGAGAAGATCGTCAAGGCCAGGATCATGAGAATACGCATCACCCGCCGGGAGAAAGAGAAGGAGGAGAAGCGTGGATAGCGCCGCACCTGTCCTGATCCTCTTTTTTCTCCTCCTCGAGGGTATTTTTTCGGGAGGGGAAATAGCCCTGGTCGCGTGCGATCCGGCCCGCGTCAGGCAGAGGGCCGAAGCGGGGTCGAAGTCCGCCTCCCTCGTCCTCCGCCTTCTCAAGAAGCCCGAATGGTTTTTTGCGGCTACCGTGGCCGGGACGGATCTGTGCATCGTGGCCGGATCGACCCTGGCCACCCTCATATCCGTCGATCTTTTCGGGCCGGTGCGCGGGCCGTTGATCTCCACCATGGTCATGATCCCGGTGATCCTTATATTCGGCGAAATAATACCGAAAAGCCTGTTCCAGAAGAACCCGGAAACAGTAGCGGAACGGATTTCCTGGTTCATCTGGGCGGTATCCTGGATATTCTTTCCGGTTATTTTCCTGGTCGCCGCCATTTCCCGGCTGGCCGTCCGCATCTTTCTGGGAAAGAAGGGACAGGCGGGTGCATCTTATATAACCAAAGGGGGACTCAAATTTCTCCTGAAGGAGAGGGGCGCAATTGTAAGCGAAGTACGCGTGACCGAAAAAGAAATGGTCAGGCGGATTTTCGATTTTTCCGAGACGACGGTGAATAAAATCATGGTTCCCATCGCCAATGTAACCGCTCTCGAGAAAGGCGCCATTATCAGAGACGCCGCTCTTCTTTTCCGGGGGAAATGGTATTCGCGTGTCCCTGTCTATAATGAGAAAATCTTCAATATAACGGGGATACTGCATGGATTCGACCTCCTCGGCGCCCTTCCGGAGGAGAGCGCGCGCCCTGTGGCCGACTTCGCCCGGGCGAATGTCTTCTTCGTGCCGGAAACGAAAAGGGCGAGCGAGCTCCTTATAGAGATGCAGAAGAGGGGGGAGCAGATGGCCGTGGTGGTTGACGAGTACGGCGGCGCCGTCGGCATTGTCACAGTCGAGGATCTCCTGGAAGAAGTCGTCGGGGAAATCGAGGACGAGTATGACAAAGGAGAGAGGGCCTTCAGAAAGCTCGCCCCCGGGAGATTCCTGTTCAAGGCGAAAACGGGGATCGAGCATATCCGTGAGCTGATCCAACTGGAGATTCCGTCCGGTCCGTATGAAACGGTTGCCGGCTTCCTTCTTGACCGGATGGGCCGGATTCCCCGGAAAGGGGAAAGGTACCGTTTCGGAGAAGCCCTGTTCATTGTCGAGGATGCGGATGCAAAATCGATCCGCGAAGTGCTGATAGTGCTGCCGTATGATGTAAATATATCGGGCTAAGGGCTAAAGGCAAGGGCTAAAGGTAGAGGGTCTCAAAAGACTTTTTCTTAGCCTTTCGCCTTTTGCCCTTAGCCCTTAAACAGAGGTATCCATGAAAGCTGAAGACAGTATAGCGACGATCATACTCGCGGCGGGAAAGGGTACGCGGATGAAATCACCGCTGGCCAAGGTTCTCCATCCGCTCCTGGGAAAGCCGATGCTGATGTTTACCGTCGAGCGCGCCAGGGAAATCGGCTCTTCGAGGATAGTCGTCGTCATCGGACACCAGGCGGACCTGATTCGCGATACTGTCCGGGACCCGTCTCTGACTTACGTTGTCCAGGAGAGACAGCTTGGCACCGGCCATGCCGTGCTGATGACGGAACCGTCGCTGCGCGACTTTCGGGGCACGATCCTGATTCTGTGCGGAGATGTGCCGCTGCTCAGAAAATACACGCTGGACAAGCTGATGGAGGAGCACAGTTCCTCACGCGCAGACCTCACCGTGCTTACGGTCGTCCTCGACAACCCCTCCGGATACGGGCGAATCGTTCGAGGAGAGGGCGGCATTATCCGAAAAATTGTCGAGGATAAGGACTCGTCCGCGGACGAGAAAAAAATCAGGGAAATCAATACCGGGATTTATTGCGCCCGGAGCGGATTCCTGTATGAAGCCGTTGCGCAGATAAGGAATGAAAACGCTCAGGGTGAATACTACCTGACGGACATTGTAGGAATCGCGGGCAGGAGCGGTTTGCGCGCATGCGCGTCGGTGGCCGAAGATTTCCGCGAGGTCCTGGGGATCAATACGGTCGAGGAACTGTCCGCGGCAGAGGCGATACTGAGGGACAGAGGGGAATAGCTTATTATTCGTGAGGCGTAAGATGTAAGGCGTAAGGTGTCGAATGAAAACTCTTGTCGTTCTCGATTGACCGATGGAAGGATTTGAACACCTTACCCCTTACGCTTTACGCCTTACGGAAATCAGGGCAGTTTTTCCGGATCGATAAAGAAGAGGGCGCGTTTCCGTATCGTCCACGACGCCCCGGGCGGCTTTTTCCCCAGAACGCGCCCGTTAACTGTTAATATGAGCTCGATTCCCTCGGGCCTCCTGTATTCCAGGATTTGCGGACGGTAAGATTCGGGCAGGAATTTCAAGAAAATCCCAGGCCTCGCGATTTTCCCCAGAAGAACAGAAAATGCCTTCACCAACGCCAGGCGCATGGGCCTGACGGCCCGGACGAACAGAGAGAGAATTCTGCCGGCCCTTCCGTTTTTGACCCGGATGACCTTGCCCTCGCGTCGGAGGAATACGGCCTTGCCCAGAATATTCTCCTGCTTGAGCAGCCAGGGATCGTCCCCCCCTGCATTGTCGCCGCGCGTCCGGATCCCGCCTGCACCGGCTGCGCTGATCCGGTGGACTATATGCCGGTTTTCGCCGGGAGGCGTAAAGATCACCACGTCGCCCCTGAAAAAAGCGGCGGAGGTTTCAAGGAGGATCTCATCGCCGTCCCGGAAAAAAGGGCGCATGCTTTGCCCGTAATAAATCAGAGGGCGGGGTCCGGGACTCTCCGGAGGAGAATTCTTACCCAAGCGCTTCCTCCATTTTCTCCCAGAACTTTCCCTCCCGGCTCACTCCCAGATGATACGCAGGGATCCGCAGCGCTATCGATCCCGCGTTTTCGAACAGCCTGCCGAGAATGCCTATCCTCTCCGCCTTGCCTACAGTCTCCCAGTCGATATGAAACTTCTCGCCGGCCAGCCCGGCTATAAGCCCGGCACTCTTACCCGTTCCGGCCTTTTTCGCCGAATCCGCCTCGGATTTGGCTATGAAAAAAATAGCCCGGAGGGGAACAGCGGCATCCACTCTCCTCTGCGGAGTTTCCCGCGAATCTGCCAGAAGACTCCACGTGGGAAAAGGATGCGCGGCATACATTCCTTTCCCGGCCGGGACGATCACGCTTTCCTCGTCGGAGAGGATTTTCCAGGGAGCCGGAAGACGCCTTGAGCAGGTCGATTTTCCCGCATCGGCCGGACCGGCCAGAATTATTCCGTACCCGTCCTTTTCCGCCAGGGCTCCGTGAAGGGGAAGTCCTCCGGAAAAGCAGACATCCCGGTAGACCGGAAACAGCGCGGACCAGATATGGACGCACGAGCCCGATTCGTGCTGAAGCTCGCAAATAATATCCCGGGAATCCGCGCGATAGAGCAGGCATATCTCGCTCATGTCGCGCTCGCTCCACCCCGCGTCAGGATGTCTTTGAGGATTTTTCATCCGGTATCTTATCGTCGGGTATGCCGGATCATTTTTTTCCGGCAGGCTCATGATCCTGGCGAGAATTTCCACCCAGGCCTCGGCGTCCGGTTCGGACGAGATATTCCATCCCAGTCCGTTCGCCAGCTTCAGCAGGTAGGTTTTCATCAGCTGGGGCGGACATTATTGCCCGGCCTGCAAACCTGCCTTGCCGAGTGTCCGGGGACGCACTTGCCTCCGGCGCTGTGGCCGGGATTGCATCTTCCTCCTACGGCCGTGTGGCCGGGATTGCACTGGCCGCTCGCCGAATGTCCCGCCCCGCAATGGTTCGAAGGCGGGGGGCATTTGACCGAGGCATCGTCCGTTCCGTGTCCGATTCCTCCGGTCAGATCGTGCAGAACGGGTTTTTCGTATTTGATTCTTTTCATATCACCTCCCCATTTGCTTCATACCACAAAGATCATCATCATGCCACGCCGGTTTGCCGGGGCCTGCGCCGCGTTTCCGGAAAACGGCCGAGGCGGCGGGCCTCGCTGCAGAACCAGAAAGGCTCCCAAACCCGGCCCCCGATGGCGTAATTCTGCGCTATGCAGCTTCCCAGGCAGATGCCCGCGAGAATGCATTCTCCGCATATGCCTTCAAGACGGAAAGGCAGACCCTCCCTCAACTCCCTGAGAACGGGCGAATTGCGCCATACGTCCGCAAGGCGGTCCCGGGGAGCGCGTCCGAATACCATATCCGGCATGGTAGCGCCAATGCCGCACAGGGCGTAAGATCCATCCGACAGGACGCCGATTATACCCAGGATGCCGCAGGTGGAGCATCCGTCCCCTTTGCTGCCGAACATCTTTCCAAGTGGACGGAAGGCCGGGGGGAGCGGATTGTAAACGGGTATGGATGAAATATTCGAGAGGTCGTTATCAACCCACTTTCCGAATTCCAGCAGCTCCGGGACGGTCAGCGCGTCCTCGGTGCGGCTCATCGCTATTCCGCGGGCGATGGGTTGGAGCAGGTTGAACTTGACGGAATCGGCGCCGGCGGTTTCCGCCATCCGGACCAGCGCCTGGGCCTTATTTCTGTTCCCCCGGTAAAGGGTCATGATAATCTGCGGCCGGATGCCTTCCCTGACCAGCAGCCGTATTCCTTTTTCCGCCGCGGCAAAGGCCCCGCTGACGCCCCGCAGCCAATCGTGTGCGCCCGGTTCGGGTCCGTCCAGGCTCACGGATACAAAAATATCCTTGAGGCCGGCCAGCCGGCGCGCGATTTCCGGCGTGCACAGCGTTCCATTTGTCTCTACGCTTACGGATATGTTCCTGCCTGCGATTATGTCCAGGATTTCTCCCATCCGGGGATGGAGAAAAGGCTCGCCTCCGGTGAGCTTGACCGAATCGAGTCCGAGAGGCCCCGCTTCATCCAGCACGGCCCGAAAAATCTCCGGATCGAGGCAGGGAAACCCTTTCGCGCCTCCGGCATGGACGGGCTCTATCCAGCAATGCCTGCACCTGAGATTGCATCCGCCGGAAATATAGGCGTATAGATGGGAAAGAGGATACCTGGAAGCGGCGTGATTCGATTCCCGGGCCGGTTCTGCAGTTCCTGAATCCCTCATCGCTCAAATATCCTTCTTCAGTACGCCGCCGTCTTCCAGGAATTTCCGGAAACAAGTTACACAGTCCGGCCGGTATTCGTCGCCGGTGAAAGAAAACGAAACGGCGGGGCAGCCCCCGGTGCAGAATCTCACGTGTGCACAGTCGCGGCAGTATTCGAACGAATCCAGTTTTGTTTCCCGCCTTCTTCTCAGCCTGTTCAGCTCCGGATGGTTCAGCCAAACCTCGGCGAGACTGTCCGTATTGATTCTTCCCAGGGCGATATGGCTCAGCTGACTGCAGGGCACCATTACTCCGTCCGGGCGGACGGCCATCCGGCTGAAGACGCCGCCGCATCCGCTCAGGAAACCGTCGCCGGGAAGGGGATCTTCCCCGGCCATGCGGCTGCGCTCCATCTCCGCCCACATCCTGGCATCGGCAAGCGGTCCGGCCGTTGCCTGAATGCGGTCCGGGTAAAGCTCCGCAAGCCTTGCGAGCGACTCCATTGCGGAGGACCTCTTTTCGGGAGGCAGTTGAACCCGGTCGGAAAAGGCGCGGCACAGGCCGAAGTGCGAAGCCGCGTTGACCGAGAAACCCGGAAGGCCTATCTCTTCAAGGAGCAAACGGGCGATTCTCTCCAGGTCCGGCACGTTTCCCTGATGTACCGTTACCCGGACCGTAGTATTTACATTCCGGGACTGGAGACGGCCGATCCCCTCCAGCGCCTTTGCAAAACTTCCTTTATCCCGGCACGACTCGTGGAATTCCGGTCCGGAGCCGTCGATCGAGACCTGGACAAAATCGCATCTACCCGTCGCCGCGAGGAACTGCGCGTTTTCATCAGAAATCAACGTCCCGTTCGTGAGGATGGAATATCTCATCCTGTTCCGGACTATCTCCCCGATCAGCTCCTCCAGATCGGGACGGCAGAAAGGCTCCCCTCCCTGCAGTGTAACGTCCATGACGGAACATCGATTGAGTTCGGCAAAAAATTTTTTCCAATCCGCCGCGGGAATGTCGAAAGTATCCGATGGGCTGTCGAAATGACTGCAATAAAGGCAGTGCAGGTTGCATTTGCCTGTTATGGACAGCTCGAGCGATCTGGGGGTGGACATCACTTTCATATCAGAAACCGTGAAGCGTAAGGAGTAAAGCGTAAGGTGACCATCTGAGATGAGCGGCAGGCGGCGGTAACGACACCTTACAATTTACGCTTCACGCCTTACGTTCTAATTCGTACCCCGCCAATCCCTGCTCGATCAGAGTGCGGATGAATTCTTCGACGTCGCTTTTCGCGTTTTCAGGGATATCATTTGCGTTTTCAGATAAGTCCCTTACAATATCGTCCACGCCATGAGAACCGTCCAGTCTCTCCCAGATGAACACGCCCGTAGGGTTCAGACCGAAAGCGTTCCCCGAGTCGGGGTCGAACAGAACGGCCCAGTCATCGAACTCTTTCCTCAGTATTACTGTCGGATTCGCAACGGGTTTTCGGGTATCTTGCATGCGGCGGCTGCCTTCCATATATCTGATGTGAATTCATGGCCGGGAGACGGGTGATTCCTCAGATGGAAGCGGCCGGAACGGCTGAAGAGTGATGCGGGCTGTTCAACGATCGTCCCAAGCGTACGGATGCCCGGATACAGGTATACGACATTATCCGGCGCGGCACAGACGGCCGCCTGACCAAGACGCCGGACCCTGCTTGAGCTCCTGAACCTGTCCGGTGAAGCCGGTCAGTTGATCAGCTTGTTCTGGATCGCGTAATGGATAAGGTCCGCGTTGCTCCTCATTCTCATCTTTTCCAGGATCCTTGCGCGATACGTGCTGATCGTTTTCACGCTTAATGCCAGGGTATCTGCTATTTCCTTGACTTTCTTTCCTTCGGCAATCATGCACATGACCTGGTATTCGCGATCCGAGAGCTTCTCATGCGGCGATTTGCGGTCATCCCTTTCCAGGAAAAGGGCAAGACTCTCGGCAAGAGTCGGGCTGATATATTTCCCTCCCTTGAGAACCTTGCGAATGGCCTTGATCAGGTCGTCCGGGGCGCTCTCTTTCGTCATATAGCCCGCGGCGCCGGCTTTCAAAGCCCTTACTGCATATTGGTCCTCCGGGTGGATACTCAGAATCAGGACAGGAAGCTTAGGCCGCTCGCTTCTGATCTCTTTCAGGATTTCGAGCCCGCCCCTTCCCGGCATTGTAATATCGAGAATGACGATATCCCACTCCTTCTTCCGAATGAGGTCCATAACCTCTTGTGAATTCTGAGCCTCTCCGAATTCACCCATGTCCGATTCTTCCGCGAGGATCTGTTTCAGACCCTGTCTGACAATCGGATGATCGTCCGCGATTAGAATCTTGATCATACAATCCTCCCCAAATTGTATTACTCAAGAAATAAATTGAATCCCCCCTATATCACAGATCAGAAGGCGAAAAAAACTTTTTTTGATCTGATCTGTTGAGTCCTGTGGGTCTTCGCGTTCGTAACGTTCGTTGCGCTTGTTGCATCTGCATCCATTGCGTTTTAAAAGCGGGAAATGCGCGAAATGCGGGAATAGCGGGAAATGCGGGAAAGGAGAGAAAAGCGGGGAGGGCGGGAAGGGCGTGGAAGGGGTCCGTTGGTTCCTTCGCGTCCATCGGTAAAAAGTTTATAGTTTCGAGTCGCGGGTATCGAGTTATTTCTTGTTCCAAGGCAACTCGAAACCAGAAACCCGAAATTAGAAACTATCTGTTGAGCGCCAGTATCATGAACCTCAATAGACTCAATGGACGCAACGGACGAAACGGATGCAATGGACGCAAAAGACCCCTGTCCCGCATTTCGCGCCTTTCCCGCCCGGCTCCCTTATTTCGCCAACACCTGATGCCTAATGCCCAATGCCCAGTGCATAACGCCCGTTGACCCAATGGACCCGTCACCGGAATGATGATAAATATGCAGGGAAAGGGATAATCCATGCGGATCGGGAAACTGCTGCTGAATAACCATCTTTCTCTTGCTCCGATGGCCGGAATCACCAATACGGTTTTCCGGTCGACAGCAAGGGAATTCGGCTGTGCGCTCGCCTTTACGGAGATGATCAGCGCGGAGGGCCTCGTTCGCGGCAATTACAGGACTGAAGAATACCTGAGAAGAATCCCCCCGGATTATCCTCTGGGCGTGCAGCTGTTCGGTTCAGATGCGGCGGCCTTTGCGGAAGCCGCGCGGATTGCCGAAGCGAGAGGCGCCGATCTCATCGATGTGAATATGGGTTGTCCCGCAAAAAAGGTCCTGCGCACCGGCGGCGGGGCTTTGCTTATGAAGGACCCGGCCAAAGTCCGGTCCATAATCAAGGCTATCAGGAATGCCGTCTCGCTCCCCCTGACAATAAAGTTGAGGTCGGGCTGGGGCCGTCCGAATGCCGGGGAAATAGCCGCTATAGCGGAAGATTGCGGGGTTGACGCCGTCATTCTCCACCCGAGGACGCCGGAGCAGGGGTTTTCCGGGAAACCGGACTGGAGTTTAATAGAAAAGCTGAAGAAAAGCCTGCGGATTCCGGTTATCGGAAACGGCGACGTGAAGAGCGCGCCGGATGCGGTCCGGATGCAGGAAACTACGGGATGCGACGGAGTCATGATCGGTCGGGCCAGCATGGGCAACCCCTGGATATTCCGTCAAGTGCTGAATTACGGTGATAAAGGCTCCCGGATGCCGGATATTGAAGAAAAACGGCGGGTGCTGATGTATAATATAAATATGATTATGGAGTTATTCGAGCGGAAGACAGCTGTTCTGCTGACAAAGCAGAATATTTCCTGGTACGTCAGGGGGCTTCCGGGAAGTTCCGCTTTCAGGCGCGAGGTGTCGGGCGCGGCGGGAGCGCAGGAGATACGGAGCTTAATAGCCAAATATTTCGCGAAGCTTGCAGCCCCGGAAGCTAAATAAGTGCTTGACTTTTCTATGCAGATTTCATAATTTGATTCTGAATCCAGGTGTGAGGTTTTCGGAGAAAGTGTCCGTATTGTTTGAGAAAAAGGAAAGTTCTGGTGATCAGGTGGAGTTGGTTAAGTTCAAAGAACTGGAAGGGAAAATCAGAGTCTTAATTGAGGAATATTCTAAGGTCAAAAAAAGGAATCAGGAATTAGAGGGATTGTTGAAAAAAAAGGATGGAGAGTTAGAAGAGGTAAACGGTTTATTAAAACAACTGTATGAAGAGAGGGATACAGTAAGAGCAAAGGTGGATTCGCTTCTGGACATGATGCAGGATATTCGCGTTCCGGGTTGACCGTGAGGCCGTGCATTTGAAAAAGCGATTCAACATCAAGGTTTTGGGACAGGAATTCTCGGTTCTGAGTGACACGGGGGATGAGCATGTGGCGAATATCGTACAATATGTAAACGGCAAGGCAGAAGAAATCGGCAGGGCGTCGAAAAATGCGACCACCTTTAATGTAGCCATTCTGGTTGCCCTTAACATAGCGGACGAATTTTTCAGGTTTAAAGGAGAGAGAGAATCGATCATTGATGAATTAGAGAGCGAGTCCTCTCGTTTGATTCGTTTTATCGAAGAAAGAACATAGACAGTTTCCCCTGCGGTGCTCGTGATTGTTTATTTTTTTTGAGCCAACACATAGAAAACGGAAGCCATACTGCATTTGCGGTGAGCATGCCCGCGCTTACGGGCGGCGGGAAGCCTGAAGCAAATAGGCGGCCTCCACCTTTTGGGCTCGGTTCAAAAGGGTAATACAACACGGCATTGCGGGGGTTTTTACGATTTTGTCCCAAAGCAGAGAAGTTACTGTATTCAGGCCTTTTGAGAAAGAAAGCCCCTGAATGAATCCAGGATTAAGCGGCCTCCCGATAACGGCCCGGCATCCTGGTATCGCAAGGCCCGGAAGCAATTTTGCCCCTCTGGAACACCCTTCTATAGCCATTCTGTAGAAAATCCCTTTTCCTCTCAGGATTGACCAGGTACGACGTTGCATCAAGGAGGTGAGTGGTTTGTTACAGGAAATCGGGATCATACTGATCGCAGTGACAATCGGGATCATATTCGGTTATTTTCTCCAGGTGCTGTTGCTGAGAAAAAAGATGGCTTCCTCCGAAAGTCTTTCGGCGAGGATCATCGATGAAGCCAGGAAAGAGGCTGAAAATATAAAAAAAGAATCGGTATTTCAGGCCAAGGATTTTCTGCTTAAGGCCAAAGCCGATTTCGAAAAGGAAGCTAAGGAAAAAAGGGCAGATATAGAGGCTCTGGAAAAAAGAGTCCGCTCGAAAGAGGAGAACCTGGAGAAAAGGATGGATGTTCTGGTTCAGAAAGAGGCTAATGCCGAAACCAGGGAAAAATCTTTTATCCAGAAAGAAAATCATTTGCTGGAGAAACATAACAAGCTGGACGAAGTGATCGAGGAGCAGAGGATGCGCCTGGAAAAGATTGCGGGGATCACTTCCGATGAGGCCAAAAACCTTCTTGTAAGTTCGATGGAGACGGAAGCCAGGCGCGATGCCGCTGTAATGATTAGAAAAATAGAGGAGGAAGCCAGAAGGACCTGCGACAAAAAGGCCAGAGAGGTTATAGCCTATGCGGTCCAACGCTATGCAAGTGATTTTGTGACTGAAAATACCGTGTCCGTTGTCGCCCTTCCGACAGACGAGATGAAGGGAAGGATTATCGGTCGCGAAGGGAGAAATATACGTGCGATAGAGGCGGCAACCGGTATCGATCTGATTATTGACGATACTCCGGAGGCAGTCGTCCTGTCAGGCTTCGATCCTGTGCGCAGGGAAGTCGCCCGCCTTTCCCTGGAGCGTCTGATCAGCGATGGAAGGATCCACCCCGGCCGGATAGAGGAAATCGTAAAGAAAGTTAAAGCAGAAGTGGACACCCTGATCCAGGAGGCCGGCGAAAGAGCTTCCTTTGATGTCGGTGTACATGATATACACCCTGAAATTGTTGATCTTCTCGGGAAACTTAAATACAGGACGAGCTTTTCGCAGAATGTGCTCCAGCATTCGATAGAGGTCGCTCATCTGACCGGAATGATGGCGGCTGAGCTCGGGATGAATGTCAAGGAGGCGAAGAGAGCCGGTCTTCTCCACGATATCGGCAAGGCCATCGACCATAAAGTCGAAGGCACTCATGCGGAAATCGGGTCAAGTTACGCCAAGCGGTTCGGAGAGAGCGAACGAATCGTGCAGGCGATCGCCACCCACCACGACGACGGAAGAACCAATCCGCTCCTCGGGGTCCTTGTTCAGGCCGCCGATACCCTTTCGGCGGCAAGGCCCGGCGCGCGGCGGGAAATGCTCGAGACCTACGTAAAAAGGCTCGACGACCTGGAAAGAATCGCGGACTCGTTCGAAGGCGTGGAAAAGAGCTACGCCATCCAGGCAGGAAGGGAGATCCGCATTCTGGTCGAGAGCGGAAAGGTTTCGGACAACGACGCCGTGGTCCTCTGCAGGGATATTGTGAAAAAAATCGAGTCCGAGTTGACGTATCCCGGCCAGATTAAAGTAACGGTGGTGCGCGAAACGCGCGTATCGGAATTAGCGAAATAGGAACAAAACAGGCAAAGGGCAAAGGGCTTAAGGCACAGGGTAAACAATAGAGAAGCCTCGATATTGTTGAGGTGAACTATGATGGCCTTTTGCCTTTAGCCTTTTGCCTTTTGCCATCGGAACGATAGAGCTGAAATGCGAATATTATTTATCGGCGACATTGTGGGAAAACCGGGAAGGAGAGCCGTGCGCGAGCTCCTTCCCGGTATTGTTTGTGACAAGCTCATCGATATTGTCGTTGCCAATGGAGAAAACGCGGCCGGAGGCTTCGGCCTGACACGCGAGGTGGTGGAAGAGCTTTTTCAGAACGGCATTCATGTCCTGACCTCGGGAAATCATGTCTGGGATAAGAAGGAAACCGAATCTTTCATAAACGATTACGATGCGCTGCTCCGACCCGCAAATTACCCCGAAGGCGTTCCGGGCCATGGGAGCACGATTTCCAGGACGCCCGCCGGGATAAATGTCGGAATAATCAATCTTATGGGCCGGGTCTTCATGTTTCCGATCGATAATCCATTCCGCAGGGCGGAGCAGGAAATTCTCGCCATGAGAGGAAAGGCGGACGTAATCCTGGTGGATTTTCATGCAGAAGCCACTTCGGAAAAAGAGGCCTTGGGACGTTTTCTGGACGGCAGGGTAAGCGCCGTGCTCGGGACCCACACGCACGTGCAGACCGCAGATGAACAGGTGTTTCCCGGGGGAACGGCATATATAACTGATGCGGGAATGACGGGACCGTTCGATTCGATAATCGGCATAAGCATTGAAAGGGCGTTGGGCCGTTTTCTTACGGCGATTCCCCAGAAATTCGATGTTGCCAGACAGGACGTCCGGCTCCAGGGCGTGATCGTGGACGTGGACGAGCAGACAGGCGGAAGCAGGGGGATTGAAAGAATCAGTCTTAGACTCGAAGAGAGGTCTGGAGGAAGAAGGGTTTGAAAAACGTATTTGACCTGTTTTCGGAAAGGGGATTCATAGAGCAGGTTACCGATCTCAGGATCCGGGACAGGCTCGGAGAAGGGCCGGTTACCTGTTATATCGGATTTGACCCGACCGCGACCAGTCTCCACGTCGGAAGCCTTGTGCCCATAATGGCTCTCGCGCATATGCAGCGGCAGGGACACCGGCCGATAGCGCTCGTGGGCGGCGGCACCGCCCTTATCGGGGACCCGAGCGGCAAGACCGAAATGAGGCAGATCCTCAAGCGGGAACAGGTCGACGCAAATGCGGAGTCACTGAAAAAGCAGCTTTCGAATTACATCAGCTTTTCCGATAAGGGAGCCGTTCTCCTGAATAACGCCGATTGGCTGACGCCGCTCAATTACATCGAATTCCTGAGGGACATTGGCAGGCACTTCAGCGTCAACAGGATGCTCGCCGCCGAGAGTTACCGCATGCGTCTGGAGACCGGGCTGAATTTTATCGAGTTCAACTACATGCTGTTGCAGGCGTATGATTTCCTCTACCTCTGCAAAGAGTACGGCTGCGAGCTGCAGATGGGCGGCAGCGACCAATGGGGAAACATAGTGGCCGGAATAGACCTGATTCGACGGATTGAGGGGAAACCCGCTTTCGGGATAACCTTTCCGCTGATCACGACGGCGCTCGGCCATAAAATGGGGAAAACGGAAAGAGGGACGATCTGGCTGGATGCCGCACTGACTTCACCGTACGAATATTATCAGTACTGGGTCAATACGGCGGATGCGGACGTGGAGCGTTTCCTGTCTCTCTTCACCTATCTGCCGATGGAAGAGATACGGAAAACCGAGCATCTGCCGGACACGGAATTGAACATGGCCAAAGCCGTGCTTGCCTTCGAAGCGACGAAGATTACGCATGGGGAGCAGGCGGCGGTTGCCGCCTGGAAGGCTTCCGTCGCTGCTTTCCGGATCAGGCCCGTTGCTCCGGATATTCTGCCGTCCAGCTCGATACCGAGAGAGATTCAGGCCGACGATTCGGCCATAAAGAGGATAGTGAAAAGCCGGGCCGAGCTGGAAGAGACTATCCCGGCTTACAAGCTCTTCACGGAAGCCAGTCTCTGCGCCACCCTGGGGGAGTCGAGGAGGCTTATCGCGCAGGGCGGAGGGTACGTCAACGACCGGCAGATACAGGCCTATGACGAGCCGATCGGGATGGCGGATTTCCGGGAAAACAGGAGGATTTTCATTCGGAAAGGAAAAAAGAAATTTGCCGTCGTGGAGATTGCGGAGTAATCAGTAATTATCTAATAATATTGCTTTTTGTGCTTGATAAAATAATTCAATTTCTCTCTTGACTCTGCCGACATTATCCGTATAATAGCCGCTCGTCCGTGAGGGATACCCGGAATCCGCAGGCGGGTGAGAAGGAAAAATCGGCTTGACATAAATTACTTTCCGGGTATAATTACACTTGAAGTTTTATCGTTCTTTAACACGATACCCCTATGCGGGTATCCTTTGGTTTTGGTCGGCATTCTCAGGCAGGCTCCCTGCCAAATTTGCGCAAAAAATTCGAATCCTGGATCGGGTGCAGATTGAGGGCAACCCGGATAGGGAGGTTTTTTCGCAATTTAGCGGGACTACGTTTGAGAAAATGTTCTTGACAAAGGAACG
>JAQTPK010000057.1 GCA_028712885.1 Syntrophales bacterium | reverse complement strand
TTCAACTCCCGCCGCCTCCACCATACAATTAAGAATATCAAGAACTTATCATTTCTCGTCAACCGGTTATCAACCGATAACCTGTTATCGCCGCAGCTCCAATCTATCCACATTTACGATTTATCAATCGTTTTTACTGGATTGATCAGAGAATCTGTTGAGATTTACAAACGGAAAACAACGAACTTGGTTTAGCGGAGGCATACGGATGCTATGGGTTCTTCTTCGCGGATTACGATCTCAAGATAGCTGGTCGAGCAGTTGCCCGGAGCTGACAAGAATCTCCCCGGTTGCGCATGCGTGAGTGCGAAACGGCTCCTTTTTTGAATTGTATATCTGAAGCTTTTTCTTAAAAGTGGGTTTATTGATCAGCAAGGAGAATGAGCATGAAAAAAGAATTTACGGTTATTATCGAACAGGATGAAGAAGGCTATTTTGTCTCGGATGTGCCTGAACTGCCAGGCTGCCATACGCAGGCGAAGTCTATGGATGCCCTGCTGGAAAGGACACGGGAGGCAATAGCGCTTTATCTGGAAGTCCATAAGGGGCGGCGAACCAGGACCAATCTGGTGGGCGTGCAGAGGATCGCCTTATGAGCAAATTAAAATAAATCCCGTGCAAACGTCTCTTCTTGTCATTTCCTTGTCAGTCAATTCTTTTGTGAAGTATATTTATAAACTTAATAATATCTGTTCAACTCCCGCCGGCCCCTCCATAAGAACCAGTTTCCAGTCTAAAGTTTCTCGTAACTTCAAGCAGAATAGCGCCTGCGGTGCTTTCTGCTTGACAAATAAATAAACTTTACTTACCACATAAATCTCTGCACATTGATCCTCTTTTACAATTGAACGCAGAAAGGAGATTCAGATGCCGAAGCTTATGCGTCTTACTGTTGACAACGATGGGATCGCCCATCTCGTCCTTGACAATCCGGACGAAAGGATGAACACGCTCAGCGCTCTTTTCATTGAAGAGTTCATGGATACGCTGTCCAAAATAGAGGGCGATAAAAGCATCCGGGGGCTTCTGCTTGAAAGCGCGAAACCGGGCGTCTTTGTCGCGGGAGCGGACATCAAGTGGCTGCAGGCGCTGAAGACGCCGGAAGACTGCCGGGCGTTTGCAGCAATGGCCCATGCGCCTTTCGACCGCCTGGAGAACCTTCCCATTCCGACGGCGGCGGTTATCAGCGGGGTCTGCCTGGGGGGCGGGCTCGAACTGGCCCTCGCCTGCCGCTGGCGCCTGGCGGCGGATTACAAGGCGGTGCAGGTCGGCCTTCCCGAAGTGAAACTTGGAGTTCTTCCCGGCGGCGGGGGCACGCAGCGGCTCCCGGCGCTGGTGGGGATAAAAAACGCCCTGGAGCTGATCTGCGCCGGCAAATCGCTCAAGGCGGCCGAAGCCCTGAAGCTGGGAATCGTGGACGCCCTTTTCCCGCCGGATAAGCTGGCCGCGTCCGCCGCGGATTTCCTGCGGGAGAAGGTCCGGTCGGGGGAAGATTTCCGGCGGCCCTGGAATAAGGAGGACTACCGGTACGGAGTATCAGAGGAAGAAAAAAGCGCGGCGTTCCGGAAAAAGCTCTTTGAAGTTTCGCGGCAGATGACCCTGAAGCAGACCAAGGGGCACGTGCGGTCCCCCATGAAGGTCATCGACGCCGTCGAAGCGGGAGCGGAAAAAGGCTTCCGCGCGGGCATGCAGAAGGAGGAGGATGTCTTTGCGGAAGTCCTGTGCAGCCCGGAGGCGAAGAGCCTGGTCGACCTGTTCATGATGCAGAACGCCATGGGCAAGGTTTACGGTTCGAAGGACCGGTCCATAAAGCCCGCGGAAATCAAAAAGGTCGGCATTCTGGGGGCGGGCCTCATGGGGTCGGGTATCGCCCACAGCATTATCGCCGCCGGGAAAAAGGCCGTCATGAAGGACGTCAGCGACGAGGCCTTGATCCGCGGGGTTAAAACCATTCAGGGAATTCTGCAGCAGGGCGTCAAAAAAGGGAGGATGACCGAGGACAAGGCGAAAGGCATCCTTTCTCTTCTTCAGACGACGACGGGCTACGAGGAATTCCGGGACGTGGACATGGTCATCGAAGCCGTTTTCGAGAACATGGACCTGAAGCAGAAGACGATCCGGGAAGTCGAGCAGTACATTCCGGAGCATGCCGTCCTGGCCTCCAACACATCGTCGCTGGCCATCACGGAGCTGGCGAAGGCATCGAAAAATCCGGAGCGGATGATCGGTATGCACTATTTTTCGCCGGTGAACCGGATGCCGCTCCTCGAGATCATCAGGGGGAAACAGACGGCGGAGAAGACGATCGTCACAGCGGTATCCGTCGCCCACGCCACCCGGAAGCTTCCCATTATCGTAAACGACGGCTACGGGTTTTATACCACGCGCATCGTAGCGACATATATTATCGAAGCATTGCGCTGCCTGGAAGACGGCGCCGACGTGAAGTCCATAGATGAAGCGCTGCTGGAATATGGAATGCCGGTGGGACCGATCACCCTGATGGATGAAGTAGGGCACGACGTAGGCGCCCACGTCCTGACTGTCATGAAAAATGTGTTCCCGGAGAGGTTCTCCGACGAGTTGACGGAGGTCACGGTGAAAGACGGCCGTCTCGGACGGAAGAACGGCAGGGGATTTTTTATTTACGCCGACGGCAAAAAAATGGACGTGGACGAATCCGTTTACGCCCTCTTCAAATCGCGGAAAGGCGCCCGGCTCTCCAAGGAAGAGATCCGGGACAGAGTCGTAATGAATCTCCTCAACGAGGTAGGATTCTGCATGGGCGAGGGCATCGTGACGGAGCCGCTGGACGCGGAAATGGGGCTGGTCTTCGGAATGGGGTTTCCTCCTTTCCGGGGAGGCCCACTGCACGCCATCGATCAGATGGGAGCGGAAAACGCGGTCAAAAAACTCGCCGAGCTCGAGGCAAAGTGGGGCCCCCGGTTCAAGGCTGCGCCTTATCTTGTCTCGGCGGCTGAAGAAAAAAGGAGATTATACAGTTAGAGAGAGAGCGTACATATGAATGCAAAAGAAATAAACGAAAAACTGAATTTCTACATCCGGCCGCAGACGTTTCCCGTAGCAATCCGGCTTTACGGGAAATCGGAAGCGCTGCCCGACAAGGTCCGGTACCCGAAGCGTGATCTGGGATCCGCCATACCGGTGTGTCAGGGCACGGCTCTGGCGAGGCGGTACGGATGGACTATCGCCATGGGGAAAGAGGACCAGAGCTGCCCGCATGGCTTTTTTGTCCTTGGGTTTACCCCCGGCGAAAGCTATCTGGACGGCAGCAGCGGCGAAGAGGCAGGCGTCGGAACAAGGGAATATGTAACAAGTATCGCCCGGAACGTAACCCGTTTGCCGTATGGCCAATACAGCTTTGTAGTGGCCGCGCCGCTGCAGAGTGCCGCCTTCGAACCGCACATTATTCTGATTTACGGCGACCCCGCCCAGATCGCCCGGCTTATTCAGGGCGCTTTCATGATGAACGGCAAGCCTGTAACAACTCCGGCGTTCGGCGGAGTTGCATGCGGTTCATTCATTGCCCGGACGATGCTGACTGACGAGTGCCAGGTCATTATGGCGGGGGCGGGAGACCGCTATTTCGCCCTGACTCAGGACCATGAGCTCGCCTTTACCATCCCCTGGAGCAAGGCGGAAATGGTCATGGAAGGCCTGGAAAAAGGGCACAAGACCGGCTGGCGCTTTCCTACCCCTTCTGTTTTTCGCTTTGACGGCGCTCTTCCTCCGGCCTATTACCGGTGGACCGATATATTGCGGAAAGAGGACAAATCCGAATCGTAATCCGATCTTGGCCTGCGCAAACCGGGAGGGACCCAGCATGAACATCTTGGAAACGATTAAGAAAAGGAAAAGCATTCGCGGATACAAACCCGATCCCGTTCCCAGGGAAATACTGGCGGAGATCCTCGAGACGGCGTGCCGGGCGCCCTCCGCCATGAATACCCAGCCGTGGGAATTCATAGTCATGACGGGCGATGTTCTGGACAGGGTGAAAAAGGCCAACGTGGAGAAATTGAACGGCAAGGCTCCGATGCAGCCGGAACACCATGTGGTAAGCTGGCCTGACGACAGCGTATACCGGCAGCGGCAGGTGGATCTCGCGAAGGACATTTTCCGCCTGATGGATATCCGCAGAGAAGACAGGGAAAAGAGGGCGGCCTGGCTGGAGCGGGGTTTCCGTTTTTTCGACGCACCGGCCGGAATTGTCGTGCTGACGGACAGGAAACTGAGCGACGCCGGACCGCTCCTCGACCTCGGCGCCGTTATCCAGAATATCTGCCTGGCCGCGATGAGCTTCGGGCTCGGCACCTGCATCGAAGACCAGGGCGTGCTCTATCCGGAAGTACTCCGGGAGATTCTGCACATTCCTGAAGACAGGAAGATCATAATTTCCATAGCCGTCGGGTACCCCGACTGGAATTTCCCTGCGAACAGCCTGGAGGGCAAGCGTGTTCCTGTCGCGGAAAATACCCGCTGGCTCGGTTTCTGATTATATTTTATTTACAGGAGGAAAACATGTCCTATCAGTTTATAGATCTCCGGGTGAAAGATTATGTCGCCGAGATGGCCATGGCCAAAACGGAGACCCTCAATGCGCTCGATATTTCTTTCACTGCGGAAATGGCGGCGGCCATGCGCGAAGTGAACGGACGCGACGACGTAAGGGTAGTGATACTCTGCAGCCGCGCCAAGGCGTTCTGCGCCGGACTGGATCTCAAGGCCTTTTCATCCTCGGGGATTGACGGTTCGGCGAAAGGATACCTGGAGTTTCCGGAAAAGCTGAAGGTCATCTTCGAAAGCTGCGATCTGATCGAGGCTTGCAGAAAGCCCGTGATAGCCGCAGTCCACGGCATGTGCATCGGAGGCGGCCTCGACATCATCTCGGCCTGCGACATCCGCATCTGCGCGGAAGACGCCTCGTTCTCCCTGCGGGAGGCCGCGGTGGGGCTCGTTGCGGACATGGGGGTGCTCCAGCGGCTGCCGCTCGTCATCGGGCAGGGCTTCGTCCGGGAGATGGCGTTCACCGCCCGGTTCTACAGCGCCGGGGAAGCCGAAAAAATGGGCCTGGTCAATGCCGTCTATCCCGACCGCGAAACATTGATGGAAGCGGCGCAGAAGCTTGCCCGGCAAATCGCCGGGAACGCTCCCCTTGCCGTTCAGGCGACGAAAGAGGTTCTGAACGCGAGCCGGCACGCCACGGTGGAAGACGGAATGAATCTCTCCAAGCACAAGAACATGGTCCTCTTTTCGTCGGAAGATATGAAAGAGGCCTTGCTGTCCTTCAAGGAAAAGAGAAAACCTGTATTCCGGGGGAGATAATATGACGAGGGACGGCTCCGAATCAGGCGGTCTGAGCGTGCGCCTCGCCCGGGATTTGATCTCTGAAATCGAAAGAGCCTCCGAGCGCACCGGAAAGACTTTGTCGGAAGTCATCGAGCAGGCATTGCGGTTCTTTCTCCTGGACCGCAGAAATGTCAACTCCATATACCTGTCGGCGCCCGTCAACGCGATGATGAAGGGCCTCTACGAGCAGGATATGACGATGGGCGAGCTGAAAAAGCACGGCAACTTCGGCCTCGGGACGTTTAACGGGCTGGACGGTGAAATGGCCATGCTCGACGGCAAAATTTACCAGTTGAAGGACGACAGTTACACATATGACGTCCCGGACTCGGCCCGGACGCCCTTTGCCTGCGTGACTTTCTTTGCTCCGGAAACGACGGATGAAATTGAAGAAGAGATGGACTACGGCGCTTTTTTCGCCCTGCTGGACCGCCTCCTCCCGTCCCGTAACATGCTTTACGCCATCCGGGTCGAGGCCTTCTTCCGGGAAGTGAAGGTATGGTCCGTCCGCAAGCAGGAGAACCATGCTCCCGTTCCGGATGAATCCGGTGCGCAGCCGTCCTTTGAACTGAGGGACGTGGAAGGGACGCTGGCGGGATTTTACACGCCCAGCTTCATCAGGATGCTGAACATGCCCGGGTATCATCTGCATTTCCTGACTTCCGGCCGCGACAGGGGCGGACATCTGAAGGAGTGCCGGGTGACCGGGGCCCGGATCGATATCCAGCACGTGGCGCGCCTGAAAATGGACCTGCCGATGACGCTTGATTATCTGACTTCGAATCTCAGCCGCTGAAGCCGCGTTTGCGGCAGGCGACCTTGCCGGAGAAGGCCCTGAAGAGGGCGTCAGGAATTTCGTCTACAAGCCGATCGTCATGCATAACCTCGCCGCGGTAATCAGGTCCGTATTGGATGGAGGCAAAAAAAGCAAGTGACCGCCACGGCCCCACGCCGAGGCGGTTACTCTCCCTCCTCTTTATTTTTCCTTTCTCCAGGGCAGCATGCCGGCAATCTCCACTTCGAGAGTGAAGGAAAGGAAAGTCCTGATGAGGACGATAAGGCCGAGAATCGTCACGTTTTCGAGGGAAGGCGCGACGACAACTGTTCGGATAATGTCCCCCGCGATAAGGAATTCGAGACCGAGGAGGATCGCGCGGCCAAGATTCTGCCTGAATGAGCTGAACGAGCGCGCCGCAGAGCCCCGTTCCGCAAGAATAAACAGTACGGCGGACCAAAAGGCGCCGGCCACGATGACGAAGACTCCGAACCCGTCGACGGCAATCCCGATTATTTCCATGTATTCGCGGAAACGGTCCATACGAGCTCCCGGCAGTCGGCATCTGAATCATCATTGAATTAATGCAGAGGGACGGGATATTGTCCGGCGGCTGATTTATCCGGTCCGCAGGGGTGAATATGGAATAAGAAAATTCGGCAGGATAGTTCGGGGGAAAGAGGGATGAATGATATGAAAGACGGCAAGATTTCTCGTCGCTGCGCTCCTCGAAATGACACTTCAAGAGATTTCCAGGCGCTTCTTGAAAGGACAATAATACCTGATTGTCATTTCGACCCCATCGGCCGGTCTGCCCTGAGCCTGTCGAAGGGGTTCAGGGTTAACTCCGGGAGAAATCTTTCCCCCTAATTTACAGCTATTGTGGACGCAACGGACGCTTTTCCCCGCCTGAAAGAAAGAAGCTGGGGACCTGAGAGGCTGAGAAACTTGTCTCGCCTATGACCCATAACCCGTTACCCATTGCCCGCGTGAGGCAATTATCGCCTCATCGCTTCATCCAGCCAGTCGAGAATCCGCGCATTCGATATCAGCACGGCGCCCATCTGGCAGTGTTCTTCCGCGCCCTCTTTCTTCGTGAATATCAGGAAAGTCTTTTTTGTCCGGAGCGCCCCATAGAGGGCCTTCGCCTGGCCGCTCATGACCGTATCGTTTTCCGAGTCGACAACGAGCGTTTCGCAGGAGATCTTGTCCGCGACGTCCTTCATCGTATACTGCCTGGTCATTTTCAGCCATTCGCCGGGCGAACCGGCGTGAAAGGTGAAGAGGCCGTTGGAAACGGTCCACCGGAAGGACGGACTTTTCTTCATCTGCGCGTACATGTAATTGTCCATCTCTTGCGCACCCTCCCTTGTGTCCAGGGCCTTCTCCAATTCCGGGGTCAGCCCGGCCGTCGCATGGAAATCGTAAACGCCTCCGTTAGCAATCAGGGCCTTGATCCGCTTTTCGAAAGCCGCGGCGCGGGGGGCGAGATATCCCCCCATGCTGATTCCCATGAGGGCGATCCTCTTCCGGTCGACTTCCCGGCGCTTGACGGCGAAATCGACGACGGGCGTCACTACGGATTCCCAGTCGTGCCGGAAAGGCAGGTTCTGCACCCGGATTACGCGTCCCTGCCCCGGCCCCTCAAAAAGGAGGACATTGTATCCCCGCCGGACGGCGAACGCGCCGGAGGCGTAATAAAGCTCCTCCGCGGTCCCGTCGAATCCGGAATGGATGATGAGGAGCGGCCTTTTCTTTTTCGATTTATCCACGAGGCACAGGTAGCCGGGGAGAGTAGTACCTTCAAATGGGATCTCGACCGGGATGACCGGGCGGTCGGAGATTTTTGCCGCCTTCAGAAAAGCGTCACGGCTTTTCTGCCACGTCTTCACGATCCGCGGGTCTCGGGGATTCGTGTGGAGGAAGAACTCCGCCGTCCGGTAGTAGTTTGACGCCTTGAGGAATTCCGTTCCGGCGCTGGTCCTCTTCCCGCGGGAGAGAAATTCGTCTCCCGCCCTTTCGCGCAGTTCCGCGGCTGCCGACCACTCCCGGTACCAGGCCTCGTCGTCCCCCTCCTTGATCCGGTATGCCGTGTTGAGGACTTCGCCGATGTCGGCTGCACCGCCGGCTGTGTATCCGAGCGCGCGGATGGTCTGAAACGAGTACTCCTTGTCCTTGAAGATAAGGTCGAGCGAAAAGCAGTCCCCGGCCGAAAGAAGGATCGCGGCGAGGATTGCCGGGACGAGATTCAGAGTCTTCTTCATCAGTCCGCCTCCATGCCTGATGCTGTGCTTCATTATTTTCCCCGCATGTCGTTCCGCATACGCCGCGGCGGATGATAAATCCTGCCGGCTCACTCTTATATCGGCAGGAGAAAAGTATATCTGAATACCCGGGCGGTCAAGGGCAATCGCCATTGGGGTCAGGTGGTACCTGCCCCCAACGCTTGACAGATTGTGCATTTTCATTCAGATTCAGGTATATACCTCAGGCAGACATCCGAAAACACCGACTGCGGAGATAAGAAATGAAAAAGAAAATCGCAATCATTGCAGCAATTCTCATCATCGTGCCGGTCCTCGTTTATTTCTTGTTTCCCGCGCCGTTTTACAGAATGGCCATCTACGCGGGAAGGAGCGCGGCCGGCCTTACCGAGAAGACCGTTCAGGTCGACGATCATCGCATAGTATATCTGGAAGGGGGCAGGGGGGAGACCGTCCTCCTCGTCCACGGATTCGGCGCGGAGAAGGACAACTGGGTGCTGTTCGCAAAATACCTCACGCCGATTTATCGCGTGGTCATCCCCGATCTTGCGGGTTTCGGGGAGAGCTCCCGGATTTCTGAAGCGTCATACGACATCATGAGCCAGGCGGCGCGCCTCGACCGCTTCGCGGAAAAGGTCCAAATCGGCAGGTTTCACATTGCGGGAAATTCCATGGGCGGGCAGGTGGCCGGCATCTATGCGGCCGAGTATCCCGGGAAAGTATCGAGCGTGGCGCTGTTCGCCCCGGCGGGGATCAGGAGCCCGGAGAAAAGCGAACTCTGGAAATTGATCGAGAAGGGAGTCAATCCCCTGCTCGTCGATAATGCCGAAGATTACGACCGGATGCTCGGGATGCTTTTTGTGAAGGTCCCCCCGATGCCGTACCCGGTCAAGAAGACCTATATGGAAAAGGCCGTAAAGAACCGCTCATTCAATGAGAAGATAATGGGAGACATGATGAAGAAGACGGTCTGGCTCGAGCCGTTTCTGCACCGGATCAAGGCGCCGACACTGATCCTGTGGGGCGATCAGGACAAACTCCTTCATGTTTCCAGCGTACCCGTTCTTGAAAAGGGAATACGCAATCACCGGACGGTGGTCATGAAAGATTGCGGCCATATCCCCATGGTTGAACGGCCGGCGGAAACGGCCGCGCATTATCTGAATTTCCTGGCGGGGAAATAAAAATCAAAAACCGAAGTTGAGAAGCTGAGAAGTTGAGAAGTTAGGAGGTCTCTATCCTTCGCAGTTAAACAGTCCTCCCAGTTAAAGTCCCTATCCTTGCAGCTTCGTTCCTCGAAGAGCCCCCTTGATGTCATTTCGAGGAGCAATTTATACGTCATTTCGAAGAGCCCCTTGATGTCATTTCGAGGAGCGAAGCGACGAGAAATCTTTCAGTCAATCAGTCCAAAAGATTTCTCATCCGCTGCGGCGGATTCGAAATGACACTTAAGGATCTCGGTTAACATCTTCGATCTTTTCAGAAGAGGATCTGACAGGGGATTCCGGCCGTTTTGAACTGCTGCTTCAGCTCGCGGCCCATCCTTTCAAAATACGAGTCCTCCATCGCCCACTGGAGGCCGTGTTTTTTATAGATCCTGTCCGCGTGGTGGTAGTTCATCCTGTCGACCAGGACGTAATCTGCCTTGCCTTTGAGCAGGCGGGCCAGGCCCTCCGCGCCCGGAAGCAGAGGGGCTATCATGGCGAAAGTACGGATCCCGTTCTCGCGGATGGTCCCCAGGGCCTCAATCCTCTTTTCGATGGGGGACGCGACCGGCTCGAAAATTTTTCTTATGCCGTCGTCCGCCGTCGCGATGGAAAACCCGACCTCGATATCGTTCTTTCTTGCCTTCTTCAGGATTTCCAGGTCCCGCAGGACCAGGGCGGATTTAGTCTGTACCGTGAACGGCCAGCCGCTTGCGGTCAGAATTTCAAGGCACCTCCCGGTTATCCTGTATTTCCTTTCCAGCGGCTGGTACGGGTCGCACACGCCGCTTATCCAGACCCTGCCGGGCCGCTTCTTCCCGACTTCCGCGGCCAGCAGCTCCGGGGCGTTTATCTTGACGTCGACAAAGTCTCCCCACCTTTCACGGTGACCCGTGAACCTCTTCATAAATCTCGCATAACAGTACGAGCAGTCATGCCCGCAACCGACGTAGGGGTTGAGGGCGTATTCGTACACCTGGGATTTGGAGAGAATGGCCTTGGCGAGGATCTCCCGGATGATCATGGGACAATTGTATAACATAACGGGGTTGAATAGAGGGCAAGATTTCTCGTCGCTGCGCTCCTCGAAATGACATCAATGGGGCTCCTCGCACTGACAGGCCTGCTATTTATCATTCGCAAGAGACAATCCTGTCGTTCGCTCCATATACGGATATGGAAAGAGTATAAGAAAATGTCATGGTGAGCTTGTCGACCGTTTTCCATGTCCTTTTTCAGAATAAACAAACCCGTATTTAATCCTTTGGAGAATTGGAACCTCTCCCTTTTTCCGGGATGTTGAGGAAGAGCCGAAATTATCCGGGGAGGGCGGAAAATAATGGCAAGAGGAATCCGGAGGGGACAAGGGCAGAGGGTCCGGCATGCATGGGGAGTCGGTTTCGCGCAGTACGGTCTCGTCGGATGGACGGTAGCCTTGCCCATGATCATCGGGGCCGTCCTTGGTTACTGGATCGATTCGACCGTCGGACCCGGCGGTTTTTACTGGACGGTTCTGCTGATGCTGGTCGGACTTGCAGTCGGAATCGCGGCGACCTGGCTCTGGATGCGCCGCGAAATCAGGCACGACAGGTCGCTGAGCTGAATTCAATACCGCCGCAGACAGGAAAGACGCGAAGGGTTGATCCTTCGCGTCTTTCTTGTCTGCACACTATGTTACTGCTCTTTGCGGCTGAACGTAAATTTTACATATGCCAGCACTATCACCACGGAGGCGCAGACGGCATAGAAAAAGAACGAGTCGTTGAGGATTGAAGAAGATACGGAGTAAGCCGGCCGGACCAGGACGTAAGATATTATGTCTCCGAGTATCATTGCTCTCCCTCAAAATTGAAGCTCAGAAACGACAAACGGTGTGCCGGAGCGGCTCGCGTGCGGCTCTTCCGGACAGGGAATGCATGGACGCGCCGTCCCTGCAACACTGCCGGCCGAACCCGCACCGAAATACCGCTGTATATATAATCGGCCTTCCCGGCTGCCGACTTTAATAAAATCTGAAAAAACCTGTATTTATTCGCTTCCGTCCTACGCCGGAAATATGAGAGCCTCCCGGATACATGATCCGCTCTTCGTAATCCAGGCGCGCTCAGATCTGAGCCGGCTTCTACGCCTTTTCGCTCAATGAATTCAGCCTCGACGGGATCAGATTCTTTGAGTATCCTTTTCGGGCAGCAACGGCGCCTTCACATCTTTTCAATCCAAAAATTTCAAAGTCAGCCCGACATTTCACGTAATGATCAGAATGCAGATTGCATTTGCATGTCTTGCTTTTGTCCTGTTTTCAGTAAGTGCGGAAGCGGCTGAACTATTTTTGTGCCGGAATACGCTGGTCAGGGAACCTGTCAGCCTGAAGATGGTGAGCGAGCTCAGGGATAAAAGCGCCGGCTTTTTCCGGCCCGGAGACCGGATCACCGCCGTTTTCATCTTTATCCCGGCGGAGCCGGAGGGAGTCGTCGAATTCAAGTGGGAGCGGCGGACGGGATCGCTCCGGACGGAAGACAGGAACTACATCCACGCATTCACGCAGGCTGAACCGGGGTGCGAATATGTCGCCTACTCATGGGTGATTTTCGACCCCTCGCTTCTGGACAAGATACTGGGATCGAAGCACGAGGGGGAATGGGCGGTAAATGTACTTATGAACAGCAGAAAAGTCGGAGAAAAGAGATTCATCATCAGCCGCGATTAGGGGGGATCGGAGATGAAAAAGGGAATTCTTATGGCAGTGCTTGTGTGTGCCGTGATTTTCGGTTGCAGCGGGGGAGGCGGGGGAGAGGGAGGCGGCGGGGCCGCCGTCACCTCGAGTAATCCCACCTTGAGTGCGGTCATCCTGGCGCCCAACCCGGCCCAGCACGGGGATATGCAGAACTTTTCCGCCGTTTTGACTTTTACTGATCCCGAGGGCGACCTGGACGGAGGATCCGTCAAGTTTACTTACGACGGCGTGACATATTCCGCCGTGCTCGGGGCCGGCTTTGCCGGAATTAAAAACGGCATCGTAGGTCTCGGGATCGGTTCGGCCACACTGAACGGCACCATAGGACCCGTTACGATTCCTTTCTGGATAACGGACAGGGCGGGACACAGCTCGAATATTCTCCACGTCACCCTGATACAGACATAAACGGCCGGAGGGGTCGAAATGACAAGGAGGGGGTCATGATTCGACACTTCGATGAACTCAGGGCAGGCTCAGCCTCACCATGACAAGGGCCGGAGAGGGGCAGGTCTCAGTAACGAGATCTGATTTCACTATTTACCCTTTCTGGCCAGATACCAGTACAATTGCGCCGCCTCTTTGAACTCAGGATCCATATCCATCGCCGTCCGGATAAAGTCTATCGCTTTCTCCCATTCATTATTGTCAAAATGGACCCGGGCGATGTTGTAGTAAATGCCCTCGTCGTCAGGCAGGACCTCGAGAGCGTGCCGGTAAAATTCCAGAGCCTTTTCGTAATTCCCCTCTTTTCGTTCCTGAATTCCTCTGTCGTTCAGGGATATTCCGACCCGGTCTCGGTACTCCTCATATTCGAGAAGCATTTTTTTTGCCTTTGCGATCTCCCCCGATTCGAACAGACCCATTATCTCCCTGACCCTGTCCTTCCTGCGCTCGGCCTCCTCCTCGGCTTTGGCGGCCATGTCCTGCTCCTGGACTTTCAGGAGCTGAAGGACAAACTCGAGCGTTGTTTTGGGATCGGCGTCCCTGAAGGTGATCGGGCCGAAAGTGTCCGTGATGGTCGTGCTCTCCTGGAACATGGACTGGAGCTCGCGGATAAGCTCCAGGAGCGCCTTGAAGTCGGCGGGCAGGAGAGTCAGCGTAAGGGTCTTCTCGAGGCCCTCCTTGTGAAGGCGTGCAGGCAGAGGTAGACGTCGCCGTGCTTGAGATGCTTCCTGCAGTCATGAAGCTTTCTCATCACGGGTGCGAGTTGGCCGCCCGTTTTCGTGGTAACCTCCAATGGCCGCCTCGTGGCTCAGGACTGGTCGAAAAAATGTGAAATAAGTAAATCAGAAAAGGCAGGGATTGCCAGATGCAGTTGCCCGCTGCGAAATGATATTCCCCCCCCGAGTCATTATCGGCAGCATCGGCAAAATACTTGAAAGGTCAAATCAGAATGTCACAGCCCCCCGCCAGCGCTTCATTTTCAGGTCCATGCAGCCGGTCGACAGGTTTAATGCGCCTCCGCTGTCAAAATTATTCTTCTTCCATAATCTCACCCAGAATTCCGGCCGTGTGCCCCGTCAGCTTCGTGCAGTGCACCCGCTTCGGGCCCAAGCGGAATTCCTTTACGCTCTCCGGGTCGAGCCAGTCGACCCTGGCGATGTCGCGGCAGAGAATGCTTCCCTGCACGACTTCCTCCCGGAAGCGCCTCATGAAGACATGGGCCATCCGCCACATCCGGTTATCGGCGAAGCTTCCTCTCTCGCTCTTCCCGTACATGAGGCCGATGACGGCCAATCCGCCCGAGAGCGCCCCGCAGACCTCGCCGTGCGCGCCCAGACCGGCGCCGAAGGCATCGATCGCCCTCAACAGATCCTTGCTGACCTCCTGACCCAGCTTTTCCTGCCCGACCGCAAGAACCGCCTGGCTTCAGCGCATCCTGTCGCGGAAGAGCGCCGCCGCCTTTTCTTCCATTTCCTTCGGGGTCATGGGTCCTCCCTGGATAAAACTATTTTTTGCAGTATCCCACCGATCCCTCTTTGCACCTGGAGCCGTCGATCCATATCGCCCGGTCCAGCAGCGCACCGCTCAGATTCGCTCCGCTCAGGTCCGCCCCGTTCAGCTTCGCGCTTCCCAGGTCCGCCCCGGAGAGATTGGCGTTGCTCAGGTTGGCCCCGCTCAGCTTCGCCGAGAACAGCTTGGCCCCGCTCAGGTTCGCGCCGTTCATCTTTGCGGCGTACATTTCCGCATAGATAAGATCCGCGGAAACGAGGTTGGCGTTATTCAGCTTCGTCTCGGTCAGTTTCGAGCCGCTCATGTGAGCCCCGGCCAGGTTGGCCCCTTTCAGGCTTAAATGGCTGAGGTCGGCGTCTTCCAGGCTGCAACCCGGGCACTGATTTGTCGTCTTCAGCCTCTGAACGGCGGCCGGATCGAATGCCCCGGCCGGGCCGGCGAGGAGAAAAATAACAGTAGCGGCAACGATGAGTCTTTTCATTTCAGATTTTCTCCTTACATTTCATTCCGAAGAGCCTCTCTCATGTCATT
>JAQTPK010000056.1 GCA_028712885.1 Syntrophales bacterium | reverse complement strand
AGCGCCCGCCGGCGAGAGGGGAGGAGCTTTGCTTATCGCCGCCGGTATCTTCATGCTTGCCGCCGGAAGACTCGCAAACGAGCATTTCGTCATGCGCCTTTCCCTGCCCCTGATCATGGCCGGCAGCATCCGGCAGATATTCGGGCGGGCCGTTCTGTGCGAGCTTGTCTTTCCGATCGCCTATCTTGTATTCATGTTCCCGATCCCGTCCATCCTGATGGAAAAGATCACCTTTCCTCTCCAGCTGGTCGCCTCCGGTTTTGCGGCTATCCTCCTCGATTCAGCAGGCGTCCCGGTCCTCAGGGAGGGCAATATCATCCAACTGCCTGATATGTCGCTCGAGGTGGCGGAGGCCTGCTCCGGCATCCGTTCTCTTATTTCCCTCCTGGCCCTGTCCGCTGTTTTTGCATACCTCTTTCAGAAGCGGCAGTGGAAAAGGGCAATTCTTGTTTTATCGGCCGTGCCGACAGCAATGATTACGAATATCATCCGGGTCACCGGGACGGGCGTGCTCGCGCACAAATTCGGCGGGAAGGCGGCCCAGGGCTTTTATCACGACTTTTCCGGCTGGCTCGTTTTCGTTGTCGCCTTCGCCTTTCTGGCGGGAATAAACAGAATGATGGCTGCCCGGGGGAGATCACAATGAGCATCGCAAACTTCATGCGCGGCAGGCGGGGGCTGGCGATTGCAGCGGGTCTGCTCCTGCTGGGAATCGCCGCCGTCCATTCTCCCCTGCAATCCGCCGGCGCCCCGGCGCGCGAAAGCCTCACAGGCTTTCCGGTTTCGCTCGGGGACTGGCGTTGCGTCCGGGAGCAAAGGATGAATCCCGACACAATGAGGGTCCTGCAGGTGGATGATTACCTGATGCGCGATTACGAGGGGCCGGACGGGGCGCTCGTAAGCCTTTATATCGGCTACTTCCTTGAGCAGCGGGAGGGTAAATGCATCCATTCGCCGCGCCAGTGCCTTCCCGGATCAGGCTGGGCGCCGCTCGAAAAGGGGAAAGAAATAATTTCGGCCTCCCAGGCCGGTGCGGGACGCCTGCCGGCAAACCGCCTGGTCATGCACAAGGGCAATGACAGGAAGGAGTTCCTCTTCTGGTACCAGGGCAGGGGGAGGGTCTACCGCAGCGAATACTTGAATCGTATCTATTTGATGCTGGATGCCGTCCGGCTGGGGAGGTCCGATGGAGCCCTGATAATGGTATCCGGTCCGGAGTCACGGGATTCCGGGGACACTTCCCCCCAGCAGAAATTTGTGCAGGCCGTTTATCCCCTGCTCGGGAGGTATATACCGGATTGAAACGGGCGTTAGGTATTGGGTGTTGGGTATTGGGTTCACGCATTTCCCGCCATAAATAAAGAAGCTGAGAAGCTACCTGAAGCCAAATATGCTTGACATTATTTACAGCCGGGAATATCTGTTTCAGAAATAATCTTGCAGTTCGAGGATATGCCGGAACAGGAAAGCAAGGTCCAGACAATCGAAATCAGGGATCTTAAGGTCGGGATGTATGTAATTCTCCCGTCCGGCTGGTTCAGCCACCCCTTCCTTAAAAGCCAGTTCAGGATCGAAAGCCCCAGGGAAATTCAAAAATTCTTCGAATCGGGAATCCAGGAAGTCCAGGTGGATTTTTCCCGGAGCGAAATCGCGGAAAATAATTCCACTCCTCAGGCCGAGTTCGGTCAGGACGAAATGAAGCAGCCCGGCGCCGTAAAATGGGAGCCCGAACAGATCGTCCCCCGGGAACTGTCGGAAGCTATTCTGAGCGATATTCCCCCCAGTGAAAAAGCGAAAGCAATAAAAGAGAGCTCCATCCTGATGATGCAGCGACTGCTGGAGGAACCGAGCGCAGCGAATATCAAAGCGGCGAAACAGGGTATCTTTGAAACGGTCGACTTCATAATATCCGACGACAAGACTTCCGGTTATTTGGCCAATATCACGCATCATGACATGTATACTTACACCCATTCCGTGAATGTGGGAATTCTGAGCATTCTCCTGGCAAAAAGACTGTACAAAGGAACGGGAAAACACAACATGAGAGAACTGGGGGCGGGGTTTTTTCTCCACGACCTCGGCAAGGTGAGCGTGGACATCTCCATCATCAACAAGCAGGGAAAGCTGACGGATGAGGAATGGGCTATAATGAAAAAGCATCCGGAAGCGGGGGCCGCTTTGCTTGCCGGCGCAAACGAGATCAGCGAAGAGTCGGCAGTGATCGTTCTTCAGCACCATGAGCGGGAAGACGGGACCGGTTACCCCTGCGGGATAAAGGCGGGAGAGATTCATCCTTACGCCCGGATCTGTTCGATAGCCGACGTGTTCGACGCGCTCACGGCCGAACGGTCCTACAAGAAAAAGCTGAAACCCATTGCTGCCCTGAGGCTGATGAGGGACGAAATGCTCAACCACTTCCAGAGGGATCTTTTCGAGAATTTCGCCCGGATCTTCGTAGCATAATATTCAGAAACATTTTCCCGCCGGCATCCATCCTTCAACTCCTCACTCAACTTGCAAATGCCGACCGTCTTGCTAAGCTTAAGTACAGGTGATTGGTTATGGGTAATGGGATGGACCCTTTGCAGCCCGTACCGATGGCCTATAACCCATAACCTATGACTTGGAGGGCGTTATGGTCAGAAAGAGAAAAGAGCCTCTGGATGAAATATTCCGGGATAAAACCGAGGAATTCGATCACGGCATCGAGCGAAAGAGAGACGATGACCTCGACGAATCCATCTGGGAGCTTGGGGATTACGAGAACCGGGAGCCCCTCGCCGGCGAAGAGGAGGAGTACCGGGAAACGGTCCCGTCCGAGGAAGTGCTGTTCGAAAGGGAGCTGAGGGAGAACGGCGCCGTCACGGAACGGGGCGAACTCGATATCGAAGCCGCACCGGCGATACTGAAAATAGAAATCACGGGAAAGGAATATGAAATAGTGTGCGGCAGAATATCCGGGGCCGATCTTGAACGGGTCGTGCGGGCATGCGAGAAAGAAAACATGAAACTGGCCGATTACTGGTACGACCGGTCCAGGATGGCAAGGGTGCTGAAAAAATGGCCGGGCTGGTATGAGCGGGATGATATAGCACATGATATCGGGCTGGCCTGGACGGATCCGGGCGATCTCGATATTACGATTCTCCTCGATTACGAACCTGTCGATCCCCTGGAGCCAGGCGATATTCATGCCTCTGCGGCGGAAAAGATCAGGAGACCGGCGCTGAGGCGAAGGGGCGCGGCGGTAACGGCGGGTTCCGTAAGCGAGGCGCGCTACTATTTCGAGCTGGAGACCGAGGGAGCTTTCGATCCGGGAAAGCTGGAATTCATCCTGAAAGATCTGAAGGAAATAGGGGTGGACGTTCCGCTTCTTGCGGAGGTCTTGTACGACGGGGAGACCATGCGCCAGGAACACGAAGATATGAGCTCCGGCGAACCACTGGACGTCATTGTCCTGAAGTGATCAAAGCCTTGACAGACGGTTCCTGACGAAATCCCAGCGAAGGCTGAAAAGAACGGAGTAGAGGAAAGCAGCGGAAATGGCCGGGTATTTTTCCATCAGGCTGCCCGCGATTTCCTGCCTTTTTTTCAGTTTCAAGGCCTGTTTGAGCTCCGGCATCGGGTATTCGGGGTTCAGAATCTTCCTGCCGATTTCCCGGCCGCTGATCAGGGCGAACGAGATCCCCTCTCCCGTCGGCTTTGAAACCATCCCCGCTGCATCTCCCGCCAGAAACACCTGACCGAAACGGAATCCCGCATAGCAGTAATTCAGCGGACCGCCTTTCAGCCGCAGCCCGGAGGCATGCAGGCCCTGCTCGCCGATGAACCGCGCCAGGATCTCTTTTGCCTGCGGGGTCTTCAGGCGGGCAGGGTCGAATCCGATTCCCGTGTTCAGGCAGTCCCGATGGGGAAACTTCCACAGGTATCCGGACCTGATCGATGCGGGGCGGAAATGGACGGAAATTTCATCGGCGGCGGCGGGAATTTCGCAGTACAAAGCCAGCGCCAGCCGGAAGGGCAGGCCCAGGCAGCGCCGGACACGGGATTGTGAGCCGTCGGCGCCCACGAGTTTGCCGAATTGGAAGACGCCCCGGGACGTATGGACCTCGTCCCCCCTGACCTCTTCCAGCGCGGCGCCTTTCAGGAATTCGATATTCGCGGCGTTCCGGATGCGGCCGGCCAGGTGTTCCGCGAGGGCCACCCGCGATACCGTCCTTACCGGAATTTCCGACCGGAATTCGAATCTGCGCGAATTCAGGTATATGCTCTGCCGCTCGAACAGCCTGGTCCCGTCCTGCAGTTCCGGCAGGCCCGCCAGCGGGGTCAATCCTCCGGCGCAGGGTTTAGCCCGGAACTCCCGGTTTTCATCGAGGAGGAGAACGGAAAGACCTGTGTCCTGAAGTTGTTCGGCGCAACTCAATCCCGCCGGGCCGGCCCCGGCGATAACCACATCGAACCGCTTAAGCATTTAAATAATTCAATTCCCGGTGTTGCGGACTTCGGGGTCCCCCTTGATTTTGAATCCGCCTTTTTCGATTTCCTTTATGATGATGGGAAGACCGGTTTTTTCGTCGTCGAAGTTCAACGTTATTTTATCTCCCCTCAGATCGAACGCGGTGATTCCCTCTATTCCCTTCAGGATAGCACCTATCCTGCCGCGCCCGCTTCAGGTAACGCAGCCGGGGACAGCGATAACGGCAGTCTTCATGGCCGGCACGGCGGCAGAGGGAAAGAGGCACGCGAGGACGAGCCCGGCGGCGGCGCACTTCAGAAATTCTTTTAAAAGCATGGTTCCTCCGTTGCATATTGCGCAGACAGGTGATCAGTCTTCTACCTTGAACCAGAGTACCATTTAGGCCCCGGGAAATCAAATCCCCCTTGACCGGGCCGGCCGTTTCACTTATATTTCAAATCTTTATATCAGCTCAGAAAAGGAGGCGGGAATGAGAATAATACTTCTGGGTGCGCCGGGCGCCGGAAAGGGAACAGTGGCTAAACTCCTGACGGACTTTGACGGTTCGGTGCAGATATCCACAGGGGACATTCTGCGGTCGGAGGTGCGCGCCGGGACGGACCTGGGGAAAGAAGCGAAAGAGTACATGGACAGGGGAGACCTTGTTCCGGACGCAATAATCATGAAAATGATGGAGGGCCGTCTTCAGGAGCCGGACTGCAGGAAAGGATTCATTCTGGACGGGTTTCCCCGCACCATACAGCAGGCGAAGAATTTGGGGGAACTGCTGTCCAGGCTGCAGGTACGGCTCGATTTCGTAGCTAATCTGGAAGTCCCGCGGGAAGTCGTGCTGGACCGCCTTACCACCAGGAGGACCTGTTCCAACCCCGCCTGCCAGGAGATATATAATATCAAGACGAAACCGGCGCCGGGCGGAAAATGCGAAAAGTGCGGCAGCCCGGTGGTGCAAAGGGACGATGAGACCGAGGCGGCGATCCTGCATCGGCTCGACACTTATACAAAGAAAACGGCCCCCCTGGTAGATTTTTACCGCAAGGAGGGAATTCTGCGGGATTTCGTGTCCGTCAGCAGCGCCGAAACAGTACAGGCCATAAAGAGGGAACTCCTGGGTTGATAGACTACCGCAAAGATCTGAACCCGGAGCAGTTCCGGGCCGTAACCGCGGGAGGGGGACCGATCCTGGTTATCGCCGGGGCCGGCAGCGGAAAAACAAGGACACTGACATACCGCGTCGCCTACCTCGTGGAATCGGGTATCCGCCCCGAAAACATTCTCCTCGCCACGTTCACGAACAAGGCGGCGAAAGAGATGACCTGCCGGGTCGAGACTCTCATCGGCATGGAGCTGGGAAGGCTCTGGGCCGGAACATTTCACCATATCGCCCACCTGATCCTGAGGCGGTTTGCCTCCCGGGTCGGCCTGGAGCGCAGATTCGGCATCATGGACGAAGAGGACGCAGCCCACCTCCTCGGAACGATTTCCCGCTCGCTGGGCGATCTTCCCGACGAGTTCCCCCGCGGAAACGTAATCCGGGAAATATTCAGCCTGGGCGTCAACACCCAAACCGACGTAGAAGCGGTCGTTGCGTTCCGGTATCCGTATTTCACCGATTGCCTGGATAAACTGCTGGAGATCAAGTCCCTGTACCGGGACCGGAAAATGGAGATGAACCTGGTCGATTTCGACGACCTGATCTTCTATTGCGTTGAGCTGTTCCGTTCCTGTCCGGACGTCCTGGAGGAGCTGGCCGGCGGTCTTCACTACGTCCTGGTTGACGAGTACCAGGATACCAGCGCCCTTCAGAACGAATTCATCGACCGTCTCGCATCTTCTCACCGGAATCTGATGGTGGTAGGCGACGACGCGCAAAGCATCTACTCGTTCCGCGGGGCGGATTTCGGCCACATCATGGAGTTCGGCAGAAAATATCCCGACGCGGCGATATACAAGCTCGAAACGAATTACCGCAGCACGCCGGAGATACTGGACCTGGCCAACCGGAGCATCGCCAATAACGAGCGCCAGTTTTTCAAGGAGCTCAAATCCATCCGCGGGCCAGGCGCCCGCCCCGCGCTCGTGCCGCTGCGGACTTCCGTCCAGCAGGCGGAATTCGTGGCCCAGCGCCTTGGCGAGTTTGTTTTGTCCGGCTCGGCGCCGGGGGAGATCGCCGTCCTGTACAGGGCGCATTTCCATTCCATGGAGCTGCAGATGGAACTGACAAGGAGGAGCATCCCCTTCGAGATCCGCTCCGGCATTCGCTTTTTTGAGCAGGCCCACGTCAAGGACGCCGTGTCATTCCTGCGGATAGCAGCCAATCCCCGGGACGAGAACGCCTGGATGCGGTCGCTGTCGCTCTTCGGGAAAGTGGGGAAGAAGACGGCGGAAAAGGCGTGGAAAAAAGTTTCGGAGAAAGAAGACCCGCTGGATGTGTTAATGAGCGATGAATTCCTCAAGGACATGCCGAAAGCGGCCCGGGCGGGGCTGGAGGAGTTCAGGAAGATAATGCGCGGCGTCACGGAAGACGGCCTTGACGGATTCCCGGCGGTTCTGCTGGAGCGCGTCATCGACGAGGGCTACGGGGATCATCTCAGGAGCCGTTTCCCCGACGCGCAGTCCCGCGCCGACGACCTCTCCCAGCTCTCGCGTTATGCCGCCCAGTTCCGGACACTCCACGATTTCCTGGGCGAACTCGCCCTGTTCACGAGCGCGGCGGAAATCGACCGTGCGCAGGGACGGGAGCGGCCGGAGGATCGCGTCGTCCTTTCGACGATTCATCAGGCAAAAGGACTGGAATGGAGCGTCGTCTTTCTGATCGGTTGCGCGGAGGGCATGTTCCCGCTGGCGCGGGCCCTGAAGGAGGACGGCGGCGAGGAAGAGGAGAGAAGGCTTTTTTACGTCGCGGCGACGAGGGCGAAAGACGAGCTGTATATCTGCTATCCGTCCATGGTCTTCCGGCGCGGCCTGGGCGGAACCTATATGGGGCCATCCCGGTTCATCGAGGAAATCCGCTGGGGATGCGCGAAACAGGAAAGCAGCCCCTTCGAATTGTGGCAGATCTCAAATTTATAGTTTCAAGTCCCAAGTCCCAGGTCTCAAGTCACGTTTAAGTCTCAAATCCCTTTTTGTCCGGCGTTGATCTCAAGCCGTTTCGACGACTACGGAACCACCTTGAGCACTTCGACGAGCGGCTGGACCGGTGGGTTCGAGAATTCGAGGGTCAAGCGTTCTTCGACATGAACATCGTCACCGGAGCCAAGGGATTTCCAGAGAAGGCGTTCCTTCGAGCGCTTGACGGGGACACGTTCAGGTTTCACGGCGAGTCCTACAACATGACCGATCTCTATTCCGTGGTGATCGAGATCGATCGCCGGCTAATAACAGTATGCAGCTGACGGCGCTACGCGCCGCCGCTGATGCTGGGCGTTGCACCTTTCCTTCGATATCTGCGATATCGTCAACCATTGAAAGTTCAAAGATAAGTAGGTGTAGCAGGGTTCGACTCATTCCAGAATTGCCCGAGTTCAGCCTGAACATTTCGGGATGAAATCAGAGCTGACTTCTTCAGCCCCAAAAATCTCTTCCAATAAAAAACGGCCAGAAAAAGCACCAGCTTAAGAAGGCTCTTCTGCTGCAAAGTTTCTAATCATATTCGTTCAAACTCCATCTTTTCCGATTTGGCAAAGTCGATCCTCAGGCCAGGTTCACGACCAACTACTAAGAATCTATCCAAAGCCCAGCCATACAATGAAAGAAATATATGGCTTGAGAAGTGTATCACTAAGTGATATAGAAGGAGTGCATGAGGGTCTTTAAGAATAAATGGTTCAACCGCTGGGCTCGCGACGAACAGATCTCGGATGCCGTTTTGCATAAAGCTGCTGAAGACATCGTCTCTGGCAAGGTTGAAGCCGATCTTGGAGGAAGCCTCTTTAAAAAGCGGATTGCCAGAGCGGGAGCCGGAAAGAGTGGAGGCTACCGCACGATCGTAGGATATAGAAAACCGAATTCGGAACGAATCATTTTTCTGTACGCATTTGCCAAAAGCGAAAGGGCAAATATTTCAAATAAGGAAGAAGCGGCCTTGAGCATTGCGGCGGAAGCTTTTATTTCAGCTACCGACATTCAAATTAACGAGCTCCTGAAAAGGGGCGCTGTATGGGAGATAAAGATATGAGCAAGATTCTGGACATCGCACATGATATGGCGCGCGACCTGTTTGAGGTCGGGGCCATCGATGAAATTACTATGCGTGAAATGGAATCGCTTTGTCTGCGACCGAAGCGTTCTTTCGACCCAAAAGAGATCAAGCGCATCCGGACAAAAAACCATGTCAGTCAGGCTGTCTTTGCTGCATTTCTTGGTACAGGCAAAACGACCGTTCAGCAGTGGGAGCAAGGGGTGAAAAAACCAAGCGGCCCTGCACAACGGCTCCTCGATATCATCGACCGACAGGGGTTGGCAGCGCTCTGCAAGTGATTTATTCTCATATTCACCCTTCTTTTCCGATTCAGCAAAGTCTATCCTGATATTGCCCCAGAGATATGGAGGTGTAATCTTCGAATCAAGCAATGTATTTAGATGGATTTTCCAGGCAGGGCAGCCGGGTCGGGACGCATCGACGCAAGTTCAATCAAGTCCAGGTCTCAAGCCCCCCGATGTGTAACAGGACGGACCTGAGACCTGAAACCTGACACCTCAAATTTTACATGCCCCTTTTCTTCTTTGTCTCGTACTCCGCCTTCAGCGCGATCTGGGTCGCCTCGGCGATGTCTTCAACCCGCTTGGCCAGATCTTCGAATCTGATATCCACGCCGAAAATTCCGGCCATCTCGTCCTTCTCGTCGATGATCGGGGCCGATACGGTAATGCAGAGCGCCCCCGTCATCTTGGAGATGTAGAAATCAGTTACGTGGACCTTGCCCGTTTTAAGAGGGGTAAGGAACCAGTCCCGGTCGGAGTAATCCGTACCCACGCCGAAATGCTCGTATTTCGGGCGGTCCGCGATATTAGTGATGTTGCGGGTGGTTTTCCGCCCGTTCATGTCCGCCACATAGGCGAACTGAATGGATGGGTTCTCGTCGATTATCTGCTGCATCACGGGCTCCTGGCGATCGGGGATCATCGTCTTCATACCGGGGTCTTCGACGACTTTCTCCACGACGGCCACCGCGACCTGCGCCGCCCTGAACTTTATCTTTTCGAGGTCGGACATAAAGAGTTCCGGCAGGTACTTTCTCACCTGCTTGTCCATTTCCCCATGGGAAATGCTCGTGATCCGTCCCTCTTCGTATTCCTTCATCACCCATTTATGTATCCTGGATATGCCGGGATGGCGCTTGTCGACCATGTCCGAATTCCTGAGGTCGAGATTGGCGTTGATCCAGTGCGCAATTCCGGCCTTGCCCGATTTGTCCGTGATCTCCAGCATGATCGGTCGCTTCAAGATTTTCGCCGTATCGAAAATATTATAGATCTCTTCGTTTTTGATCAGACCGTCGGCATGGATGCCCGCCCGCGTGACATTGAAGTCTTCCCCCACAAAAGGCAGGTTGGGCGGTATCCTGAGCCCTATTTCCTTCTGGAAGTACTGCGCGATATCCGTGACGGCCGTTGTATCGATCCCGAACCCGTCGCCGCGCAGTGCTATGTACTCGACTACCAGCGCCTCGATCGCCGCATTCCCCGTGCGCTCGCCGATGCCCAGCACGGTTCCGTTCGCCGCGCTGCAGCCGAACAGCCACGCCGTGGTTGCGTTATTGACCGCCTTGTGAAAATCGTTATGCCCGTGCCACTCGAGCAGATGGCCCGGAACCCCGCCGTCCTCGATGAAGGCGCGCACCAGCTTGTCCACGCTGCGGGGGAGCGCCGCTCCCGGATAAGTGACCCCGTATCCGAGCGTATCGCAGAGACGGATTTTTATATCTATGCCGCTCGTCTCCCTCAGCTTCATCAGCTCGATCGCAAAGGGAATGCAGAATCCGTAGATATCGGCGCGCGTGATATCCTCGAAATGGCACCGCGGGACTATTCCCTCGTCAAGGATGGATTTCACGATGCCCAGATAGCAGTCCATTACCTGGCTTCGCTTTTTCCCCAGCTTCAGGAAGACGTGATAGTCCGAAACGGACGTCAGGATCCCCGTTTCCTTCAGACCCATGGCCTTGACGAGCTTGACATCCTCCCCGTCGGAACGGATCCAGCCCGTTATCTGCGGATAGGCGAAACCCAGCTCGAGACAGCGCTCGACGGCCTCCCTGTCTTTCCTGCTGTACAGGAAGAATTCCGATTGTCGTATGACGCCGTTCTTCCCTCCGAGCCGGTTCAGGAGGCGGAAGATGTCCACAATCTGATTCACGGTGAAAGGCGGACGCGCCTGCTGTCCGTCGCGGAACGTCGTGTCCGTGATAAAGATGTCCTTGGCCGGGTTTATCGGCAGGATCTTATGATCGAAAGCCACCCTGCAGATTTCGTCATAAGGAAAAATATCCTTCTGCAGGTTCGGCTCCTCGATATCCCGGAGCTGGTAGCGCCAGAATTTAGTGTGCTCGTGGTCGAGAACGTTCTTTTCGTTGTTCCACTTCGCCATCTCTTCTCTCCTTACGTTCTTCAGACTGCTCTAAAATCCCCGGATTCGGAATTCTGATTTCTATGATGATCAGTTCAGTTGGAGAAATCCGGGCACCCTGCCGGAAAAAAAAAAGAGGATACGGTTTCAGTATCCTCTCGGTCGGGCAGGTTTTTCCCCGTCAACCAGACGGGGTGTCCGCCGGAGGCGTGCAAGGGCGGGTTGCGCCCATTCTCTGCTGGTAATTGCGTTCCACTATTCCCGCATTTCTCCCGGTATTATTTCCGTATTTATTGGTGAGTATGTACATAAAAACCTCGTCAAGTCAACGGACTTTTGTAACAGTAAGTTTCTGGTCTCTGGTCTCCGGTTCAGAGTTGACCGGAAACTTGAAACGTCCACTCATCATATCGTTTCGCGCATTTCGCGCCTTTCCCGCTCGTCCCGCTTAATGCCTAGTGCCCAATGCCCAATGCCTCATGTAACTATCTTGAGCGAAAGCTCCATCAGCTGCTCGATGCCGACCCGCGTCGGCGCTTCCGTAAGCAGGCATGACGCTTTCTGGGTCTTGGGAAATGCAATAACATCGCGGATCGATTCGGCCCCGGACATCATCATGATGAGCCGGTCGAATCCAAAGGCGATGCCCCCGTGGGGAGGGGTCCCGAATTCGAGCGCGTCCAGCAGAAAGCCGAATTTGCCCCTCGCTTCCTCTTCGCCGAGACCGAGCACCCGGAATACGGCCGCCTGGACGTCCTTTTTGTGTATGCGGATGCTTCCCCCGCCTATTTCCGATCCGTTAAGGACAAGGTCGTAGGCGCGGGCGCGGACCTTGTCCGGTTCGGACACGAGAAGGGGTACGTCTTCCGGGAGCGGCGCCGTGAAGGGGTGGTGCTTCGATACATATCGCTTCTCGGCGTCGCTGAACTCGAGCAGCGGAAATTCCGTGATCCAGGTGAAAGAGAATACGCCGGGCCGGATCAGGTTGAGCTTTTTCGCGATGTGGCCGCGCAGATTCCCCATTACGTCGTTGACGACGGCTGCGGCGTCCGAAACAAAGAGAATGATATCTCCTTCAGCGGCTCCCACCGCCTCGTTGATCCGCCTGACTTCGTCGGCTTTGAGGAATTTGAAAATCGGAGACGTCCAACCCTCGGGAGTCACCCTGGCCCACGCCAATCCCCGGGCCCCGAAGGCCGTCGCAGTATCGACGAGGGAGTCGAGATCCTTTCTGGACAGCCGGGACCCGTCTTCGACTTTCATCGCCTTGACTACTCCGCCGCAGTCAACCGTCTCGCGGAAAGCCTTCAACTCTGTGGCTCTGAGAATATCCGTAACGTCTCTCAGCTCAAGGCCGTAGCGCGTATCCGGGTTGTCCCGTCCGAAGCGCGATATCGCGTCGCTGTAACTCAGCCGGGGGAAAGGCGTCGCCAGCTCCACCCCGATGCAGGCGCGGAAGATGTGCGCCATCAGGCCTTCCATAATGCGGATGAGATCGTCCTCGCAGATGAACGACATCTCGATATCGATCTGGGTGAACTCCGGCTGGCGGTCGGCGCGGAGGTCTTCATCCCGAAAGCACTTGACGATCTGGAAATACCGGTCGAAGCCGGAAATCATCAGCAGCTGCTTGAAAAGCTGCGGCGATTGCGGAAGGGCGTAGAACATCCCGGGACTGACCCGGCTCGGGACCAGATAATCCCGCGCCCCTTCGGGAGTGCTTTTCGTCAGAAACGGGGTTTCAATCTCCAGGAATCCCTCTTTCTGCATATACTCCCTGGTTACCGCCGCGGCCCTGCTCCTCAGGATGAGGTTGCGCTGGATCGAGGGGCGCCTCAGGTCGAGAAAGCGGTATTTCAGCCGGACGTTCTCGGATATGTCAACGCCCTCCTCCAGGGAAAACGGGGGCGTGCGCGATTCGTTCAGAATTTCGAGCTCGTCCGCGACTACCTCGATATCCCCGGTCTTCAGGTCCGGGTTGCGCATTCCCTCCGGACGGGACTCGACCTTGCCCCTGACGGCCAGGACGTATTCGCTGCGTATCCGGTGCGCCTCCTTGTGTGCGGCGGGGGCCGACGCCGGGTTGAAAACTACCTGAACGATGCCCTCGCGGTCGCGCAGGTCTATAAAAATAACCCCGCCGTGGTCCCTTCTCCGGTGCACCCATCCCATGAGGACGACCTCTTTCCCGGAGTCGGTTTCCCTGACGTCGCCGCAATAGTGGGTTCTTTTCAGGCTGGTGATAAAATCAGACAATTTTTCCTTCTCCCATTTTATTGAAAATTATTTCCGCGATCCTGTCGAAATTTTCGAGGCTGATCTCTTCCTGGACGCCGCTTTCCATGTCCCGCAGACCGGCCTTCTTTTCCGCCACCTCCTTGTCGCCGAGAATGAGAGTAAAGCGGCTGCCCATTTTGTCCGAACGCTTCATCTGGCTTTTCAGGCTCTTTTCGTAATGCGAAAGCTCCGTCCGGATGCCGAGCATGCGGAAATAATTGCAGAGGGTAAACGCCCAGAACCGCGCCACGTCGCCCAGGGCCGCGATGAAAAGGCCGGGGCGCCCGACGAGTTCCCGCGGGTCTTTCGGCGCGAGAGAGGCGAGCCGCTCCAGGCCGATCGCGAAACCTATCCCCGGGACGTCAGGGCCTCCCAGTTCCCGGACGAGATTGTCGTAGCGGCCTCCGCCGGCGACGGCGTTCTGCGACCCGAGCGATTTTGAAACGACCTCAAACGCGGTCCGGGTATAGTAATCGAGCCCCCGGACCATTTTTGGATTCACCTTGAACGGAATATCGAATATCCCGATGTACTCTTTTACTTTTTCAAAATGACCGCGGCACTCCGGGCACATATCGTCGAGCAGCTCCGGAGCGGATTCTATCGCCTTGCGGCATGAGTCGACCTTGCAGTCGAAGATGCGCAGAGGATTCGTCCTCAATCTGCGCGCGCAATCGCCGCAAAGCTCCGGCTCTTTCTCCAGCAGGTATTCCTGAATCCTGGCCCGGAATTGCGGCCGGCATTTCGGGCATCCGAGCGTATTTATCTGGAGCTCGATTTCCTCAACTTCGACGCTTTTGAGGAAATGGACGACCAGCAGCATCAGCTCCGCGTCGATCGCAGGGTCTTCAGTCCCGAGGACCTCGGCGTTGATCTGATGAAACTGCCGGAACCGCCCCTTCTGGGGGCGTTCGCGGCGGAACATCGGTCCGATCGTAAAAAGCTTGGAAACCGGCTCGGTCTGGTGCAGGGAGTGCTCTATATAGGCCCGGATCACCGAAGCCGTCGCTTCCGGACGCAGGGAAAGGCTCTCATCCCCGCGATCCGTGAATGTGTACATCTCTTTTTCAATTATATCGGTCGTCTCCCCGATGCCGCGGCGGAAGAGATCCGTCTTCTCCAGGATGGGGACGCGGATTTCCTGAAATCCGAAAGAAGCAAAGATATCCCTTGCGACGGTCTCGATGTATTGCCATTTTTCGGACTCGCCGGGCATGATGTCCTTGAAGCCGCGGACGGCTGTTATTTTCTCCATGGTACCCCCTCGTTGAAAGAAGCGAAAAGTATCATAATATCCGCAGTCTCGCAATAACTAAATAAAAAATCAGAAGGTGAGACGGTGAGAAGTTGAGAAGTTGAGCCCCGAACAGGCCCTCATCTCTCAATTCCCAATCTCCGTTTAACCGGAGGCTTCCTATCCTCGCAGTTTCGCAGCTTCATAACTTGTGGGCCTGTTGCTCAAATAAACTCATTTAGACTTTCAATGTCCGGCGGTCGGGTCGGATTCCTCCCTGAGCCCTTCGACAGAGCTTGTCCTGAGCTTGTCGAAGGGCTCAGGGAGGTCTTTTCTGCCGCTCACCCTGAGCCTGCCGAAGGGTCTCGCTCCGCTGTAACGCACATTCGTCCGGAATCGAAGCACGGCGAGAAAGCCGTGGTGGTTGGCCGGCCTCAGGGTGCGTTACGGGCGCTCCGCTGCTCGTGGTTCGACAAGCTCACCATGACAAGCCGCCTATCTTCGCAACCTCGCATCTTCGGTTCTCACCCTCTCAGCCTCTC
>JAQTPK010000091.1 GCA_028712885.1 Syntrophales bacterium | reverse complement strand
AATGTCGCCAGATGAGACGTCACAACACCTTTCGGGTTCGCGGTCGTGCCGCTTGTATATAGAATCTGCCATGGGTCTCGATCATAGATGATTACATCCTCCACCTCTTCCTGAGATTGGTCTTTCAGGAAATCGTGAAAATCAAGGTAGGGGGCCAAGCCCGTTTTCTTTGGAACGGGAATGGAAATAAAGTATTTCACATTCCTGATATCGTCTTTCATCTTCGCGACAAGCGGCAGCAATTGATCGTCCACGACAAGCACCTGCGCGTTTGAATCGTTGATCATCCATGCCAGGTCTTTCGGGCTTATACCGGGGTTCAGGGGCACCCACACGAAACCGCCTTTCGCCAATCCGAGACTCGTGATGACATATTCGTACGAATTCAGACAAAGCCCGGCCACTCTGTCTCCTTTTTTCAAACCCAGGCTGCGGATTCCTCTGGCAAAGCGATTGAGTTGGTCGTTAAGCTCTTTGTATGTCAATCGTATCTTTTTGCCCTCTCGCTTTTCGACGATGGCTGTTCGTTCCGGCGTGCTGCGTGCTCTCCGCCGAAAAATATCGCCCATTGCAACCCTGTTAATCAAATTCAATTCCAATGCCTTATCCATGGAACATTCTCCTTCTTGAAAATGGATCATTTTTTTCTCTTGCCGCACAGGACCTTGATAATGTACGTGACAAGCAGTTCACCCCTCTGATTCCTGATGCTGTTCCGCGTTGTCAGCACCCCCCGGTCAGGGCCCTTGTCCATAATTTCCGCGACCTCCACCTCGCAGTGAATCGTATCCCCGATTTTCGTGGGTCCCGTGAAGCGCACGGATTCCATGCCATAAAAAGCGATAAAGGACCGGGGAAGGAAGCTCGAATAAGGGCCGAGACGGAAAGGCAGGGCCATGCCCACGGACAGGGTCAGCATGCCGTGGGCGATCCTTTCCTTGAAAGGCGTCTTCGCTGCGTATTCCACGTCCGTGTGCAGGGGATGCCAATCTCCCGTAAGGCCGGCAAAGTTTACGATATCCGCTTCCGTTATCGTCCGCGCCGGCGATATGAATTTTTCGCCGACGGCGTAGTCATCAAGGTATTCGTAATCTCTTCCCATCTTCCCTCCTCATCTTTTCCGGTGATTCATTCCCAGCTCTGAACTCACGTCACTCCAGGACTATTAATACCTGGCCCGTGTCAACCTTCTCTTCTTCTCCGACCTTCACTTCAATCACTTTTCCATTCCGGGAAGCACAGATTGGATTCTCCATTTTCATGGCTTCAAGAATTATCAACTCTTCATCTGCCCTTACTATGTCGCCTGCCTGGACCAGAACTTCCGATACCGTCCCCGGCATGGGAGCTACAATATTGACACTCATCCAAGCTTCCTCCTTCAAACAAATTTGATTATCCTCGTTCCGTACGGTGTTTCAGTCTCGCAAACTGAAAGATTCTCCAATAGCAGCTGAATGACCTATTATCTCCAGGAGTCCGGCCCCCATTTTTCCGGCAGCACGGCCGCAGCCGGCCACTCGGGCGGAACGCTCTGGCCCGGTTTTTCCCCTTCTTTTTCGATGAGCTTTTTCAAGCCCGGCCGGAGGAACTGCGGGTTTCCATCCTTAGCCGTCCTGCCGTTGTAGATGGCCTCGGAACGGAGCCTGCGGCCGATGGTTTTCTCCATCTTATTGCCAAGCCACAGAACACGGTCCACGTCATAGCCGTGTTCGATCCCGAGCTCGTCGATCATGACGAGGAGATCCTCCAGGGTAATGAGCCCCACGTAGCGGTGGTCCCTGTAATAGTATTCGCCGGTACCCCTGACGGGGCAGTCGTCGAGGAAGTTGGCCGGCTGTCCACCCAGGCCGCCAAGGGTGCCCTCAAACCGGCTGATCCCGGCATGGAGGGCCGCCAGCACCGACGCGGAGGCGACGCGTTTGGTCTCGTGGAGATGGCAGAGGTGCGCTTCGGGATTCGGCATGGCGTCCATGACCATGGAAAAATAACGGTAAACCTCGGCCGCTGAGGCTGAACCGTCGTGGTCGGCGTGTTCTATGTCGTGGGCGCCGATGGAAAACCAGCGTTTCGTAAACTCCACGGCATCATCGAGCCTGGTGGCGCCGCTGATGGGGCTTCCCCAGATGGTGCTTACGACCCCGCACATCCTGATCCCCACGTCCCGGCATTTCCTGATGCACCGCTCGGCCTCTCTCCAGTACTGCGAGAGAGTGGTGCCGGAGTTGGCAAAATGATGCTCGGGATCCGTGGAGACCATCATAAGGACCCGGTCGGGGCCGATACCCCTTTTCTTCAATTCAATGGCGCGGTCCACTGCGCTCTCGCGGATCGTCACGGCGCTGAAGACAAGCTCGTCGTAATTGATGTTCCGCTGCGCGCAGCGCTTCTTGAAGCGTTCGCCCCGGAAATGGGCGAGGACCTCGTCGGCGTCCCTGAACTGCGGCGTCGTCCGGGGATTGCCGAGATTGGTGGCTTCAATTTCCTTGCATCCGGCCATGATGATCTCTTCGCCGTAGAATATCTTGGCGGCCGTGGAAATGAACTTCTCTTCGTGCTGGAACCCGTCCCGTATGGTGATGTCTCCAATCATGACCTTTCCCGGCATTCTTGGAAATATTTTCCGGTAATCATGCTCTGTCATATTCTGCATCCTCCTCATGGATGTTTTTCGTCCCGCGCGGCAGGGGATCACTCGCCCTTGAAGACCGGTTTCCGCTTCTCGGCGAACGCCGCCAGGGCTTCGAGGCGGTCCTTCGTCGGGATCGTGATCTCATACGCCTTGGATTCCAGCGGCAGGGCCACGCCGAGACTGCACTCGCTGCCGTAGTTGACGGCGAATTTTGCCTGGGCGACGCCGATGGGACCGTTCTTCGCGATCTCTCTCGCCAGATCCATTGCGGCATCCATGAGTTTATCCGGCTCAACTACGCTGCTCACGAGTCCGATCTCCAGGGCGGTCCCGGCGTCAAACCTTCTCGCTGTGTAGATCAGTTCCTTTGCCTTGGCGATCCCCACGATCCTCGGCAGTCGCTGGGTGCCTCCGCCTCCGGGAATGATCGCCAGGCCCGTCTCCGTCAGTCCCATCAGTACATTCTTCGATGCGATGCGCAGGTCGCAGGCCAGAGCCAGTTCCGTCCCGCCGCCGAAGGCAAATCCGTTGATGGCCGCTATTACCGGGACCCTGGCGTTCTCCACGGCGATCATTGTCCCTCGCACAGTCGCAATAAAGCGCCGCACCTGATCGTCGGACAGGGTGCGCCTTTCCGCCAGATCAGCGCCGGCGGAAAAGGACGCTTTTTTCCCATTCGGGGGAGCGGCGCCCGTTATAATGATCACCCTCAGAGACATGTCAAAGTTGGATTCCCTGATAATGTTCCCCAGGGTTTCGATCATTTCAAAATTCATGCAGTTCATATCTTTCGGACGATTCAGCGTGAGGATAAGAATTCCTTCGTCCGATTTTTTCTGCAAAATGACATCCGACATTTGGTGTCCTCCCGATCAGAATAGTTGTACAGGTTTCCTTCAGTTCTCCTAGAATTTGAAATTCCCGAAGTTGGACTCCCGGACCGGCTGCAGGAGCGAGACCTCGAAGGCTAGCGCCAGGGCGTCGCGGCAGTCCTTCAGGGGCAGGGTGCCGTCGTTGAACAGGCGCGACTCCA
>JAQTPK010000011.1 GCA_028712885.1 Syntrophales bacterium | reverse complement strand
GTAATCGAATTCAGGGCGCTTTGTGCGGACGAAAACGTAATCGTTGCTGTTTTCCCCGTAATAGATCTCGGGGCGCGTAATTCGTATATCTGCCTGGGATACGGGCGGAATATCCTTGATGAAGAATTCGGGCAGACCCTCCCGAGAAATGCGGTTAACCGGGCTCATGATGGCGCCGTAGCCGTGGGTGTAGGTCAGGTGCTCGTTTATCCAGGTCCGCGACGGCAGGGCCGGGTATGATATTTCCCTCGGGGACAGAGAAATCTGGCGGTACTCCCCTCTTATGAAGTAGCGGTCGTTGTCGACGTCGCTGAACTTGTAATAGGTGCGGATTTCCTGCAGCTGGCTGTACGTGGAGAGAAGGGGGGCATGATCCCATAGCCGTATGTTTTTCATCGTGAGTTCGTTCCGCCGGAGATCGGCGGCCGTGAGGCTCTCGTCGGCGGCGAAATTCCGGTCCTCTATATTATCAAGCCGGTATGCCAGGCGGGTGAACTTGATGTTTCTTTCGAGATACGGTCTCTCCAGTACAATTTCATTCGGGACTACTTTGAATTTCTGGATCATTGCGGGATAAACGCCGCGGCCGACAAACAGGATGAGAAAAAAGGCCGCAACGAGCGCGGCGGGTACTCTCCAATATTTACGGAACCGGAGGGTAACCAGGATAGCAGCGGAGGTGAGTAAACAGACAAGGGCCTGGGCCCAGATTACCCAGATCTGCGTCGTTTCGTCCGTGTATCCCGCCCCGTAAACTACGCCCCGCTTCGTGAACGGCAGATCGAAAAGCTCAAGCCACGCCCCATAGGCAGCTGCCAGGAAGAGAAAGGCGGCAAGGGCGGCGAGATGGGATTTCGCCGCCGGGGATATCTTCCACGTCCGGGGAGGGATGAAAAGGAAAGACCTCCGCAGGAGGTATAGAAGCCCCGTCGCCGCCGCCGTAATTATAATTACGGCTGTAAGCCAGGTATAAATGCTTTTGAGCAGCGGAAGCCTGAATACGTAGAATCCCGCATCCCGCCCGAAAATAGGATCAGGAAGGCCGAAAGGAACGAGATTGAAGAATTTCAGGTAATTTTCCCATTCCGAAGCGCCCTGCAGGGCGGCGAAAAAAGAAAACAGGATGGAAACGGACAGGATCAGGGCATGCATGGCCGTTTTTTCGATTTCCCAGGCGGGAGGATTTGCATGGTGGTCCCGCTCGATCACGAAAAAAGTCTTCTGCGAAAGCCTGTTCGCGATGAAAAGATTTCCGTAAAATATCAGAAAGAAAAGAAACCCGAAGAAGGCTCCTGTTTTCAACTGGGCCAGGTAAGTGGTGATGAAGACGGTCTCATACCCGACTTCCTGGTACCAGAACCAGTCCGTAACGAACCCTATAATGCGCCAGAAGGTCATCAGGAGCAGAACGGCGGCAATAGCCACCGCCATCCCTGCCGCTCCCCCGAACGGCCGGCCGGATTGTCGGATAATCGGCATCGCTTCCTCCAGGTTATTCAGATAACATCAAATGATAAACAGCTCTTTTCGCAGGAAAGGATATGAAGGGAAAGTATCGGAGAACGGAAACGGTGTCAAGAATGTTTCGGGCGCCGGGTCCGATTATTACAAGAGAGTTTACGGTAAGGTCTTTATAAGTTTCTCCCTGCGTGATAATAAAAAAGTGCATCCGGGGCGCTGTCGTCACGGCCGCAGAAGCGGACATTGAGATCTACGGGAAAAAGGGATCTGTGAAAGATAAAAATCCCAGAGAAGAAGCCGTTGCGATTGTGCGCAAGCTCAGGGAGGCGGGCCATGAGGCCTTTTTCGTCGGGGGAAGCGTCCGCGACCTGGCCAGGGGACTGGACCCGGAGGAATTCGATATAGTAACCTCCGCGCGGCCCGAAGAAATAAAAAGGCTTTTTCCCAAAACAGTGCCTGTCGGAGAGAGTTTTGGGATAACCCTCGTCGTCAGGGACGGCAAAAAATATGAGATCGCGACGTACAGGACGGATGCGGGGTACGGCGACGGAAGGCATCCTTCCCGGGTCGAGTTTTCCAGCCGCGCCGAAGAAGACGTCCTCCGACGCGATTTCACCATCAACGGGCTCCTTATGGATCCGGAATCGGGCCGGATCATCGATCATGTAGGGGGGCTGGACGACCTTCGCCGGAAAATCGTCCGTACGATCGGCAACCCCGGAGAACGTTTTTCCGAAGACCATCTCCGCATGCTCCGCGCCGTCCGCTTCGCGGCCAATCTGAACTTCGCCCTCGATGACCAGACTTTCCTGGCAATCGTCGCCCATTCGGGCAGGATACGGCGGGTAAGCGCGGAGCGCACGCGCGAAGAGATTACCCGCATCCTTCAGGGCGGCCATGCCCGCAGAGGCATGGAATTGCTTGCCGAGACCGGTCTCCTTACGCATATTCTGCCCGAAGTGGACGAAATGCGGGGCGTGGATCAACCGGAGAGATTCCATCCCGAAGGGGATGTCTGGGAGCATACACTTCGCATGCTCGCCATGCTCTCCGTCGAGCCGCAACTCAGGTCGGATGTCCGTTTTGCCTGGGGAACGCTTCTCCATGACGTCGGGAAGCCGGCGACCCGCTCCGTGAATTCAGGCGGCATTCATTTTTACGGCCACCCCCGCAAGGGGGAAAAGATAGCCGCAAATATTCTCGACCGGCTCCGGTTCTCAAGGGCGGATGCTGAAACCATCCTGAGCCTGATCAGGGAACATATGCTTTTCATGAATGCCATGGAAATGCGCCCGAGCAGGCTGAAGCGTTTCCTCCGCATACCCGATTTCAAACTGCACCTGGAATTGCACCGCCTCGACTGCCTGGCCAGCCACGGCGACCTCGAAACTTACGAGTTCTGCCGGGCCAAGCTTGAGGAGTACGCATCGGAGCAGCTCAAGCCCGAACGGCTGATCGGGGGCGGCGACCTCATTGCGATGGGATACCGCCCCGGTCCACTCTTCTCTGAAATCATCAGAGTTGCAGAGGATGCTCAGCTCGACGGAGAAATATCCACAAAGGAGGAGGCGATCAAGTTCGTCCGGGAAAAATGGCCGCTATAAATACAGGTCATGGGTAATAGGTTATGGGTTATGGGTAAATAGGTATCAGGTTTCAGGTATTGGGTTCAGCCTGCAAGTCCCTGTGACCTGATACCTTATACCTTATACCTGAAACCTGATACCTATTTACCTAATACCTATGACCCATTACCCATAAACCCACTTATTGCTTGACATGTACGTTCCTCTCTGAAAAAAAACCCCGATGGGGCAGGTTGAATCCGACAAATCAAAAGGGTCCGGCTTTCGAATCGTCTCCTGTATGCTCGCGGCCCTGCTCTTGTCTGCAATTATTTCCGGCTGCAGCGGCCACCGCCGCCCGGTAAAATCCTGCAAGCGGCCGGCCGGCCGCGAACTGCCGGCCATGGGCTATTCCGTACAGGTTGGGGCTTTCGCCAATCCGGCTAATGCGGCCCGTTTCTCCGAATCACTCCGGGAGGAGGGAGTTGATGCATTCCATTTCCGGCATTCATCGGGGCTGTACAAAGTCCGCTTCGGCAACTTTTCCACTGAACAGGAAGCCGGGGAAAAGGCGGAGATATTCAGGTCCGCGGGAATTTTAGAGGACTATTATATTGTTAAACCCGGGGATTATGCCTCGGCGCGCAGGAGCGAACTTGGAGAGGAATACGTGCGGAAGGAACTGGTCAAATCCGCTCTCTCCTTTGTCGGAATCCCGTACCTGTGGGGGGGATCGTCCCGGGAGACGGGTTTCGATTGCAGCGGGCTGACCCTGACTGTTTACCGTCTCAACGGTTTTTACCTTCCCCGTTCTTCCGAAGAACAATACGGCGCCGGGGAGCCGGTTGAAATGAACCGGCTCAGGCACGGCGATCTGGTGTTTTTTAAAATTGCGGAACATGGTAAGATATCTCATGTCGGCATCTTCATCGGGAACGGCAAGTTTATTCATGCCCCCGGGACCGGCAAGTCCATCAGAGTCGAATCCTTGAAGAAGAGTTATTTTGCAGGAAAATACGCCGGTGCGAGAAAATATATCTAAACCGGGCATTGGGTATCAGGCTTCAGGTATCGGAAAAAAAAGAAATTTTGCTCTTAAACATTCCTGATACCCGAAACCCTATACCCGAAACCAGCGGAGCATAGCCATGAGAGTTTTCAGAATTGACGTGTATCTGATTGCCGCAGACATTCCGGAGGAAGCCGCCCTGTTTTTTACCGACGAAACGGGAATCCCTGTTACCGGACCGGTGATCGAAGTGGACGTTCTCATGGAAGTCGAGGAGGGCGGGCGGAAGGTCATGCTGAAGGACCTCATGAACAGGGAGCTGGACAGCAGAAATGAGTGGCTGAGGATGGGTGTGCCCTGCGAACTGCACTGGCCGTTCATTATCCATAAATCGGGCGAAAGGCAAAAGGCTTGAGGCAAAAGGCTGAAGACGGCTTTTCACAATTTCCGATCAGGTCCTTTGCTCTCAGCCCTTTGCCCTTAGCCCTTAGCCCCTTAGCCTTTAGCCTTTAATGGAGCTCTCATGCTAAAAGCCAAAGACATCATGACGCGTGATGTCAAGACCGTTACTCCCGATACTCCCGCCCTGGAGGCCGCTTCCATACTGCTCGGCAATCATTTAAACGGCCTTCCGGTCCTCGACCGGGAAGGCCGCGTCCTCGGAATAATCTGCCAGAGCGATCTGGTTTTTCAGCAGGAAAAGATACCCCTGCCCTCTTTCTTTTCCATCCTCGGCGGATGGGTGCCGCTTCGCTCTTCCGAGCAGATTGAAAATGAGATTAAAAAAATGGCGGCCCTGACCGTGGCAGACGCCATGACGGCGGATCCGGTAACCGTCGGACCTGATACGCACGTGGACGAAATCGCAACTATTATGGTAAGGATGAACGTCCATACGCTGCCCGTGATCGAAGAGGGCAGGCTGGCAGGCATCATCGGTAAGGAAGATATCCTCAAGACATTGTTGAAACCGGAAAATCAATAGCCGCGCAGTATTCCGGTTTTTAATTCCGGCATGAGCCCGGATCGTCGGCTCTTTGCCCTGCAAGTGCGGAAAGGAGCCGATTAATGGGTCTTTATTTTGACGACTTCAAGGCCGGCGATATCTTCGAATCGCCGGGGATAACAGTTACGGAATCTTCCATTATCGATTTCGCCTCCCGCTTCGATCCCCAGCCGTTCCATATGGATGTCGAAGCCGGAAAAAAGTCTCCCTATAAGGGCCTCATCGCCAGCGGAATTCATACCATGGCGCTGACCTTCCGTCTTTTTCTCATGACCAACACCCTCAAGGACAGCAGTCTCGGCTCTCCCGGCTTCGACGAGTTGAAATGGCTGAAACCGGTGCGGCCGGGCGATACGCTGCACATGACAGCGGAAGTGCTGGAGGTGCTTCCGTCCAGGTCGCAGCCCGACAGGGGCATCGTGAAGTTTCTCTATTCCGCCTGGAACCAGAACGGGGAAAGGGTGCTGACGGTCACAGGAAACCAGATCGTCCGCCGCCGCCCGTAAGAACCAGGTCCTTTCCGAAGTATTTCCGCCGGGAAGAGACCCGCCTAATCCTTTAAGCGTAAGGATCAGAAGAAATCATTATTGACTCCTGACTTTTTTTCGTTTAGGCTACGCGCGATTCAGGAACAAAGGAGAGGATAATGATCTTCAGAAAGCTCGCTGTTTTGGTGTGTATAGCGGTCTTATCGATGCTCATTGACCCGCTCTGCGGAAAAGCCGCCGGGGCGTTCCCCGCGCTCAAGGCGAAGTCAGCGATCCTGATGAATATGAACAGCGGCGCCATCCTTTATTCGCAGGACGCAGACAGGCGGATCCAGCCGGCTTCGATCACGAAAGTTCTCTCTCTCTACCTGGTGCATGAGGCGGTATCGGAGGAGCGGGCCCGCATGGACGACCTCGTTAAAGTCAGCAGAAAAGCCTGGAGGACGGGGGGCTCGCGGATGTATATCAGGGAAGGATGGAAAGTTCCGCTCGAGGATCTGGTCAAGGGGATGGCCGTAGTTTCCGGAAACGACGCATGCGTCGCCGTCGCCGAGCACTTCGGCGGGGTTGAACTTTTCGTCCAGGAAATGAACAGGAAGGCGCGCGAGATCGGAATGACCAGCAGCCATTTCGTCAATCCCAACGGCCTGCCCGCCAAGGGTCAGTTCACGACGGCGAGAGACGTCCTGAAGCTCTCGAAGGCATATCTGACGCGGTTTCCGGAATCCCTGAGCATCCATTCCATGCGTTATTTTACCTATGGTCACGTCACCCAGCGCAACCACAACCGCCTTCTGCAGAAATGCGAAGACGTGGACGGGCTCAAGACCGGCTACGTGCGAGCTGCGGGATACCACATCGTAGCAACCGCCAAGAGAGGCGAAACGCGCCTGATCGCGGTAGTAATGGGCACCAAAAATCCCCGGATCCGGACCGTGGAGACGCGCAGGCTCCTGGATGAGGGGTTCAGGATGGTGGGGTCCACAAAAATAGCCGCATAAAAAAATCAGAGTCATTCGCTTCTTTGTAATTCAAATTCCGTCAGCAACTCCCCATCTGATTTCATATTTGAGGTACGGGATTGCGTCTGATCCCGAATTCATGGTTATAATAATCGGGCCGGAGTATTCCTTTCCACACTCCGGACTCTGAACTCCGGACTCATAATGGAATCTGTCATCGAGGCGGCGAATCTTCAGAAGACTTTCGATGGAATAAAGGCCGTGGACGGTGTTTCGTTCCGGGTGCTGCGGGGCGAGTGCTTCGGAATTCTCGGACCGAACGGCGCCGGAAAAACATCCACCATCAGGATGATCTACGGCTTCTCTCCGATGACCGGGGGCAGTCTGGACGTCTTCGGTCTGGATATCCGGACCGACTGGAGGACCATCCGGTCGAAAATCGGCGTCTGCCAGCAGGATAATAATCTCGACCCCGAGCTGACCGTCATGGAAAACCTCTTCGTATTTGCCCGCTACTTCGATGTCAGGCGCGAGGACGCGCTGGATCGCGCAAGGCGCTATCTTGCCTTTATGGCGCTGGACCACCGGCGTGAATCCCAGGTGCTTGAACTTTCCGGGGGAATGCTCCGGCGCCTGATGATCGTCCGCGCCCTTATCAATGAACCCGATCTCCTGATTCTGGACGAGCCCACAACCGGCCTGGACCCGCAGTCCAGGCACCAGGTATGGGAGCGCCTTGAAGAGCTGCGCTCCCGCGGTCTTTCCATTCTCCTTACCACGCACTATATGGACGAGGCCTCGCGGCTGTGCGACCGGCTGATCATCATGGACCACGGACGCATCCTGGTTGAAGGCAATCCCGCCGATCTGATCCGCGAACATGCCGGGAAGGAAATCATCGAAATCCCGAACCCGCGTCATGAGATCCGGGAGCTGGTCCGGAAGACAATGCCGGACTACGAGGACCTGGGTCACCGGCTTGTCATTTATCTGGACGAGCGGGAAAAATCATTCCAGGAAATCCGATCCTATCTGCGCGCGGAAGGATGTATTATGAGAATGGCTACGCTTGAGGACGTATTTCTCAGGCTTACCGGAAGGGATCTCAGGGAATGACCGCCGGCCGGAATATCTTCCACTATGTTTCCCGCCGCCTCTGGAGAGTCTGGCAGCGGAACTGGACCGTATACCGGAAGAACTGGAAAATCAGTTTTCTGCCGCCCCTGCTCGAGCCTCTCCTCTATCTCCTTGCTTTCGGCGTGGGCTTGAGCGCACTGGTGGGGACGGTCAGATACGGAGAAAAGGATATCTCCTACATAGAATTCATCGCGCCGGCGCTGATCGCTGTTAACATCATGTACAACGCCTTCTTTGAAACGACCTACGCATCCTACGTGCGCATGTACTACCAGAAGACGTTCGACGCCATGATGGCGACGCCGCTTTCGCTGGAGGAAATCATTATCGGCGAGATCGTGTGGGGCGCCACTAAGGCGGTCATCGCCACGCTGATCATGATGGCCGTCATCAGCGGCTTCGGCCTGATAAGCTATCCCGGGGGATTCGTTATAATCCCGCTTGCCGTCCTCGGAGGCCTTGCTTTCGGCGCAATCGGGATGACTTTTACCGCCATCGTAAAGGGAATCGACCTTTTCAATCTTCCCATTTTTCTGTTCATCACTCCGATGTTCCTGTTCGGAGGGACTTTTTTCCCGCTGGAAGCCCTTCCCTCCTGGGCGCGCAACCCCGCTTTTCTTTTCCCGCTGACTCACCTTGTCAACAGCGTGAGGGAATTTGCCGGAGGCGCTCCCGGCCCGCTCTCCATGTGGGGCGTACTGTACCTGGTCGCGTTCACGCTGGTATTTCTGCCGCTCTCCGTATTGAAAATGCGCCGGCGGCTCATCCATTGATAAGGTTTCAGCTTCTCAATCTTTCGTCGACAAGCCGTTTTGCTCCCGACAGCGATCCCGGTGCGGCACGCTCGAAGCGGTCGATCTTTACCGTGCAGGTCTGGCGGAAAGCCTCCGAGAATCTGTCCTGAAGCGCCCTCAATCCCGCCTCGTCAGATTCTATGCGCACGGTGAGCACGTCCGCATGTCCGGACCTGCCGACCGCGGCCTGAAAATTGATTTCCGGAAACCTCCGGTGAAGCGATTCGAGCTGACTCGGAGCGATGAACATCCCCCTGACCTTGACCGCGTCCCCTGTTCTCCCCAACACTCCCGCAATTCTCACCGAGGTCCTCCCGCATCCGCACGGTTCCTCGATAATCCGCGACAGGTCGCCGGTCCCGAACCTCATGAGAAAGAAAACGGAGTTGAAGCGAGTCACCACTACCTCTCCCGCTTCTCCCGGAGGCGTCCTCCTTCCGGTTGCCGGATCGACGATCTCGACAAGCACCTCCTCGCAGACATGCCATCCCGACTTTTCCCGGCATTCAAAAGCGACGTCGCCGACTTCCGTAGCCCCGTATATCTGGTATGTCTCTATCCCGTACCTGTTTTCGAAGAGTTCCCTCAAGGAAGGATCGAGCGGCTCGGCGGCAAAACAGGCTCGTTTCAGCCTGAAGTCACGCCGCATATCATACCCCATATCTTCCGCTTTCCGGATAATTGCCAGAAGAAAACTCGGCGTTCCCGTATATCCGGTCACCCCTATGTCCCGGATCAGCTCGACCTGGACCTGCGTGCCGGAAGTTCCCGACGGCACGACCGTTGCGCCGCAGCTTCTCAATCCGCCGTGAAAGGTAAGTCCGGCCGCGACCATATGGTACGAAAAGGTATTGACCACCACATCCCCTTTGCGGAAACCGGCCGCATGATAAGCTCGCGCCCATAGATGGTCGGTTTCGGACAGGTGCGGCTCGTAAACCGGGCCTGGCGATATGAAAACCCTGTCCACATCGGCATCGCCGCCCTTAAGTCCTCCATATGGAGGTTCGGCAATCTGCATTTGAACCAGCTTCTCCCGGGATATTACCGGCAGCTTCTCCAGGTCCGCCGCCGTCCTTATGCCTGCCGGTTCTATCCCGAGCCCTTTCAGCAGCGCGCGGAATCCGGGCGCCTTTCCATACCCTTCTTCCGCCATTTTCGCCACGCACGCGTCCTGGAGCGCAGCCCGTTCTTCCGGATCCATCGCCTCTTTACTATCGAAAAACCCAGCCATAATACCCCCAAAGTTTTGGATAAAAGCAGTAATGAGAATTCTTGCTGACAGGAGATAATCAGATGATTATAAATAAAAGTTGCAGGCTGTTCAGAAGCTTGTCCCGGACTCGATCCGGGATGCCCGGATGCAAGGCTCCTTCGACAGGCTCAGGAAGGCCGCAGCTTTGTCATGGTGAGTCCTTCGACAGGCTCAGCGCAGGCTCCTGTCGAACCTGCCTACAGCCAGCGTTTGCGCCGCTTATAAGCCTTCACATCCTTGTACGACTTGGCGCCCGCCGCGCCCATTCCGAGGTAGAATTCCTTGATGTCGGGATTTTTTTGCAGGTCTCCCGCTCTTCCTTCCATCACTATTTTGCCGTTTTCCATCACGTATCCGTAGTGCGCGATTCCCAGCGCCATACTTGCGTTCTGTTCCACGAGAACGATCGTCGTCTGCTGTTCCTCGTTGATCTTCACGATAATCCGGAATATCTCCTGCACAACCAGAGGCGCCAGTCCGAGGGAAGGCTCGTCCAGGAGAAGCAGTTTCGGGTGCGCCATTAAAGCCCTGCCCATCACAAGCATCTGCAGTTCGCCGCCGCTGCAGTAGCCGGCAAGGTTTTTCCGCCGTTCCTTAAGACGCGGGAAATAATTGTAAACCATTTCCAGGTCCTTGCGATACGGCTTGCCCCATCTGGTCGCGGTGCCGACTTTCAGATTCTCCTCTACCGTCAGATATTTGAACGGTTGTCTGCCTTCAAGCACCTGGATAATGCCCTTTCGCGTTATTTCTTCGGGAGAGAGGTTCTGGACGGTCTTATCTTCGTAGCTGATGGTTCCGTCGGTGACTTTTCCGTTTTCGGGTTTCAGCAGTCCCGAAACCGCCTTCAGTGTTGTGGTCTTCCCTGCGCCGTTGCTTCCCAGGAGTGAGACGATCTGCCTTTCCCTGACCGCGAGAGAAACTCCCCGCAGGACCTGGATCACGTCCGAATACACTACGGTGATGTTATTCAACTGTAATAGAATGTCAGAATCCATATCATTCACATTGGCTAAAGGCTAAGGGCAAAAGGCTGAAGGGCGAAACAGATTGATTTTGTCTTTTGTCTTGTGCCTTATGTCTTTAGCCTTTAGCCCTTCGCCCCCTTTAATACGAGAACGGCCAGAGCCGGAAACTGGACCTGACCACCCTCCAGATTTCCGCCAATCCTTTCGGCTCAAAGAGAATGAACAGCACTATCGCGAGCCCGAAGGCGAGTTCCCGCAGAGGTGCAAGCGTCAGTTCCAAACCGGCAAGTCCTCCTGCATTCATCAGTATGTCAGTGACCCAGCGGAGGGTTTCGTTGAGCATCGTTATAAAAACTGCTCCTAATATCGACCCGGAGATGCTTCCCAACCCCCCGATAATCACCATCGCAATGAATTCTACGGACATCATCATTGTGAAAGGTTCAGCCGTTATGCTGATCATGTAAAATGCCCAGATCGCGCCGGCTATACCCGCATAAAAAGAGCTGATTCCGAAAGACAGCAGCTTGTACGGGAAGACGGGTATTCCCATCCCTTCCGCCGCCCTGTCGTTGTCGCGTATCGCAACAAAGGCCCGCCCGAACCTTGTCCGCATGATGTTTACGGCCATCCATGTCATTGCCGCCAACACGATAAAGATGACGAAGAAGAAAGGCCTGTCGCCCCGCAGGGACACCCCGAGAATGGAGGGATCAGGCAACGTTATGCCCATCGTTCCCTGGGTCACATCCTCCCAGTGCACCAGGACGTATTCGATGATGAACTGTCCGGCAAGGGTGGCTATGGCCAAATACAAGCCCTTGAGCCTTCCGGACGGAATTCCGAAAATCATGCCGGTCAGTGCTGTTATGATCCCGGCGGCGGGCACCGCGAGATATATCGGAACGTTCCAGGAGGAGGCCAGGACCCCGGCGGCGTATGCGCCCACCCCGAAAAAGGCGCCATGGCCGAGCGAGATCAGGCCGGTGGAGCCGATCAGAATATTCAGCCCGATGGCGGCAATGGCCATTATGCCGATCGTGTTGATCACGTACAGCATATAGGGACTGGTTGTCCAGGGGACGACGCCGAAAAGGACCGCCAGCCCGAGCGCCATCCAGAGACGGCCGAAATCCGTCTCAAAAACGGTCAGCTCCTCGCGGTAGCTTTCCCGGTAATTCCCGCAGGGATGAAATTTTAAGTCTCGCATAATCCTGTTTTTATACCCGTTCTATTTCCACCAGCCCGAACAGCCCGTACGGACGGATGAGCAGTATCACTACCAGGGCGATATATGGAATCACATCACGAAGCGAAGTAGAGATGTACCCGCCGGTGAATGTCTCCAGCAGCCCGATAATCAAACCTCCGATAATCGCTCCTCCGATGCTGTCAAGGCCGCCCAGAATGACAACGGGAAATACTTTCAGGCCGATTGCGCTCAATTCATGGACATTGATCCCGTTGATTATCCCGAGAACTATCCCGCTCATCCCGGCAACCAGCGCCGCTATGGCCCAGGACAGGGCGAACACCTTCTTTACATGCACTCCCAGCGAAAGCGCGGCCGTCTGGTTATCTGCGACCGATCTCATGTAGATGCCCTGCGATGAAAATTTGAAAAACAGGCCGAAGAGAAGCAGAAAAAGGATGCTGATCAGAATAGATGTCGTATATACGGGCGGAATGCTGACCGCACCAAAATGCAGCCCGAGACCTTCCGGCAGGAAATCCGGATAATTGTGAAGATTGCCGCCCCAGATCAGGAGCATCGCCCCTTTCAGGATCGAGGCCAGGCCGATCGTAAGCATGACCACCTCGATCAGCGGCTCTCCGATCAGAGGCCGGAGAAAAAGCCGCTCGATAACGAATCCGAGAATGAAAGTGCCGGCCAGCGTTAGCAGAAACGCTGCAGGGACAGGCAGATTCGCCCAGGTGACGAGGGCCAGGAAAAGAAATGCGCCGGCCGCAAGCAATTCTCCGTGGGCGAAGTTTACCACGCTCGAGGACTTGAAAATCATAACGAATCCCATCGCGGAAATTCCGTAAAGGAAACCGATGCAAATGCCGTTGACCAGAAGCTGCAGAAAAAAGTCCATCCGTCACCTCACTGGTGAAAAGTAAAAAGTGAAAAGTGAAATGCAGTAATTTGCCGCTTTTTACATTTCACTGTTTAACATCCGCTATTTTTACTGTTGTTTCTATTTTCCCCACCCTGCCGTCCCTGTACCTGACCTTGCCCTGCACGCTCAGTTCCTTTTCCCTGCCGTACATGGCCTCGATCAGCCGGAGGTAAAGACCATACACAAACTGACGCCGTACTTTTCCGGTCCGGGTCAGCTCTTCGTCATCCGCATCGAGGAGCTTGTAAAGAAGAATGAAGCGGCGGATCTTCATGTGATCCGGCAGTTGGCCGTTTACCTCCTCGATTTCGCGCCGGATTAACTCCATTACGGCCGGCTGCTGGGAGAGATCCGTATACGTGGTGTACGGAATCATCCTCTCTTCCGCCCAGCTTCCGACATTTCCCGGATCGATATTGATCAGGGCGGTGATGAACGGCCGCCCTTCGCCGAATACAACCGCCTCCTTTATATACGGGCTGAACTTCAGGCGGGTCTCGATGAAATCAGGAGAGAAGGCCGCCCCTGACTTGTTGCGGATTATCTCGCTTTTCCGCCCGATGATGAGGAGGTGTCCCTCCCTGTCGATGAAACCTGCGTCCCCCGTCTTCAGCCATCCGTTATGGAAGGCCGCGGAAGTGGCTTCGAAATCCCGGTAATAGCCGGCGAAGATGGAATCTCCGGAAACCATTACTTCCTCTTCATCGGAAAGCTGAACCCTTACGCCCGGGAGGGGTTTGCCGACCGTCTCGAGCTTCACCTCCCCGTCAGGCTGCACCTGGAAAATGCCTCCCGCCTCCGTCAATCCGTAGCACTGTTTCAGGTTAAGGCCCATCGCGCGGAAGAACCGGATCACGTCCGGACTGATCGGGTGCCCACCGGTATATGCGGAGACAAAATGGGAGCAACCTATCCTGTCGAGAAGAGGCTTGTATACGGCGACGGAAGAAATCGCGCGAAGGATTCTAAGATGAAGCGGCACCGCACTCTTTGCATTTTCGAGGTCTACGCAGCGTTTGCCCAGGTCTTCAGCCAGTTCGAACATCTTTTTCCGCACGGCGCCTGCATCGCTCATCCGCACGCGAATCCTCGAGGCCAGGTCCTCCCAGAACCGGGATGACGTGATCAGAATGCTGGGGCCTATTTCGCGGAAGTCTTCAGAGATCGTATCCGGGGTCTCCGGGAAATTCATGACCATTCCGCCCAGCAGCGCTACTCCCATCCCCCACATCTGATCGACAATCCAGGCGGGGGGAGTCATGGACAGCCAGTCGGACCCGACCCCGGCCGGTGAGCTCCGGTTCCAGTTTGCGGCCATGGACGTCAGGTTCCGGTGGGTGAGCATGGCCAGCTTCGGTATGCCCGTTGTTCCCGAGGTCAGCAGCATAAGCGCTACCTCTTTCGGGCTGCCCCTCCCCATTTCTTTTTCAAACCGCCCGGGTTGGCCGACGTCTTCGGAATTCCCGAGTTCCAGCAGATCGCGGAAACTGATCAGCCATTCTTCTCCCGCCAGGCTCCGCATACCCGTCGGGTCCATATAAATAACTTTCCTGACGTGCCCGAGTTTCCTCCTGGCCTCGATCAGCTTGTCCGCCTGCTCCTGGTCCTCCACGATAACATATGACGCCTGTATCCTGCCCAGGGCGGACGCTATCTCGTCCGCCACGGAAGACGTAAAGAGATTCAGGGTGACGCCTCCCACGGCCTGGGCGCCGAGCTCGCTGAAGAGCCATTCGGGATGATTGTTGGTGATGATCCCGACATGATCCCCGCGGCAGAGTCCGATGGAAAGCAGCCCCATCCCGACCCGACGGACATGGCTGTAATAGTCAGCCCAGCTGTACGTCTGCCATATACCGTAGGCTTTCTCCCGGATCGCCGTCCTGTCGCCGAGCCGCCCCGCCTGCATAGCCAGCACCTGCGGGAGAGTCATCCTGCGCATGGCCTCCAGCGCATCCTCCGGATTATGCATTCTTTCAGGGAGTGTACTCATCTATCCGATGTCCGCCTGAAGCCCGTTATCCCGCGAAAGTCCGTTCCCGTTTTCCTGTCCTCCGCCGAGGTACGCGGCAATTACTTTGGGATCGGACTGCACCGCCTCCGGGGTTCCTTCCGCAAGCTTCTCTCCGAAGTTGAGAACCGTAACGCGCGTGGAGATGCTCATCACGATGGACATGTCGTGCTCGACAAGAATCATTGTCTGTCCCCACCCCGCGTTCAGCTCCAGGAGAAAACGCACCATGTCTTCCTTTTCCTCGAGCGTCATGCCCGCAAAAGGCTCATCGAGGACAAGCAGGCGGGGATCAAGGGCCAGGGCGCGGCCGAGTTCGACCCTTTTTCTCATTCCGTAAGGAAGGGAGCCGACCGGTTTATTCCTGATAGCCTGCATCTCGAGGAAATCGATAATCTCTTCCAGTATTCTCCTGTGCCGGATTTCCTCCTTGCGGACGGAAGGGCTGAAGAAACATCCGGGAATCAGGCCGTACCGGCAATGGATGTGCCGTCCCAGCATCATGTTCGAAAGCACAGTCATTCCGGGAAACAACTCTATATTCTGAAAAGTCCTCCCTATTCCGACCCTGGTCAGGCTGTGCGTCGAATGCCGCGTTACATCCTTCCCGTTGAAGATAATTCTCCCTTTCTGCGGCCGGTAATACCCGGTCATGCAGTTGAGGAGGCTCGTTTTTCCCGCACCGTTCGGACCGATGACGGCAACAAGCTCCCCCGTATGCACCTCCATATCGATATCGGAAAGGGCCTGAATTCCTCCGAAACTGAGGCTGAGAGACTTGACCTCCAGTTCCGCTTCCGTACGCCCCTGATCTCTTTGCCGGTATATTTCCGGTTCGCCGCGAAACGATTTCAATTCAATAAACTCCCATCATTGATCTCCTCCCCCCTTGACGGGGGGAGGTTGGGTGGGGGGTGTCACCCTCACCCATTCCTTCTCCCGTCAAGGGAGAAGGAATTAGTAAGCTGGTTGTAATCAGCTTTCCTATTTCAGCAATTTTATTTTCTCTTTCCCCGGCACAAAGAAGTTCGTCAGCGGTTTGTAGGTTCCGTTTTCGTGAACTTGCACGATTCTGGCTTTGAACGAGCCCTCATGGTTTGTTTTACTGTAAGTCACATTCGGCAGTAGTCCTCCGAAATCCTCATTATTGAATGTCTCCATCGCGCTGTTTATTGTCTCTCTGTCGATCCGTCCGTATTTCTGGCCGGCTCGCTGAAAAGCCCTTTCCATGATCATGGCGACGGCAACGCCTTCCCAGTATGAGGCGTCGAAGCGGTCGACTGTCTTGTAGCGCCTCCACAATTCCTGCATTGTCTTCATCCCGCGGGTCCGGTCGGAGGGAAGTCCTCCCGGAAACTGTATCCGCAGTCTGTCCCTGATAATACCCCTGCCCAGCCTGAAGAAGTCCGGATCCGTGGAAGTCCAGGTTCCGAAAAATGCCGGCTGGTATTGTATGCGGTCGGCTCCTTTCAAGGCGGTGATTATTGTTGCCGGGAGCATCTGCATGAAAACGTATTCGGCTCCGCTCCTCTTGAGCCGGAGCAGTTCCGTGGACAGGTCGACGGTCTTGGGAGGGAATTCCTCAATGGTCACGATATCTATGCCTGCCGCGGCGGCATATTCCCTGCTCGGCTGGTGGATGGATCGCCCATAGGCGTTGTTATACGTGAGGAGGCCTACTTTGGGCCTGCTTTTACCTTTATGGATGGAACGGATATATTCGAGAACCGCAAAGCTGTCCATGCGGTAGCTCCCGAAGGGGAGATACATATAGCTGATCGGCCGGCCGAGAATCTCCCAGCTGGTCGAATAATTTATCGTTGGTATCCTGTATTTCTGAATAATCGGCTTTGCCGCCAATCCTTCTCCCGCGCCCCAGGTGGCGATCATATCCACTTTGTTCTGATCGGCGAACTTCCTGACGGCTGCGACTGCCTCAGGGACTCTATATGCCGTATCGACCAGAATAAGCTCTATCTTCCGGCCGGCAACGCCTCCTTTCACCTCGTTGACGTAATTGAAATAATCCTGATGGCCCTTCGCATGATACTGTCCCCAGCTTGATGCGGGACCTGTAAGGTTGATCGCCGCGCCGACCTTTATCGGCTCCGCGGCATTCACGGCGCCGGCCGTAAGTATCGCCGCTATGATCGCCATTGCCTTGACGAGTAAAGATATCCTGCTCATAATGTCCCCCTTGTTCAGTCTCAAGTCTCATGTTTCAAGTCTCAAGGTAAAAACCAGAATCGCCTAATCAAGCCCAGAGTCCCGGTTTTCTGACTAATTAACCTGAGACTTGGGACCTGGAACTTGAAACTAAATGCCCGCCCAGGACAGGCTACGCCACTCTCCTTCAGGCTGTTCCAAAATGCCCAGATGCGAGGCCCCCGCAGGCCCGAGGAGCGGAGCGTACTGAATCGTACGTGAGCATCCGAGGGCCAAGGGAAACGAAGCAGATGGGCGTTTTCGAACAGCCGTGCCCAAAAAAAAAGGCCGTGGGTGGTGTCTATCCGCCCACGGCCTCTATTCCTTATGTCAGTTCAAGAGGGCAGCAGGCAGACCTCCCCAAAAAAGAAAAAGAAGCCGAAAAAGTTAAAGTCTGCCCTGCCGATTCCGTACAAAATCATTTCTCCGATACGATAATAATATTTGTTTTTAGAATCTGAGATCGTTTTTGTCAAGCAAAAAATGAGCAAACTTGTGGGGAACTGCCCTGTTATGCTACATTGACTTGACTGGCATAGGGCATAAGGCTTCAGGCTGCCGGACCGATAAGGGATCTGTTCTGATTCAACATTGCATGGAAAATCGTCCTTTGCTCCTGAATCCTCACGCCCGACGCCTAACGCCAAGTAATCCGGGAGCCGTCCATGAATTCTAAGGTATTCAGAGAATACGATGTAAGGGGAACAGTCGATCAGGATCTGAATGATGATTTTGTTTTCAACCTCGGCAGGGCGTCAGGCACCTACGCCGGGAGCAAGGGCGTCCGGACGATGACGCTCGGGAGGGATTGCCGCCTGAGCTCCGGAAGATACGGCGAGGCCATGCGGGAAGGTCTTCTCTCGACCGGAATCGACGTCATCGATTTAGGAATGTGCGCCACGCCTATCCTCTATTTCTCCATCCGCGAATTAAAAGCAGGAGGAGGAGTCATGATCACCGGCAGCCATAACCCTCCTGAATTCAACGGGTTTAAAATATGTGTCGGACCGGACACAATTTACGGAGAAGATATCCAGGACCTGCGGAGAATAATGGAGTCGGGCGCATACGCTTCGGGCAGGGGAAAATCCCGCCAGGAAGACGTTTCGGAGCGGTACAAGGAATTGATCTTCAATAATGTGCGGATCAAACCGGGGATCGATGTTGCCGTTGACGCCGGGAACGGCGTAGGCGGAATTTTTGCGCTGCCTATTCTGGAGAGGTTCGGCTGCTCGGTAACTCCCCTCTACTGCGATGTCGACGGCCGCTTTCCGAATCACTTCCCGGATCCGACCGTGCCCGAAAACCTCAGGGAGTTGATACAGATCGTAAAGAAAAAAGGATCGGACGCCGGAATCGCCTTCGACGGAGATGCCGACCGCATCGGCGTCATCACCGACAAGGGAGAGATCCTCTGGGGCGACGAGCTTCTCCTGTTCTTCTCCCGCTTCGTTCTCCAGGAAAACCCCGGCGCCGCGGTAATCGGGGAAGTAAAATGCTCCCATCGTCTGTACAACGATATAGAAAGACACGGTGGACGGGCTGTCATGTGGAAGGCGGGACACTCACTCATCAAGGGAAAGATGAAGGAAATAAAAGCCCTCCTGGCCGGGGAAATGAGCGGCCACGTATTTTTCGCGGACAGGTATTTCGGTTACGACGACGCAATATACGCCGCCGCCAGGCTCCTCGAGATCCTCTCGCGGACCGGGAAGAAAATCTCGGAGATCATGGCCGACGTTCCGCGAACCTTCAATACGCCCGAAATCCGCGTGGACTGTCCCGACGCCGTAAAATTCGAGGTAGTCGAAGACCTCAAGGAAGGCCTGAAAAAGGAACATAAGATAATAGACTTGGACGGGGTTCGAATACCGTTCGAGGACGGGTGGGGCCTGATCCGCGCCTCAAATACGCAGCCTGTGCTGGTGCTTCGTTTCGAGGCTTCTACTCCCGGCCGGCTCGCTGAGATCCGGAACATCATTGAAAGCGCCCTTGACGAGACAATGAAGAAGTTCGCTCCCGACGGGAACCGGATCCATTCAAGCGCAACGACAGAGAACACGATGCGGTAATAAGCCGGACCATGAAAAAACCCGGCAGAAAGGGCAACCGGAGTTGAAGAACCTGCGCAGAAGAATAGCCGCTGCTTTGGGCGAAACGCCCCCCGACCTCGTTATCAAGGGCGGGAAGGTCGTAAATGTCTTTACCTCCGAGATTATAGAATCCGATGTTGCCGTCGCGGGCGGATTTGTGGCCGGTCTCGGCAGTTATGAGGCGGACAACACCATTTCCGCCTCCGGCCGCTATGTCGCGCCGGGATTTATCGACGGCCACTACCATATCGAGAGCAGCATGATCTGGCCGCCGGAACTGGCCAGGGCCGTCATTCCCCGCGGGACGACCGGCATCGTGGCTGATCCGCATGAGATTGCCAACGTCCTTGGAAAAGATGGAATACAGTTCATGATCGAAAGCAGCCGCGGCCTCCCCGTCGATTTCTATTTCATGCTTCCGTCATGCGTTCCGGCCACCGAGCATGAGACGGCCGGGGCGGAGCTTGCCGCCCGCGATCTCAGCATCTTTCGGGACAGCGAAAGAGTCCTGGGCCTGGCGGAAGTCATGAATTATCCGGGAGTAAACCGAGGTGCTCCCGGCATTCTTGAAAAAATCGAAGCCTTTTGCGACTGGGTGAAGGACGGTCACGCCCCGCTCCTGTCAGGAAAGGGCTTGAACGCCTATATCGGGGCCGGGATGCGTTCCGACCATGAATGCACGGGCCCCGGCGAAGCCCTCGAAAAGCTCCGTCTCGGCATGCACGTAATGCTCCGCGAGGGATCACAGGCCAAAAACCTCCGCGACCTTCTCCCCTGCGTTACGCCTGATACCTGCCGCCGCTGCTCCCTCGTCAGCGACGATCTGCATCCGGCCGATCTCTTGAAACGGGGACACCTCGATTATCTCATCGGCCTGACTGTCGACGGGGGAGTCAGTCCCGGGCGGGCGATTGCCATGGCGAGCCTGAACACGGCGGAATATTTCCGGCTGTGGGATAGAGGGGCGGTCGCCCCCGGCTACCGGGCCGACCTTCTTATCCTGAAGGACCTTAACCCGGTGCAGGTGGAAACCGTCATTAAGGACGGAAGAATCGTCTACCATCGCGGCGATCTGCTTGAACCCTGGAACTATGAGCCTCCCTCCGGCGTGAGCCCGATGAATATCGGCCCGTATGACCGCTCGTCATTCGAAATCCCGGCCCGGGGATCCCATGTCCGGGTGATCGAAATCATGCCGTGCCAGATACTGACCAGAGCGGGGAGAGCCGAAGCACGGGTTGAAAACGGGTTGTGCACCGCCGACGGCGGGAAAGACGTCGCGAAAATCGCGGTCCTCGAAAGGCATCGCGGCTCCGGCAATATCGGACTCGGTTTCGCCAGGGGATTCGGTCTGCTCCGGGGCGCCCTGGCCTCATCCGTGGCCCACGATTCGCACAACATCATCTGTATCGGATCCAACGACGGCGATATGTATGCGGCCGCAAAAGCAGTTGAGGAAATGAAAGGAGGGATCGCCGCCGTCCTCGGGGGCAAGGTTCTGGCCAGGCTGGCCCTTCCCTTCGCCGGACTCATGTCGGACCGTCCGATCGGAGAGGTTGCCCTCGCCTGGCGGCAGCTCAATGCTTCGGCTGTCGAACTCGGGTGCCGCATAGAGGAGCCCTTCATGATGCTTTCTTTCCTCGCGCTGCCCGTAATTCCCGAGATCAGGCTGACGGACAGGGGGCTTTTTGACGTTCTGAGGTTTGAGCACGTTCCGGTTTTCCTTTAAATCAATTAACAGGGAGATTACGCCATGAAGAAGACGCTTGCATATCTTGTCCTTGTCGTTCTTTTTGCCGTCCCTTCCGCTTTTGCGGCCCCGGATTATCAGGAGGGACTTTGGGAAATAACCACCACGACGGACATGCCCGGAATGCCAAAAGGAATGATGAAGCCGCACAAATAGTAGTTCCTGTATCCGGCCGAAAACAGAACGGCGCATGGCGAACTGCTGCGCCGTTTTTTTTGGCCTTTTCCGCACTCAATTTCCAGGACGGCGGATGCGCATAAAGACAAATGCCGCGATCAGGACTGCGGCGGGAAAAACGAGCACGGACGGCTGAAGTATCAGCCATGCGGACGCCAGAAGCGGCATGATGGCGATCCGTGCGGCGGAGCAAAGAAATCCATTGCCGGCTATCACGCGCGCAGCCGGGGGAGACGCCCGGTAGTATGCCCGGACCAGCAGCCGTCCTCCTTCCGATCGCATGAGGACTTCGTCCCGGAAGCGCTTCAGGACCAGAACTTCCGGCTCCGCCGGGGAACCGAACGCCGCGGTAGCGATGAAGCATCCGCCGCCCCCACCGCTGCTCTCCCCCCCGGAAGGACTGAAGACGCTCCACGCAGCGGGGTCATTAATATAATTTATGGCGTTATCCGCATTAAGCCGCCCGCCGCTCGAGCATTTTTCACTCAGGGATGCCTTTGGGTCCGTGCTGTTGACAACGGCGTCCCTGACCTGGATGTACGTCCTGCTCGGGTCGAGTCCCCAGACCAGGGCGGCGGCTCCGGATACCATCGGGGCAGACATTGAAGTCCCGTTCATGAACTTGTAGTATTGGCCGGCAGGGCCGGGATAAGATGCTGATGACGACGTGATGCAGACGTTGTCGATGTAATAACCGGAGTTCTGCACGCTGCCGTTGGAGTAAAACCTGAAACGGAAATATACGGCGGCCGCATTGTCGAAGGCGCCGAAATCCACCATCGCGTTCACCCAGGACCCGCCCGTACTCCGGGAATAAGAGCCGTAGAGTTCGGTTGCCGCTTCAATCTCCCTGGCCGTCCACGTTGTTCCGTTCGTCGAGGTTTCCATGTAAAGCTGGTCGGTATCGACCTCAGCTGCGCCGAGGATCACGAATTGAAGCTTGCAGCCCTTTTGTCCCGAGAGATTAATGGCCGGAGAACTCGCCCAGGCATTCATGTTTGCCGAATAATTACCGGCGGGACTTACGGCCAGGGAGAAATCGGAACTGTATCTGATTGCGCTCGAAAGTCCCCAGAGATTGCCGGTTCCCCCTGTTGCCCAGTAGGCGATGCTCCCGTCATCGAAATTGTCGGACCACACGGTCTGGCGGGATGGCCTGGAGCTGTAAATATTCTCCCCCGGCGCAGCCAGATCAACGCTGGTTTTTCCGAAATTGGAAAACCAGCTCAAGGTATCGTTCTGGGTGGATGAGGCGACGGAGATAATATTGTCGAGATCGTAAGCGGACGGATAACGGGGGGATGCGTCGTTATCGGCGGCGTTGTTGCCCGCGGACGCGACGACCAGCATGCCGGCGGACCCCGCCGCGGCGATTGCGTTGTATTCCGATTGGCTGAATCCCGTCCCGCCGAAACTGCAGTTAGCGATCCTCGCTCCGTTTGCTCTTGCGTAGTCCAGCGCGGAAATGAAGTCGGCGACCGTTATGTAGCCGTATGCATCTATGCCCCTGACGGCCATGACCTTCGCCGACCATGATACGCCTGTTACTCCCAGGGCGTTGTTCCCACCCGCTGCAATCGCGCCCGAAACGTGCGTTCCATGGCCTTGCGGGTCCATCGGATCATTGTCTCCGTCGACGAAATCCCATCCCCTTACGTCGTCGTTGTACCCGTTGCCGTCATCGTCGCCGCCGTTCAAAACCTCTCCGGGATTCACCCAGATGTTGCCGGCCAGATCCGGGTGGTTATAATCCGCCCCGGAATCTATGACGGCAACAACGATTGCGCCGTTTCCCGTCGTTTTGTCCCAGGCGATCGAGGCCTTGATATCGGCATTCGGAGTTCCCCGCGAGCCGTTTACCTCCTGCCCGGTGTTTCTCAGAGCCCAGAGCAGTCCGTAATAGGGGTCGTCCGGCGTCCGCTCGATGCGCCGCAGGTAATTCGGCTCAGCGTATTCTATGGCCGGGTCCTGGAGGTATTCCTTTGCCGCATCTTTTATTTTTAGTCTTGCGGGCAGCCTGACACGATCCACTCCGATCGAGCTGAATCGTCCCACCCTCCTGGCGCCGATCCTGGAGTGGACCTGGTTCGCATACATTACGTCAGCGTGCCGTTTGAACTTTACCAGGAGCTCGTCGGGGACATATTGATCTCCGCCTCCGCAGGAGCGGTGCGAGGGAATGCCGGCGGCTGCGCCTGCCGAGCAGGCGAGAAGGATCAGCAGAATAACTCGCAGGAACCTCACTCCTTTCAGTTTTCTGATTTCTTCCATCCGTCTGCGGGAGACTCCTGTGCGAAGCTTCACTATTATCTCATCCTCATAAAGGCAAGCCTTGCTGGGCAGGGCGCCGGAGGCGAATTATCGCCGCGGCTTACGCGTTCCGCTTTTTCCTGAGAAAACCGCAAGTGAAAGCTGCCGGAGCAACGATGACAGAAAGGGCGAGGTGAAAGGACTTCATCAGGAGGAAGGGTTTGTCCCGGTGCGGCTTATCCTGTGGGTTCGCACTCTTTATTTCTTTTTTTCGCCTGTTTCAACCTTTTTCTCGGAAGCCGCCGCTGAAAAATAAAAAGGGGCGGAAAAAAGATGTCTTCCGCCCCCTGAAAGAAATGACTCAGGACTTCCTTTTTCGACGGAGACCCGCCATTCCGGCAAGTCCCGAGCCGAGGAGGATAATGGACATCGGTTCCGGAACGGGGGTGACGTCGGAGAGCTCGACGACAAGATCATTGTAATCCCTGTCGCCAAGTCCGAAAAAATCCTCCCAGGCGATCACGTAATCGTCCTCGCCCAGGCGCCAGGCGACCATATGGTCCTGGCCGCCAAAATTCCAGTCCGCAACGGAGTAGGCGGCGCCAGGTGGGCCCGTACCATTCGGATCATTGTAGAACGCGAATTCTCCAACGGGATAAAACAGGATTTCTCCCCCGCCGGGGTCCGGCGGGACGCTGAAGATGAGATTCTGCCCCGTGCTGTCCCGGTAACCGAAAAATTGGGAATAGTCCGCATATTTGACCTTGAATACGGCTTCCCCATGGCTATTCCCGGATACGCGCCATATTTGATCGTAGAGGTCGCTCACCCGGACCAGATTATCCAGCCCGTAAAGTGTGTCCAGAATTCCCCCGGGGGCGGTCAGGCTTGGCTCACGCCCATCCCCCCCTCCGAGGGGATTGATATAGGTCGCAGCCGGGGCCGTTCCGATCGTCAGCAGAAAGGCAAGACCCGCCGGCACAAGGTATTTCAAGATTCGCATGGGTCAACCTCCTCTTTCGCCAGGATGAATAAGAATTAGCGCGAACTCTTGAAAGAGACAATGAGCCCGGGTTCTTAAATTATATTTTTTTTCTGACCGGATCGGTTGAGCGCGGGAATGCGCATCGGAAAGGGATCTCTAATAAATATGCATCAGCTTAAGGTTATGCCTTATTATTTTCAAAAAGTTTTCTGAATTCCCCGTAGCCCTCTTTTTCCAGATCATCCGCAGGTATAAACCTGAGCGATGCGGAATTGATGCAGTATCTGCGACCGGCAGGCGCGGGGCCGTCTGGAAATACATGCCCCAGGTGCGAGTCTCCTGTTCTGCTCCTGACCTCCGTTCTCGTCATGGAATGGCTTGTATCCGTCTTTTCCACGATGCCGTCGGGGTCCAGGGGCCTGGTGAAACTCGGCCACCCGGAACCGGAATCGAATTTATCGGTCGAGGCGAACAGCGGCTCCCCCGTCACCACGTCGACGTAAATTCCTTCTTTCTTGTTGTTCCAGTATTCGTTCCGGAACGGCGGCTCCGTCCCGTTATTTTGCGTTACTTCGAACTGAAGCCGCGTAAGATTTTCTTTCAGAGATTCTTCATCAGGCTTCCTGTATTTCTTTTCCGCCCCGCTTTTTCTATCAGCACCCCATGTCTCGCGCAGGAACCGGCTGCGTCCGGAACCCTCCCGGTAGATACCGTACCTGGCCGGGCTCTTGCGGGCATAATCCTGATGGTATTCCTCTGCAACGTAAAACCGTTCGAACGGGATGATTTCGGTAACAATCGGCTTGCCGAATTTTCCCGATTTCCGGAGAGCTTCCCTGGACTCTTCAGCCAGTCTTTTCTGTTCCTCATCATGATAGAAAACAGCCGTCCGGTACTGCGAGCCCCGATCCGCAAACTGCCCCCCCGGATCTGTCGGATCGATGCGCCTCCAGAAGACGTCGAGCAGTTGCAGGTACGTGACCCTCGCCGGGTCGTAATGTACCTGCACGGCTTCGTAATGACCTGTTCTTCCCGTCGAGACTTCCTCGTACGCGGGATTCTCCTTTGTCCCGCCCGTGTACCCGGAGATTATTTCCAGCACTCCGGGAATTTCACGGAGATCATGTTCCAGACACCAGAAACATCCTCCGGCAAATGTTGCGGTTGAAGTCTTCTTTTCAGTCATAGCGGCGCCTCATTTCATATATTTGAAATCACACGAGGCAAAAGGGAAGCAAAGATCTGCTTGCCTGGGCGATATTGCTTCTTTGTGAGTCAACTCATTTTTCGCCGATAAATAAATCGTACGCCCCGTTCAGAATGCCTTCGTCCCGTGAATAATCCAGTTCCGAAGCGTATTCCAGGAAGGATCTCAATTCCGCTTCGTCCGCTTTCTCAAAGCCCCCGGGCAACGTCCCCTGCATTTTTTCGTTCTCCGCCTCAATTGCTCTCATGGCGGAATTGAGTATCCGGGCGGCCGCTCCGCCCTGCCTTATTTTCCGGATTACCCGGGAAAAACGCGATTCCGCCGGAATATACGGCACACCCCGCTCGACATAGTCCTCCTTGCCGATTGTCCGCCGGGCGCTTGTCGCGGCGAGCATTCCCGCCTCATTTTCAAATTCCGACTCCGCATGGCGCAGGAAAAGAATACCGAGGGCAAGCATTGGATGCTTTACCGGAAGATCTCCCGACCGGTCTCTTTTACCCGAAAGAGTCTCCAGAACGGCCGGGGCTCTGTTCTCCCGATCGGACATTCTCATCTCTCCCCTGTATATTATATTTGCACGGATGGAGGTCTTTTGAAATGAAAAAGCGATACGTATCCTGTCGCTTAATGCTCAGGATAGAATAGAAGCATACATGCTGAAGACAAGAGGTTTTACTCCGGCGGGAAATGGGGCAGGCCGGAGCCGTGAGGGACCAACCTGCCCTATTCCGGCGGACCGGCCGCCGCACCGCCGGATGCCGGCCTATCAGTACCTGCTCGGAATTTCCGGAATCCCCAGCATCTGTCTTGCCTGTTCAGGAGTCGCCACCTCGCGCCCCAGTTCTCCCGCCAGCCTGACCGCCTTTTCCACCGCCTGGGCATTGCTCTTCAACAGCTCGCCCCTCCTGTGAAAAAGGTTGTCTTCCATGCCGACGCGCACATGCCCGCCGGTTAAAATTGACAGCGTCATCATTGGGACCTGGTTCAATCCGACCCCGATCGTCTGGAACATGGAATCCGCCGGCAGATTGTCTATCATGTTGATATAGTTCTTCAGGTTTCCCGGCACCGCCAGCCCGCCGAGATAGGTGGAGAATATAACGGAATACCAGTACGGCTTCTTCAGCAGTTTCTGCCTTATCAGGTTGTGCACGACGTTAAGCTGTTGGGGATTGTAGATCTCCAGCTCCGGCTTGATGTTTCTTTCCATCATTGCCTGCGAAAACAGCTCCGTCTCCCTGAAGGTTACAATGATGATCCGGTCGTCGAGGGCGACGGCTTCGTCCCGTCCGGAAAGTGGAGGTTTTCTTGCCGGGAGGGTGGCCTTCAAAATTATGGGGCCGCAATTTAACGAACATACCTCCGGGTTTGCGGAAAGCGACGCCATTCTCTCTTCCCTCGTCATGTCGAACCCGCCGCCGGTGGTATTGTTGATGATAATATCCGGACATCGCTCCCTGACCATCCTGTTGATGTTGAAAAAATGCTCCGTACGGGAAGAGGTAACGGCAAACCCCTTCTGCGGATCCCTGGCATGTATGTGAACTGCAGAGGCCCCCGCCTTGTAGCAGGCGTAGGCCTCATCCGCCTGTTCCTCAGGCGATTCGGGGAGGTTTGGATTCGCCTCCTTCCCGATGACGCCGCCGGTAATGGCGACGGATATAATCAGAGGGGGCATCGTCCCGTTCTTTATCCTCTCCTCGAACTGAACGACGTCTTTATAATCCCACACGTAATCGCTGTACTTCATGCCGCTTCTCTCTTTCAGGGATAATTCGGGAACTGAGCGGGCTTAAAAATTGACTTTATCCAATCCCTTCAATCCCAGGATTTTTCTCGCCTCATCAGCAGACGCCGGCTCTATTCCCAGCTCTCTCGCTATCCTCACAATTTTTGCCACCTGTTCGCCGTTGCTCTTCGCCATGGTCCCCCGGTCGAGATAGAGATTGTCTTCCAGTCCGACCCGGACGTTGCCTCCGATGAGAAGGGACTGTGTGCAGATGGGGAACTGGGCCCGGCCGGCCACGCAGACGGAGAATTCGAATTCGCCGATAAGCTTCTTCGCATAATCCACCAGGAAAAGAAGATTTTCGGAACTTGGGGTAATCCCGCCGAGCACCCCCATGACAAACTGCACGTAAACCGGTCTCTTCACCTGTCCCTTTTCGATCATGAAAGCGATGTTGTTGATCATTCCCGAATCGTAGACCTCGAATTCCGGCTTCGTATCGTTTTCATTGAAAATGCGTGCAAATTCCTTCATGGATTTGAAGGTGTTCGGAAAAATAAAATCTTCCGTCATTGCCAGGTATTTGCTTTCCCAGTCGAACTTGAAATTCCTGTACCGGTCAAGGGCATGGAAAAGGGCGAAGTTGATTGATCCTGCGTTGAAAGAACCCAGCTCAGGCTTGAAGGTGGACACCGGGATCAGCCGCTGCTCCGCCGTCATTCCGAGCCCGCCGCCTGTAGTGATGCAGACAACGATATTGCATCTGCTTTTGATCCTGGTGACGGCTTCCCTGTAAAGATTCATGTCGGAGACCGGCTGGCCCGTTTCGGGATTGCGGACGTGGATATGGCAGACCGCCGCTCCCGCCTCATGCGCCCGAACCGCTTCGTCCGCTATCTCCTGAGGAGTGATCGGCAGATATTGCGACATGCCCGGGGTATGAATGCTCCCAGTAATCGCGGCTGTAACAACGGCTTTTTCCTTCATGTCTCAGACTCCTTTATAATGTTGTATCAAAGAATTCATTTGTCAGTCCGCCGGGATACCGGTCCTATCGGGATTCCCGGCAGGGCGGGAGGGATAAGGACCTCTCCCGCCCCGGGAATTCAGCTCAGTGCATGAATACAATATAAGTCACGCTGATGACCAGGACGCTCCAGAGGCAGATGACTAAGCCGTAAGGAAGGATGTCCCGGAAAGTCAGGCGGAACGCGCCCAGGACGGGCAGAGCCCAGAAGGGCTGCAGCAGGTTGGTCGTCAGGTCCCCGCTGGTATACGCGTTGATGACGTAGTTTACATTGGCTCCCAGTTGCTGGGCCGCCGGAAGTATGTACGGAGCTTCAATGACGAACTTCGACCCGCCGGAGGGCACAAAGAAATTCAGGAAACCTGAATAGACGAACACGATAAAGGGGAACGTCTCCGGGGTGGAAATCGCCACGAACCAGTTGGCGAATATCTTGGCCAGCCCGGAGTAGCTGATCATCCCGAAGATGCCGGCGTAAAAGGGGAACTGGATAATGACGCCGAAAACGGTGCCCGTGGCCCTCTTCACCGATTCCATGAAGCTGTCCGGCGTACCGTGCAGCAAGGCGCCGATGACCAGGAAGGTGAAATTCAGGGTGTTCAGGTCCAGATTGACGATCCCCTTGGTGACAAAAAACTTCCCGACCCAGAACAGCCCCGCCAGGGATACGATCCACATGAACACCGGCGAACGGTCCCAGCGCTGGGCGGGAGTCATTCCCGATTTGTCAACCTGCTGTTTTTCTGCCTCGGTGAATTCCTTGATGATTTTTTCGTCCGCTTCGACCGGGTTCTTCGGCAGAAGCAGATAGAAGACAAAAGGTATCGACACCAGCAGAACCAGATTCATCGCCATGAGAATGGGGTCGAAAGTCGTCAGACTCAGGGGTATGACTCCTACGACCTTTTCAATAAAATGGCCGGGGGTGGCCACCAGGAGCTGAGCGGCCATGGACGGACCGTTCGCAACAACGATGCCTGCGTAAACGGCCGCGGCTACGGCGGCATAATGCAGTTTCTTTCCCCTCTGGGCGACTACAAGCTCCCTGCCCAGCATGATTCCAGCCATGTACCCCACTCCCCAGTGCACCCACCACAGGAAGCCCACGAGAAGGCTGAAGGAAATAATGGCCTGGCCGGGGGTCTTCGGTATCAGGGCCAGTTTCTTCAGCAGGCCCCTGACCTGCCTTGAATCCGCCACGACGAAGCCGGTGATCATCAGGATGCACATCTGCATGGCAAAGGTCAGCAACACCCAGAAGCCCTTTACCCAGTGATCAACGATCTGTACAGGCCCCGACGGCGTCAGGCCGAGGGCCATGAAATAAACCAGGACGCTTAACGCAAGGACGAAAACCATGGAGTCAGGAACCCAGCGCAGACTCCAGTCGGAAAAACGAGATATGAAATCCCTCTTTGCCGCATTTCCTGCCTGAGAACTCATGCTGTATTTACCTCCTTTCCATCGTAAAAAAGCACTGCCTCTACACAGGTTAAAAAATGAGTATTACTTGCTTTGACTCTTATTTTTTATTACTGTTCATTTCAATCCCCGGGAAAGCGGTGTTTCCCATCCCCATTTTTGGTGAGTGTATGAGCAGGCAGGCATTCCGAAAATTCATGAAAGAGCATGAAGAAAACATCATCCAGGAACTGCATGCCCAGTTGGGCATGCGTCCCTTATCCGATTACCAGGATTTTTTCCTCCGGACGGAAGAAGGTCTCAGACGGCTCAGGATCTGGGTGCACCTGGTGATAAATGCGCTGGGCGGCAGGGCGGAAGCGCTGTTCCGCGACCAGGAGAAAATCGCCTATACCAGGGCCGTCCAGGGGTTCTCCTTCGGGGACATCACCCACGTCTATCTCATCATGCACAGAATCCTGAACGAGACCATGCGGCACGCCGGCAGCGAGCATCTCATGGATCTGCACAACGAGTACAGCGAGATGCGGGAAAACATGTTCAGGGGCCACAGTATCCTGGCGGCGATGTTTCTGAAAACCCGGGAGGAGGTCATCAGCGAAAAGATATATCATCTGAGATCGCTGCACGATTTCACCAGGGAGATGATAAAGAGCCTCGGGCTGCCGGACATCGTCGGCATAATCCTGAGAAAAAGCAGGTCGCTCTTCAGAATGGAAAGGAGTTTCATGGCCCTGTACCAGGAAGATCGGATGAAGGGGGTCTTCTCTTTTCCCGCCTCCTCGGTGGACAACGCGATATCTTCCCTGATGGAAAAATCGTACAGGGAGAAAAAAGCCCTTTTCATGGAAATGTCCGGCAAGGTCCGCAGAGACATCGCCCTCTCGAAAAACATGCGGATCATGGCCGTCCCGGTCCTGGCGCACAACAGCTGTTACGGGGTCCTGGCGCTGCAGGCGAACAAGCAGCGCAAGTGCCTCTCCTCCAGCCAGATGGATCTGCTGTACCAGCTGCTCAACGTCACGGCCATCGCCATGGAAAACTCGCACATGTTCATCGAGCTCGAGGAGAGGCAGAAGGAACTCAGCTTTCTCACGGAAAAACTGATCAACGTGCAGGAGGAAGAGCGTCGCCAGCTCGCGGCGGATATTCACGATAACCTTGCGCAGGCCCTGACCGGAATGGGCTATAAAATTCAGGTATGCAAAGAATTGCTGAACCGGAACCCCAGGCTGCTGGCGGAGCAGCTGGACAGCCTCTCGAGAATCGCCGAAGACGCGGCCAGACAGTCCCGGGGACTTATGTCCAGCCTCCGTCCCGATCTCCTGGACGACATCGGCCTTGTGGCCGCTCTCCGGAAGTTCATGGGGAATTTTTCGCGGGACACGAATATCAAGATTGAAACGCATCTGCCGAAATACATCCAGCTGCCTCCCGAATTGAAGATATGCCTGTTCCGGGTCGTCCAGGAGGCGCTGTCGAACGTATACAAACATTCCGGCTCGAAAACAGCGGAGGTAAGGATCACAAAGATAAAGAAAAATATAAATCTCACCGTGTCTGACGAAGGCAAGGGCTTCACGAACGCCTCCCACAGATCAGGGATGATGTCGGGCGCGAGCAAGATGGGTCTGCTCGCCATGAAAGAGCGCGTCGAGGCAGCCGGGGGGAGCCTCTATATCGATTCCAGGCCGGGATTCGGATGCCGGCTCAGGGTATCGATTCCGATAGGCAGGGAACAGAGGGTTGCATGAAGAAAAAAATTAAAGTGATGATAGTCGATGATCACGTCATCGTTCAGGAAGGATTGAAGCAGCTGCTGGAACTCGACGACGAAATTGAGGTCGTTGAAATCGCAAACAGCGGATTTGAATGCATGCATCTGCTTGAAAAGAACGCGAACCCCGATATCATTCTCATGGATATCAAGATGAAGGACATCAGCGGGATTGAGACGACAAGGCTGATAAGCAGGAAGCACCCGAATATCAAGGTTATCATGCTTACCATCTACACGGACGACCAGTACGTGACCGATGCGATCAACGCCGGCGCCAGGGGCTTCGTGACGAAGGATGTCAAAAGGGACGAATTGATAAATATCATCCACCACGTGATGAAGGATGGATCCTTCCTTGATCCGAAAATCACGAAGTGCATCGTGGATCAGGTCAAAAGGGGGGCAAGATCCGGCCGCGGGACCGAAAAATCCTACTTCACGTACAGGGAGCTGGAAGTTATCAAGGCCCTTGTCGCCGGCCATAAGGACGACGAAATAGCCGGACTGTTACATCTCTCCAAGCATACGATCAGATCTCACATGAAGAATATTTTCCGGAAAACAGGAGTTACATCGCGGTCCCAGGCTATAACAAAGGTGATCAACATGAAAATCGTCAGCCTTGAATAATCCTAAAAAAAAGGGTCAGCCGGACGGGCTGACCCTTTTAGCGTCTGGAGGCGGCAACCGGATTCGAACCGGTGAATAACGGTTTTGCAGACCGCTGCCTTGGCCACTTGGCTATGCCGCCCTGAATCTGACATCAGGCATCGGGCTCCAGGCATCAGGTTTACCCGGGAAGGATATTCCTTTTGCAGTCAGCCCCCGCCTTCGGCTTTATTTATAAAATGGAGCGGGCGAACGGATTTGAACCGTCGACGTCCACCTTGGCAAGGTGGCACTCTACCACTGAGTTACGCCCGCTCAGTACCGGTAAAACCTAAACAAATCGGTATATATTGTCAATAAAAAATTGGCCGAAATCAACCGCCGCTGTTGACCCACCGGTAAAAGCGGACAATATAATCGGCGCCGGACCAGAGCGTCATGAAAAGGGCGATGTATAACACGGCCGTCCCCACGATATGCGCATCTATCCCGAAAAGCGGATAATGGATCAGGAGCGCCGAGACGGCTATGATCTGGGAGAACGTCTTCTGCTTTCCGAGAGGGCTGGCCGGAATGACCAATCCGCGCGTCATGGCGATGTGCCTGAGCCCGTCCACGGCTATGTCCCTCATGATGAACAGGGCGACCGCCCAGGCCTGGATCCTGCCGAGCGGGATCATGAGGATCATCGCTGTGTTCACGACGAGCTTGTCCGCGATGGGATCCAGCAGTTTTCCCACCTTTGTCACAATCCCGTATTTACGGGCGATGTACCCATCCAGGAGATCGGTCAAAGCCGCGAAAATGAAACACGCCGAGACAACCAGGCTTAAAAATCGACCCGGATCATAAAGTATCACAAACAGGACGGGAATGACCCCGACCCGGAGCATGGTGATTATGTTCGGGAGATTGAACAGCTCCTCTTTCTTGTCCCTGATGACGAGTTTTTCGAAAGAATCCTTTATATTCCCGAACATATTCCCGGTCTTTTGCGTCCTTGCGTCTATGGCGTCTGTTGCCTCTCTTGCGTCCGTTGCGTCTTTTACGTCTACTATTGCAACATCGGTTCCTTTACCAATTCAATAGACGCAAAGGACCCTATGACACAAAGGACGCAACAGACGCGATTATGCCTTCCTTGGAACCTTCCTCCAGTCATCCAGAAATTTCTTCACACCGATGTCCGTCAGGGGGTGGCTCACGAGCTGTGATATTACCTTGAACGGGATCGTGGCGATATCTGCCCCCATCAAAGCGGCTTCCAGAACGTGCAGGGGATGTCGAACGCTTGCCACGATAACTTCCGATTCAAATCCGTAATTATCTATGATCCGGAGAATCTGTTCGACAAGGTCCATCCCGGAATGGGAAATATCGTCGAGCCTGCCGACGAAGGGGCTGAGATAGGCAGCCCCTGCCTTCGCAGCCATCAACGCCTGAAGAGGAGAAAAGATCAAAGTCTGATTAACGCGGATTTCCAGTTCGGACAGTCTCTTCGTTGCCTTGAGTCCCTCTGCGGTCATGGGCACCTTTATGACAACATTGTCTCCGAGCCCTACCAGTTTTTTCGCCTCGTCGATCATTCCATCGGCGTCGGTACTGACTACCTCCAGGCTGACCGGTCCGTCCACAATCTTAAGTATGCCTTTTACAACAGTTTCGAAGTCCTTATTTTCTTTAGCTATAAGACTTGGGTTAGTTGTAACGCCATCTACCATGCCGATGTTTATGCCTTCCTGGATCTCCTTTATGTTCGCAGTATCGATAAAAAATTTCATCAATTCCTCCTTAATAAGGCACGAGGCAAAGGGCTAAGGGCTAAAGGTTCAGACCTCTGATTCATTACCTTTAGCCTTCAGCCTTTTGACTTTCGCCTTATGCTTTTGCCCTTAGCCTTTCGCCTTATGCCTTAATAATATATTTCTCCATGCACTCCCGGCTGCAGAAATACACTTTCACACCGTTCAGCTCCAGCTCCCGGGCATCGCTGATCGGGATATATGTTCCGCATTGCGGGTCCTGGACCAGTTCCTCTCCATTTCTGCGCCTTCCCGGCAGGTATCCCGTTTCCCTCCTCAGGAGAAATCTCCTGATAAGCCTGTACAGGAGGTACAGGACAAGCAGTGATACCAGAATACGGACATAAATCATTGCGGTACCCCGGTCGGACAATAGTCGCCCGTATCGAGACGGAAAACTTTCAAATCATCTTCCAGACGATCCAGCAATCCCCTGACCGAAATCCCGTATACCGGGTGCACCCAGAACGGAGCGATTTCCAGCATCGGCACCAGGACAAATCTTCTATTGTGGAGTTCCGGGTGCGGAATCACGAGCCGCTCGGTCCTGACAATCTCCCGGCCGTATGCGAGTATATCAAGATCGATCACCCGCGGCCCCCAGCGCCTGTCCCGGACGCGTCCCATCCGGCTTTCAATATCAAGCAGCTGATCGAGAAGGTTTTCAGGTCCGAGCCCGGTCCGGATTTCCACTACTCCGTTGATAAACCAGGGCTGGTCGCGTTCGCCTGCGGGCTCGGTCTGATAAAGAGATGAATTCTTCAGAATCCGTGTGCACGGCAGCCTCGAAACGAAATCAACCGCGTCGCGGCAGTTGCAGGCGGGTTCGCCCATATTTGAACCTACGCCTACGAACGCTATTTCATTTCGAAAACTCTCTTCCAATGCGCTGCATGGCCTCTTTCAGGCGATCATCGGGAACGGTCAACGATATGCGGATATATCCCTCGCCGTATTTTCCGTATGCGGTTCCCGCGGCCACGACTACCGCCGTTTTTTCAAACAGGCGGTTTGTGAATTCGATCGATGACATCCCCTTCGGAACGGGAACCCAGAGGTAGAACGTTCCCCTGGGAGGATCGAATTTGATGCCGATCTTCGCCAGCGTTCCGAGCACCAGCGCGCGGCGCCTGCCGTATAATGCGATCATCCGGTCTATATTGCCGGACTCGTTCCGCAGGGCATGTATTCCCGCGTACTGTATGGGATTGAATACTCCGGAATCGGTGTTTTCCTTCACCTTGCTGACAGCGGCGATCAGGTCGGGGTTCCCCACCGCCATGCCGATCCTCCACCCGGTCATATTATAAGGCTTTGACAGGGAATTCAACTCGACGCCGACTTCTTTTGCGCCCTCCGCCTGCATAAAGCTCAATCGCTCCTGGCCGTCGAAAACTATCTCGCTGTACGGATTGTCGTAGCAGACGGCAATATCGTAATCCCGGGCGAAACGGATCAGATCCGGGAAAAACGTCTTCCTGGCGCAGGCGCCCGTGGGATTGTTGGGATAATTCAGGAAAATCGCGCTTGCCTTCCCGGCGATTTCGGACGGAATGTCCCTGAAGTCCGGAAGATAGCCGTTTTCGGCCAGAATCGGAACCGGCCAGGGCTCGCCGCCCCCCATCAGAATGCTCGACCTGTACGCAGGGTAACCCGGGTCGGTCATCAGGACGATATCCCCGGGATTGACCCGCGCCAGAACGAAATGGTGGCAGCCTTCCTTCGAACCGATCAGCCCCAGGATCTCCCCGGCGGGGTCGAGAGAAACGCCGTATCGCTCGCCGTACCAGCGGGCGATCTCCCGGCGAAAGGACATCATCCCCTTTTCCTCGTCCGTCGGATAGCGGTGGTTTTCGGGGTCCTTCGCGGTGCGGCATAGCTCCTCAACGATTCCGCCCGGAGTGGCTTCGACGGGATCGCCGATGGCGAGACTGATGACATCAATGCCGTCCGCCTTCGCCCGGGCGATCTTTTTCCTTAGTTCCATGAAGAGATACGGGGGAATCTTCGTTAATCTTTCAGCCGTCTTCAAGACCATCTCCTAAAAGAGTTTCAAATCTCAGGTTCTCAATAAGGCCGCAAAATTTCAAGCCTTCAGGAGCCTATCCTTTTCGGGCAACCTGAGACTTGAAAACTTGAGACCTGAGACTACTTTATTCCCAACACGTCCTGCATGTCATAGAAGCCGTTTTTCTGCTTCACAATCCACTTCGCGGCGCGCACGGCCCCTTTGGCGAAATTGTCCCGGCTGTGGGCGCGATGGATAAATTCCAGCCTTTCTCCCATTCCCCCGAAGATGACCCAATGTTCCCCCACGATGTCACCCGCCCGGACGGTCTGAATGCCTATTTCCTGTTTTGTCCGGGCCCCGATCATTCCCTTCCGCTCGTAAACGCCGACCTTGTCAAGGTCCCGCCCGAGCGCTCCGGCAATCACCTGGGCCATTTTCACGGCCGTCCCGCTAGGGGCGTCCTTCTTCTGGTTGTGATGGGCTTCGATTATCTCCACATCGAATTCATCGCCCAGAATGCCGGCGACGTTTTCGAGCACCTTGAACATGAGATTCACGCCGATGCTCATGTTAGGCGCAAGCAGGCACCTCGTCCCGGGGGCGATTTTCCGTATCCTTCCCATTTCTTCGGGCGTGAAGCCGGTCGTTCCGATCACGATTGCCTTCTTGTTTTTTACCGCAATTTCCAGAGTCTTGAGCGCCGCCTCGTGATGGGTGAAATCGATCACGACGTCGGCCTTCCCTATGCAGCCCGAAAGGTCCCCCGTGATCGTGATGCCGGATTTGCCTGTGCCGGCTATTTCTCCGTGGTCCCGCCCGACGGCGGGATGGCCCATCATCTCCACGGCGCCGACGACCTTGATGCCCTCCGTCCCGGAAATGATGCCCGCGATGCGGATGCCCATTTTCCCGGCAGCACCCATTATTATCGCCTTTACCATGTCAGGGCCCCCTTATTTCTCCAACAATCCGTAGTTGACTGCAGCTTTCCGCAGCTTTTCGTAATTAGCCTCCGAGAGCCTCGCCAGCGGAAGTCTCACCTCGTATTCGATTTTGCCCATCATCGAAAGCAGCGCCTTTACCGGCGTAGGATTAGTCTCGATAAAGAGACTGTCGATAAGCGGGCTCATCCGGTAATGGAGCTCTCTTGCCTTTGCCCATTTTCCCGCCGCCGCGGCATCCACCAGCGCCGCCATGTCGGCGGGGGCCACATTGGAGATGACGGAAATGACGCCATGCCCGCCGATTCCCATCAGCGGAAGCGTAAAGGCGTCGTCCCCGGAGAGAACGGTAAATTTTTTCCCGCAATGGAGGATCACATCGCTCATCTGCTTGATGGACCCGGAGGCTTCCTTGACGCCGACGATGTTGCTGATTTTAGCAAGCCTGGCCAGCGTCTCGGGCATGCAGTTTACGCCCGTCCTGCCCGGAATGTTGTAAACGATGACCGGGATGGGAACGCTCTCAGCTATTTTCCTGTAGTGCTGATAAAGGCCCTCCTGCGTGGGCCGGTTGTAATACGGGCATACGCTCAGCACTCCATCGGCCCCTACCTCATGGGCATGCTTTGTCAGCCGGATCGCTTCATCCGTGCTGTTGGAACCCGTCCCGGCTATTACCGGAACCCGTTTCCGGGTCTGTTCCACCGCTATTTCTATGACCTTGTCGTGTTCCTTATGCGACAGAGTGCTTGACTCCCCCGTCGTGCCGCAGGGAACTATGCCGTCAGTCCCGTTCTTGATCTGGAACTCGATCAATTCCCTGAAGCGATCCTCGTCCACTCTGCCGTTCTTTTTGAACGGAGTAACAATGGCGACTATGGCTCCCTTGAACATATCCCCTCCTTACTCTCCTCTTTTTCCGGAATCCCCTGCTGATTCTCCCTTTCCTCTTCTATCCCTGCAGAAGTGAAGCCTTATAACGCAAAATCAACTATTTTTCCAGAACTTCGAAAGCGTAATGTGTGTCTAAATGAAACGCAATGGGCGCACTACTGTCTACGTTGTTCTTTATCTCAACTTCTCAACCTCTCAGCTTCTATCCCTGCAGCGCCTCCGGCCACAGCCTGCCCTCATAAACCACGGTTGCTCCGCCTTCAAGATAAACCTTGCCGACAGCCCCGCGATCGCTCTCGAAATGAATACGCAGCGCTTCTCCGCTTCTGACCCTGACAGAAACGGGCGATTCCGTCAGACCTTTAAGATGGGAAATCAGGGCCGAGGCGACCGCGCCCGTGCCGCAGGCAAGCGTCTCGTCCTCGACGCCTCTTTCGTAGGTCCGTACGGCAACCGCGTGCCGGTCAAGCATTTGAACGAAGTTGACGTTTGTCCCCGCCGGCTGGAAATGCGAATGGAACCTTATTTCCTTTCCGATTCCCTTTACGTCGCACTTCTCGATATCGTCCGTGAAGGCCACCGCATGGGGCACGCCCGTATTGATGCTGCTCAAATCGAATTCCCGCCCGCGCAGCGGCACCGAATAATCCAGTCGGGTCGCGGTCGGGTCTGTCAGCCGGAGTTTGACGACGGTTCCCTTCACCTCGGCGTCGACTATCCCGGCCCCCGTTTCAAAGGACATCCGGGGACCCGTTATTTCCCTGACAAAGGCAAAACGGGCTGCGCACCTCCCGCCGTTGCCGCACATTTCCGCACGGCTTCCATCGGCATTGAAGAACTGCCAGCGGAAATCCGCACGGTCGGATTTTTCGATAAGAATGAGCCCGTCGGCTCCGACCGAAACCTTCCTTTTGCAGACCCTCCGGGCAAATGCAGGCAGGTCGTCTATTTTCAGGGCGCCCCCGATATTATCTATCAGGATGAAGTCGTTCCCGCTCCCGCTCATCTTTGTAAACTCAATCACCGGGTAAATCCCTCTTTCAAAGCCAAAGATTTGCTTTTCCTTTTTTTCTCAGCTTCTCAACTTGTCAGCTTCTTCATTTTTTGAGGAAGGCCGGGATCCTCTCCTTGGCGGTAAGATCCGTGTATGCCTCCCGCCTGCGGATCACGTGATACTTGCCGTCTTTAACCATGACTTCGGCCGCCCTCGGCCGCGCATTATAGTTCGATGACATGCTGAACCCGTAGGCGCCCGCGCTCATGACGGCGATCAGGTCCCCGCGTTCCAGCTTTGGAATCAATCTCCCCTTGGCGAAGAAATCGCCCGATTCGCAGATTGGCCCGACTATGTCGGCGACCGTCTCCTCCCTGTTTTCCTTCCGGACAGGCTGGATGGCGTGATAAGAGCTGTATAGGCTCGGCCGGATAAGGTCGTTCATGCCTGCGTCCACAATGACGAAGTTTTTTTCGTTGTTGCTCTTTGTATAAAGGACCGAGGATACCAGGATCCCGGCGTTGCCGGCAATCACGCGTCCCGGCTCGAGGATGAAGGTGCTGTCGATATCGCGCGCATTTTCAATAATCGCTTTCGCGTATTCCTCCGGATGAGGGGGCATCTCTTCGTTGTAGGTTATGCCCAGCCCGCCCCCGATATCCAGATACCGGATCTGGAATCCTTCCCCCCGCAGCAGCCGGACCAGTTCCTTGAGGCGCTCCAGGGCGTCGATGAACGGTGAAATATCCGTAAGCTGCGAGCCGATATGGCAGTCTACGCCTATGACGTTGACGTTTTTCAGGCTCCTCGCCCGGCGGTATTCACGGATCGAGCTTTCAATGTCTATCCCGAACTTGTTCTGCTTCAGGCCGGTGGAGATGTGAGGGTGAGTCATGGGATCGACATCGGGATTGATCCTGATCGCGATCCCGGCCTTTTTCCGCATCCTCCCGGCGCACGCGTCGATCTGCTCGAGCTCCTGGGAGGACTCCACGTTGAACATCAGGATGCCGGATCCGAGCGCGAATTCGATCTCGTCGATCCTCTTGCCTACGCCCGAATAGACTATCCTCTTCGGGCTGACCCCGGCCTTGAGCGCCCGGTACAGTTCCCCTCCGGAAACGATGTCGGCGCCGCCTCCTTCCCGGGCGAAGATCCTCAGGATGGCGATGTTGGAATTCGATTTCACCGAAAAGCAGACAAGATGCGGAATCGCGCCGAAGGCTGAGTCAAACGTGCGGTAATGGTTCAGCAGCGTCCTGTGACTGTAAAGATAAAAGGGCGTTCCCGTTTTCCCGGCTATTTCCGCCACGGGTACGTCCTCGCACCAGAGCTCGTTTCCTGCATAGTGAAAATCGTGCATCTCCCGCCCCGCAATGTGAATGAATGTTATCTCTTTCTCCGGAACTTGATCTCCGCCGGGTTGGATTCCGCGCCGCAGTACCGCGACGAGTCGCATATTACAATGCGATACGTGTAGAGGATCGATTCCTCCACCCTGCCGTCAAGGTACCATGCCCTGCCCTCTTCCGTTTCCTCGATTTCTTCCGGGGAAAGCTCCGCAATCCGGTTGAAAGTCCTCGGGCATCCCGGGCAGCTCTCTCCCGCGACCAGCAGTTCGCTCCTCATGATCAGCACTCTTTCCACGGGTTCGGAATGCGCGGGTTCCGTCCACTCGAGCCTTATCCCCTCCTCCGTCGCGCGGGCCGCCAGGTCGGCGACCGCGGGAGGCGGGGTGAAACGCGGCGGCACAGGGTCCGCCTTTTTCCCGCAGCCCGGGAAAATTCCGATCAGAAGGGCGCAGGCCAGCGCCGCGATCAGCGGACCGCCCCGCCTTCCGGATATCCTGCCGGCGTCAGCGATCGGCCTTCCTCCTCTTCGACCGCAGCCTCTCAAGGGCTTCGATCCTTTTTTTGACCTGTTTCCGGCCCGTCCCGCCTTCCACGGTCTTCGACAGAATAGAGCTTTTCGCGTCCAGGCGGCTGAAAACATCGTTCCCGAAAGATGAGTGGTAACGGCGCCAGTCTTCCAGACGCAGGTCAGCCAATGTCTTCCCCGACCTGACGCACTCGCCGACAATGCCGCCGACGATGCCGTGCGCCGTTCGGAAGGGTACTCCCTTCATGACCAGGTAATCGGCTATTTCGGTTGCGGTGGAGAAGCCGCGGGCGGCTTCTTCCAGCATCCGCTCCCTGTCGAACTTGATCCCGTCCAGCATTGACCCGATGACGCCAAGACAGCCGGCCAGGGTATCAACAGTATCGAAGACGGGCTCCTTGTCCTCCTGAAGATCCCTGTTGTAGCTCATCGGAAGTCCTTTCAGCACCGTCAGAAGGCATATCAGATTTCCGTAAACCCTTCCCGTTTTTCCGCGAACCAGTTCCGCCACGTCCGGGTTTTTCTTCTGCGGCATCAGGCTGCTCCCGGTGGTGAAGGCGTCCGAAATCTCAATGAAGGAGAACTCGCCGCTCGACCAGATGATCAGATCCTCGCAGAACCTGCTCATGTGCATCATGCACAGCGACGCGGCGAACAGGAATTCCGCCGCGAAGTCCCGGTCGGAAACCGCGTCCATGCTGTTGCCCGAGATCCGCGGGAACTCAAGAATTTGCGCGACGTACTTCCTGTCAAGGGGAAGGGAGCTGCCGGCGAGCGCCGCCGCCCCGAGGGGCAGGACGTTTATCCTCTCCAGACATTCCCGGAAGCGCGTCTCGTCGCGGTCCAGCATTTCCCAGTAGGCGAGAAGGTAGTGGGAAAGCAGAACGGGCTGGGCCTTCTGCAGGTGGGTGTATCCGGGGAGAATCGTGTCGATCTCGCTGCGGGCCGTGTCCAGGAATGCGTCCTTGAGCCTCTCCAGGAGCGAGATGATCCTTGCGGTCTCTTCGCGAAGATAGAGACGCAGATCCAGAGCGACCTGGTCGTTGCGGCTGCGCCCGGAATGAAGCTTCCCTCCGGCGGGACCGATCCTCTCCACAAGGGCGCTCTCGACGGCCATATGGATGTCCTCGAGCTCCGGAGAAAAACGGAGGAGCCCGGCCTCGATGTCTCTGCGGATGCCCTCCAGTCCGGCTGCGATCTTGTCCGCCTCCTCGCGGGAGATAACGCCTATCCGCTCGAGCATCCGGCAATGGGCGATGCTGCCTGCAATGTCGTGGCGGTAGAGCCGTCGGTCAAACGGCAGGGAGGACGTGAATTCCTCCACCTGCCTGTCCGTGGGAGCGCTGAACCTCCCGCCCCATGGTTTCCTGCTCTTCTTCATGCCCTTCTACCCAAGCCCCCTGCTTTCCTCTCCGCACTTTTCACTTCACACTTACCTCAGCTTTTTACTCTTTACTTTCTCTTCACTTTCTTCCGATTAAGCAGGGCCCGGGTTCTCAGCCGCAGGGCGTTCAGCCTTATAAATCCCGTGGCGTCCTTCTGTTCGTAGGCTTCGCTCGTCTCGAAGCTGGCAAGCTTCTCGCTGTAAAGGGAATGAGGCGATTTGCGCCCGACCACGATGCAGCTCCCTTTGTAAAGCTTGAGCCGCGCCAAGCCGGTCACATTGGCCTGCATTTCGTCCGCCGTCTTCTGCAGAATCTCCATTTCCGGCGAATACCAGAAACCGTAATACACCAGCCGGGCGAACTGCGGCATCAGCGAGTCGCGCAGAAACATCACCTCCCGGTCCATCGTGATCGACTCCAGCGCCCGATGGGCCGCCCACAGCACGGTTCCGCCGGGGGTCTCGTATACTCCGCGCGATTTCATGCCGACGAACCGGTTCTCCACCATGTCCACTCGCCCGATGCCGTTTGCGCCCGCGATCCGGTTCAAGTGATCGAGCAGTTTCGCCGGGCTCATCTTCACCCCGTCGACCGCTGTCGGAACGCCCTGCTCGAAACCGATCTCGACGTAAGCGGGCTTGTCCGGCGCCATTTCCGGCGACACGGTCAGGACGAACATATCTTCGTCCGGCTCCCTCCACGGGTCTTCGAGAATGCCGCCCTCGTGGGAGATATGCAGCAGGTTGCGGTCGCTGCTGTAAGGTTTCTCTTTTGACAGCGGGAGAGGGATACCGTGCTTCTCCGCATAATCGATCATGGACTGCCGGGAGTCGAACGCCCAGTGGGGGTCCCGCCATGCTGCGATAATCCTGATTTCCGGGTCCAGCGCCAGATAAGTAAGCTCGAACCGGACCTGGTCGTTGCCCTTGCCCGTCGACCCGTGGCAAACGGCGTCCGCCCCTTCATTCCGGGCAATCTCGATCTGTCTCTTGGCGATGACGGGCCTTGCCAGAGAAGTGCCCATCATGTAAGTCCCTTCGTAGACGGCGTTGAACTTAAGCGCCGGGAAAACGAAATCGCGGACGAATTCCTCTTTTAAATCGTCTATATAAATCTTTTTAGCACCCGTATCCAGCGCTTTTTTTTCAAGACCCTCAAGCTCCTCTTTCTGCCCGACATCAGCCGCGAAGGCGATGACCTCGCAGCCGTAGGTTTCGATCAGCCACTTGAGGATTACGGACGTGTCGAGCCCGCCGGAATAGGCAAGCACTACTTTTCTGAATTTACTGCTCACTTCTCTTTTCCTCCCATCAAGATGTCCATAACTGCTTTCTGCACGTGGAGCCTGTTCTCCGCCTGGTCCAGTACGACCGAACGCGGACCGTCTATCACCTCGGATGTTATCTCCTCCCCGCGGTGAGCCGGCAGGCAATGCATGACGATTGCGTCCTTGCGGGCCTGCTCGACGATTCTCCGGTTTATCTGAAAATTACGGAAGGCCTCGGCGCGGGCGTCTTTTTCCGCCTCCTGTCCCATGCTGGTCCATACGTCCGTATAAAGCACGTCCGCCCCGTCCGCCGCCTCCGATGGATCGCGGAAAAGCTCCACCTTTGCGGCCGCTTCCTTCTCCCCCCGGGCGAGGAAACCCCGATCGGGGTCGTACCCCTGCGGACAGGCCAGCCGCAGATGGATCGGGACCCTTAACGCCGCATCAATCCAGGAGTTGGCTATATTGTTTCCGTCTCCGATGTAGGCAATGCGGACTCCTTCGCATCCGCCCTTTTTTTCCTTTATCGTGAACAGGTCGCTGAGGATCTGGCAGGGATGAAGGAGATCCGTCAGACCGTTGATGACCGGAATCGCCGCCGTCCTGGCAAAGGCCTCCACCGATTCCTGGGAAAATGTCCGGACCATGATGCCGTCGAGATACCGGGACATGATTTTCGCCGTATCCTCCTCCGTCTCTCCCCGTCCAAGCTGGATATCCCTGTTGCTGAGAAAGATGGCAAGACCCCCGAGCTGGTACATCCCGACCTCGAAAGAAAGCCTGGTCCTGGTCGACGACTTGTAAAAGATCATCCCGAGCGTTTTTCCCTTCAGAGGGGTGTATTCCCGGCCCTCTTTGTGCCATGCCTTGATCCGGCCGGCATGATCGAGAATACTAATCAAGTCGGCTGCATTCAGGCCGCTGACGTTCAACAGATCTTTCTTCATAATATATTCAGCACCTCGTCGATAATGTCTGCGGCCCGGTTCACTTCATCCCGTGTGACGATAAGAGGAGGCACAAACCTCAGTGAGCGGGTGGTCGAATCGATGAGGAGTCCTTTCTCGCGGCATGCGGCCACGCAGGCGGGGGCTTTTTCGCCCAACTCCATCCCCAGCATGAGACCCTTGCCGCGGATCTCCCCTATGCCGGCATGCTTCCCCCGGAGCTCCACCAGTTTTTCAAAGAAATACATTCCGATCTCGGCCGCCCTTTCCGGTATTTTTTCATCGAGCATCGTCCGGAGCGTTGCCGCCGACGCAGCCATGGCGAGCGGGTTCCCTCCGAAAGTCGATGCATGGCTCCCGGGGCCGAATGCGGATGCGACATCATCTGCGGCAAGCATGGCGCCGAGGGGAAATCCCCCGCCTATCCCCTTTGCCAGGGTCATGATATCAGGCACCACCCCGTAGAGCTGATGCGCGAACAGACGGCCCGTTCTGCCCATCCCGGTCTGGACTTCATCCAGGATCATCAGTATCCCCTTGCGAGTGCAAAGTTCCCTGACTTCCTTCAGGTAATCTTCTCCGGGCACTATCACTCCCCCGACTCCCTGAATGGGCTCCAGCATGACGGCGCACGTGCCGGCGTCAACTGCCTTTTCCAGCGAGGCCGTATCGTTGAAGGGGACCTGCCTGAAACCGTCCGGCAGCGGCTCGAAGCCTTCCTGGTATTTCTTTTGTCCCGTCGCGGCGAGAGTGGCCAGGGTGCGCCCGTGAAAGGCGTTCTCCATCGTGATTATGCCGAACTTCCCGCCCATTCGATCCCGGCCGTATTTCCGCGCCAGCTTGATCGCGGCTTCGTTCGCTTCCGCGCCGCTGTTGCAAAAAAACACCTTTCCGGCAAAGGAGTTCTCAACCAGCATCCTGCCGAACCGGATCTGCATGTCGATATAGTAGAGATTGGAAACATGCATAAGAACGCCGGCCTGCTTACGGATCGCTTCCACGACCTTCGGATGGGCGTGGCCGAGATTGTTCACCGCTATGCCGGCCGCGAAGTCCAGATACTCTTTTCCTTCTTCATCCCAGACCCTGGCGCCGTTCCCCTTCAGGAGCACGATGGGCGCCTGGCTGTACGTATTCATGAGATATTTCTTAGCCAACCCGATGCATTCTTCCGTGGTCATCTTCTATCCTTAAGAAAAGCAGTTTCCGGTTTTCAGTTTTCCGGTATCCGGTTCGTTTATCTCAGCTTTTCGGGTCCCAGCCTCCTACCCTCTCAACTTCTCATCTTCTCATCTTCGATCAATTCAGGATACGATTTCCGTCCCTATCCCCGTGTCCGTCAGCATTTCAAGGAGTATGGCGTGTTTCGTCCGCCCGTCGATGATATGAGCTTTCTGCACCCCTTTTTTGACAGCCTTGAGGCAGCATTTCACTTTCGGAAACATGCCGCCGGCGATAGTGCCGTCCCCGATCAGCGATGCGGCCCGTCCGCTGTCCATCGTCTGGATCAGCTTCCCGGCCGGATCGAGCACGCCCGGCACATCGGTCAGCAGGATCAGCTTTTCCGCGGCCAGCGCGGAGGCGATCTCGCCCGCCACCAGGTCGGCATTGATATTATATGTCTCTCCCGCGGCCCCGTGGCCGGTCGGCGCGATGACCGGAATGAATCCGTCCTTGACAAGCGAATTGATAAGACCGGAATTTATCGCGGTAACCTTTCCCACCAGTCCGAGATCTATGATCTCGGTCGGAGTGTCTTTCGCCTTCTCCTCCGAAAGATGATACTTCTCCGCCTGTATGAGGTCCCCGTCCTTTCCGCTCAAGCCGACGGCCTTTCCCCCGTGATGATTGATCAGCCCGACGATTTCCTTGTTGACCTTTCCGACGAGGACCATCTCCACGATGTCCATCGTCTCCTGGTCCGTGACCCTCATCCCCTGGACGAATTTAGACTCCTTCCCGAGTTTCTTCAGGTAGCTTCCGATCTGGGGACCTCCGCCGTGCACGATGACGGGGTTGATCCCGACATATTTCATGATCACGACCTCACGGGCGAAAGACGCCTTGAGTTCCTGGTCCACCATGGCGTGCCCGCCGTACTTGACGACGACGGTCTTGTTATAGAACCGCCTTATGTAAGGCAGCGCCTCCAGCAGTATCTCAGCCCTATCCCGGGATTTTCGCAGTCCTTCCATTATACCTCCCGACAGATAATAGTTCCCGGTTCCCGGTTCTCAGTTCGTAAGCCGTAGAGACTCCCTGTCCGGAACCCCTGGTACGCCTGATGCCCGATGCCTGAAGCCTGATGTCCCGCGTCCAATGTCTGATGTCCAATTAAAGGATATATCTCGTCAGATCTTCGTCTTCAATAATGTCTTCCAGTCTTTCCTTCACGTAGGCCGCGTCGATCACGATGTTTTTGCCCCGCATATCCGGAGCGTCGAACGACAGCTCGTCCAGCAGCGTCTCAAGGATCGTATACAGCCTCCTCGCCCCGATGTTTTCCGTGCGCTCGTTGACAACGGCGGCTACCTCGGCGATTTCCGAGACGGCGTCGTCGCTGAAAGAGAGATCCACCCCCTCGGTGGCCAGCATCTCCGTGTACTGCTTGATGAGCGCGTTATACGGCTCCCTCAGAATCCTGATGAAATCCTCTTTCCCGAGGGAATCAAGCTCGACACGGATCGGAAATCTCCCCTGCAGTTCGGGAATCAGGTCCGAGGGCTTGGTCGAGCTGAACGCGCCGGCGGCGATGAACAGGATATGATCTGTTTTGAGCATGCCGTATTTCGTGTTCACCGTTGACCCTTCCACGATCGGAAGGAGGTCCCTCTGGACTCCCTCGCGGGAGACGTCGGGACCGTGCGGGGTCTCGCTTCCCACGATCTTGTCTATTTCATCGAGGAAGATGATCCCTGATTCCTCCACGCGCTCGATGGCCGTCTTTGTGACCCTGTCCATATCGATCAGACGCTGCGCCTCGTCGTTCTTCATGATCTCGATCGCTTCCGGGACTTTCACCCTTTTCTTCTTCTTCTTCTGGGGAAAGATGTTGCCGAGCATCTCCCGCATGTTCAGCCCCATGTCCTCCACGCCTGAGGAACTGAAGATCTCGATCATCGGCATCGGGCCGCCCTGTTCGCTGACTTCTATTTCAATGTAACGGTCGTCGAATTTCCCCTCATGCAGAAGCTTACGGATTTTCTCCCGCGTCGACGCCGGCTGTCCCGAACCTTCGAACACCACAACGTCGGGCGTCCCATCCGTCTGGCCGGCCCGATGCTCCATCTTCATGGGAAAGAGGGCGTCCAGCACTTTCTCCTCAGCAAGCTCAAGCGCCCGCGCCATGACTTTTTCTCTTTCCTCGGCTTTGACGGAATTAACGGCCAGGTCAACCAGGTCGCGGACCATCGACTCCACGTCCCGCCCCACGTATCCGACTTCCGTGAATTTGGAGGCCTCGACCTTTGCGAACGGAGCATTGTCAATTTTCGCCAGACGCCGGGCGATTTCCGTTTTGCCCACGCCTGTCGGGCCGATCATTATTATATTCTTGGGAAGGATCTCGTCCCGGAGCTCGCTGGGAACGTTTTTCCGCCGCCAGCGGTTCCTGAGGGCGATCGCCACGGCCCGCTTCGCTTCTTCCTGGCCTATTATATACCTGTCCAGCTCCGCAACGATTTCCTTGGGGGTCATGTTTCCGGACATATTAACCTCTCTCTTATTTCGCGCCCCTTTTCGCACCCGTTTTTCTCGCCCTGGCGTCGGGTTCCGTTTCAATATCGATTTCCTCGATCGTGATATTTTCATTCGTGTAGATGCAGATCCCGGCCGCTATCCTCATCGCCTCGACGGCGATTTCTGCCGCAGCAAGATCCGAATGCCGGATCAACGCTCTCGCCGCCGCAAGGGCGTAGGGCCCGCCGGAACCGATGGCCATTACCTCGTCATCGGATTCGACCACATCCCCCGTTCCGGAGATGATGAGTGAATAATCCCTGCTGACGGCTATCATCAGCGCCTCGAGATGCCGCAGGATCCTGTCCGTTCTCCAGTCTTTGGTCAGTTCGACGGCGGCCCGCAGGAGATTCCCGTTGTACTGCTCGATTTTCTGGTCGAAGCGGTCAAACAAGGTGAAAGCGTCCGCCGTTGCTCCTGCAAAGCCGACAAGGACATTGTTGTGAAAGAGCCGGCGGACTTTCTTTGCCCCCTGCTTCATTATGGTCGTATCAAGCGTGACCTGCCCGTCTCCCGCCACCACAACTTTGCCCTTGTGCCTGACCGCAAGGATCGTCGTTCCTGTCATTCTCATTTACTCCTTGTCCTCTCCCGCCTTGGGATGCGCCTTGTCATAAACCTCCATCAATCTGGCCGCGCTCACGGACGTGTAGCGCTGCGTCGTGGAGAGGCTCTCGTGACCAAGCAGCTCCTGGATTACCCTCAGATCGGCCCCGCTGTCCAGCAGGTGCGTTGCAAACGTATGCCGCAGCTTGTGGGGACTTATCCGGCGGTGGATCCCGCCGGCCTCCACATACTTGACGACCATCCGCGCTATGCTGCGGGTTGTGATCCTTTTCCCCGATTTTCCCAGAAAGACCGGGTTCCCTTTCGGCATGTCCCTTCCCTTCCTGAACAGCGCCGGCCTCTCCTTCAGATATTCCCGCAGGGCTGCAAGGGCGGGGTCTCCCGCGGGGACGATTCTCTCCTTCCTGCCCTTGCCGAGTATCTTTATGAGCCCCTGGCTGAAATCGATATCCTCCACGTCCAGCTTCACGAGCTCCCCCACGCGGACCCCTGTTGAATAAAGCAGCTCGAGCGCCGCCCGGTCCCGCAGGCCGAAGACGTCCGGAGCGAATTCCACGTTCAGCACCTGCAGCATTTCCTCGACCGGGAGGACGACGGGCAGCTTCCTGTCCGCGCGGGGCGCCTGGATAAGCTCCGCGGGATTGACCCTAACATATCCCCTCCGGCGCAGAAGGCCGAAGAAGCTCCTCAGCGAGGCTATCTTCCTGCCGATGGTGGTTTTCGCCGATTTCTTTCTGTAGAGGCTGTTGAGAAACGAGCGGATCGCCGCGGCTTCCACCCGGAGCGGGTCTTCCCCGGAACTCCCCGCTCCGCCCTCCTCAAGAAAATTCCGGAATTGCACCAGATCGGAAAGATAATTTCTCCGCGTATGGGGCGACACGTCCCTCTCTCCCTCAAGATACATCCGGAAATACCGGGTCGCCTCATCCCAATCCATGTTCCTCTAAAAAAACGACCGCCACTAAAACGCACGAAACATCCCCGCCTGCTGTGTGCGTCTTGGTGGCGAAATCAGCAACGCCGAATTCCCGCGTAATAGCAGCAGCAGGAATTGGCAAAGTTGTTGTCGAAAACCCTGACCTGACCGTCACGGAACGAAATCTTCACAAAAGAGACCCCTCCCAGAATATGCGAGTTCCATTCCTCAACCACAACCCCGAAACCCCACTCCGGAAACCTGAGATGAACCACCTGATCTCCCATTTTGAGATAGAGTCTGCGAATCTCCTCCCTCATAAAACACCGGCGTCACATCTTATACTTTCCAAAGTCCTCGGGCGAGAGGCTTTCCAGGAATTCCTTCAGCTTCTCGTTTTTCACATCATCGATCTGAATGCCTTTCTTCACGGCATCCATGCTTTTCGACTTCTCCAGGACCTTCAACGATACGTAGATGGGTGCATTCGCTCTCAGTGCCAGTGCGATCGCGTCGCTCGGGCGTGAATCCACCTTGAGGCTGGTCCCGTTCCTGACGATATGGATTACTGCAAAGAAGGTGTTGTCCTTCAGGTCGTTGATTTCAATCATCGTAATATTGACATCCAGGCTCTTCAGCAACTGGTTCATCAGATCATGCGTCATCGGCCTGGAAAATGTGATCTTTTCCAGTTCAGTGGCGATCGCGCTGGCCTCGAACAGGCCTATCCAGATGGGCAGAGCCCTCTTTTCATCCAGGTCCTTCAAAATGACAATAGGGGTATTTGTGAGAGGATCTATGGTCAATCCGGCCACTTTCATCTGTATCACGGAACCGCCTCCTTCTCTCCCCTCAAGGCAAAGGGCTAAAGGCAAAGGGCTGAGGGTTCAAAGATCACGGCAATAAAGTATCCTACCTTGTGCCTGCGTCTTCCTCTCCCCTGAACCTTTCTCCTTTGGCCTTTTGCCTTTCAGCCTTATACCAGTTTACCCCTGAGAGAATGCAAATAGGCCTTTTCAATTCTGACTGGAACCGTTTTACCGATCCATTCGGGCCCGCCCTCCAGATTGACAATCTTGTTTGTGCGAGTGCGGCCCGAAATTTCGGCCCTGCTGTTTCTGCTGTACCCCTCGATCAGAATCTCTTCTACACTCCCCACTGCTGCTTCATGCTTTTCGAGCGTTATGCCGTCCTGCAGCCGCTGCAGCTCGGAGAGCCTCTCCCTTTTTACCTTGTCTTCCACTTTCGCAGCGAATCCCGCCGCTGCCGTCCCGGGGCGGTCCGAATACCGGAAAGAGAACAGCCCGTCAAACCTGACCCTTTCCATAAGCCGGATAGTATGGCGGAAATCCTCTTCCGTCTCTCCCGGGAAGCCCACTATTATATCGGACGTGACGCTTATATTCGAACACATTTGCCTCAATTTATCCACTTTTTTTATATATTCCGCCGCCCTGTAACCTCTGTTCATGGCGGTCAGCACGCTGTCCGAGCCGGATTGGACGGGCAGATGAATATGCTCGCACAGACTGCCGATTTCGGCAAAGCAGCGGGCAATCCTTTCCGACAGGTCTTTGGGGTGCGAGGTCGTGAATCTTATCCGCTCTACCCCTTTCACCCCGGCAACGTCTCTCAGGAGCGAGGCGAAATCGTAGCCGTTTCCGAAAGAGGCGCCGTACGAATTGACGTTCTGGCCCAGGAGGGTGACTTCGCTGATCCCCCGTCCGGCCAGTTTCCCGATCTCCTCGAGAATGTCCTCCGGCCTCCTGCTCTGCTCTCTTCCCCTCAGGTACGGAACCACGCAGTATGCGCAAAAATTATCGCAGCCCTGCATTACCGTGACAAACGCCGAGACCGCCCCATTGCCGGGCGGGGCGAATATTCCGATCGAGTTCACTTCATCCCGAAAAGAAGTTTCCACCAGGGGCGCCCCGCAGGTCTGAACGCGCGCTATCATTTCCGGAATGAGATGGATGTTGTGAGTGCCGACGACAAGATCGAGACCGGGTATCCTTCTCGCGAATTCCTCCCCCCATTGCTGGGCAAGGCATCCCGCCACGCCTACGATCAGGCGGGGATTTTTCTTCTTCATTCGCCGGAGCCTTCCCAGAAGGCTGTGCGCCTTCTGGTCGGCCTTCTCCCTGATGCTGCACGTATTTACGATAACTATATCGGCCGCCGCGGGGTCTGCAGCGGGCAGGCATCCCGAATCGCGCAGAAGCGCCCCCATCTGCTCCGAATCATGCACGTTCATCTGACATCCGAACGTATAAATATAAAAAGATTTATGCCTCATCTTATGCTCCACGCGGTTAATATTATACAGGCGTTCGGGCAGTCAAACAAATTATAGGTTATGGGTCATAGGTTATGGGTAATGGGCAGCGCAGGACAGTGGAAGTGCTCCACCCATAACCCATGACCTATTTTTTTTAAGATTTTTCTTGCACAATATATGGTATTATGATTATTAAATACCACAATATCTTGGGCTTCGGAGGCGATATGCACGATAAGATCAGGAAGAGGGATGGAAGACTTGTTCCGTTTGATGCAGAGAAGATCACGAACGCTATCGCCAAGGCGGGGTCGGCCACCGGTGAATTCGAAGTCGGCACAGCCAGGAAGCTCACGATAAAGGTTCTCGCCTGTTCGGAGCGGCTTTTTGACAACCAGATCATGACGGTTGAGGAAATCCAGGACATTGTCGAGGAGGTCCTTCTTTCCACTTACCGCAGGACGGCAAAGGCCTACATTATTTACCGGGACCAGCATGCCCGCCTGCGCGAGCTTGCCAATAACATGGAAATTGCCATGGTCGACCAGTACCTGAAGAAGACCGACTGGAAGATTAATGAAAACAGCAATATGGATTATTCGCTCCAGGGTCTTAACAATTATATATCTTCCGAGGTCAGCAAGGTCTACTGGCTGAATGAGATCTACCCGCCCGAGGTTAAAAAAGCCCACGTCGAGGGCGATTTCCATATCCATGACTTGAGTCTGCTGTCGGTATATTGCGTAGGGTGGGACCTTCACGACCTCCTGCTCCAGGGTTTCCGGGGCGCCTCCGGAAAAGTGGAAAGCCGGCCGGCCAAACATCTCCGCAGCGCCCTGGGTCAGATCGTGAACTTCTTCTACACCCTTCAGGGTGAAGCCGCGGGTGCGCAGGCCTTTTCCAATTTCGATACCCTCCTGTCGCCGTTCATCCGCTATGACAATCTGAGCTTCAAGGAAATCAAGCAGGCCCTGCAGGAATTCATTTTCAATATAAACGTGCCGACCCGGGTCGGTTTTCAGACCCCGTTCACCAACGTAACCCTGGACGTTACGGTTCCCAGGCATCTGTCCGAACAGAACGTGATCATCGGCGGCGAAATACGGGATGATAAGTACGCCGATTTCCAGGAGGAGATGAACCAGTTCAACAGGGCTTTTCTCCAGGTTATGGCGGAAGGCGATGCCAAGGGGCGCGTCTTTACCTTTCCCATTCCGACTTACAATATCACGCGGGATTTCGATTGGGAAAACCCGAAACTCGACGATCTGTGGGAAATGACGGCGCGTTACGGCGTCCCGTACTTTTCCAATTTTGTCAACTCGGACATGAAGCCCGAGGACGCCCGGAGCATGTGCTGCCGGCTGCGGATAGATAATCGCGAACTGGAAAAGAGGGGAGGCGGCCTCTTCGGCTCTCATCCCCTGACCGGATCGATCGGCGTAATTACCGTCAATATGCCGAGAATCGGCTTTGTCTCGCATACCGAAGAAGAGTTCTTCGACCGTCTCGACAGCTTTATGAACATCGCCAAAAAGAGTCTCGAGATAAAACGCAAAGTCCTGGAAAAATTTACAGACGCCAATCTTTACCCGTATACAAGATTTTACCTCCGTGATGTCAAGCAGCGTTTCGGGGAATACTGGAAGAACCACTTTTCCACAATCGGTCTTGTCGGGATGAACGAGGCGTGCCTGAACTTCCTTGGGAAAACGATTGGAGACCCGGAAGGGCGCGATTTTGCGGAACGGGTGCTCGATTTCATGAAAAACCGGCTGATCAGTTTTCAGGAGCAGACCGGAAACAACTACAACCTCGAAGCGACTCCCGCGGAAGGGACTTCCTACCGGCTCGCCAAGCTCGATAAGGAAAAATTCCCTGAAATCGTCTGCGCCAATGAAAACAGCCGCGGCAACGGGGCGGATGTCTTCTACACCAATTCCACGCAGCTTCCCGTCAACTTCACCGATGACGTATTCGAGGCCCTCGACCTCCAGGACAGCATTCAGGCAAGGTATACCGGCGGGACTGTTTTTCATACGTTCGCGGGAGAACGTATAGACGATCCGCTGGCCGTGAAGACATTCGCCCGCAAGGTATGTGAAAAGTACCGCGTTCCCTACTTCACTTTCACGCCTACATTCAGCGTCTGTCCCAGCCATGGATACATCAAGGGAGAATGCGAATCCTGCCCCGAATGCGGGCAGCAGTGCGAAGTCTATTCGCGCGTGGTAGGATACCTCCGCCCGGTCAAGCAGTGGAACAAGGGTAAGCAGTCGGAATTCCGGCTGCGCAAGGTGTTTGCCGTTTAGACTTTAGACGTTGGACGTTAGACTTCAGGCGGGGAAAGTTCGCAGTTCGTCCCGGAGAGGCGCCCTTCCCGGCGCAACTATGAACTTGCTTGGTCCTGACGTCTGATGTCTGACGTCTAATGCCTGCGTTCATTATGATCATCGGAGCTTTACAGAAGTTTTCCCTGATAGATTTTCCGGGGCGAGTCTGCGCGATTGTCTTTACCCGCGGCTGTAATTTCCGCTGCCCTTATTGTCACAATCCGGAGCTTGTCGGGCCGGGTCCGGTCGGCGTTGCTGAAGAAGATCTCTTTGCTTTCCTGGCGCTCAGGAGAGGAAAACTCGACGCAGTCACCGTAACCGGCGGGGAGCCTCTCCTCCATTCCGATCTTCTTCCTTTTCTGCTCAAGGTGAAGGAAGCGGGTTTCCAGGTTAAACTCGACACGAACGGTTCCTTTCCCGACCGTCTGGAGGAATGCATCCTTTCGGGCGCCGTCGATTATATCGCCATGGATATAAAGGCGCCCCTCGCAAAGTACCCGGAAGCCGTACGGGCGCAGATCGACCCCGATTTGATCCGGAAGAGCATCGGCATCGTCATGGGATCCGGGATAGATTATGAATTCCGGACGACGGTAGTCCGTTCCCGGATGCTCTTGGAAGATATACTGCGGATCGGAGAGGAGATTGCCGGAGCGCGAAAATACGTTCTGCAGAGGTTCATTCCTTCCAAAACACTCGACCCGCTTTATATGAGCGAAACCTCTTTTGCTGAGAATGAGTTGCAGGATTTGAAGCGGAAGCTTGAAGGCAGGGTGCGGAATGTACTTGTGCGGTGAGAAGGAACAGGCTGAGAAGCCGAAAATAACATACCGAAATACATTCCCCGTTTTCCTGCCTGATTTCTCGATCTCAGGACTGCTGCTTCCTGGAGGATGAACGCCGCCCCGACACCTTCCGCTCGAGGTGGCGGCGCACGGTGTTATAGACCAGTTCCACCTGTTCCGTCTGGGGCAGGTTTCCCTTTATGTTCTGCAGGTATCCCTTCTCCTTTACAGACCGCAGTGTATAATCGAAGTTAAGGTCGTAAACCCAGCCCATGTGGAGGAGCTTCAGATCGTTCCGGGTCCGGATATGGCTTGCATCCACTATCCTTCCCTCCACCAGATCCTGGTAGGCGTCTTTTGAAATTTCAGGAAGGTCCGGCAACGCCATCGCGACGGAACCTTCCAGCTTGCTGTCTCCCGATTCGTTTACTTCAAACATGTTGCCGAGAATGTCCAGCTTATCGGCGTCCCGCAGAATCCGGCAGCACAACTGACATTTTCCCCCCATGTCTTCGGGCAGCTTCGGCCGGTTGTGATGTGCTACGGCCTTCAGAATTATATCCCTGGCTTCCGGATCCAGGTCCTCGAGAACCGCCTCCTCTCTCAATATTTTCACCCCTAATACGGCATGATTTTCGGAGAGGAAATCGATGAAGGTTCCGTAACGCGACAACTGCTCGAAACGGCCGACATCGTGCAGCAGACCCGCGATCCACGCCATATCCGCATCATTTTCATTTACCTTCATGGATTTTCCCAATTCTACAATACCCGCGCACACCCTTTGGGAGTGGTCGATTTTCACCCTGTAGTTTTTGTCCCGTTCCGGATCTCCCGTCAGAAAGGACCGGGTATATCTTTCAAACCAGCTCTCTATCTGTTGTATATTGCTTTTCATATATTCCCCGATATCTGCACCAGAAGGCTGCGGTCACGCGGCCTGTTGTCGAAATCTATGAAGACTACCTGCTGCCACGTGCCCAGGACCAGTCTTCCATCCACGATCGGAATCGAGATAGAAGGGCCGAGCAGAGCTGCTCTCAGGTGCGAATGGCCGTTCCCGTCGCCCCAGCGCTCATTGTGGTGGTAAGCCCGGTTGCCGGGCAGGAGCCTCTCCACCGCCTCTTTCAGGTCCCGAATCAGGCCGGGTTCGTATTCGATCGTGGTAACGGCTCCGGTGGCGCCGGGCACGAAAACAAGCGCTTGCCCATTGCGGACCTCCGATTCCCGGACTCTCTCGGCTACCTCCGGGGTAAGATCCTTGATATCGGTGCCGCCCGCCGTCCGTAAGGAGATCCGGTAATTCTTTACTTCCATTCCTTTATTTCACCCCGCACCTTAATTAGTAGCATAGGCGGACGGAGGCAATCAAGACATGCGGTTGTAAAAAATCATTTTATCTGATAATCGTACACCGAAATGCTCCCCTGGCGGAAAGGCGGTGCTGCATGAAGAAGAAGGACGATGCGATCGGCAGGGCCGAAGAAGTCCTGAAGATCGAAGCTGAAAGCATTCTCGGACTCATCGGGAAGCTCGGCGGGAGTTTTTCGAGCGCCGTCGAGACAATCTACCGAGCCAAGGGGAGAATCATTGTTACCGGAATCGGCAAATCGGGCCTTATCGGCCGGAAGATCGTAGCCACGCTGACGAGTACGGGGACGCCGGCTATCTTTCTGCATCCGGTGGAAGGCATGCATGGAGATCTCGGCATCGTGACGCGGGGAGACGTGCTGCTGGCAATCTCGAACAGCGGCGAGACAAGCGAGCTCAACCTTCTGATTCAGAGCCTGGATAACATTCCGAAGATCGCCCTGACCGGCAAGCCCTGCTCCACGCTGGCCCGGATCAGCGATATCGTCATTGATGTGGGCGTTTCCAGGGAGGCCTGCCCGTTCGGCCTGACCCCCACCTCGAGCACGACGGCCGCCCTCGCCATGGGCGACGCGCTCGCGATCGCCCTCATCGGGAGAAGGAAATTCCGCGAAAACGACTTTTACAAATTTCACCCGGGTGGAACGCTCGGAATGCGCCTGATGGCCAGGGTACGCGAAGTTATGGTCGGCCTGGAAGATACCCCCCGGGTCTATTCGGGAGCGACGGCGCTGGAGGCGGTAACCGAAATAGACAGGAGAAACCTGGGATTCGTTCTGGTTACGGACGGAAGGAACCGGCTGCTCGGAATACTGACGGACGGGGATGTGCGCCGCCACGTCAAGCGGGGCGAGGATTTCCTCGCCAGGACGGTTGATAAGCTGATGACCCGCACGCCCAAGACGATCGATCAGAACCGCTCGCTGGCCGATACGATAGAGATCATGGAGAAGTTCGAAATCACCACCCTGGTCGTCGTCGACAGGAAAAAAGAGCTGAAAGGCTGCATTCACCTGCACGATATACTGGGACGGGGGGGGACGGTCAGGATGTCCCTCTCGAACGGCACGATCAGCCGCCCCGAATGACCTTCAGCCAGGCCGGATCCTTCCTGAAGTCCGAAAGTCTCCGGGCCGTTTTCCTGTTTTCTTTCCGTCCCCAATAAGCGTCGGTTTCCGCGTATCCGCGCGCCAGGCTGTCCTCAATCCTCCTCCTGCAGGCTTCGAATTCGTCCGGCTCCATTTTTTCCGGCACAGGTTCGATCCGGCCCAGATTTATCAGCACCCTGGTAAACGGCCTTGGAATCATGAACCTGTCCCAGCTGTTGAACACCAACGGCGCCTCATATGAGACGAGCCCAAGGCAGACTGCGGAGCCGGTCCTTTGCGCCAGCGTCACCAGCCCCGGTTTGACCACGCCGGCAGGCCCGTTCGGGCCGTCCACGATGTGAACTCCGACCGCCCCTCCGGAGACCCGCTCCACCATCTCCCGAAGGGCCCTCTTGCCTTCCCGGGAACTGGATCCCCGCACCGGCTGCCAGCCGATGCGCCGGACCGCATCGGCGATAAAATCGCCGTCCCGGCTCCGACTGATCATGATAAAGGGACTCAGCTCGAACAGGCCGGGAAAATAAAACCCTCCAAAAAAACGCTGATGCCAGCAGGCGAAGACTATTCTTCCTCCCGCGGCCAGGTGGGAAAGAAATCGCTCGGCGCCTTCAACCTTAAAAAGGAGGAGACGCCCGTACAGACGGAGAAAATGGCATGCGGGCGGGGTCACGAATTTCCTGAGGAGGAGATATTTGAGCTCTTTACGGAAGGACATAAACTTGCTTCCAGATCGGGGGCGAAGGGCTAAGGGCAAAATGCAAGGGACAGCGTTGTCGTTTCCTGATCTTAAATTTCTTCGCCTTTGGCTTTAGCCCTTTAACCTTTAGCCTTCAGCCTTTTGCCCTTTGCCTTCAGCCTTTAGCCTTCAGCCTGAATACGACTTTTTCGTTTTCCCTCACCCGGACGACTGCTCCTTCTGCTTCGAGCTCCACCAGATGAACAAAAACCTCGTTTACGGCCAGAAGCTGATTGAAGGCGTCGAGGTCGGGACCGAAAAGGATTGTTCCAATCTCCATGGAGGTTTTCGGTCCCTTATTCAGCGCGGCCATGATCAGACCCTTTCTCTCCCTGTGATGGGAGCAGATCTCGTCCACCCTTCCCGGCAGGTCCGTGAACGGCTCGCCGTGGGCGGGAAGGACCTCCCGGACAGGCAGATCCCGCAATACGCGAAGGGCTTCCAGGAAGCTGGTCAGGGGCCTGAAGTCAGGAGCCAGCAGGTCGGCGCTGATGTTGGGAGTGATATGCGGAAGGACATGGTCTCCGGAAAGGAGAATACCCTTCTCGCGGCAGTAAAGGCATACGTGACCCCGAGAGTGTCCCGGCGTTTTCACGATTTCCATGTTCATGGCGCCCAGCCGCACCGATTCCCCTTCCCGCAGAAACCCGTCGGCCCGGAAAGGAACGGTGGCCTTTCTGAACATCCGGAATGCCGATTTCAGCTCCCTGACTGAATCCTCCGACATGCCTTGCTCCAGGCTGAAGACACCGATTCTTCCTATCCTCTCTTCTCCTTCCTGATACGCTCCGATAGTGCGGTATTCTATCTCCGGTATCAGGACCGTCGCCCCGGATACTTCCTGGATCCGGCCGGCAAGGCCTGCATGGTCGGCATGGAAATGCGTGATCGCCACTTTTCCGATATCCTCGATCGAATTCCCCATTTCCCTGATCCTCTCTTTCAGCACATCGAAAGTGCCGGGGAAATTCGGGCCCGTGTCGAGCAGGGAGACCCGCCCGTTGCCCCTGAATGCGTATACGTTTACGTGCTCTAGCCGGAAGGGCATCGGCAGCACCAGCCGGAAAAGATCCGGCATTATTTCCTTTACAGGCACCAATAGAATCTCCTCCAGTCTTTATACCATTCCTGTAACTTATTTCCAGACCGAAAAGAACAATATCATGTTCTTACCCGCTCAGGAGGATTTTCCGCAAAGTCATCTTCTCCAGCTTGCCCGTCACCGTCTTCGGCAGTGAGTCGAAGAAGCGGACGTACTTCGGAACCTTGTATGCGGCAAGGTCCTTCCGGCAGAACCGGATGATCTCTTCCACCGTGACCTTGTTTCCGGGCTTCAGAGCCAGGCAGGCCACGACCTCCTCCCCCTTCACCAGATCGGGGATTCCGACTACCTGCGCCTCAGCCACGGCGGGATGCGTGTACAGGATGTCCTCGAGCTCCTTCGGGTAGATGTTGAACGCCGCGCGGCAGATCATATCTTTTTTCCTGTCCCTGATATAAAAATAGCCGTCCTCGTCGAAACTGACCATGTCCCCCGTGTAAAGCCACCCGTTCCGGAGGCTTTCCGCAGTCGCTTCCGGCTTGTTCCAGTAGCCCTTCATTACGTTCGGCCCCCGGATGATAAGCTCTCCCACCTCCCCTGCAGCCGCGGGCCTGCCGCCGTCATTCACGACACCCGCCTCGATTTCGGGGACAATGGGAACGCCGCAGGACGTCGCCTTCTGCACGCCCTTCCCCGGCAGCGGATTCATGAACACGACCGGGGCCGCTTCGGTAAGCCCGTAACCCTCGCTCATTGGAGTGAACTTCTCGTTCCAGGCCCTGAGAATCGGCTCGGGAGTCACCGCCGCGCCGGTCACGCAGTAACGGAGGCGGATTTTTCGGGCGTAGTCGTCTGTCTTGGGATGGTTTACCAGGGCATAGTACATCGTGGCGACGCAGTGGCAGGCCGTAGCCTGGTATCGGGCCATCGCGTCCAGGAAGGCGGCAGGTTCGAAACGCCTCAGCCAGGCCACGGCCCCGCCCTCGATGAAGAGCTCGCCCACTACGTGGGTGAGGGCGTAAGAATGGAAAAGCGGCAGGGCACAGACGGAAAGGTCTTTATATGAAGTCTCCGCCCAGTCGGCGCAGTGGCGGGCGTTGGTCCAGAGATTCAAGTGGGTCAGCATGACGCCCTTCGGCTCCCCCGTTGTCCCGGAGGTATAGAGAATGGCCGCGAGGTCGTCCCGCTCGACAGGTATTGCGTCGAAAGCCGCGGGATACCGCTTCAGCCATGCTTCGTTGGAGAGAATTCCGCCGGACTCCTTGCCCTGAACGACGATCAGTTTTTCGATCCCTGTCTCCGGAAGACCGTAAACGTGAAGCGGCACGGCCGACAGATCCTCCGACGTGACGAGGACTTTCGGCGTGCAGTCCCTGACCACGTACTCCAGCTCCCGCTCCCTGAGCATCGTATTGATCGGATTGACCACAGCTCCCATTTTCAGGGCGCCGAAATACCAGAACAGGAACTCCGGGCAGTTGGGAAGAAATATCGATACCCGGTCCCCCTTCTCCACCCCAAGGTCCACGAGGCCGTTGGCGATCCTGTTTGCCTCGGCATCGAGCTCCCGGAAAGTCCATCGCCTGTCCTCAAAAATCAAGGCCGTCCTCCCCGGATGAGCATGAGCGGAATTTTCCAGACAACTCGCCAGATTGACTCCCTTCATGTGGCTCCTCCCTTCGGTATTCCGTTGCGGTTGAATACTGCAATTTCGCCGATCAAAAAAAAAGGCCGCGGAATTCCACGGCCTTTCAGATGCAAAAAAAGCCGCGGGCAACTCGTTTGGCCTGCCCGCGGCTTCAGTTTCGTCTCAATCTCTGAAGCGATGCCGGCAGACCATGAAAAAGCCAAAAAACCCGCCGGCGAAATTATGCAGCAATACCTTCATTTTTCTTTCAGCTCACTTTTACCGCTTTCATAAATGAAAAACGCGTCCGAAGTCAAGGAAAAAGCGCTTGACAGGCGTCCCGCTCATTTTCTATGTTCCATACACAATTTGCCGGGATTATTTCGCATGTAACCGGAAGCAATCAATGCGGTCCGCCCCGGCAGGGAAAGGAATGCTCATGTCGGAGTACAAGAATGTCACAGCGGTCAGGGAAGCCAATATTTATTTCGACGGCAGGGTGACGAGCAGAACGATCCTCTTCCCGGACGGCTCCAGAAAGACCCTGGGAATCATGCTGCCCGGCGATTACGAATTCGGTACGGGATCGCCGGAGTTGATGGAGATCTTTTCAGGCGATATGGATGTCCTGTTGCCGGGGGAAAACGCCTGGAAAAGCATAAGGCAGGGCGATTCGTTCAAAATTGCGGGAAATGCGAAATTCAAATTGAAAGTCAAATCCGTCACTGATTACTGCTGCAGCTATCTCGCCGGATAAATACCCGGTTTCCGGTCTCGGGTTTGGGTTTCAAGGCAGCGCCGCGTCCGCGAGGAACTGCTTTTGACAGCATTCAACTATCCCTTCATACGCTGCGTGATATCGATCCCGATCATCCTGATCGCGTATGCCGTTCCGGCTTGGGGAAACCCGTGCTACTCCAGGGCCGTCTCGTTCAAGTCCGTCCCCCACGATAAGCCCTTCACCCTCACCCTGGAGGCCGGACGCGTGAAATCGGTCAATGAAAACGCGATCCTATATGACCTGGGCAAGGAGATAATCACGATCGAGGCCGAGAGTTTCACCGCTCAGCGCTTTCTGGAAAACGTGGCACGAGGCCGCTGTTCCGCCAGGGAGACCGTCCGGCTGAAACCCGCTCGTAAAAGCCCCTTTAACACCCGCTTCACGGCCGTGACCTCCAAGCCGCGCTCTCGTTGAACAACCCTCGGCAATTCCGGTCGCTGGCAATCTTCAATAAAGCGATGGACTCGATCAGCTCATGTCCTCACCACAGGCTTCGCAGATCGGCACTCCGCCGATCCTCTCGATGCCCCAAAGCGTAAGATCGCTCAAATCTTGCCACATTTGGACATTTCCATTACTGACAGGCTCCATTCGTGCAGTCCTCCTTTTTGCGGTTCATCCCCACGCATGTGGGGAACACCTGCAAGCCGTGAATGGCGCAATCGTACCGTTCGGTTCATCCCCACGCATGTGGGGAACACCAGGAATACCGGGTTGCATATGGGACATTCGGCGGTTCATCCCCACGCATGTGGGGAACACAACATCATAGTCCACCGCAATTTCGAGACGGCCGGTTCATCCCCACGCATGTGGGGAACACGATCAACGATCTGGTAGGAGCGTCGCAGTATTCGGTTCATCCCCACGCATGTGGGGAACACCTCCTTTTATGGATTTTGTTCTTCCCGGCCTACGGTTCATCCCCACGCATGTGGGGAACACCTCATCAATGCGTCTCCTGATTTCAGCAAAATCGGTTCATCCCCACGCATGTGGGGAACACATGAAAAAGGCGTTTTCCATTTTTGCAGTCATCGGTTCATCCCCACGCATGTGGGGAACACGTTAAGAGGCTCATACAGGGCAAGGCGTTTCGCGGTTCATCCCCACGCATGTGGGGAACACTCACCGGGCCTCATTGTTTTTAGTCGTTAGGCCGGTTCATCCCCACGCATGTGGGGAACACCCGAAATTATTAATGTTTTAGCAAGGGCTAAACGGTTCATCCCCACGCATGTGGGGAACACTTTAATAATGTATATTTCATTTCCCGTGTTCTCGGTTCATCCCCACGCATGTGGGGAACACACGAGCAAGTCAAGCTGCTGTGCGCTCATGTGCGGTTCATCCCCACGCATGTGGGGAACACCTCATGGCGTGTTCCTGCTGGTTGAGCGCCATCGGTTCATCCCCACGCATGTGGGGAACACGATGAATCAATAGCCTTCCTGTGCGCTGAACACGGTTCATCCCCACGCATGTGGGGAACACCTGCACACCGATGAGGCGGCAGCGTATAACGGCGGTTCATCCCCACGCATGTGGGGAACACTACGCCGTAGACGGTGCGCGTAACCTTACCGTCGGTTCATCCCCACGCATGTGGGGAACACAGCTGCATGCTTACTTTCATCTTTCCCGTCCTCGGTTCATCCCCACGCATGTGGGGAACACGCCAAGGTCGTGCGGAGAGGAGTCGTATGCGGCGGTTCATCCCCACGCATGTGGGGAACACTCCCTTTTTCCCGTTCTCGCGGGAGGAGGCTGCGGTTCATCCCCACGCATGTGGGGAACACCCTCAAACCGCGACCACTCATTGTGGCCTGAACGGTTCATCCCCACGCATGTGGGGAACACTAACCATCGTTTCTGGGGTGATCATCCTCGTACGGTTCATCCCCACGCATGTGGGGAACACTATTGGTGCCTGAATTTTTTGTACGCCTCGGCCGGTTCATCCCCACGCATGTGGGGAACACAAAATCTTTCCGAGTACGACAAGGCATTGGAGCGGTTCATCCCCACGCATGTGGGGAACACGTCGGTCGGGTTG
>JAQTPK010000055.1 GCA_028712885.1 Syntrophales bacterium | reverse complement strand
GCTCGTCAAAGTCCAGCGGCTTCGTCAGGTAATCGTACGCCCCCTTTTTCAGGGCATCCACCGCCGTCTCCACGGAAGCGAACGCCGTCATCATTATTACCGGCATCGCCGGATTGAAGGTCTTGATCTCCCCGAGGGCGTCCAGTCCCGAAATCTTCAGCATCCTTATATCCATCAGGACCAGGTCAAAGGATTTCTCACGGACGGAGGCGATGGCGGACTCTCCGTCCGGAGCTTCGGATACTTCGTAGCCCCAGCCGGAGACGAGCATCCTCAGCATCGTGCGGTGGGCCGCATCGTCATCCACGACAAGAATCTGCAGCTTTTTCTCTCCCATTTTTCCTCTCTGAAACAATTTTCACACAAAGACATAAAGCAACAGTGAAGACGGCCTTCGTTCACTTTGCGTCTTTGCGTGATGATTCGGGCGCATTATGCTTCCGAAACCGGGAGCAACACGGAAAACGTGGTCCCTTTTCCCGGTTCGCTTTCCACGCGGATTTCCCCGTTGTGCGCTTCCACGATCTTCTGGACGATCGCGAGCCCGAGGCCGGCCCCGGCGGGCCTGGTCGTGAAATACGGATCGAAGATCCGCGGCAGAGCCTCCTTCCCGATCCCCGTTCCCGTGTCCGTTACATCGATCCTGACCTTGCGGCCGGAATCGGGGCGGAGCGCCACGGAAAGAATTCCGCCGTTCTCCATCGCTCCGAGCGCATTGAAGAAGAGATTCAGGAGCACCTGCTTGATCTTGTCGGAATCGATCAGGGCGGCTGTTTCCCGCGGGTCCAACGCAGCCAGGTCTGAGCGGAGGACGACGTTTTTGCCGCGCGCCTGCTCTTCCACCATTTTGAGAGTATGCAGGATCACCTGGCCGATTTCCTTTTTTTCCAGGTTGAGATCGAGGGGCCGGGACAGGTCGAGGAGCTGGCCGATAACGCGGTTGAGCCGCTCCACCTCCTGAACCATTATTTCCGCCGTCTTGAGGTCTTCCGGATTCATCCGGTATTTTTCCCGGAAGTACGTGGCGAATCCCTTTATGGAGCTCAGCGGATTGCGGACCTCGTGCGCCACGCCTGCGGCAAGGCTGCCGATGGAGGCCAGCCTGCGGTTTCGCTCGACTTCCGTCCTGAGAAGGACGATTTCCGTCAGGTCCCGGAAAAGAATGACATTGCCGAGCAAGGAACCGTCGTCGTCCTCGAGCCGGGCCGCGATCACTTCGAGGGTCAGCGAGGAGCCTGCCACAGTACAGCCTATCTCCTTCTCGATTATACCGCCGCCGGCGTTCAGGTTTTTCAGCAGTTCCCCGCAGTTCTCCGGCAACACCAGATCGGCCCGCTTTCCCATGACATCGCCTGAAGAGAGCTTCAGGGTCTCTTCGGCGGTCTGGTTGAAGGAAACGATGCGCTTTTCCCGATCCAGGGCGACAATTCCGATTGGCATATTTTCGACCAGGCTGTCGGAAAATGCTTTCACCCGCGACAGGGAAGTCCGGGCGGAGCGGTAGCGCGCGGCGAATAGAAGCGAAACGATTCCGGCAAGGCCCACCAGCAGGAGCGTAAGCGCCATCACCACGGTGTTCCGGGCGTCGCGCGCGCGGGCGTCGAGCACCGGTCCCAGATCGAGGCCCACGAAAACGATCCAGGCCGGGCTTTCCCGGCCTGCCGGATAGTACATGCGATAGACCTCGAAAGTATCCGCGCCTTCGGGGTTCGGGACCTGTCTCCAGCCGACCTTTTCATCGGAGACGCTGCCCGGTTCGAGATCAGTTCCATGGTATTCCCCGACCAGGGAGGGTTCACTGTCGGCAAGTATACTTCCTTTGGCATCCGTCAGGATCATGTAATCGATGCCGGGCTGCTGGGCGATTTCAATGAGCAGCTTCTGCAGATCGAAACTGCTCCACTGCAGGCTGTCTCCCGTCCTGATCCCCGCCTCAAAGGACCGGATAAGGGCGTCCCCTTTTTCAACAAGGAGCCTCGTAGTGATTTCCTTCTGCTTTCCGATACTTTGCAGCGTCATAAAGATGAAAACCAGCGTAATGAAAACGACCGCCCCGATAATCAGCCAGGGCGGGGCGTCGATCCAGAATTTGACGGAACGCTTGTTTCTCATCTTCTTCTCAGGGCAAAAGGCAATAGGCTAAAGGCTAAAGGCAAAGGGCAAAGGGCTAAAGGCAAAGGGCTAAGGGCAAGCCCTTGGCTATACAGAGTCTTTTCCCTTTATCTTTTGCCCTTAGCTTCTTGCCTTTTTTTGGATACTTATAATGCAAGTGGATACACGATCGGATATTTTTTATCCAGAAAAATTTTTCGAAGAATGCGCTCCCGACATTCATTCCACCATGAAAGCCTAAGTACTACGGCATGTTATGAATAACGGGCCGGCGCGGCACGCTCTTTGCCATGTACGAGTGAAAAGATAAATTCTGAAAGGAGAGAGTATCATGAAGAAGGTGATGATTGTCGCGACAGCGCTTTTGTTTCTCGCGGCTGCGGCGTCTCCGACGTTGGCTTTTCATGGCAAGGGACGCCGGGGAGGACCATACGCAGGTTCAGGCGTATGCGGAAATCCGGCCGCAATGCAGGGGTTGAATCTGAGCGCCGACCAGAAGGCGAAGATAGAGGCCCTCAGGACGGCGCACCTCAAGGAAGTAAAGCCTCTGCGGGATAAGCTGTTCAGCAGATCGGGAGACCTGAAGATCCTCTGGCTGGAGAAAAATCCCAACCAGGAAAAGATTACGTCGATGCAGAAAGAGATCAGGGCGCTGCGCGACCAGATTCAGGACAAGCGGACCAGCCATCACTTTGAAGTAATGAAAGTGTTGACTCCGGAACAGCAGGAAAAATTCCGCACGGCCTGCATGCGCGGAGGTAAAGGCGGACGCGGACCGGGCCAGGGCATGGGGCGCGGACCCGGCCAGGGCATGGGGCGCGGTATGGGGATGTAAATAGTTCCCAGTTCCCGGTTCGCAGTTCACGGTTTACCCTTCAGAGTCCGGGGTCCGGAGTTATAAGACCGGACTCCGGCTCTGCCGGCTCTCCGCAGCAGAAAAGGCTCGGGCGACTGATTCGGGGCTGCTCAGGGGGATCGATCAATGAAGATATTTTTTCGACTGCTTCGAATCCTGTATTTCGTCGTCCTCTGCCTCTTTGTTGCCGTAGTTGCCCATACGGAACAGGAAAGGTTTTCTCCGGTAAGCCCTCCTCTGGTGCGCGAGGGCGATTTTGCCGTCAAGCTGACACTTGCCCTCGGTTTAGCCGCATGCGAGGGAGAAGAAGAAGCCGAGGACCGCCTCAGCAGGATCGGAATTGCTCCCCGCAGCGGGTGGATCTCCGATCACCCGGTTACGCCCGATATAGCCGGAGAACTCAGGGCTGCCGCGGGAGCTGCGGCGGATGCTGGGCGGTTAGCCCTGACCAGGGAGGAAACCCTGAAGAGGTTCGATTATCTGAATTACAGTCTCGGCCTTCCCGGCGTTTCGGGACTGCCAGATGCGGAAAATTCCGGACCCGGCGATTATCCCGATTCGGCGCACGTCCAGGAATACTATCAGACCCAGGGGCCGCCGGTGATCACCTATCAACTTCCTCCGCCCGGCTTCGTCGGCCTCTATGTCTGGGTGCCGTATGCATTCCGTTATTGCGGGTCTCCCTTTTCCGGATATTACATCCGCCGGGACATTCACCAGGTCACGATCGTTCGGAAGAGAGCGATGCGCATGCCGGACCGCTCCGATGCAGGAGCGCCCCGGACTTTCCGGACCGACCGGACGCGTGTGCATGAAAATCCATCGAAAGACCGCGGAGCAGGAAGTTTACGCCGGCCCTGGAAGTCCCTTCAGCAAGATGGGAAGCGGAGCCTTGCTTCTGATTCGCGGATACCTCCTCAGGTGAAGAAAGCGGAGATCAGGCGAATTCATCCGGAACCGCCTCCGCGCGATATGAAAGCCCTGCCGAACCGTACAGCCGGTAATGAACGGCAAAAAACCGAACGGCGCCGAGTCGGCGTATCGCGAGACCGCTCCCTCAGCCGCAGCGGCGGCGCTGCCGCCGTCCATCACGCACGCGGCGATACCCGGAACCGCACCCGTGATTCCGGGGGCGAAAAACGGATGAAAATACCGTCTCAATCTTCCGCAAAAACCGGAGCTCGATTTCATAATGCTTCGCCTGAACCTCATCCCTCCAGAGCGGCCGGAACGGACGGGAAGAGAACGGGGAACTTATCGGTAAAAGTCCATAAAAACAGGCCCGGATAGAGAATTAAGCTCCGGCAGAGAAAACAGGGATCTTTTTATCGGCAGTTTCAGCGGGCCCGGGCCCCGGTATCCCGCGCTGTTCTCCATTCCCCCCTTTACAATTCCATGTCTTCGACGATATAAATATCCGCCGTCCCAAGGCGGCGTGAGGACGGCAATCAGCAATATTCAGGAGCAGAAAAATGCCCAGGCCGGTTGGCGGCAAGGACAGGGGTAAATCAAAATCAGAGCTTATCAACGAGCTGGCCTATTTGAGAACCCAGATAGGCGAACTGAGGAAATCGGAGAGGGACTGCCTTTTCGAGGAAGGACTCTACCGCAGCCTGGAAAGCAGCTCGAAGGCGGGCATCTACGTCCTCCAGGACGGAAAGTTCAAATTTGTAAACCATCATGCCGCAAAATACTGGGGCTATGACCGGGAAGAGCTCATCGGCATGAATTCGATGAGCCTCGTTTACCCGAAGGACCGCGCCAGGGTGAGGCAGAATGCGGTCAAGATGCTGAAGGGAAAAAGATCCTCTTCTTACGAGTTCAGGACCATCGCCAGGGACGGCGGAATCCGCTGGGTCACGGAGACGGTTACTCCGATTCATTATCGCGGGAAGAAAGCCGTCCTCGGGAACTCGATGGATATAACAGAGCAGATCGGATCCCGCAACAAGCTCGCGGAACTCGAAGCCCTGGAAGCTTCCATCCTCGACGCCTTTCCCCATGCCGTCATAGGACTGCGGAACAGGCGCATCATTTTTGCGAGCAACGGCGTGCAGTCCGTTTTCGGCTGGAAAGCGAAAGAGCTGATCGGGAAAAGCACCAGGGTCCTCTACCCGACCGAGGAGGGATTCGAGGAGATCGCCAAGGTGCTCTATTCCACTCTCGAGAGGCAGAGGACATTCAGCACGGAGTTCACCTGCCGGCGGAAGGACGGTACGGAGATCGAGTGCATGATCGGCGCTTCCCGCATCGGCGAGAGCCTCAAGGATAAAAGTATAGTCATAACATATGAGGACATAACCGACCGCAGAAAGGCGGAAGAGGCATACAAGATGATGGCCAGCAGCTCGCAGGCCGGCGTCTATGTCGTCCAGGACGGCAAGTTCCATTTTGTAAACCGCAACGCAGCCGGGTTTGCCGGCTTCGGCGATAAGGAGCTCGCCGGCATGAATTCCATGAGCCTCGTGCACCCCGATGATCGGAAAATGGTGCGGAAAAACGCTATGGAGATGCTGAAAGGAAAGCGTTCCTCTCCCTATGAATTCCGTATTCTGACCAAGGATGGAAAAATCCGGTGGATCATGGAGACGGTGACGTTTATTCCATACCGGGGCTCCCGGGCGGTTCTCGGCAATTCAATGGATATAACGGAGCAGATCGAAGCCCGGAACAAGCTGGCGGAGCTCGAAGCCCTGGAGGCCACTATCCTCAAAGCAATACCGCACGCAGTTATAGGCCTGCGGGACCGGCATATCATCTTTGCGAATGACGGCGTGCAGTCCGTGTTCGGATGGAAGGCCGGGGAAATAATCGGCAGGAGCACCCGCATTTTCTACCGCGCGGAGAAGGAATACGTCGAGATCGCGCGGATCCTTTATGCCGCCCTTGAAAGGCGTTCCACCGTAAGCATGGAGTTTCCCTGCCGGCGCAAGGACGGGACCGGCATAGACTGTCTGGTCAGCGCTTCCCGGATCGGCGAGACCCTGAAAGAAAAAGGGGTCGTCATCACGTATGAAGATATCACCGACCGGAAACGCGCTGAGAACGAGCTGGCGGGATCGCGGGAACAGCTCCGCGAGTTGTCCGCCCACCTTGAATCGGTGCGGGAAAAAGAACGGACGAGGATAGCCCGGGAGCTGCACGATGAGTTGGGGCAGCTCCTGACCGCCCTCAATACGGATATAATCCTGCTCAGCAGGGAACTGCGGCCGGAGCAGAAATCTCTCCTGCAGAAAACGGAATCCATGGCCACGCTGATCGACATGACCATGAAGACGGTGAAGAGGATTTACATGGACCTGAGGCCCGGGATGCTTGACCACCTGGGACTCGCGGCGGCGATCGGCTGGCAGGCGGAGGAGTTCCAGAAAAGGACGGGGATCCGGTGCAGGTTGAAAGTGGACCCGGAAGATTTCGTGCTTGATCCCGACCTCTCGACGGCGATTTTCCGCATTTTTCAGGAAACGCTGACGAACGTATCGCGGCATGCGGAAGCGTCGCGCGTCGGCGTTGTGCTCAGGACGGCCCGGGGAAAGGCGGAGCTGGTGGTGCGGGATAACGGCCGGGGAATTACGCAGGAACAGATTTCCAAGCCGGATTCCTTCGGACTGCTCGGGATTCGGGAGCGGGTATTCCGGCGCGGTGGAGAGATAGAAATTTCCGGAAAAGGGGGAAAAGGCACGGTCATCAGGGTGAGAATGCCTTTGCGGGATAAAGCCTGAAATCAAGGCGGGGAGAGGTAAAACCGGACAGCAGGGCCGTTAAACCTGATCGTGTTTTCGAAATGGAGTCTCGGGTGCGCTATGAAAAAGATTAAAATCCTTATTGCGGACGACCATCCGATCGTGCGTGAGGGCTATAAGAAAATCCTTATGGACACAACGGACATGGTGGTTTCCGACGAGGCGGAAAACGGGCAGGAGGTTCTGAACTACGTCAGGAAGAAAGATTACGATCTCATCCTGCTCGACATCTCCATGCCGGGACGGAGCGGCCTTGAAATACTGAAAGAGTTGAAGGGCTATAAACCGAAGCTTCCTGTTCTCATCCTGAGCATTTATCCGGAGGAGCAGTACGCAGTACGGGCGTTCCGCGCCGGCGCCTCGGGATATCTCACCAAGGCAAGCGCCCCGCATGAACTCATATCGGCGATCCGGAAAATCTCGGCCGGCGGGCGCTATATTTCCTCGTCCATGGCTGAAAAATTGACTTACTATCTGAACGCCGACGCGGCCAGGCCTCTCCACGAAAGCCTCTCCGACCGGGAGTACCAGGTAATGCTGATGCTCGCATCGGGTAAAACGGTTTCCGAGATCGCCGACGAGATCTGCCTGAGCGTCAAGACGATCAGTACGTACCGGAGCCACATCCTCGAAAAAATGAAGCTGAAGAACAACGCCGGGATCACGTTGTATGCCGTTCAGAATAAACTGATCGGATAAATAACCGTAAGGAGTGAGGCGTAAGGAAGTAAGGGGTTGTTGTGCAGAACGCCTGACATCCAATCCAAATGCCTGACGCAGACAGATGCTGTAGACGCAAAGAACGCAACAGACGCAATGGACCCGACAGATCGTTTCCCGCTTTTCCCGCCCATAACCCACCACCCATTACCCGTGACCCATGACATAGGACAAACACCGAGGCGATTCCTCCGGGTGTCCGAGCGCGGATGCGTGAGCGGTCTTATGGTTAATTCAGGGTCGCTCCGATTGTGCATGCCCGGCCGGGAATATAGATTAGCTTCGCAGCAGGGAAGTAGAGGAACAAAAAACCGGAAGGAAAGGAGGTTCCGTCATGAAAGTGAAAAAAGGTAAAACGCGGCTGACGAAAGCGGAATACGCCAGGTACCTCGAAGCGATGAAGGAACACGCGATCGATTACATTATCCGCGGCCTGGAAAAATAAGGACCGCCCCCGACATTTCCGGACGGCCGGGAGCGCCGGGGCCAGACTCAGGGAGGACCGGATATGACGGCGATCATTGAAAAGAAAACCCGGATTGGTTACGGAAAGGAATTCCCGATCCGGGTGGCGGCTGAAACACAGCGCGACCCGGCGGAGCGTATTCACTACGAAAAGAAAATTGTTTATTTCCGATGAATTTTCGGAATAATGATCGGCGTCTTCTTTTTGTATTCCGAGTATTCTTTCCCGAAGCGTTTTTCGAGCTCCGGCTCTTCAATATATTTGAACTCGAGGATACTGATCAGCACAAAAAAGGGAGTCGCTATGAACGTGAGCGACGCCGATCCGGATAAAATGCCTATTCCGGCCATGATCATGAAAAGGCCCGACATCATCGGGTTCCGGGAATAGGCATACGGATCCATATAGAAAGAGACAAAAATCAGGAACAGCAGGAAAAACAGAAACGCCATGCCCCACAGCGGGGTAAGAATAATTCGGTTTCTTTCCTTTCCTGTTGCGCCCCGATATATGAAGTCTATGATCCTTGCGCGGAATCCCCTCATGCAAGCCCGCCCCCTCCTGAACCCATAATATAAAAAAGAAGTTTGTGCAAAAGTCTTTTGGCGTCAGGCATTCGGCATTCGGTATCAGGCGTCCTGTACGGCAACCCCTTGCGCCTCACTCCTTACTGTCTTGTATTTTTTTTCAGATCGGCGCAAAGCCGATATTGACAAAGGACCGCCGACCTGCCTACTATCGCTTCGTTATTGTCAGGTCATGTTGCCTCAATTTCTGAATCGTAAATTTTAAGGGTGCAAATCATGAAGAGATTCATTCCGGTTTTTTTTATCCTGTTCTTGGTCCTATTATCCGGAACCGCCTTCGGCGGAGCCGCAACCGAGTTCGGCTTCAACTACTTCTATTTCGATTACAAGGAAGATCTCGTCACGCCCCATAAGAGTTCCGATTACGGATGGCTTCCGGGTATTTATGGGAGCGTGGAATACAGGGGGGAATCGCGCCTCTACGCAAGATTGTACGGAAGCTATGCCGGAGGCGAAATAACCTACGACGGATCTACTCAGGGCGGGACTCCGCTCTATTTTACAGACGAGAGGGAGAGGCTCTATCTTATTGAGGGGAACCTGGGCTGGATAGCGGTTTCGGACGGCAGGTCCTCGGTCGTTCCCTACCTGGGATACGGGTATTTTTATTGGGAGAGGGGCAGGAGCAGGAGGATCGGCAACGTTCAGGATTACCAGGAGGACTATCGCTGGAGTTATATCCCGGTGGGGGTCAGGGTCGATTACAGGCTTAACGAAAAGTGGGGGATCGGGATGAACGCCGCGGCCCACATCATGTTCGGCGGCAAGATGACGGCTTACTTCGCGGAGGCTAATCTGGGCAACGACCTGACCTTTGATCTGGGGAACAGGACGGGATACCTGTTCGAAGTTCCCGTTTCCTGGAGGGTGATGCCGGGATGGTCTCTTGTCGGGACGCCCTGGTACAAATACAGCGAGATAGGTGAAAGCAATGTGGTGGGCGGTTTTTACGAGCCGTCGAGCCGGACCCACCAGTACGGGGTGAAACTCGGTCTTTCGCATTCATTCTGAGATGTAAGTGAAAAGCAAAATTTGAAAGGTGAAAAGTTCGAAAGGGGGCAGGGGACAAGGATTCAAGCGATCTTGGACAACTTGAATCCTCTAATCCTTGAACTCTCGCATTGTTCGCCGAATCACGCCTCCATCCTGATTGTCTCGTATCCGCTCACGATATTCATCAGTTCCCCTGTAATTGCATCCTGCCGCACCTGTCTCAGCTCGCCCGCCAGTTCCTCTTTCCTGTCTTCGCCGATCCCGCAAAAGATGCTGACGCCGTGCTCGCTGCCGGCCATGTTGTGAATGAGCTCCATAATCAGGACGGTTTTTCCCACTCCTGCCCCTCCGAAAAGTCCTGATTTTCCTCCCCGCTCCAGGGGAGCCAGCAGATCGATTATTTTGATGCCCGTGGAAAAGATCTCCGATACGGTCGATTGGTCCTGCAGCGGAGGAGGCCTGTGATGAATTGATCTGAATTTCTCGGTAATGGGATCCTTATGATCCAGGGGTTCGCCGAAAACATTCAGCATCCGGCCCAAAACGGACTTTCCCGCGGGAAACATGATCGGCTGTCCCGTATCGACGACGCGCATACCGGGGGCGAGCCCGCGGGTGGAGGTCAAGGCGATCGACCTTACCTTGCCGGGACCTAGATGAATCGCCGTTTCAAGAATGATCTCATTATTGTCCCCCGTCCGGAGGAGGTTGTTGATCGCGGGCAGAGGACCGGGAAAACAGGCGTCGACGACAGATGTCCGGACGGAAATGATGGTTCCTGAATTGCCGTTTTCCATGGGATTCATTGTAAACTCCCCGACCAGAATACATCAACGGCAGCCTTGAACAATCATGAAAAGGAGAGTTCCGGAATAGGGGAGCGGAGGTGCATGAATCGGGAAAAGCCCGAAGCAATAAGGATTTGGCTCATTGCCCGACTGCCTCGGCAGTTCACAAGAGGTCATCAAAAGGTGAGCATAAAAACCAGGGACACTCCCCATATTTCTCTTTCAGCAAGAGAATGAAACAGCGAAGTCCGCACGGCAGAGTCCTGCTGCTCAATTTGCTTCACATATCTAAAAATCAGAAAAATAAAGGACACTTCCCCTGTTTGTGTCTAATATGGGGAGTGTCCCTAATTTTTACACGGGAGTAAATACTGAATCCAGGAGCGAGTCTGTTTAATAATGAAACAAAAACATATCCGCTGCGAAGCCGTCATTTTGCCGGCAGCGAAAAATAAAAAACGGCGCCTTTCCCGACCGCTCCTTCCGCCCAGACCCGGCCGCCGTGCCGCTGGATAATGCGCCGGACAATCGCGAGCCCCACGCCCGTGCCCTCGTATTCCTGCTCATTATGAAGCCGCTGGAATACCCCGAAGAGCTTTTCGTAATACTTCATATCGAAGCCGGTTCCGTTGTCTCTGACGCAGTACACGTTTTCCCTGCCGGACGATTCGCCCCCGATCTCGATCAGGGCGGGTTCCCTCTTCTGCGAGAACTTGACGGCATTGGCGAGAAGATTCGACAGGACCTGCCGGATGAGAGTTCTGTCCCCGGCGGCTTGCGGGAGATTCCCTTTTTTCAGTTCCATCATGCGTCCCGGGTTTGCGGCGACCTGCTCCTGCCACAGATCGTCGGTCAGTTTACTCATATCGATCGTATTCCGGGAAAGTTCAGCGCGGCCGACGCGAGAAAAAGCGAGGAGATCGCAGATGAGATTGTCCATCTTTTTCGAGCTGTTCCGGATAGTGTCGAGAAAACGCTTTCCCTCCTCATCCAGCTTATTCCCCAGTTTTTCCGTCAGCATTGCCGAGAACCCGTTTATCGTCCGCAGCGGGGCGCGCAGGTCGTGGGATATCGAGTAGGAGAAGGATTCCAGTTCCTTATTGGCGTATTCAAGTTCGAATGTGCGTTTTTTCAGTTCTTTTTCCGCTCTCTTGCGCTCTTCCACCTCTTTCTGCAGCTCGTCCTTGGAAACTGTGACTTCGTGAAGCTTCCCGGTCATGCCGTCAAACGATCGGGCCAACTCCGCCAGCTCGTCATCTCCCGATATCCCTATCCGGTGATGAAGATTGCCGGCGCCGACGGCCTCTGTTCCTGTGCGCAATACCGTAAGCGATGCGTCGATGTTCCTTTTCGTCCGGAACAGGATAATCGTGAGCGGAACAATGGCGATGAATATGACAACAAAGATAAGGGCTATGGTTTGTGCCTGGGCGTTCCTGATGTCGTCATCGACCAGATCCCGCAGCAGCGAAGCATCGGTATCCGCTTTCTGGGCCCCTACCAGGAACTGTCCCACCAACCTCTCCTCCAGGTCCATAAACATTTCATCGTTTCCGTGAGATGCCGGACGCTCATAGTACGACACCAGCTTCAGAAAGTTTTCTTTCATCAATTGGCTCTCAACGCTTATTCTGTCCAGTATCTGCTGGTGGTCGGGACTCCGGAATCTGATACTGGCGATGAGCTGCATGAGAAAATCGTGTTCCGCCCGGAACTGCTGTTTCGGCCGTTCCTCGCGATAGAGGATATAGGAGTGAGCGATATGATTGAGTCCGATAACGCTCGTCCTGATCTGCCGGACGACATTCCCATTGGCCTGGATCTCTTCCATCATCCTGTAGGAAAAGGCAAGGGTCAGGCTGACGATGAGCGCCATGGTCACCGGCACAAAAACGGCCAGCTTCAGTCTCGTACTGATTTTCACATTATTCCTGCTTGCCGGGTATCGTAACGGCCGCGGGCTGCACAGATTTCAAGCCGTCAATATAAATGTAATCAAGGAAATTAGGCATTTTCCGGGCGCTTCCGGCCTCCCGCTTGATCATCCATCTTGCCTGGTCTTCCAAATTCAATATCAGGGTCTGGTCCAGCATTAAGGCGAACCTGTAGTTTTTCCACTCTTTTGCGTAAAGGTGACTCTCCATGCCGATGTATTTTGCCGAGATGGCCTGCGTTTCATCAGGATGTTTTTCGATAAAACGGTTGGCCTTGAGAAGGGCGCGCAGGAATCTTGCGACGCATTCCGGCTTCTTCTTGACGTAATCCTGTGTGGATACGACATTCCATGTGCCTCTGTAGATCCCCGGATCGGACAGGACGAGCGCCCTGGCGCCGAGTCTGTCCCGCAGCCTTGCTGTATAAGGCGACCAGGTGCAGACGGCATCGACCTTTCCCTTCAGCAGGGCGTCAACGATCCTGTCCGGAGCATAGGTGATCATCCGGATGTCCCTGGGATTGATGTATAATGCGGCAAGATAGGTATGAAGAAAATATTCTGCCCCGGTCCCCGACGTCAGACCGATTCTCTTTCCTTTGAGATCGCGGGGCGCCTCGATCCCTCGATCCCTCCTTGCAATGATCAGGATCAACCGGTCGATTTCAGCAATAGTCGCGATGACGGCCAGCGGTTTTGCATTGACGGCGGCGCGGGCGATCGGCGTATCCGCGGCCTCGGCCAGGTCCGCCTCGCCCGAAAGCGCGGAAGCGAGTCCCAAGTGCCCGGATTCATGAGACTGAAATTCGGCGTCGAGGCCCTCCTCCCTGAAATACCCATTCTCCCGGGCTATAAAGATGGGTGTGGAAGCGGGCCAGGGCGTTACGGCAATAGTGATTTTCTCCGACCGCTTCGGTTCTTCTTTCCGGCTGCATCCGGCCTCGCTGGTAAATGCAATAACAGCGATAAGCAGCAGTACTGTCCGGGCGATGGTGAGTCGCTTCGACTGTGCATATTCAGGTACTTTTGAATAATTTGATTCATTTGCTGCCAAGGGTGAGCAAATGGCTTTCTCGTTTTTCATGTTACAGAAGCACTACGGGCCGTTGGGAGTTAATCAACTCGTCCCTGAGAAGGAACAGGGTTGGTATTTAAGTATACTGATAAGAATAAAAAAAGCAAATTTCCGGGTACTTGGAATACCTTTTCGCGTTTTTTCGGTTTTTTGTTCCTGCATTGCCGTTTCCAGAGGGTTTCGTCATCTCAACCCTGGTTTTCAAGAGGCCTGATTTCATCAATATCGAACTTGCCGGCAAGGGCTTGTTCCACGTGCTCCCTCTCGCCGGCGGGAAACCGCAGGCATACGCCGCAATCCGAGCTGATGTGCCGCGGAACGGGAATAAGCTTGTGCGGAATCCCGATCTCCTTCAGAATCTTTTCAGCCCGCAGGGCGTGATGGACCGATTTGAAAATAATGACCTGGAATTCCGGGCTCGCGGTCATGGCGTGACCAGCCTCCCCGCCGACGCCATCGTCGAGGCGATTTCGTACATGTTGGAAACGACGCCCGCCGCAATGCTGTCGGTAAGGCCGAAGTAGTTGAGGCAGGTGCCGCAGACGATAATGGACACCCCCGCCGCCTCGAGTTCCTTCAGATCGTCCAGCACGGCGGAGTCCCGGACCGCCAGTTTCACTCCCGTGTTATAGAAGATCATCGTATCCGGCAGAGGGTCCAGCTCCAGAATTGTATGAATGTAGCTCCTGATCAGCACGTCTCCGAGTTCGTCGCTGCCCCTCCCCATCCGGTCGGATGAGACCGCGATAATGAGGGGGGCGTCCGCTGCTGCGGGCGCAGTCTCAGCGGATTTTCCGGCCGCTGCGGAACGCGAAATGCGGATGTGATACGTCCCGTCTTCTTTCTTTTCCATCTGGAGCTGACAACCCATTTTTGTCGCCAGCCGCCTGACGTTCTGCATGGCCGGATCGTTATCCACGATGACGGTCACCTTGTCCTGATCGTTCAGGGCGTTTTTCGTCAGTATGACCGGCTGGGGACAGGTCAGGCCCCTGCAATCAATTATTGTTTCCATATTCATCTCCTGTCTCTTCTTTTGCGGCTGCTCAATTGCGCCAGTGCGCCGAGTGCATATTCGATCTCTTTTTCGGTATTGAACACGCCGAAGCTGAACCTGACTGTGCCTCCGGGAAATGTCCCGATTGTTTTGTGCGCAGCGGGGGCGCAATGAAGGCCCGGCCTGGACATTATCCCGAACCTTTCATCGAGGATCAGGGCGACCTCGGATGGGGCCATCCCGTCGACGTTGAACGAAACGACCGGAATCCGGTCGGAAACATCGGACGGACCGTATGCGTGGACCCCCCTGATGGATTTCAAACCGTCCAGAAAAAGGCCGGTCAGCATGATCTCCCTGGCCCTGATGGAATCCAGTCCTTCCGAAACAACGTATTCAACCCCGGCGCCCAGGCCCGCCAGCCCGACCGTGTTCATTGTCCCGGATTCGTATTTGTCCGGCATGAAATCGGGCTGCAGCTCGAATTCCGAACGGCTGCCGGTGCCTCCGGTCGCAAGCGGAAGAATCCTCTGCTCCAGACCTTCCCGCATGTAAAGTCCGCCCGTTCCCTGCGGTCCGAAGAGAGACTTGTGCCCGGTGAGGGCGAGGAGATCGACGTTCATTTCCTCGATGTCGATCGGAAGGGCGCCGGCCGTCTGCGCGGCATCCAGGGCGAAGACGAGGCCGTGCCCGCGCGCGATCTTTCCCGCTTCCCGGACGGGCATGATTGTACCCGTCACGTTGGACGCATGCGTCAGGAAGACGGCCCTGGTGTTCTTCTTCACGGCGGCTGCGATCCTCCGCGGCTCCAATTCTCCTGTTTCGGAGCAGCCGATGACCGAAAGTTCGATCCCCTTTGTCTCCAGCCCCCGGAGGGGCCGCATCACAGAATTGTGCTCCATGCTCGACGTGATCACATGGTCGCCCGGTACCAGGAGCCCGTTCATCGACAGGTTCAGGGCCTCGGTGGCGTTTTTCGTAAAAACGATCCGGAACGGATCACCGATCCCGAAAAACGCGGCCAGTGTTTCCCTCGTATCCGAGACGATGCGGCCGGCCTCTATCGACA
>JAQTPK010000090.1 GCA_028712885.1 Syntrophales bacterium | reverse complement strand
TTTCCCCGAACAGACCGGAATGGGCCGTCGCGGATTACGCGATACTGGGCATCAGGGGCGTCTCCGTGCCGATATACGCGACCAGTTCCTCGCGCCAGGCCGAATACATTATCCGGGACGCCGGTATTACGAGAAGTACCGGGAAACTATTGAGAGGATGTACGATTAACGGGGGGGTATCAGAATCAGGTTTTGGGTATTGGGTATTGGGTTTCGTGTAGCATCAGGATTCAGGCTCAGATTACCGTAAGTGCTCAACAGGGGAGCTGAAATTCTCAGCTCCTTTCTTTTTTTGCCTGCCACAAAAATTAGGCGCTTTTTTTAACATTGCGGGTGAGGAACTGATCGTTACATATTGATCTGCTGATGGAATTCAGGCGATCTCCCGCGTCCATCCGCAATGCCCGCATCGTTTACTAAGTTTACATAACATATCTTATCAGACATTGTTCTGAGGAATAAAGAAATCAGGTAGACCCCATTTTAGAAATATCCGGCCTTGACCTGAGGATGACTTTATGAGAAAGAACTCAGAAATCCTGATTTCCTCGTCAACTGCCGTGTGTCCGGAGTAAGCAAGCCGATTCTGTCAACCGTTTCGGTTTCAGGAGGTCCAGCATGGAATACATCCCGATTCGAGTTCAGGACTACGCCCCTTTTGTCGGCGATCAGACAGTTGAAAGGATCCTTGCCAAAGCCGAACCGCTCAGGGGCCTCCACGTCATCAACTTCAACTCGACTTATTACGGCGGCGGAGTTGCCGAACTGTTGTCGTCCATGACCATCCTGATGAACGGATTGTCGATCAAGACGGGCTGGCGGGTCATTCAGGGCTCGCCTGACTTCTTCGGCATCACCAAAAAAATGCACAATGCGCTCCAGGGAATGGGATTCAAATTTTCCAGGATTAAAAGAAATATCTATGAAAGCGTTATTGCGGAAAATTCCATTCGCAACCACCTCGACCACGACTTCGTAATCGTGCACGACCCGCAGCCGCTTCCCCTTATCCGCCACTACAAAAAAAAGTCGCCCTGGGTCTGGCGCTGCCATATCGACCTGTCCAACCCCAACCGGGACCTCTGGAACTATTTCGTGCCCATCATAGAGAAATACGATGCCGCGGTATTCAGCATCCCGGAATATGCCCAGAAGCTGAACATTCCACAGGTGTTTTTCCTTCCGGCTATCGATCCGTTCACGACAAAGAACCGCCTCCTGACAGATCGTGAAATGGATGAAAGGCTGTGCCACTACAATATCCCTACGGATTTGCCCCTCGTGGTCCAGGTATCCAGGTTCGATCCCTGGAAGGATCCCAAGGGAGTGATCAAGGCATTCAAACTGGCAAGGAAAGAGGTGGACTGCACGCTCGTCCTGCTGGGAAATTTTGCTTCCGACGACCCGGAAGGCGCAGAAATTTATGAGTCCCTGGTCAAATCCCGCGAAGAGCGGATACTTATTCTGCCTAACGGCGATGATACCGCCCTGGTCAACACACTGCAGAGGCGTGCCGCGGTGGTCCTGCAGAAATCCATTCGCGAGGGATTCGGGCTCACCGTTACCGAAGCCATGTGGAAAGGCACCCCGGTGATCGGCGGCAACGTGGGCGGGATCCGCTATCAGATCAGGGATGGAGAAACGGGTTTCCTTGTGTCCTCGATCGAAGAAGCGGCTGCCCGGATAGTCCAGCTGGTGAAAGACCGGAAGCTGCGGGAAGAGATGGGCCGTAAAGCCCGCGCAGTTGTTGCCGAAAAGTTTCTGCTCACAAGATATGTCGAGCAGTACCTGGATCTTTTCAATTCATTCGAGCCGCATTTCGAGCTCAAGGGCATTTTCGACAGGCAAACGGCCTTCCCGGCAAACGACTCCTTCCCCGATCCGGTTTTGAAATGTCCGCCCGCAATGAAATCACGATAAAAAAAGGACGTCCTTGGAGACGTCCTTTTTCTTTTGAAAGCCTGTGCCCTTCCCTGCTGTACGGAACTTTTCACTTCTTACTTTTCACTCTTTCACTGCACCCCGCCCCCCAGCACGCCGTACAGAGTGACCTGATTGGACATCCGGGCACGGTAAAGCGCGATCAGCCCCTGCTGGGCGCCGAAGAGCGACCGCTGCGCGTCCAGGACGCTCAGGTAACTGTCGATCCCCTTCTCATAGCGCAGGTTGGCGAGGCGGTAGGTTTCCGAAAAGGCCCTGACGAGCGATTCCTGTGCGGCGATCCGCAGGTCAACCGTCCCCTTCACGGCCAGGGCGTCGGCTACGTCCCGGAACGCCGACTGGATCGCCTTCTCATACCTGGCAATCATTATTTCCCTGTCTGCCTTGGTCACGTCGTAAGCAGACCACGTCCGGGCGTCGAAGACGGGAACCGAAACCACCGGGGCAAAGCTCCAGATGCCCGATCCGGTCTTGAAAAGCCCCCCAAGGTCTGCGCTGGCCGACCCGATCGACGTCGTCAGCGAGATCCTGGGGAGGAAGGCCGCGCGGGCGGCGCCGATGTTGGCGTTCGCCGCCTTGAGCTGATGCTCGGCCGCCAGGACGTCGGGCCGGCGCAGGAGCATTTCGGATGACAGTCCGGCCGAGAAATCCCGCGGGGGGCTTACGCCCGCCAGGTCGTTGGGCAGAAGCTCTGGCGGCAACGTGGTCCCCGCCAGCAGGTTCAGGGCGTTTTCATCCAGGGCCTCGAGCTGCATGAAACGGGCGACCTCGCCGCGGGCGGTGTCCACCTGGCTTTGGATGCGCTGCAAGTCGAGCTCGGAGGCCATACCGAGATCGTACCGTCTGCGGATCAGCTTCCAGGAGGCTTCCTGAGCCTCCAGCGTCGACCGGGCGAGCTTCAGGTTTTCGCGGTCGGCGGCGAGCGTCAGCCAGGCGTTTGCCGCTTCCGACATGAGCAGGATCTGCGTGCTGAGGCGCGCCTGGTCCGTTGCAAAGAATTCCTCCAGGGCCCGGTCTTTGAGGCTGCGGATGCGCCCGAAGAAATCAAGCTCCCAGGCCGCGACGCCGAGACTGACCGTATACTGCTCCGTTACAGAGGCGTTCCCGGAAGAACTCTGATCCGCGGCAATCCGCTGCCTGGCATAGCTTCCGGCCGCATTGACCGACGGCAGCAGTTCCGCCCTCTGGATTCCGTAGAGGCCCCGCGCCCGTTCGACATTCAACGCCGCCAGGCGAATGTCGCGGCTGTTCTTCAGGACCGTTTCGATAACCTGCCGCAGTCTTGCATCGGCATAGAAGTCCTGCCATTTCAAGTCCGCCGCCGCCGGAGCCGCCGGAGCCGCGGGAGCCTCCGTTCCCTTATAAGCCGTCCCCGCCGGCCAACCGGAAGGTACCGGCGCCGCGGGCCGCGAGTATTTCGGCGCCAGCGAGCAGGCGCCCAGGACGAAGATGGCCAACACCGTGAAAAACCACTTCAGCTTCATCATTCCTTGTCTCCCGCCGGCTCGGCCGCATGCTCATCCGGCGATTGAATCCGGTTCTTTTTCCCGAATATCTTCTCGATCAATACATAGAACAGCGGCGCGAATATGACCACCAGGACGGTGGCGGTGACCATGCCGCCCAGCACGCCGGTGCCGATCGCGTTCTGCGCCCCGGCCCCCGCGCCGGTCGCCACGGCAAGCGGGAGGACGCCGAAACCGAAAGCCAGTGACGTCATGACTATCGGCCGGAACCGCAATTTCGCTCCCTCCATCGTGGCCTCGACCAGGCCCATGCCTCTTTCCAGCCCGTCCTTGGCGAACTGGACGAT
>JAQTPK010000089.1 GCA_028712885.1 Syntrophales bacterium | reverse complement strand
CAAGGAGCACACAGCAGATTATTTTCAGGGGTTTGGTCATTTGAATTTCGAGATTGGAATTTATTTGGGATTTGGTGCTTGGGATTTGGGATTTTTCATAATATGGCTTGAGATATGGGCAAAATAGTAAAATTACCACGGGAGCTGATCGAGCGCATTGCGGCGGGCGAAGTCGTCGAAAGGCCGGCGTCCGTCGTGAAGGAGCTGCTGGAAAACTCGCTTGACGCGGGAGCGGACGATATCCTGATTGAGGTGGAAAAGGGGGGGAAGGAAAGCATCCGGATAACCGACAACGGAAGCGGAATGGACTGCGACGACGTGAAACTCGCCTTCGACCGCTATGCTACCAGCAAGATAAAATCCTTCGAGGATCTGTGGGGAGTGCGCTCGTTCGGATTCAGGGGAGAAGCCCTGCCGAGTATCTCCGCGGTTGCGAGGATCGAAATGCTGACCAGGGCGAAAGGGGCGGTGTCGGGATTCCGCGTTGTCGTGGACGGCGGCAAGCAGGTGGAATTCCGCGAGGCGGGGTGCCCGGAGGGGACGTTTATCCAGGTAACGGAGCTGTTCAAAACCGTCCCGGCGCGAAGGAAATTCCTCAAGTCGGATTCAGCGGAGCAGGGACACTGCGTGGACGCGGTCTCGCGGATCTCTCTGGCGCATCCGCACGTGCGCATCCGGCTCAACAGGTCCGGCAAGACGATTCTCAACGCCCCCAGGACCTCCGATCTCGAAGAGAGGATCGCCCTCGTGCTGGGAAAAGAGACGCGCGGCATGCTTCTGGCGGTGAGACATGCAACCGCGGCGGCGGCGATCTCTGGTTTCATTTCCCGGCCTCATGCCGGCCGTTCCAACGGCCGGGGCATCATGCTGTTCGTCAACGGCCGCTTTGCGAAAGACGCGATGATCACTCACGCCGTGATGAACGCGTACCGCGGCTCGATCGAAGCGGGGCGGTATCCTTATGCCGTTCTGTTTCTGGATCTTCCTCCGGGCGACGTCGACGTAAACGTCCATCCTGCAAAGGCCGAAGTGCGATTCCGGGAGCCGGGCGCGGTTTATGAAACAGTGCTTGCCGGAGTTCGGGAAGCGCTGGCCGGGCTTACCGCAGCGGACGCGCAGAAGCCGGAGCCGTATGCCGGGAACCGGAACGCAGCCGCGCTGCAGGCCGGCGAAGCGGTACGCCGGTACGTGATAGCAGGCGAAAGGGGCCTTTTCCCGCGGTTTTCATTCTCTCCTTCCGCGACGGCAGCGCCGGCGGCTCCGGCGGGAGCGGAGACAGGCGGGGGATTCTTTTCATCGCTCGAGTACGCGGGCCGGATCGCCGGCGTTTACCTCGTTTTTTACGGGGACGGGGCCATGATTCTTCTCGATCAGCACGCCGCTCATGAGAGGATTCTTTTTGAAAATCTGCGGAGAAAGAGCGCCGCCGGGCCGATTCCTTCCGTCCGCCTGCTCGTTCCGGAGCTGGTCCAACTTTCGCCCTCGGAATATTCCATCCTGGAGGGACTGACTCCTGTTCTCCTGGAATCGGGAATAGAGGTCGGTTTCCTCGGAACCGACACGGCCGTTATCAAGTCCGTACCCGACCTGCCTGTCCGCCCGGATCCTGCATCCATCATCAGAGACGTAATCGGAGAGACGGCCGAACTCGGAAACTCCCCGCAGTCGGATCCGGTGAGGGACAGGGTCTTTGCGTCCCTCGCCTGCCGCGCCGCGGTGAAATCGGGAGACCGGCTGTCCGCGGATGAGGTGCGCCGGCTCTGCGAGGACTTGGAGCGGTGCCTGCATCCTTCTACTTGCCCCCACGGCAGGCCCCTTTACATCAGGTTCGAGATCCGCGAGATAGAAAAGATGTTCAGACGCAGGTAACCGGAATGAGGCGCGGCACGACCAGTTCAGTCGAAGGCGGCGACCGGCCGAAGATAGTAATCCTGACCGGTCCGACCTGCTCCGGGAAATCCCTCCTTGCGCTGGAGCTCGCAGCGAAGTGGAAAGGTGAGATCGTAAGCGCCGATTCCATGCAGGTCTATCGCTTCATGGATATCGGCACGGCGAAGCCGACCCCGGAAGAGAGATCTGCGATTCCCCATCACCTGATCGACATCGTCCGTCCTGACGAGGAATTCAACGCCTCCATGTTTTCAGATCATGCGGCCCGTGCAATAAGGGAGATAAGGGACCGGGGGAGGGCCGTATTTGTCGCGGGCGGCACCGGTCTTTACATCCGCGTTCTGACGGGGGGAATAATAACCGTCCCGGGGGCGGACCCGGAACTGCGGCGCAGGTACAGGGAAGAGCTCCACCGTTACGGGAGCGAATACCTGTATGAAAAATTGAAACATGTCGATCCGGGGACAGCGGAAAAGATCCGTTCCAGGGATGCCGTGCGCATTATCCGCGCTCTTGAAATAATGGAATCCACCGGCGAATCGATTTCGGGGTTGAGGCGGAGGCACGGATTTCAGACTCGTCCCTACCGGTATCTCAAATTGGGACTGACAACCGACAGGATCGCCCTGAACAGGAGGATCGACCAGCGGTGTGACGACATGGTCCGCCGCGGGCTTGCGGAGGAGACGGAAAATCTTCTGAAAAAGGGATTCGGGGAGGATCTCAAGCCGATGGCCTCCTTCAGCTACAGGCATATGGCAGGATACGTTCTCGGCAGGCGCTCCCTGCAGGAAGCGGTCGGGATGATGAAGCGCGACACCAGGCATTTCGCGAAAAGGCAATCCACCTGGTTCAAGGGGGAAAAGGATATTGAATGGGCGGACCCGTCCGATTCCGCCGGGATCAGTGAAAAGATCGACGCTTTTTTCGGTATGCCGTAATCTGCGAAGCGGAGGACAACATCAGCCGCAAGCTCCGAAAACCCTTGACTTCATAAAGGTATGAATATATGGAATATTGAATCATTTCAGGGAAAAAACGTCGCGGTTGCAAGGTTCAAGCGAAAGGAGCGGAGTTATGATTCGGCAGCAGAGTTATCGCACTTGGGTGGGTCTGGTGATCTTTCTGACGGTTATCTGTCTGGCGTCATGCGGACCCACGGCCAGGAAGTCTCTGAGTCAGCTGGATACGCCGGAGCACCACGTGCTGACAGGAATCAAGTTCCTCAATCAGGCAAAGTACATCGAGGCCCAGAGGGAATTCAACCTGGCCATCGAGCTGGACCCGAAATTCTCCCAGGCGCATGCGGGAGCCGGCCTTGTCAAGGCGTACCAGGGGGATTTCAAGGCGGCATTCAGTTCGATGAAGAGCGCCTGGAAATACGCCAAGACCGACGACGAAAAGGTCTTCGTTTATGTAGGGAGAATCCGGCTTCAGACAATGAGCAGGCAGGACAGGAACTGGTTGAAGGAGGCGCGGGACGCTTTTGACGCCGCCGTGCTGATCAACTCCAAATCCTCGGCCGCATATTTTTACATGGGCGTCGCATACAAGACCGGGCTGGATTTCATGCAGTCGGGGCAGATGTTCACGAAAGTGCTCGATCTGAATGCGGAGCACGTGCAGGAAGCCGATGTCCAGTGGAAGATAGTTCAGAAGATACAGAGGGCGATGCCGGGGACAATGACGGGCAAAAAGATCGCCATCGTGGATGCGATCACGCGCGCCGACGTTGCGGCGCTGTTCATGGAAGAATTGAAGATCGATCGGCTTTACGAAAAGAGGACGATAAAGACCTTCGATACTTCATTCAAGGATCCGGAAAAAGCCAAAGCCGCGGCGGAAAAAGCGGCGAAGGTCCTGACCGCT
>JAQTPK010000054.1 GCA_028712885.1 Syntrophales bacterium | reverse complement strand
AGCGTCCCGATGTCTCGTAAATGGTTTTGCCGATGTGGCCGGGAACAGGACAGTAGATTTCGACGCCTTTTGAGTTAAGCACCCAGGGGTAGCCGGTTTTTCCGATCCGGATTTTTTTCATGTAATTTGCCGCCAGATCGTCGGAGGAGACAATGATGGAGAGGCAGCCGAGGAAAACACCATTCCGGGTTACGGGCACATTGAAAGCGATGGCCCGTTCCACTCCTTTGGCGGAAGTTATGATATCGCTCACCACGGGCTTGGCCGATTTCTTTACGGCCTGGAAATACTCCCGGTGGGAAATATCGGTGCCGGCGTATTCTTCGGGGTAGGGGATGGTGTAGAGAAATTTTCCGTCTGCGCCTACGCGCGCGACCGATCGTATGTTTCCCTTGTCGGCCTCGTAAAATTCCCGGATGAGCTTCCTCCCGTCGGAATTCAAGTATGCAACTTCCTGGTGCAGGGCCATGTGCTCCAGGGTTCTGATATAGTAGGCGGCGAAGCTTTCAATCCCCGTCTTGGCGAGGAGCGCGTAGGCAAGCTGCTGCTGGTTCAGCGCTTCGATCTGTTCTTTTTTTACGCGCTCATGGGAAGTGTAGAAAAGGTAAAGACAAAGGAGTGCAACAACAAGAAGAGAAAACAGGAGAATACGGTGCCTCATGAAAATAAGTCCCTCGCAAGCCTCCGCCGACGGCGGAATAGGGAAAAAACATCAAATCGACTTTTAATATATTACAGCGGCAATGTAGTCAATAAGAATATGAAGATAAGGAACAAATTCTTTCGGCTTCCTTTTTGATCCCGTTCGGGTAAGATAAAAATTGCATGTAAAACTCAAAACGGAGGTATGGCGATGAAGAGGATTTTCACGGTTGCGTTCGTGCTGATCTGGGTTGTAGGTTTTTGTGCCGTTGCGCCGGCAGCAGAGAGGTCGCCGAAGGTGAAAGAAGGATCCGTCTCGATTTTCGATATGAATGAGGACGGCGTAATCACGGTTCAGGAATTCCGCACCTATTGGAGGGGATATTTCAAGGATCTGGATACGGATGCGGACGGTAAAGTAACCGCCGAAGAGTTTACGGCGGGGATGAAGAAGGCCTTTGCCGATCTGGATAAAGACGGAAGCGGCGACCTGGTTGCCCAGGAGGTGATCGTAACGCTATGCGGGGCGGACGCCAAAGTTCCCAAAAAGGTCAAAAAAGGGAAGAGGGCGGGAATAGACCGCAATCGGGATAAAAAAATCTCAAAAGAAGAATGCGCAGTTTTCTGGCTGGTTCGTTTCAACGGGGCTGACAAGGATATGAACGGAAAGATCACAATGGAGGAATTCCTGGCCGGAATGAACGAGCAGTTCAAGAAATATGACCGCAACCAGGACGGCTATATCACGATCCAGGAGATCGATTTATACTGGTCGGACAGGCCGGGCAAGGCGAAGAAATCAGTGAAAAGCGAAAAGTAAAAAGAAAGAATTCTGCTGAAACGTAAGAAAGGCGGCTGTAAAGCCGCCTTTTAAATTTCTCTTTTTTCATAACCCGATAAACGCAGCAGCGCAATGATGGACGCTATTTAATGTATGCGCCGCACATGAAAACGAAGTCATCCGCCCTTTCCACGTAAGCGGTTTTCAACTCGATCTTTCTTGTTACCGGATTTGCGTACTTGTATTTCTGCCAGCCGCTTTTTTTCGCTTTGACCAGGTCGATTCTTTCCTTTATGAACGGCACGCCGTCGGGATCTTTCCAGCCGATCAGGTTCCTGCCGATCAACTTCTTGTCGAACCCGTTGGCAACGCAATTTCCTTCCATGTCGTATACGGTTACGTAAAGATCTCCCCTGGTGAACAGGCCTTTCGTATGGTTGATTTCCGCAAATGTCTTTTCCTTGCCTTTCGCCTGATAGTATTGAATGGCCTTCTTCACCATGGCCTGGGCCTGGTCCGGCGTACCTGCCGGATATGCCTGGGTCGAAAATCCCGCCGCCAACAGAAACACAACAGCCGCAATCGTGATCCGGTTCATAACTCTTCTCCTTCGTGAAATGAAATGTGCGGACTGGTTTCGATACAACAATCGCAGGAAATATTCAAGGGAGAAGCAGGCTTTGCTGTTTTTGTCATTTCTCAGGTCATGGTATTATCCTCAAGCATCCGCACGGACCTGGGAAAGCGGGCCGCCGGGGGACAACAGGTACTGCATGGTGCGCGATTTTCTGAAACCGTTATCCCCGTTGACGGCGAGATTCTCAAGGTCCGCCAGCGTGTCTATATCCCTCCAGGGGGTCAGCAGGCGCAGGCTGCGTCCGGCCCGGGAAAGCACGGAAGCCGTGCTCTTCAGGACGTCTCCCGTGCCCCAGGGAATCCCGGAAAAGGCGGAGGGCAGAAAGCCTCTGCGCGTGAATCCGATGAGATAATATCCCCCGTCGCAGGCCGGGCCTATCACGCAATCGTGCGCGGCGAGAGAACGGAATCCCTCTTCGATCCGTTCCCGGGGCAGATCCGGGCAGTCGGTGCCCATGAGTATCGCGTTCTCGAATCCTTCCCGGAACGACATCCGGAAGGCGTTCTTCATTCTCTCCCCGAGGTCTTCACCTTCCTGGGGAAAGAAATGCACTCCGCAGAAACTGAGCCAGGACGCTACTGCTTCGCCGGACGAGGGGGGATCGTATCCGATTCTTATCCGGAAGCCCGCCTTCTTAAGCATGTCCAGGAGGTCGAGAACGAAACAGGAATAGAGCCGCCGGGCGGCTTCGTCCCCGATCTCGGCTCCCAGCCTTGTCTCGACTTTTCCTGCTTCCGGAAATCTGAGAAAGACGATCAGGCAATTCCGTTTCATTTTCCCCCTCATTTCTCCAATGCCCGCCGCGAGTACCGGACGGCGATCAGCAGAAGCATAACGGCCCCGGCGATGAGAAGTATCCATTGTGTACGAATAAATATAGTACAGTAAATAAAGTAAGCAAAGCTAATTCAGCGGAAAAGATTTCTCGTCGCTCCGCTCCTCGAAACGCAGATGGTGAGAAGCTGAGAGGGTGAGGAAAAGCGAAGATGCGAAGATGGGAACCCAACACCCATTACCTAATACCCATTACCTGTCTTTAAGAAATAGCCTGTTCCGAATCCGGTATGGTCAGGGTCACCGTGGTGCCCTCTCCCGGGGCGCCGGTTATATCAATCTGTCCCTTCAAAAGAAGGGCCCGCTCTTTCATTCCCGCAATTCCCAGAGACCTGCCGCTCCTCGCATCGCTGCCTTTGATGCCGCGGCCGTTATCCCTGACCTGCATAATAATGCTACCGTTTTTCCTGAACAGTTGTATCCGTACCGCGGTAGCATTTGCATGCCGGGCGGTGTTCGTCAGAGATTCCTGAAAAATCCTGAAAACGGATATTGCCCCGCTCCCGTCCATGTTTACATCCTGCAGGGCGAGAGCGCAAAAAATCCCGGTTTTGGCCTGGAAATCCTTTGCCTGCCATTCTATGGCCGCGGAAAGCCCGAAGTCGTCGAGCACCGGAGGCCTCAGTCCCGTGGATATTCTCCTGATCAGGTGAATCGATTCATCCATCGCCTGGGAAAGGCCTTGAAGCTTTTTCTCCAGGCCGTCCTGGCCTTCGGGAAGTTTCCGGAGGAGCCACGAGATGTCCATTTTCATGCAGGTCAGGACCTGACCGAGCTCGTCGTGGATCTCGAGCGCCACGCGCGACCGTTCGTCTTCCCTGATTTTTTTCTGATAGGCGGCAAGCGACCGGAGCCGGTCGCTCGAGCGCTTGATTTCCTCTTCCATCCGTTTGCGTTGGGATATGTCCGCAACCGCGCCCCTGAGTCCGATAAAATTTCCTCCCTGCATGACAGGACAGGCGTACGTAATTACAGGGAAGGTATATATCTGTCGGACCCCTTTGGGTGTTTATGTCACTGGAATGATAAACAGCTTCAGATGTACTTCTTCTGAATGAAACTTGCGGCTTACAGATAAAAAAGAAGAGTTACGGTAGGATTCGGGACCAAAAAATTTCTAAAAAAATCTCGATGCGCAGTCACATACAGTCACCGAATAAAAGGCTCAGGATATCTCCTGAGCCTTTTATTTTATGGTACCCCCGCCGCGATTCGAACGCGGGACACCCAGATTAGGAATCTGGTGCTCTATCCTACTGAGCTACGGGGGCCTCCTTTAAAGTTTCAGGTCTCAAGCCTCAGGTTTCAAGTTCAAGAAAACCGAATAGCTTGAAACATTATGATATCAAAGAAAACGCGAACGTTTAACATAATTTACGGAGAAATGTCAATGAACTTGCTTTTTATTCTCAGTCTCAAGTTTCAGGTTTCAAGTCTCAAAAATCAGGAAACGGGAACTACCGTCAGTTCAAGATATCAGTAACTGCTGACTTTAAGCCCCGATCACCTGCTAAGGAACCTGAGACTTGAAACTGTCCGGTAGGTAGAGTGAAGAAGAAAGTAGCCCCCTGATCAATTTCGCTTTGTGCCCATACCCGGCCGCCGTGGCGGTCGACGATCCGCTTGACGATCGCGAGGCCGATCCCCGTGCCTTCAAATTCCTTCCCGTGCAGTCGCTGGAAAACGTTGAAAAGCCTGTCGTAATACTTCATGTTGAATCCGGTGCCGTTGTCTTTAACATAGAAGATGCTGCGGCCGTTTTCCCTGTAGCCCCCTATTTCGATGGCGGGTATGTCCTTGTTCCCGGAGAATTTGCAGGCGTTGGAAAGCAGGTTGGCGAGTACCTGCCGGATCAGGCTTCCATCTCCCGTTGCCGGGGGAAGGTCCCGGATATACAGGCGGACTTTTTCCCCTGCGGGACAGCTTTCCTTCACCTCCCGCCAGGCATCCCGGGCAATTCTTCCCATGTCCATCTGGCGCATCCGGATCTCTTCCCGGTCCACGCGCGACAGCGCGAGAAGGTCTTCTATAAGCCGTCCCATACGGCCGGCGCTGTCCGAGATTACCTCGATCTTCTTCCGCAGTTCCCCGTCCATCTTTGATCCGAAGTCCTCCAGGGTCATCCTGGCGAAGCCTTCCATTATACTGACCGGGCCGCGCAGGTCGTGAGACACGGAATAGGTAAACGCCTCCAGCTCCGAATTTGCATGCCGGAGATCTTCTTCGCGCCGCTGCAGGTTGCGGAAGAGGAGGGTGTAGGGCTCTATCAGTCCGGTGGCGATCACGGCCTTGTAGAGGAGATAAAAGGACAGGATCTTAAAGGCATGGCCGACCATGTTGGAGTTGTCGTAAACGCCGACGTAGAGCGTCATTGCCAGTTCGGACCCGACGGTCAGAATTATGGACAGCGCGATCAGGCGGAACACCTTCGGTTCAAAGGCGGCGCGGTATCTCGCTATGGAGAGGAGCGATCCGGCCAGGAGCAGCGAGATGAAGTACTCGCCGGCGATTTTGAAGCCGGTCAGCCCTTTCCCCTCGACATAGCAGTCGGGAAAAACGCCGGAGAAAATCGTGTAGAGGAGCAGGGACGTCATCGCGGCGAATACGCCGAGAGCGGCATACGCTTTCAACCTTCTGCGGATGAACAGGGGCGCCGCAAGCAGGGCGGAGCTTTCGAGAAAGCGGGCGGCGATCCATAACTGCGTGGGCAGATCGGCGCCGTGATGCGGGAATACCCCCATTCCCTTGTAGGCGAGGGTATGGATCATATCCAGGAAGGATATGAACAGGTAGGCGATGCCGACAAACGGGAGGTAATGGTTGTCGACAATGCGGCGCGTGTTCCAGGCGACGACAAAGAGGCTGCAGCCGATGACGATACTGAATAGCTCGGCGAGAGAATGGAACAGGAGGTAATTCCAGGAGCTGAGCGCGTATAATCCGGCGAACAGAAGCGCAATAACTCCGTATTCCGCAACCCCGGCCGGGTCCTTCGACAATCTCTCCATCAGCTACTAACCTGTAATTACTAGGAAATCGGATGATATGATAACAGATCGAAATACGTATTCAATCAGGGAAAACCTTAGAGGTGCCCACGCGGAGCTTTCCCATCAATCCGCCGCAGGCAGGGAGAAATGGAACTCGGCCCCCTTTCCGGGCTTCCCTTCCGCCCAGATCCGCCCCCCGTGGCGATGTATTATCCGCTGGACGATCGCGAGCCCCACGCCCGTCCCCTCGTATTCGCTCTCGCTGTGCAGGCGCCGGAATACGCCGAAGAGCCGGTCATAATATTTCATATCGAACCCGGCGCCGTTGTCTTTTATGGAATATACCGCCTCGCCGCCGCAGGAACTCCCCTCGATCTCGATGATCGCATTGTCCCTGTGCCTTGTGAATTTCACGGCATTGGCGATGAGGTTCGACAGGGCCTGCCGGATCAGGACCTCGTCCGCTGATGCCTTCGGGAGGCATCTTTTTTTCAGCTCCATCCTGCGTTCCGGGTTTGCAGCAACCTGTTCGTTCCATAATTCCGAAGTCAATGCGTCCATGTCCACCGTCTTCTGCGACAGCGTCGCGCACCCCGATCTGGAATAATTCAGAAGGTCGTTGATCAGACGGTCCATTTTCTGCGCGCTGTCCCTGATCTTCCGGAGCATGCCTTCGGCCTCGTTATCGAGATCCTTACCTTTCTCCAGCAGAAGAATCCGCGAGTAGCCGTCGATGGCGCGCAGAGGCGCCCGAAGGTCGTGCGATACGGAACGGCTGAAGCTCTCCAGTCCCTTATTGGCGTATTCAAGTTCCGCCGTCCGCTTAAGAAATTCCTCCTCGGCCGTCTTCCGTCCTGTTATGTCCTGGGCCAGCACCGCGATATCCCCTCCCATGGAAACAACCACGATCCGGAACCATGTAGGCTTGACAATGGTTTCGCCCTGGTAGCGCGCCTCCATGATAATCTGCCGGCCGGTCTCGGCCACCTGGCGGTAGGCATTGAAAAAGGGGGAACCGCGATGACCGGGGAATAATTCCAGGAGTCTCCTGCCGATCACCTCTTTCGGATCGGTTCCGTTCATGCGCGCGACGGCGGCATTCTCGTATACCCAGGTGAAATCGACAATTCGCCCCTTTTCGTCCCTCACCGGCCGCAGGATCGTAAATCCGTCCGGCGAAAGCTCCTGGGCGACGCGGAAGCGCTCCTCGCTTTCCTTGAGCGCCGCTTCCACCGCCTTGCGTTCGCGCAGGTCCACCCCGATCCCGAGAACGGTATCATTGTCCAGTCTCAGGTTGGCCCAGTCGAGCGGGACGCGCTCTCCATTCTTTGCAGTAGCGACCCACTCGCGCCACCCTGTTTTTCCCGTCTCGATAAACTCCATCACTTCCGCCAGATAAGCCTTATCGGGATATACCCTGCTCAGGAAATTCCCCTTGTCGGCTTCTTCCTTCGTCCACCCCATCACCTTTTCCGTATGACGGTTGAGAACAAACCGGCCCTGTGAATCGAGCAGCACCAGCATGACGGGCATGTTATCGAAGATGCTCTGCAGCAATTGACGCCGGCGGGCCGTCTCCTCCTCCTCCCGTCTGCGCTCGGTTATATCGGAGACAATGGCCGCGGCCACGCAGGGGCGGGGAGAAAACAAGCGGAAGCTGTACCAGCGGCCCATCGCGTTGGAAAATGCCTCGAGGTTTTCCGGCTCGCCCGTTTCGGCGACGCGCGCGACCGTCTCATAAAAGATCTTCTCCACCCCGGGGAATAACTCGCTGTTGAGCTTTCCGATCGCGTCTTTTGCCGGAAAACCGGTCATGGCCGCCCAGGCCTCGTTTACATCCAGAAACCGCCAGTCCGCCGGCCCGCCGGTATCGTCGTAGACAGGTTCAGCCAGAAAGAAGCCGTCCCTCATGTTCTCGAACAGCAGCCGGTAGCGGATTTCGCTTTCTTTGAGCTGTTCCGCGGCGCGCATACGCTCCGCAATCTCCTTCTGCAGCTGGGCAGTCCTCTTCTTTACCTTGCTTTCCAGATTTCTGCGGGCCTTGATAAGCTCGTGCTCCGCCTTCTTGCGGGCCCTGTACTCATATACTTCCTCCAGAGCGCGCCGGACGGCCGGAGCAAGGCGGTCGAGACGGTGTTTCAGGACGTAATCCCGCGCCCCGCTTGTGAGCACCTCGATTGCGCGCTCCTCGGTAACTGCTCCCGTCACCAGGATGAAAGGTATTTCGGGATAATTCTTTTTTGCGCAGGCCAGCGCCTGGTCTCCGCTGTACCCGGGCAGGTCGTAATCGGAGAGGATGATGTCAGGACTGAAATTCCTGAGCGCCTCAATGAAAGATTCTTGGGTTTCAACCACCATCGAGGAGAAGGCAAAACCCGCCTTCCGGAGCTCGAACTTTATCAGTTCGGCGTCAAGGGTGTTGTCCTCGAGAATCAGGATACGGAACGCCGGTCGGCTTTCGTTATTTTTGAGATTTTGCATGTCCATATTGCCGTCAAATGAGCTAATGGGAATGGCGGAGGAATAAAGGAGAGGAGAGAAGATCAATTCTTATCAATTATACAGAGGAAAACGGGAATAAATCAATTGGGCCATGGGTTGAATAATGGGTAGTGGGCGCGAAAGGCGGGAAAGGCGGGAAAAGCGTCTATTGCGTCCGTCTTCAGACGTTAGAAATTAGACATCGGGCAAAAGCTTACCCGCATACCCCGCATCTTTGAAAAACTAGGGACACTCCCCATATTATTTCCTGTAATCATCTGGCTGGCTTGATAATAAGTGAAGTGCTGGGAAGCACCGCAATTTTCTGTATTCTGCAATAATATGGCTGGCTGATAAATAGGGGAAGTGTCCCTGATTTTTGTGGCTGGCCGGGAAATATGGGGAGTGTCCCTGATTTTTCGAAGGGCTCGATATGACACAATCAGAGGCCTCTCAGTTCTCACCCTCTCACCATCTGCGTTTCGAGGAGCGGAGCGACGAGAAATCTTGCCCGCTGAAACGGAATGAAAGATTTTTGCTGCAAACGCTGCTTGCGTCGGCGATCTGATGAGGTTATATAGGCGGGAAAAGCGCGAAAGGCGGGAAAATGAGCGGGGAGTTTCTGGTTCTATTTATTTCCATAATAGCCCAATACCCATAACCCATAACCCAATACCCAATAAACGATGATTCAATCATGAAAAATCCGATAAGGGATGTTTCGATCATCGGCGCAGGGGCGATGGGGGCCTCCTATGCGGCCCTGCTGCATGATATGGACCGCAGATGCGTTTCCCTGATCGCCGGGGGTGAGCGCGGCGAGCGGCTCAGACGTGAGGGACTGTCTGTCAACGGCAGGCATTATACGTTTTCCGTAATCCGGCCGGAAGAGGAGACGTCGCCTGCCGACCTTTTAATTGTCGCCGTGAAGAACCATCATCTCGAAGCGGCCGTCCGGGAAATGAAGCGCCGCGTCGGCCGGGAAACAATCATTCTCTCCGTCATGAACGGAATCGACAGCGAGGAGAAAATCGGCGCCGCGTTCGGCACGGAGAAAGTCCTTTACGCTGTTTCCGTAGGAATCGACGCCCAGCGGGATGGAAACCGGATACGGTACACTAAGCAGGGAAAGATTTTTTTCGGAGAAGCCGAAAACAGCACGGTATCGGAGCGCGTGAGAGGAGTCCAGGCGCTGTTCGATAAAGCGGGAATCGCATATGAAACGCCGCCCGACATGATCCGGATCATGTGGTGGAAATTCATGATAAATGTGGGCATAAACCAGGCCTCGGCGGTGCTGCGGGCGCCTTACCGCGTATTCCAGACATCGGACGAGGCGAGAAAACTGATGGATTCCGCCATGCGGGAGGTAATCATGCTCGCCCGAGCCGCGGGAGCGCGCTTGACCGATGAGGACATTGACAACTGGTATAAGGTACTCGAAGGACTGGGCCCGGAAGGAAAGACTTCCATGCTGCAGGATGTGGAGGCGGGCAGAAAAACGGAAGTGGAGCTGTTCGCGGGAAAAATGGTCGAGCTCGGCCGCAAATACCGCGTACCCGCTCCCGTTAACGAAAAGCTTTTGCATGCCATCAAAGAGATCGAAGCAGGTTATGCTTCGAAGGAATCACAGGAATATAACAAGCCATAAATTCTTGACGGCCGGGACATAAAATAGTAACTTAAATAACTGTTCAAGCTCCTTCTGACGGGCATGCCTTCGGCTGTCCGCCCCGCCTTCGCTCTCCCGTTTTACCCTGAAAAAAACCCTGCATTGGCCGGCTCCAAGGGGACGGGATGGATGTCTGGATCGCACTCGGGCTCACTCTGCTGGCGGGAATGGCGACGGGAATCGGCAGCATTCTCGCGTTCGCCGCCGGACGGACGAATTACCGCTTCCTTGCGGTTTCGACCGGGTTTGCCGCCGGAGTCATGCTGTACGTTTCATTTGTCGAGATATTCGTGAAAAGCGCAGCATCGCTCGTCGAGACTTATGGTGAATACTGGGGGCATTGGATAAATGCAGCTTCCTTCTTCGGCGGCATATTTTTCATGGGTGTTATCGACAACATGATACCCGCGGCGGAAAACCCGCACGAGCCCCGATCGGAAGAGGACATTGCCCGGCTCCACCGTTCTTCGCCTCCCCTGCCGAACTCCGACGCTGCATCCGCCTCGGCAAACCTTCCCGGCGCCGGTTTTCACCAGGGAAAACTCATGCGCACGGGGTTATTCACAGCGTTGGCAATTGCCGTGCACAACTTTCCCGAGGGATTTGTCACTTTCTTTATGGCGCTCCAGGATCCTGCCGTAGGAGTTGCCGTAGCTCTGGCTGTAGCGCTGCATAATATTCCCGAAGGTGTAAGCGTCTCTCTTCCTATATTCTACGCCACCGGGAATCGGAAAAAGGCTTTCTCCTACTCGCTCATGAGCGGACTGGCCGAGCCCTTCGGCGCCGGGGCGGCCTATCTGATTTTTTTCCTGCTCGCGGATGGAAATGCAGTACTGGCGCCGTACCGATGGATGGGTATTCTCTTCGGCGTGGTGGCCGGCATCATGGTTTATATCAGCCTGGATGAACTTTTGCCTGCCAGCCGGACTTACGGCAGGGGCCATGACAGTATTCTCGGGCTTGCCGCAGGGATGTTTGTCATGTCTTTAAGCCTGCTGATTATGAAGTGAAAATCTCCATTGAGGATTTCTGATAATGACTTCCGGCGCAGACATCCGCAGCAAACTTCTGGTTTTTCAGAAAAATGAGATAACCGAGTATCACATTTACGGCAGGTTGGCGGCAGGGGCGAAAAACCCCGAAAACCGCAAGATACTGGAAGAGATCGCTGATCAGGAACTCCGCCATTATAAGGTCTGGCGCAAGTACACGTTGCAGGACGTGGACCCCGATCAATGGGCAATCCGGAAATATTACTGGATAGGCAGGCTTCTGGGCTTTACATTCAGCCTGAGACTGATGGAGCGCGGGGAGGAGAATGCCCAGGACGACTACGAGCAGCTGCGCTATATTGTCCCCGAAGCAGAACTTGTTATCATTGAAGAGAACCAGCATGAGGACGCATTGCTCCGGATGCTGGATGAAGAAAAACTCCGTTACACAGGTTCTGTCATATTGGGACTGAATGATGCATTGGTGGAACTGACAGGCGCGCTGGCCGGCTTGACCCTGGCGCTGCAAAACACGAAACTGATCGCTTTGACAGGCTCTATTATCGGCATTGCCGCGGCATTGTCCATGGGCGCCTCGGAATATCTGTCCACGAAAACGGAGGATACCCGCAAAAATCCGTTGCTTGCGTCATTCTATACAGGCGGTGCATATATCGGCGCGGTGATACTCCTGATTCTGCCCTTCCTGATTCTGCGGAACTGTTATCTGAGCCTGGGCTTTGCGCTGGCTGCCAGCCTCTCGATCATCGCTTTGTTCAACTTGTATATCTCGGTGGTAAAGGATCAGCCGTTCAAAAGGCATTTTCTGGAAATGGCCGGATTGAGCCTCGGTGTTGCATCACTGAGTTTCCTCATAGGCTTTCTGATGCGCGCTTTTCTGGGGGTTGATATCTGAGCGGGAGCAGTAAACGCATACTTCGTCTTTGATCTCCGAGCCGTCACTCCGCCCCGGCGAATACGAACGGCTTTGTCTCTTTGAATTTCCGTGAGACATCGCCGGCCAGGTCGCGCCTTTTTACGAGGTCGAGCTTCTTTACGGGGGCGCCCTTCTTCAGATCCATTCTGTCCAGCCGGACCCAGACGACGTTGGGGCTCAGGGTGGATTCAAAGTAGTAAACCCGGTTCGTCAGGTCCGCGACCGTCCGCCACAGCGTCGACGACAGATTCGGATGCGTCGGGTCGGGCTGTTTCACATAGGGAACGGAGACGTTCCTCATGACGCTGAAAATGAAGGCGACGTTCTCCCGGTACCCGGCCGGCTTCGGAAGGCTCGCCAGGTATGACGCGGCGCGCACGAAGCGGTCGGCGGCCTGCCCCGATCCGGGGAGGTCCCGGACTCCGCCGAACGCTTTGTACTGTTTAAGATTTGCCAGCTGCTCGCGGAAGGGCGGTGAGTTCGTCATCACGGTGTACTGGCGGTTGTGATAAATCACCGGGCTGCCGTCGGTGTATTCGATAATTGCCGAGTCTCCGGCCGCGTCCGCCATGGAAAGGTGCACCGTGGCCTTTTTCCCGAGTCCGGGCATGGCCGCCGTGACAGGCTGGAAGGGAATTTTTTTTATGAACTCCACGGCTTCGTCCACGGAGGAGAAATTATCGAGCATGTATTGCGCCCAGAGGCTGAGCGCGAGACCGGGAACCGACTCATCCCTTTTCCCGTAGTCGGATTCTGCCAGCCACAGGATATTCGCCGCGAGGCCCTGTTCGTTGATGCCGTCCGTCGAGCACATGTCGTGGACCGCGGTGACGATGCTGCCGTATCTGGCGGTCCACTTGAGGGAGTTGTTCCCTGCGGCGCCCTGCCTTTCGATCCCGCGCGGCAACGCCCAGAGATTCGTTTTCATATCCTCGAACCAGTCCATCGTCCGTCCTACAACGACGGCCTTCCCGCCGGGCGCCCACAGGACCCGCGAACAGGGCAGGGCGGGCGAAGCGGCCAGGGTCAGGATAACGGCTGCGGCAACAGCCGCCGCGCACAGCTCAAGCTTTCTCATTCGGCTCCCCTTTCTTTTCGTTGAAACTTCACGCCTTCAGCAATCGGGACAGGTTCCGGACTAGAATATTGTTCTGCTCGTCAGTGCCCACGGAAATGCGGAGCTTGTCCCTGAGGCTTTCCTGGTCGAACCACCGGACGAGAATGCCTTCGCTCTTGAGCCCGAGGTACAGCCTCTCGGCGTCTCCCGCCGGGGGCCGGACGAGGATAAAGTTTGACTGCGAGGGCCAGACCCGGAACCCGAGCCGCGAAAGATCCTCGGCCAGCACGGCCCGCGACCGTATCACCTTTTCCGCGTTGCCGTTTTTGTGGGCCTGGTCTTCTATGGCGGCCGCCGCAACCGCGATTACCGCCGCATCGATGTTGTAGCTGTCTTTCACCTTCATCAGGGCCTCGATAATTCCGGGCCGGGCGATGCCGAATCCGAACCGCAGTCCGGCGAGGGAGTACCCTTTGGACAGTGTCCTCAGGACAAGGACATTTTCGCGCTTTCGCACCAGGTCGAGCGCATTCTCACGGGCGAAGTCCGCATAGGCCTCGTCGATCACAACGATGCCCTGCGTCTGCGATGCCAGTTCGTCCAGGAAGGCCGCCGGGAAGGTATTGCCCGAGGGGCTGTTCGGCGATGCTACCAGGGTGATGGCGCCCCGCGCTGCGATGAGCTTTTCCAGGGGAAGGTTGTAATCGTCGTCGAAGGGAACCTCCACGACGGGGGCGTCCTGTATCTCCGCAAGGGTGCGGTACAGAACGTATGTGGGAAACGGGTAAACGACGGGTCTTCCCGGTTCCGCACAGGCCCGGAAGACCATCGAAAGGATTTCGTCGCTGCCGTTCCCGGCGATGATCCACTCTTGCGGAAAGCCGAAAACCCTGCCGATCGCCCGGCAGGCCTGCCCGGCGAACGGGTCGGGGTACCGGCGGAGCGATTCGGGGAGGACTTCCCGGAGGGCGCGGACGGCTTCCGGAGACGGCGGATACGGGTTCTCGTTCGTGTTGAGCTTGATCACCTTTGCTCCCGCCGGGGGCTGCTCGCCCGGCTTATAGCCGGTCATCCGCTCGATGTTGGCACGGAAATAGCTCATGTAAGTTCCTCCGGTGGGAAAATTTCAGAATTTCCGGGATTCGTCAAGGTTTTTTGGGCGAAAAATCGAAGTGGCCGCTGGCGTACATTTCGTAAAAGGCCAGGAGGAGCGACGTGATTACCGGGCCGATCACGAACCCGGAGAATCCGAAGACCGCCAGCCCGCCGAGGGTAGAGAGAAAAATCAGGACGGGATGCATCGCCAGTTCCTTGCCGACCACGATCGGCCTCAGGAGATTGTCAATGCTGCCGATCACGATTGTGCCGAAGGCAAGGACGAGAATGCCCTGCCAGGTATTACCGATCATCAGGAGGATCACCCCCGCCGGGCCCCAGATAATAGCGCTCCCCACCGGGAGGATCGCCGCAATCACCATGACTACCGCCCATACCAGCGCCGCCTGAATTCCCACGAACCAGAAGAGCAGGCCTCCGAGCGCACCCTGGATTCCTCCGAGGATCAGCGTTCCCTTCAGGGCGGCCCTCGCCGTGGACGTGAAGTGTTGAAGCAGGCTGCGGCTCCTGTCTTTTCCCAGCGGGCAGATATCGAAGAAAATATCGCGGATCCGGTCGCCGTCCCTGATGAAATAGAAAAGGAGATAGAGCATGACGGCAAACATGAGAAGGAACACAAGCAGATCCTGGGTCCAACCCCGGAGCGAATTGATGATGTATTTCAAGACGGCTTCCGATCCCTGGTAGAACCGGTCCGTCCAGAATTTCGGGTCAATGTCCAGGTTACGCAGCACCCGGTGATTTATTATCTGATCGATGTATGACTGGATCGTCAGCCGCAGGCCGGCCCCTTCCTCGCTGATGGAGGAATAGATGTGGATCGATTCATTGAGAAGGAGTCCCGCGGCGATGGTGAGGGGGATGATAAGGATCAGGATGACCGTGATCAGCGTGATTCCGGCATTCAGGTGGGGAAGCTTTTTTCTCCTGTTCATCCTCTCGTATAAGGGGCGTGAGATGGCGGCGAAGACGCCCGCCCAGAAGATCGGAAAAAAGAACGGGCTCAGAACGTAGAGAAACAGTACGACGACGACGGTTACGATGGTGAAAAAGATTATGTAGCAGATTTTTTCGGTCATGGGTCCCCGGAATTCGCCCTGGTTGCTTCGAAAATGAATTTACCCTGCCGATGTTCAAAAAGCAAGAAATTAGCCTGTTTAGAATATGCCGGCTCCGGCGATGAGCTGTTCCTTGCTTCCGTCAAGCCGGATATGATAAAAGCAGTTTCAGTAACAATATGTTTAATTAAATATATCAATCAATGCAGCGGACCGCTGTATCTTTTTGCGCCGGGGCACGCAGGGCGCCCCGGCCCGATTGCAGGGAGAAGCAGAATGAATGTACGAATCGAAGCGAATGCGGACAAGTGCGCCGGATGCATGACCTGCGCCCTGGCCTGTTCGTTTACATTCCATAAGGTATTCAACCCCCGCAGGGCTTACATCCGCATTTCGTCCGACGAGGAGCGCGGCTGTTTCAGGATCAGCATTTCCGGCGAATGCCGCGCCTGCAAGGTGTGCGCGGAAGCATGTCCGTTCGGCGCCATCAGCAGGATCGGGGAGGATGACCAATGAACGGGTACGTCGGACGAATTCTTTGCGTGGATATGGGTGAG
>JAQTPK010000088.1 GCA_028712885.1 Syntrophales bacterium | reverse complement strand
CCATATGCCGCCCGATTATTTCGGCCAGTCTCGGGAGCAGGGCCTTCAACGTCATCCGGTCGTTTGTGAACTCCAGGTAACGGGAGATTGCATGAAAATACCAGAGCGTTGCGTCCGCCGTATTGTAAAGCCCGCCGCTTTCTCCCTCCGGGAACATATTCGGGATCAGCCCGTCACGCACGTAGCGCGCAAAGGTACGGATAATCCAGCCGGCCTCCCTGTGCCTGCCTGTGGCGAGCGTCAGCCCCTCCAGGCCGATCATGGTATCCCTTCCCCAGTCGGTGAACCAGTGATACCCGGCGATAGCGGTGCATGCCTCGTCGCCGGCTGCGCGCGCAAACGCCGTGTCCTCGATTCTTTCGGCCGGTTCGACGATGAACTGGTCCGCCGCCAGAACGAGCTCCGCCCCGAATCCTTTCCCGGCCTCCGGCCCGGCAAGGGAGATAAGGCGAAAGCGGCGCTCCCTCTCGGCCCAGGACACGTACTGCGGATCCAATGCCCTGATGACGGTCCATTCCTCGGTCGAAGCGATCAGCGCCGCGCTCCCGCCGCGGCGGAGATCCAGGAAAAAGCTCCCCGGACTCCACAGCTCGCCTCTCGATTCATACCCCCTGCTTTCCTCCCTCCGGTAGATCACCCCGCCGTACCGCCTGGAATCCGCCATGAACGAGGATTTCGAATCGGCCGCCATCAGCTTCAAGCGGGGCATATCGGCCCCCGCGCTTATCTCAACCGTATCCTCCGCCATGCTCAGGACATAGGGCTTCCTGGGCGATCTGCTGACCGGCTCGTCGTGCCTCCGGAAATTCAGACAGGGCCGAAGCTCCAGGCGGACTTTTCCGTCCCCGCCACTGAGACCGTATACCAGATGCACCGTATTGTGCCTGTACGGCATGAGTACTCTTTTTTCCAGGATCGTTCCGTTGATTTCGTATCTCCAGACGGGAAGTCCGGCTTCGAGCCGGAATTGGGAAAGATAACGGCTGCCGTTCATCTGCAGAGGACCGGAAGAGCTCTCCTCGGCATTGAGCTGGACGGAAGCTCCGTCATCAAAGAAGATCCGCTCAATTACCTGGTTCAGGACGACCATGCGGCCGCACGGGTTGGGAAGCGACGCGATCAGGTAACCGTGATAACGGCGCGTCAGAATGCCCGCAAGCGTGCAGGACGCGTATCCTCCCAGGCCGTTCGTCACCAGCCATTCTTTGTTGAGGAAAGAGGGATCGGCTGCATCTTCGCACGAGATAATGCGTACCAGGTCTTCTCTCATGATTTTTCGGGAAAGAGCAGGATCGCCGAACGCGCCGGGATGAACCACCCTTCCTCCGTCTGCAGCGGGGGAGTTCCGGTTCCGCCGTAGAGGGGGTCCTCGCTTGACCAGAGAATGGCCCACCGGCAGTTTCCGGGGTGCGCTATGAGCGGTTCGGGGGCGGGGCAGAAGGGGAGGTCGCGCCCGAGATTGACGACGAGCAGGCGGTCTCCTTCAGGATAGCATTCCCGGGGACTGAAAAAGCGCAGGACGAAAGAATTACGCGACAGGACCGCGCCGTCGACATCGGCGCGGCGGATGACCGGATCCTCCTTGCGCAAACGGATCAGGTCCCGGTGCATGGCGTACGATTCCTCATTCGCTGCGCGCTCGCGGAGATCGAGCTTCGAATTTCTGAAGGTCGCCTCAGCGGAAGGCGCCGCCAGCCGCTTCTGCACTTCGGGCCGGCTGAGGCTCCGGAACTGGCCCAGGAATTCCGCCCGTCCTTTCGCCACCAGCCCCGCAAGGTTTTCTTCGTGGTCCGCGAAGAAGAGAAAAGGAGAGGAGGCGGCGAATTCCTGCCCCTGGAAGAGAAGGGGAATCCCCGGCATGAGGATCATGAGGGCGGTGAACGCGCGGAAGAGTCCGGGACTGGACAATTTCTGGACCCGGTATCCCCGCCCGGAATTGGCAATCTGGTCATGGTTCTGGATGTAGTTCACGAAATGGATCGCATCGATTCCCCGGGTCGGGGTTCCGCGGTAACTCTTCTGCCAGAAATACAGCTGGCCCTGGTAAAGATAGCCGTACTTGGCGCAGGAAATGAATTCCTGGGGCATGCCGCGGTAATCCGTGTAGTACGCCTCATTCTTGCCCGTCATGGCGACAACGGCGCTGTGGTGAAAATCGTCATTCCAGACGGCATCCAGGCCGAATCCTCCCTCCTCCGGGGGACGGATAAGGCGGGTGTCCTGGATTTCATTTTCGGCGATCAGGAGGATTTTCCTGCCGGCCGCAGCCGCCCGGGAGCTTCGCGCCAAAGCGGCCAGGATATGGTCGTCCGAGGCGTCGAAAATCTGCTGCGTCGCGTCCAGGCGGAATCCATCCAGATGAAATTCCCGGATCCAGTATGCCGCATTGGCAAGATAATATTCGCGGACGGGACCGGCATGCTCTCCATCGAAATTTATCGCTTCGCCCCACTCGCAGACGTACCGGTCAGTGAAATACTCTCTCGAGAACTGGCCGAGATAGTTTCCGTCCGGGCCCAGATGATTGTATACGATATCCAGAATGACGCCGAGGCCGAGAGAGTGGGCGCGGTCCACGAATCGACGGAAATCATCCGGCCGTCCGTAAAAGTGATAGGGCGCGAAAAGATTCACGCCGTCGTAGCCCCATCCGAAAGCCCCCGGGAACTCCGCGACCGGCATGATCTCCAGCAGTGTTATGCCCGTCTCGGCGATGGCGGGAAGCTGTTCCAGGGCCGCCTTCCAGGTCCCTTCCGGCGTATAGGTTCCGATATGCATCTCATATATGATCTGATTTTCCAGGCGCACGCCTTCCCAGCCCGCGTCCGTCCAGGCGAACGTCCCGGGATCTACAATTTCAGAGGGTCCGTGCGGTCCTTCGGGCTGAAAACGGGAGGCGGGGTCGGGGAATAAATTTTCTTCATTGTCGAGTTTGAACCGGTAAAGCGTTCCGGCTGGAATACTTTCAACGGTTCCGGAAAAATATCCGTCCTTTTCGGATACAAGCTCAACCAGGAGGGAATCGGATTTTCGGCCGGGAACGGATTCAACGGCGACCTGAACCTTTTTTCTTGCAGGCGCCCAGACCCGAAAATGTACTCCCGCCGGCGTGATTTCCGCGCCAACCGGCATTCTTCGGAGAGGCGATTCCGGTTTCATGCTGATTTCTTGAAGGGGTTTTCCGCTCTGTAATTCCGGGACAGAACGATGCAGGCAACACCCGCCCCATCTACTCGGACCTGAACCCGGCCCTCGGGGATAAATTTCATTCAGAGAGCGATCCGGGGCGGACCGCTGCGGAGTGGGCGGGAAGCCGGTATTCTAATTTACCTGCATTGAACGCGAGCGTATTGAAAGGGAAAAGCCGGACATGAACGGATATAATAACCTTAGAGATTTTTTCTCCCATTGTCAATCATTCAACATGCGGGGAGACATCATGTTTGGGATTCGGGCATCAGGCGGCGGGATCTGCGAGATATACGGAAATCAGGGACACTACCCATATTTTCATGTTTCTGGCAAAAACCAGGGACACTCCCCATATTTTTATTTCCGGCACGCTTGGATCGGAAAATACGGGAAGTGTCCCTGGTTTTCCGGAAGAGCTCACTTAAGCTCCCGGTTCACGGTTCATCATACAGAGAGGCGCTTAGATCATTAGGCAGGCGCAGGACAAAAGCTCCGGGTGCCGATTCAGTCAGATAAAAAAACCCGATCGGATTGGAGAACCCGACCGGGCATAAATCATACTTGAGAGGATAAAAGTCTCCTAACTTCTCAACCTCTCA
>JAQTPK010000053.1 GCA_028712885.1 Syntrophales bacterium | reverse complement strand
CGGTTGATGGTTCTGACGGAAGGCAATGGTTCTACGCCAAGATCTTCCATCTCCCAGCGAATGGCCTGAGCGCCGCAGAACAAGTCTTGGTTGTAGAGATTTAGACGAATCATCTTAACGATCTCCACAACCTCCGCCGAGGTGTAATGGGATGTACTGAGTGGTCGTCGGGATCGGCTTTCGCTCCACGTCGTATCCCCATCAGCATAACGATTGACCCATTTATACAACCAAGCCCTTGACTTGCCGAGGGAGGTACAAATTGACTCAGGGCTTTCACCGCTTTGGAATCGCTGCACGGCCAAGAGCCGCTGCCGCTTGTCTTCATCTTTCATGAACACCTCCAGAATTGTTTCAGGTGTCCATGAAATGGCTAGATAGCTATTCGATTGTCAAAGAACTTTGTCTACGATGTCGTGGCACATTTTTCTGTCTACGATGTCTTGGCACTTACCAATTAGTCTATACTGTCAATGCGCTTCTGCGCGAGCGCCGTGCCGTTACGAACCTCAAGATAAAGGGCAATTGCTTCCCGTGTCCTTTCAAGCAAGGCGTCCAAGGATTTTGCCTGCGTATGGCAGCCAGGCAGCCTCGGCACCTCTGACACGAAAAAACCCTCTTCATCATGTTCGATGATGACCGTAAATTCCTTTTTCATGCTCATTCTCCTCACGGGGGCTATCAACAGCTTCTGACCCCGATTCTAATTTTCGTCAACGGGGATTTTCCACCCGTTGGGACGCCTCCAAGCCCACGATGTTCCCATCCACATCGTAATCTATGATTACACGGGGCTTGTCCTCGTCACTCTCCTCGACAGGGCTATTGCTGAAGAGGATGCGAAGTACGTCCACTTCAGGATCGTAAAACACCTTCATGATCCCGCCCTCCAATACTTGCGATCTTGCTCGTTCGATATACAGTAACGACCATTGAAGGTTTGGCGAATGTCGCCAGATACTAACATTTTTTCTGCATGCTTACATTTGAAATGTTAGTATCTATCACATTCAATGGAAGCTCCCTCCCCACCCGAGGTCTCCGGGTACTGCCGGGCCGGAACTCGGTAAAAAAAGATTCTTAATTTCGCTCACTTACGAACTTATACAAAGTTATACGGTGTTATAACAAAAATATTGTATAAGTCCATATAACTTTATATAACTCTCGTAAGGAAATCTCTCCTTCATACTCATCCGTGTGCATTGAGAAATAAGATAAGATCTGAAAAAAATTTCGAACCGAAATTTTGGCGTTTTGGATGTAGTTTCATGGCCTTACAAATGTTCGTGAAAGTTAAGGCGAACAATGTGGGAAAAGGATTTCTCTCGTCCCCCGCTCTACGATAGTCAGTGATCTCGAGGAAGGATGTTAAGAAATTCCGTATATAGAACGCAAGTCCTGCAGCACTTCCTCTAATTGGAATCTTTTCAGCCCGAGCGCTTTCAGGTCAACAGAGCCTTCCTTCTCGACGATTTCGAGAAAATCGCGAAAATCGGAATGGACGGCACTTGGAAGAGCTATTTTCGGCTCCGGGTCCAGGATAGGGAACAATCGGAAGACATCGTTTCTGTGCTTGAGAATGTCGGCCTTGTGGATCTGTGCGCCGCCCTCACGTAGTCGGGAGAGGTCAAGCCAGGCTTTTGCTTTCAGGGGAATGAGGCAGCCCGGGCCGACGACGGATAACCCTTCGATTACTTGCTTGGATGAATGGATGAACCCGTAGTAGTCATCATCCAGGAGGATGGCGGAAAGACTGGACAGATCCTCACTCATGGGGATTGGTGTGAGATGCGCCCCTTTGCGGACGGTCAAGAGATCCGGGACGCGAGAGAACAGTTCCAGCATTACCGGGAATGATTTATCCTCGGGGTTCGTGAAGCGATAAAACCGCTTCTGCCCGGTACTTGTCTCGGCAATCCGATACTTCCCTTTGGTCAGCACAAAATCCCAGAATGCCCGGATGAAATCGGCGCTGATGGTCTCGACGCAAAGGACGATATCGAGATCCTTGGTAGCCCTGAATTGAAGGGCGGCGCTTTCCATTGCCAGGTCGCACGCTGTCCCTCCGATCAGAACGTATTGGTTCGCAAACGGTGCGAAATGATCCCTGAAGATGTGCAGTCCCTTTACCACTCGTTTTCCTCCATCATCTTCTCGAGTGCGGCCTGAACCCGTTCATCCGGATCATCTTTCAGCGTCAGATATAGCGAAAAACGATCGACGAGGGCGGCGTTCTCCCCGGCCAGAATTTGGGGGACGTAGCTCCATATCTCGATATTGTGCGCATCTGGCTCCCGGACCTGTAGCTCGAGGAGATCAGATTTTTTCATGAGACGCCATTCAGAAAGGCTGACGGCCGCCACAGGGTTAGGAGGCGCAGCCAGCATGGAATATTCGGCCAGGGCGGAAAGACCCGCGGTCAATCCTCGCCAGTGTTTCATTGTGGGCGGATATGCCCACGCACGCTTTCTCACGGGGGACTGCATGTATTCTAATGCTTTTTCCCATAGGGATTTTTTGTCGTACTGGAACACCAGAAAAAGTTCCCGCCCCTTCTTCGGGATATCCGCGAGACCGAGCGATTCAATTTCACGGAAGGCCCTGGTCATGGACATGAGCGTGTAGCCCAGCCGCTGCGCAAGATTTGAGGGTGTATAATGATGACGAACGCCGTTTATCAGCATATAAAGCACTGCCAGTTGCGTGGCCTTGGTGAATTTTTCAGGGTTATCCCGCGCCTGATTGAAATGCTCCCTGAGATCAAGCGCCAGTACGGGAAGATACATCTGTTTGCCGGGAATCACAAAATTGATCCTATGCTCGATAAGCCGGTTCCTGTTGTATGCGGACACGATATCGTGAAGGTATATCACCTGGCCATCCCATTTGCGGCGAATCTGTTCGATGTGCTTGGCGATTTCCGCGGGTCCTGCCTCCTTCTTTTCTTTTGGCAGGATGAGAAGGCACGGAGTATTCAGAATAGAAAGAGTCACGAAGGAATAAAGACTCCGGAGATGAAACGAAAGCCTGGCGTTATCCTGCCATTCTTTAGGCTGGACATTTATGCCAAGAATCTTGCTCAGATAACGGTTCAGCTCCTTTAGTCGCTCGTCCATGGGTTCTTTGCTAACATTTTTCTGCATGCTAACATTTTAAATGTTACTATGCAAGATAAATGTTAGCATCGGACAGGAAGAGAAAGCCTACAAACCGCGGTCTTCGCAGCTCGAGTTGGTATACGTTCAGCTCCCGCCCGTTAGACACCTATAAAGCCACTAAAGCAAAAATAGCTTAGGACTATTCGTCCTAAGCTATTAATATTTATGGTACGCCTGCAGGGATTCGAACCCGGGACCTACGGATTAGAAGTCCGTTGCTCTATCCAGCTGAGCTACAGGCGCATATGTCTATGAAAAGGAGAATTTAAAAGTTTTTCCCGCCTTTGTCAAGACAAGGCTGGCCTTAAATTATGCCACGCTTTTCCTTCTCAGTAAATTCCATTTCCGGGTGCACGGGGGTTAAATCCCAAATCCCATCCTTCGGCCGGCTCAGGATGACCCAAACAAATCCGAAATCCGAAGTCCAAAGACCGTGAGGTGTAAGGAGTAAGGGGTTTTATTTAGATAGATCGGCCCAATTCGTTGACGCAACGGACGCAATGGACCCGACAGACCCAACAGACCTTTTCCCGCTTTTCCCGCCTTCCTGCCCCAATACCCAACGCCCAACGCCTATTTCACATACCCCACAATCCCGAGGTAGCGATATCCCCTTTTTATGAGGTCCGGTCTTTTCGACTCGGTGGTGAAGTAGTGCCGTCCTTTCGAGCTATGGCGCCAGTAATAAAGCTCCCGCGTGCCGGGGAGCCTGGAGCTGCCGATATTGCCGATCGAACCCTCCAGGACGTAGCCGGGAGGCTCTTTCCCCGGCTCGCTCGAATAGAAATGGTCGCCCCGGGAAGCATTGTACCATCTGTAGAGGGGCCGTGTGCCGTGGACGTCTTCCCTGAAGAGGCGGAAAGCCAACCCCTTCCTCCGGTACGGCCTGATTTTGGCCGGGTCCTCCCGCTCCGGATCCCACGTGAAGAGCTGGTCCGTTCCCCTCTCGTACCTGTAGACGGCGATTTCCCGGGACCCCTTCCCGCGTGTAACATTCACCGAAATATCGAGCAGGACCTGTCCTCCGTTTGAATCAATAAGGATATTGTCCGCATAATGACCGGGGCCCAGCCTGTCCGTATGCGCCTGTATGTTGATGTAATCCGTTTCGCTCGAAGTGGTTCCGGAATCGGGGAATATCCTGACCCAGCCGGGGGGAGGATGGATATATTCATTCCCCATGATCCTGATCCCTTCGATATCGACCGGCCTCCCCTTCGCTTCAATCTGGAGCACGTGCTGAGCATCCGTCTCTCCGGCCTGGACCCGGATCTCCGCCCGGCCCCGGACGGGCGAATAGGCATCGGCTTCGCCGGCGGGCCGCCCGTCCAGGAGTACGGAGAGGCCCCCGTAATTGAAATCAGTGCCGAAAAAGACCACCGCGGCCGTACCGATGAAAGAAAACGTCAGGCTTCCTCCCTCCCTGGGAGACAAGGGATATCCGTCCCTTTCCAACCACGCCCCCTGCAGATTGACGGCTTCCAGTAGTTTTTTGGGCACCGAATACTCCCCCCTGCCCCTGCTTTCTCCGCTCTGGAGGGAGACAAACCTGCCTGCATCGCGCGGTCTTCCCGGCGACCTTATTTTCCAGTGGAGCATTCCCGGGCCCGCGTTGCTGATCCTGAACCGGCCCGAAAGCGTGTGATCGTTATCCACCGTTCCGAAATCGATGCCGAACGGCTCTATTGACAGTACAGGCTCCCCCCCGTTCCCGATGCTGAAAAGTACGGCCGCGTCCCGGAAATCGCCGTCCGACCGGAACCTGACGGTCTCCCTGTATGCGCCCGCCGGCAGGACCCGGGTAAATTCGAACAGGCCCTGCCTCGATTCAAATGTCATAAGGACGCCGTAGAGAGGCTCCCCGGCCCCCTGCTTATCCATACCCTGCTTTTCCGGACCCTGCTTTTCCGGGCCCTGCTTTTCCCGGCCTTCCATGTTTTCCGTTTTCTTTGCATCGGACGGAATCCGGACGGCGGCAATCGTAACGGTAACTTCCTCCCGGAAGTCCGCCACCGGCGACCTCCTCTGGTCCGTGGCCCTTTTCCACCCGGCCGGCTCCCGGATTTCCAGCAGGAAGTACCCGGGATCTTCTTTTCTCAAAGAAATCAACCCCTTCTTCATCACGCCCCCGGGCTGAACCGCCCCTAACCTGATCTCGCAAGGTGAAATCTCCAGCTCCGCCGAAGCCGGGGCGGCAGCCGCCCCGAAAACGAGCACCGCCGCAAAAAGCGCCAGTTTTTTCAACATTCTCTACAGGTCTCCTGTCCTGCTCCAAGCACGGAAATCTTCATATCGATTCATCAAATCTCTTTTCAATCGGAAAATGACTTGACACTCTCCGGAAAAATCGGGATAGTTTTGTATTTTATATTTCCCTTTTTGGCAAGGAAACTTTAATTACAGATATAGAGGTCGCATTCAAAGGAATTGAAAGAATCCGCCAAATTCTGGATTGCGCTTCGTTCCATAACGGGAATGGGAAACGCAGCCCTCAGCCGGCTCGTAGAAGCGTTCGGGTCTCCGGAGGAAGTGTTCCGGCGGCCTGAGAAAGATCTCGCGCGGGCCGGACGCATCAGTCCTGAATTGGCGAAAAATATCCGATCGTTCCGGAATTGGGAATCGATCGTCAGGGAAGTGGAATCAGCGGGGAATGCCGGGATGGAAATACTGACCCCGGAGGACGCATTTTATCCGCGGGCGCTCCGCAATATCCATAATTATCCGGCTGTCCTGTATGCCAGGGGCAGTCTGCTGGAAAATGAGCCATGCATCGCCATTGTGGGATCGCGGCGGGCGTCGGCGTACGGCAAACAGACCACTTTCAGTCTTTCCCGCGATCTTGTCATGAGCGGATTGACCGTGGCAAGCGGGATGGCGAGGGGAATCGATACCGCCGCGCACCGGGGAGCCCTGGCCGGCGGGGGAAGAACGATCGCAGTCCTCGGATCCGGCCTGGATGTGATTTATCCGCCCGAAAACGAAGAGCTCTTTAACGAGATCGCCTCCCGGGGAGCCGTTATTTCGGAATTTCCCCCGGGAACCCGGCCGCTGGCGCAGCATTTTCCGTCCAGAAACAGGATCATCAGCGGGCTTTCGCTCGGGACCGTCGTAGTGGAGGCGGGGGAGAAGAGCGGGTCGCTGATAACCGCGGGCTGCGCCCTCGAACAGGGCCGGGAGGTATTCGCGGTGCCGGGAAGCATCGATTCTCCCGTGTCGAGGGGCGCTCATTATCTGCTTCGCCAGGGGGCAAAGCTCGTCGAGGGCGCCGGCGACGTGCTCGAAGAGATTTTCCCCCAGATGACAGCCCCCATGCAGGCCCGGCTCTTTGCCGCGGGCGATGAGCTGCATTCCCGGGCAATGAAGGCGGAAACAACGGAAATACGAAAATCCCCGGATCGGAGAAAACTCGAGGGAACGGAAAGGAAGGTGCTGGAGCTGATCTCCGAAAAACCTTCAGAAATAGACTCAATAATATCGAAATCCGGCCTCAGGCCCCCCGACGTCCTGTCGGTCCTGATGCATCTTGAGCTCGGCGGGTTCATCGATCAACTGCCGGGCAAACGATTTATCCTTAAGCGGCGGGCGCTGTAAAGCATATGGAAACGCGTGCCGATATGATAAAATAATTAATTCTGCGGAGATGTTTGATGGCACAATCCCTTATTATTGTAGAGTCGCCAACCAAGGTTAAAACGATAAAGAAGTACCTCGGATCGGACTTCGATGTCCGCGCTTCGGTAGGCCATATCAAGGATCTTCCCAAAAGCAAGCTCGGGATAGATATCGAAAACCACTTTGAGCCGACCTATGATACTATCGAAACAAAAAAGAAGGTCATCTCCGAACTTAAAAGCGCCGCGAAGCGCGCCGACATCATTTACCTCGCTCCGGACCCGGACCGGGAAGGGGAAGCGATAGCCTGGCATATAGCCGACGAGATCGGCAAGGGAGAAAAGAAGATCTTCCGGGTTCTTTTCAACGATCTCACCCGCAATACAATGCTCTACGCAATTGAAAACCCGCAGCAGCTGGACTTCGACAAGTACGAGGCCCAGCAGACGCGGCGCATTCTCGATCGGCTGGTCGGATACCAGATCAGTCCGATATTGTGGGACAAGGTCAAGAGAGGACTGAGCGCCGGGAGGGTGCAGTCCGTTGCGGTGCGCCTCATCTGCGAGCGCGAGGAGCAGATAAAGAAGTTCGTCTCCGAGGAATACTGGAACATAGCGGCCGATCTGGAGGGGACAAATCCTCCTCCGTTCCGGGCGAAGCTGATCAAGATCCGCCAGAAGAAATCCAGGGTGGGGAGCGGGAAAGAGGCGGAGGCGATCCGCAAGCAGCTCGAAACGGCGGAATTCATCGTCGCCGAAATAGAAAGAAAGGAAACCAAGCGGAATCCTTCCCCCCCGTTCACCACAAGCAAGCTGCAGCAGGAGGCCTCGCGCAAGCTGAGGTTTTCCGCGAAGAAGACGATGAACGTCGCCCAGCAGCTCTATGAAGGGATCGAGCTGGGGGAGGAGGGCCCGGTCGGCCTGATCACGTACATGCGCACCGATTCCGTGCGGATCGCCGGCGAGGCGCTGCAGCAGGTGCGCGCTTTCATCAGGGACAATTACGGTCCGGACCTCCTCCCGGCCAAGCCGCGCATTTTCAAGACCAGCGGAAAAATCCAGGACGCACACGAGGCGATCCGCCCCGCAGCCCTTGTCTATCAGCCGAAAGACATAAAGGAGTTCGCCACCAGCGATCAGTTCCGCCTTTACCAGCTCATCTGGAACCGCTTCGTGGCGAGCCAGATGAACCCCGCCGTTTTCGACCAGACGACCATTGACGTTGCCGCGGGCGATCTCCTGCTTCGCGCGCAGGGTTCAATCATGAAATTTCCCGGTTTCACGGCGGTCTACATGGAAGGCAAGGATGAGAACGGAGAAGAAGGCGAACAGCCGAACCAGCTGCCTGAGGTGAAAAAAGGGGAGAGGCTGAAGCTGCTTTCCCTTTCCGCCGATCAGAAGTTTACGGAGCCTCCGCCCCGCTTCACTGAAGCCACGCTGGTAAAGGAGCTGGAAGAAAAAGGGATCGGGCGCCCCAGCACTTACGCCCAGATCCTGAGCACTATCCAGGACCGCGATTACGCCAAGCTCGAAGCGGGCCGCTTCCACCCCACGGAACTGGGCGCAATCGTCACGGACCTGCTGGTCCAGAACTTTCCGCAAGTCCTCGACGTTGAATTCACCGCTTCCCTCGAGGACCAGCTCGATAAGATCGAGGAGGGAAAGCTCCAGCGGACGGCCATGCTGCAGAGCTTCTATGAACCCTTCGAAGCGGACCTGGAAAAGGCCCGCAAGCAGATGCGAAATATCAAGACCGAGGAGACTCCCACCGACATCGTGTGCGAGAAATGCGGGTCCGCGATGGTGATCAAATGGGGACGGAACGGCCGCTTCATCGCCTGCTCCAATTACCCGGAATGCAAGAACACCAAGAATTTCGTCCAGGATGAAAACGGGAAGATAAACAAGGTGGAGTCGGAGGTGACCGACATCGTCTGCAGCGAATGCGGGGACAGGATGGTCGTTAAAAGGGGGCGCTTCGGCGCTTTCCTCGGCTGCAGGCGCTACCCGGAGTGCCGCAACACGCAGCCTGTCACCATTGGAATTTCCTGCCCGGAAGAAGGCTGCGCAGGGGAAATTACGGAAAAACGAACCAGAAAAGGAAAAGTTTTCTTCGGCTGCACGAAATACCCGGACTGTAATTTCGCGATCTGGGACCGTCCGGTAGCGGAAAAGTGTCCCTCCTGCGGCGCCCCCTTCATCGTGGAAAAATTCAGCCGCAAGGGGAAGACCGTCGCCTGTATCAGAAAAGACTGCAAATTCAAGGAATCGCGGCAGTAATCAACCCGCAATCGCGAGGCGTAAGGAGTAAGCGGTGAGGAGTAAAGCGTAAGGCGTAAAGTGTTTGGAAATGTCATTCCGGCGAAAGCCGGAATCCAGACACCTTCCCCGTGAACTTGTCCCCTGAGACATGCGTCGTAAAAATGCTTGCGCGCCGGAGCGCAAGTCATCATAATGCCCTTCCAAAATCCCGGGAACATGCAGAATGAAAGACCACGTGATTATCATCGGCGGGGGGCTCGCCGGGTGCGAGGCGGCATGGCAGCTCCTCCGGCGTGAAACAGCCGTGACGCTGTATGAGATGAAGCCCGGGAAGTACAGTCCCGCCCACCGCAGTCCTCTTCTCGCAGAACTCGTCTGCAGCAATTCCCTGCGCTCCAATTCAGTGGAAGACGCGCCCGGCCTGCTGAAGGAGGAGCTTCGCCTGCTGGGATCCCTGATCATGAAAGCGGCCGATGAAAACACCGTGCCGGCCGGGAAGGCGCTTGCGGTCGACCGCCTGCTCTTTTCCGAAGCGGTGGAGAATAAGCTGGCGGCCATGGAAGGCTTGAATATCGCCCGGCAGGAAGGGAAAGAGATACCCGGGGATTCCTGGACGATTATCGCCTCGGGGCCCCTCACCTCCGATTCCCTTTCGGCCGGCCTGGAGGCGCTCCTCGGGCGCGGACATCTTTCCTTTTACGATGCCATTTCACCCATAGTCGACGCAGGCTCCATCGACCACGGCAAGGTCTTCCGCGCTTCGCGTTACGGCAGGGGAAGCGCCGATTACCTGAACTGTCCCCTGGACAGGGAACAATATGAAAACTTCTGGAACGCCGTGCGCGGCGCCCGTGAAACGCCGCTGCTGGATTTTGAAGATCCGAAATTTTTCGAGAGCTGCCTTCCCATCGAAGTAATGGCGGCCAGAGGCAGGGATACTCTCCTGCACGGACCGATGAAGCCGGTCGGCCTCGTCGATCCCGCAACCGGCAGACAGCCCTATGCCGTTGTGCAGCTCCGCCCGGAGAACCGGGAAATGACGTTTTACAACATGGTGGGATTTCAGACCAAGCTGGCCCGGCCGGAGCAGGAAAGAGTCATGCGCATGATTCCCGGGCTGGAGAAGGCCGAATTCCTCCGCTACGGAAGCATTCATCGCAATACATTCGTGAACGCTCCCGCCGTGCTGCTCGATACGCTTCAGATCAAAGGGCAGCCGAAGGTCCTGCTGGCGGGGCAGATTACCGGGGTGGAAGGCTACGTGGAGTCAACGGCAATGGGGCTTCTCGCCGGAATCAATATTTCGTTTCTTGTGCATGGCCGGGTTCCGCCCCGCCCGCCGCGGGAGACGGCGCTGGGGTCCCTGGTGGAATACCTCGTTTCCGCGGATCCCGCCCGTTTTCAACCCATGAATGTGAATTTCGGTCTTTTACCTCCGCTTCCCGGGAAGGTCCCCAGGAGACTGCGAGGACAGGCGCGCGCAGACAGGGCCCTCGCGGCGATCAGGGAATGGGCTGAACTGGTCCGGCCTTAGTGAATATAAGCGAATTTCGAGCGTCCGAGTCCGAGCTTTTCAGTTTTTATTTTTCAGGTAAATTATCCTTAATCCCTCCAGCGTCAACATTTCGTCAACGACTTCGATGCTCCTTGTCTCGGGAGCGATTATCCGCGCGAGACCGCCTGTTGCGACCACCTTCGGATTTGATTTCACTTCCGCCTTCATCCGCTCGACTATGCCGTCCACGAGACCCGCGTATCCGAACATTATTCCGGCCTGCATGCTGCTCACGGTATCCTTGGCGATGACGTTTTTCGGACGGCTGAATTCGACGCGGGGGAGCTTCGACGCCTTTTCGAAGAGGGCTTCGCTCGAGATGGTAATCCCGGGCGTAATACACCCGCCCATATACTCGCCTTTTTTCGAAACGTAGTCGAAAGTCGTCGCGGTCCCGAAGTCAACGATGATCAATTCCTGTTTGTATTTCTCGTACCCCGCCACCGCGTTCACGATCCGATCGGCCCCGACTTCTTTCGGATTATCGTAGAAAATCGGCATACCCGTCTTGATACCAGGACCGACGATGATCGGCTTGATATTGAAGTATTTCCGGCATAGCGGCTCCAGGATGTTCAGCATGGGAGGAACCACGCAGGAAATGATGATGTCGTTTACCGATTTGGAGCTGACTTTCACCGTATTGTAAAGATTGAAAACCAGAATTCCGTACTCGTCAGCGGTATGGTCCGCGACCGTCCTGATCCGCCAGCTGTGCAGCAGCTTCTCTCCGTCATACAACCCGAGGACGGTATTTGTGTTTCCCACATCTATGACCAGCAGCATCAATGGACCTCCCGTTCAGTAAAGAGTAAAAAGTAAAAGGTAAAAAGTCAGGGATCAGGTACCCGCCGCTGCTTTTCGCTTTTTATTTTTCACTTTTAACTTTTTACTTTTCACTCTTTGCTGAACCTTTTACTTTTACATTTCACTTTTTACTCTTCACTCCTCGCCGCTTACCGGTTCCACATCCCCCGATATGATCTCTATGGGACCCGAACCCTCGGCGGCAAGCAGAAGGACGCCGTTTTCATCCATTCCTGTCACCGTGCCTTCCCTGACGCCGTTCCTCATAACAACCCGGACGCGCCGCCCTGTCATTCCCGATTTCCGGATCCATTCCTTCCTGACAGGCTCGAATCCCTCCGCCAGGAAAACCCGGTACCATTCCTCAAACCGGATCAGGATGGCGGCCGCCAGATCCTCCCGGGAAATTTTCCGGCCCGACTCTTCCCTCAGCGAGGTCGCCCGGCTGCGGATCTCTTCATCCAACTGCACACTGCGGATATTGACGTTCACGCCTATGCCTATAACGACGTGGCCGATATCCCCCCCGGAGTGCCTCATCTCCGTCAGAATGCCGCACACTTTCTTACCGCCGGCGAGGATATCATTGGGCCATTTAAGCTCGATGGGAGAGGGACAGAAAAGCGGCAGTGCTTCCGCCGCAGCGACGCCGGCGACGATGGTCAGCCCCGCGGCGCGCGCAGGCGCGATCGCAGGCCTCAATACCATGGAAAAGTAGAGGTTAACTCCCGGCGGAGAATGCCACTTCCTGCCGAGGCGGCCTTTTCCGCCGCGCTGGGATTCCGCGAATACGACAGTGCCTTCCTCCGCTCCCTGCACGGCAAGCGCGGCCGCCCGGTCGTTTGTAGAATCCGTTTCCGGCAGAAAAACAATCCGGTTTGCAAACATCCCGCCGGAGAGGGCCCGATTCAGTTTATTTATATCCATTATCGGATCTTGAGCGATATATCGGCAGCCGGCGCCGAATGAGTAATCGCCCCGACAGAGATGAAATCCACCCCTGTTTCCGCAATGCGCTTCACGTTGGAGAGATTTACGTTGCCCGAAGCCTCCGTCAGGGCTCGCCCTTCTATCAGGCGCACGGCTTCCCTCATTTCTTCGAGATCCATATTATCCAGCATGATTATGTCCGCTCCCGCCGCTGCTGCTTCCTTCACTTCCTGGATGTTCCCGGCCTCGACCTCTATTTTGAGGGTATGGGGAGCTCCCTGGCGCGCGCGGGCGACGGCTTTGGAGATTCCCCCGGCCGCCGCAATGTGATTGTCTTTAATCAGGATGCCGTCGAAAAGTCCCATGCGGTGATTGGATCCCCCCCCGACACGCACGGCGAACTTGTCGAGTATCCGAAGACCGGGCATCGTTTTCCTGGTATCGAGAATCCTCGCGCGCGTGCCGCGGATTTCCCCCGCAAAGCGCATTGTATGCGTGGCGACGCCGCACATCCTCTGCAGGATGTTGAGGGCGGTTCTCTCCGCCGTAAGAATGTTGGCAAGGTTTCCGGATACTTCGGCGAGGACTTCTCCCGGGGCGGCCTCCTGCCCGTCCACCGTGCTGCGGATAAAGCGTATGTCCGGATCCAGAGTGAAAAAAACCTCTTTGAAGACCTCTATCCCGGCAACCACCATTTCCGCCTTGGCCACCGCGAGGGCCGAGCCCTTTTCCTCTCCCGTAAGGACCGAGGCCGTCGTCACGTCTCCCGGACCCATATCCTCTTCCAGGGCCCTCCGGATCAGATTGCGCAGACCGGATGTTTCGAGCATCGAAGTCATATGGAAAGGATCACGCTGAAATGGCTTTGAGCTTCTCCGCCGCCGTTTCGAGAATCCCGAGTTTTTCCTTGAGATCCTGTAATTTCAATTCCTCTTTGCGTACCACCGCCTCGGCGGCTTTCTGCTTGAAATCGGAATTGCTCAGTTTCTTCGAAACTGCGGCAAGCTCCTTTGATACCTTGACGATTTCCTTTTCCAGTCTCTGCCGCTCTCCGGCCAGATCGACCGCGCCTTCGAGCGTTACGTATATCCTGGCCGGGCCGAAAACTCCCGTGGCGGCGCCCTTGGGCTCCTCCTGCTCCGTCCCGAGGGAGATCGTTTCCAGGCGGGCAAGATTCACGATATAATCCTGCCACTCGGAAAGCATCCGCACCGTTTCGGGGTCGCTTACGGAAACGACCGTCCTGACTTTCTTGGCGGGCAGGATATTCATTTCGCCCCGGATATTCCTGATGACGCTGATGATACCCATCACGATTTCCATATCTCTTGCCGCATCCGGATCGAAACCGCGCTCGTCGGCAGCGGGGAATTCGCTCACCATGACGGAGCTGCCGTCATTCCGGAATTTCTGCCAGAGCTCTTCCGTCATGAACGGCATGAACGGATGCATCAGCTTGATCGTCGTCCTCAGCACCTGGACAAGGGTATGCTGCGCCGCTCTCTTCCTGCGGATATCCTGGCTGCGGTAAAGCGCCGGCTTGATCATCTCCAGGTACCAGTCGCAGAACTCGTGCCAGATGAACTGGTAGATCCGTCCCGCGGCGTCGTTGAAGCGGTATTCATCCAGATGGCCGGTTACGTCGGCGACCGCGTTATTCAGCCGGTCGAGAATCCAGCGGTCGGCCAGCGAAAAGTCGGCCGGCTTCGGCTTGTAGTCGTCAGGGTAGTCCTCGAGATTCATAAGGGAGAACTTCGCCGCGTTCCAGATCTTGTTGATGAAATGACGATAGCCTTCAATCCGCTCCTCCGACATGCGGATATCCCTGCCCTGCGCCGTGAAAGCCGCCAGGGTGAACCTGAAAGCGTCCGCCCCGAACTTCTCTATCATTTTGATCGGGTCGATGATGTTCCCCTTGGACTTGCTCATCTTGTCCCCTTTTTCGTCCCGGACAAGCGCATGCAGGTAAACATCCTTGAAGGGCACGTCTTTCATGACATAAAGGCCCATCATCATCATCCGCGCCACCCAGAAGAACAGAATATCGAAACCCGTAATGAGGAGCGAGGTCGGATAGAACGTTTTAAGGTCGTTGGTCTTTTCCGGCCAGCCCAGGGTCGAAAACGGCCAGAGGGCGGAGCTGAACCACGTATCGAGCACGTCCTCCTCCTGCCGGAGCTTCGCGCCCTTGCACCTGGTGCACGCGGAGGGCTCGTCGGTGGAAACGATCACCTCCTGGCAGTCGTCGCAATACCAGACGGGGATTCTATGGCCCCACCAGATCTGCCGTGATATGCACCAGTCGCGGATGTTGGTCATCCAGTCGAAATATGTACCTTCCCACATGGCGGGAACGAGTTTCGTGCGGCCCTTCACCACCGCGGCCACGGCCGCTTTCGCCAGCGGCTTGATTTTCACAAACCACTGCTTCGAGACAAAAGGCTCGATATCTGTTTTGCATCTGTAGCACTGGCCGATATTGTGGGTATAGGCCTCCGTCCGGACGAGGAAGCCCCCCTTCTCGAGATCGCGGACGATATTCTCCCGCGCCTTATACCTGTCCTGTCCCTGGTACTTCCCGCCGTTCTCGTTTATAACGGCGCTGCCGTCCATTATCTTTATGACCTCCAGGCTGTGCCGCTCCGCCATGGCGAAGTCGGCCGGATCGCAGGCCGGGGTGATCTTGACGGCTCCCGATCCGAACTCCATCGTAACGTAATCATCTCCGATAACGGGTATCTTCCGGTTTACCAGCGGAAGGATGACGTATTTTCCGACAACGTCCTTGTACCGGGGATCTTTCGGGTTCACCGCCACGGCGGTGTCGCCCAGCATCGTCTCGGGCCGGGTTGTGGCGACCACGATCTCTCCCTTGCCTTCAGCGTACGGATACCGGATGTGCCACAGCCAGCTTTTTTCCTCCTTGAATTCAACTTCCAGGTCGGAGATGGCCGTGTGGCATCTCGGGCACCAGTTGACAATGTAATCTCCCTGGTAAACCAGCCCGTCTTTATAAAGACGGACGAACACTTCGCGGACGGCCCGGGAAAGGCCTTCGTCCATTGTAAAACGCTCTCTCGACCAGTCGCAGGAGCATCCGAGCCGCTTGAGCTGATTGGTGATGACTCCTCCGTACTTTTCCTTCCATTCCCAGACTTTCTCGATGAATTTTTCCCTGCCGAGGTCATGGCGGGTTATACCCTTCCTGGCGAGCTCCTGCTCGACCACGTTCTGGGTGGCTATCCCGGCATGATCGGTGCCCGGCATCCACAGGGTATTGAATCCCTGCATTCTTCTGAACCTGATCATGATGTCCTGGAGCGTATTGTTCAGGGCATGTCCCATGTGGAGCATACCTGTGACATTGGGGGGAGGAATGACGATGGAAAACTGCTTTCGGGAGCTTTTCTCCTCCGCCCGGAAAAGATTTTTTTCCATCCAGAAATCGTACCATTTCTGCTCCACTTTGCCCGGCTCGAACGAACCCGCCATTTCCGCTTTTTTCATATGACCTCTAATTGGGCTTTGGGCATAATGCATTGGGCGTCGGGCAAAACCTGCCAGGATCTCGCCTCAAGAAATGACGCCGCATGCCGCCCCGACCTGAATCAAATATTCGCCCTGGACATTGGGCGCGCTCTTCTTCAGCAGCCCAGAATCCAAAGTCTGACGCCTGACGCCTGTTTCTCAGAAGAATTTCAGCTCCTCTTTTATCTTGCGGATCACCAGCAGGGCATCCGCGCCGGAAACGGGTCCCAACGGGCTGAACTCGCCCGTCGTGAAGTCCTTCACTTCCATAATGCCGCGTGAAGTGACCACCATGACGGCATTAAAGGCAGGGTGGTCGGATCTCATGTCCGGAAAGGGCGAGGTGCTGCCGATGAATTTCGTCGCAATGCCCTGATCGCCCGTGACCTTGACCAGAATGTCCTCCACCATCATGGCGTACGCCGCCCGGGTGATTGTCTCGGAGGGATGGAAAGCGCCGTCCGGGTAATTCTCCAGCCCCCTCACGCCAATGGCAAGGATACCCTGCATATCGGCCTTCAAAGGATGATCGGCGATGTCCGCAGCGGTCAGGACCTTCGCCGCTTTTTCCGCCGCGGCTTTGGCTTTTTCCGGATCCTTGAATGAAGTATCGAAGGTCTTTATCGTCCTCTTTTCGTAAAGCCGATCGATCTTCAATTCTTCCATGAAC
>JAQTPK010000052.1 GCA_028712885.1 Syntrophales bacterium | reverse complement strand
TGATCTTCATCTTCTCCTCCCAGCTGTCAGGCTGTCCATAAACGCCCATCTGCTGTGTTGCGCTCCGGGCGGCAATGCTCACGTACTATCAGTACGCTGCGCTTGCCGTCCTCGCGCGCCTTGCATCTGGGCATTTCTGAACAGCCTGTCAAATGAAACGACCTAAACTTCTACCGGCTACTTGCCTCTCGTTTTTTACCTGATTTTTAGCCCGAAAACCGCCGCCAGAGTCTTACGCCAAAACGTCTAGACCCAATGCCTAATGCCCAACACCTTAATTCCCCCTGAACTGGAGGAGATTGCCTTTTTCGATATCCGAAATCTCGATACCGGTCATGGCCGAGCCGAGCGACTTGGACACCTCCAGCAGGATCTCCGGATTCCGGAAATGCGTAACCGCCCTTACAATCGCGGCCGCCCGCTTGGCGGGGTCTTCCGATTTGAATATGCCCGAACCGACAAATATCCCGTCCGCCCCCAGCTGCATCATGAGCGCGGCATCAGCCGGCGTGGCGATGCCCCCGGCGGAAAAATTTACTACCGGGAGCTTGCGTTCCTTTGCGATCAGTTTGACCAGTTCGTAGGGCGCCCCCATGTTTTTTGCCTCGGTCATGAGCTCCTGCTCCGGCAGCACGGAAAGCCCGGCTATCTCATCGTTAATCGTGCGCATGTGTCGGACTGCCTCCACGACGTTGCCGGTGCCGGCCTCGCCTTTTGTCCGGATCATAGCCGCGCCCTCTCCGATTCTCCGCAGCGCTTCTCCGAGATTGATTGCGCCGCAGACGAACGGCACTTTGAATTCCCACTTAAGGACGTGATATTTCTCGTCGGCGGGCGTAAGCACCTCGCTTTCGTCGATGAAATCGATGCCTATTGCCTGAAGAATCTGCGCCTCGACAAAATGGCCGATCCGGATTTTGGCCATGACGGGGATCGTTACCGCCTCCATAATTCTTTGGATGACGGCGGGATCCGTCATCCGCGCGACACCCCCCTGCGCCCGGATATCTGCGGGGACCCTTTCCAGGGCCATGACCGCTACGGCGCCCGCGTCTTCCGCGATCTTGGCCTGCTCCGGAGTGGTCACGTCCATGATTGCTCCGCCTTTCAGCATCTCCGCGAGACCCGACCGGACCTTAAAGGTTCCATATTCTTCCATTTCCATCCGCCTCCTTGATTCAGCCTTGCGGGCTGAAAAATTAACGAATAATTAGCATATAGCAAAAGTCTGCGATTTCTCAAGTTTCTTTTTAGGAGGTTTCATAAAGCGCCGGGATTCATAATGTCGCGCCCCGGCTCCACAAAAATGTTGACAGAAACGATAAAAAACAACAATCATGTAGCCTTCCCGGAAGCCGGGTCGGCCTTTATTTTTATTACCTTAGACGCTCCGGGATGGAAGGAGGCAGTGATGGTCTGCAAGAATGTAGAAGACGTCCGGAAAATAATCAGGGACAGGAACGTAAGCTTCATCCAGTTCTGGTTCGTGGACGTATTGGGAATTTTGAAGAGTTTTACCGTTACCCCCTCCGAGCTTGAGGAGGGGCTTGTTGAAGGCATGGGGTTTGACGGGTCTTCGATCCAGGGTTTCGCCAGGATCGAGGAAAGCGATATGATCGCCAAGCCGGACCCGACGACGTTCCAGTTTCTCCCCTGGAGGGGAACGGAGCGGCCGGTCGGAAGGATGTTCTGCGACATTCTGAATCCGGACGGATCGCCTTACGAAGGCGACCCCAGATACGTGCTGAAAAGGATGCTGAAGCGCGCGGCGGAATCAGGGTACACTTACTTCGTCGGTCCCGAGCCGGAATACTTCTATTTCGTGAGTAATGAAGCACCCCGCATCATCGATCAGGGAGGCTATTTCGATACGCGGCCCCTGGACAAGGGAAGCGATCTGAGGCGGGACACTATTTTTGCCCTCCAGGATATGGGAATTCAGATCGAGTACAGCCATCATGAAGTCGCCCCCAGCCAGCACGAGATCGATATGCGCTACGATGAGGCGCTCAAGATGGCTGACAAGCTGGTCACTCTCAGAATGGTCGTGAAGGAAGTTGCGAGACAGCACGGCTATTACGCCACGTTTATGCCCAAGCCGATCCTGGGGGAGAACGGAAGCGGACTGCACTGCCATCAGTCCCTTTTCAGGGGCAAACGTAATGCGTTCTATGACGCCCGGGACAAATACCATCTTTCGGAAGTGGGCAAGTACTATATAGCCGGCATAATGAAGCATGCCCGGGAGATAACGGCCGTGCTGAACCAGTGGGTAAATTCCTACAAGCGACTGGTTCCGGGGTTCGAGGCCCCGGTTTATATCGCCTGGGCCAGGAGGAACAGGTCCACGCTGGTGAGGGTTCCCATGTACAAGCCGGGCAAGGAAAAAGCGACCAGAATCGAGTTCCGTTCGCCCGATCCGGCGTGCAATCCTTACCTCGCCTTTGCCGTCATGCTGGCGGCGGGCCTCAAGGGGATCGAGATGAAATACCCCTTGGCCGAGCCGATCGAAGAGGATATTTACGAATTCAGCGCGGAGAAGCGCAGAAAAAAGAAAATCCATGAGCTTCCCGGGAACCTCTATGAGGCGATCAGTCTGGTAGAGAAATCGGCGCTGGTCCGCGAAGCCCTGGGGGAGCATATCTTCAACAAGTTCGTCGAAAACAAGAAAATCGAATGGGACCGCTACCGCGTTCACGTTTCGGAATACGAGATAAAGAAATACCTGCCGATCATGTAACACCGCAGTGCCCGGGGCGGGGTTATCATCCGCCCCCGGCCTGTCCGGTCCGGTCCTTCCCCTCCTGCATGGAATCGACAGCATCGATCCTCCGGTACGATTTTTGCTCTTGACTGGCGCTGCGGCATAATGCATTTTATGCAACTCCTATGATAGCGATTGTAGATTATAAGGCCGGCAATCTGAGGAGCGTGGAACGCGCTCTCAAAAAACTCGGATTATCCTGCCGCATTACGGCGGATACGCGGGAAATCGCGGCCGCCGAAAGAATTGTGTTCCCGGGGGTCGGGGCTGCCGGGAGCGCCATGCGCGATCTCATGGAGCTGGGAATCGGCCGGGTGATCAAAGAGGCGTTTTTATCCGGCAAGCCGATCCTGGGAATCTGTCTCGGAGCGCAGATCGTTCTCGACAGGAGCGAAGAGAACGAAACCGTTTGTCTGGGTCTTGTTCGGGGAGAGGTAAAGAAATTTCCCGATTATAACGCGGGCGAAGTCCGGCTGAAAATCCCCCATATGGGATGGAACAGGATCATCATTAAGAGGAGTCATCCGGTGCTGGAGGGAATAAAAGAGGACGAAGAAATGTATTTCGTGCATTCCTATTATCCGTCTCCGGCGGATCGCTCCAGTGTGATCGCGGAGACGGACTACGGTTTTCTATTCCCTTCCGTGATCGGCTGCCGGAGCCTGATCGCGACCCAGTTCCACCTGGAAAAGAGCGGGAACGCCGGGCTCAGAATTCTGAAAAATTTCTGCGAGTGGGACGGGCGCCGTGCTCAGTAGGAGAATTATTCCCTGTCTTGACGTCAGGGACGGGAAAACCACCAAGGGCGTGCGGTTCAAGGGGAACATCGATATCGGCGATCCGGTGGAAATGGCCCGCTTCTATTACGAAGAAGGAGCGGACGAAATCGTCTTTTACGACATTACCGCCTCCAGCGATCGCCGCGACATAATGATAGACGTGGTAAGCCGCGTTGCCGGGGAGATATTCATTCCCTTTTCGGTCGGCGGCGGGATCCGCACCGTCGAGGACATGCGGAGCGTTCTGCTGGCAGGAGCGGAGAAGGTGAGCATCAACAGCGCCGCCGTCCGGGACCCGCGGCTGATATCGGAAGGCGCGGCCGCATTCGGCAGCCAGTGCATCGTCCTCGGAATGGACGTGAAGAGGACGTCGCCGTCGGAGAAGACGCCCTCCGGATATGAGATAGTAATAGACGGCGGGCGGACCTTCACGGGCATTGACGCGCTATGGTGGGCAGGGGAAGGGGAGCGCCTCGGGGCGGGCGAGATCTGCCTCAACTCCATCGACGCCGACGGCACCCGGAACGGATATGAACTCAGCCTGACGCGCCTTGTCTCCGAAGCCGTTGGCATTCCCGTCATCGCCTCCGGAGGCGCCGGCGAAATCGGGCACATTTACGACGTCCTGACGAAAAGCCGGGCGGATGCGGCCCTTATCGCGTCCATCACCCATTTCGGAGCCCACACCATCAGGGATATAAAAGAGTACCTGAACTCCCGCGGGGTGAAGGTGAGGATGAGCTGGTAGGATCCCGGGGCGCGGATGGCAAAGGCCGCTGGAACCGGACTTTCCCCCGTTACGAAACTCTTCCGGAGAAAATTTTCTCCTGTCTTTTTCCGCCGGAATCTACTTTCCCGTATTCACGATTAATTGTAGATAAGCCCTTCTCCCCCGGCGGTATCCCCACGGACCGGGGGCAAATAATCCTGGAGAGTAAAAGATGAGAAAATTTCCTGTCGGGCGGTTTTCAACCGCCCTTGCGTGGACCATTATAGTCTTGAGTCTGTGCGCCGGTCCGGCGTCTTCCGCCTCGGCGGTCGCCGCTGGACTGCCGGCCGCGGAAAGGCAGAAAATCGTATCCCTGATCGAAAACGTCGAGAGCCTCAGGGGGGCGATCTTCATTCACAGAAACCGGGAGTACGGCACAAAACTCGCCGCCCGCTATCTGCGCTGGAAATGGAAGACGAGCAGAGACAGAGTGAAGACGGCAGAGGAATTCGTCGAATTGGCGAGCGTATCCCCCTCCACCGGCAAGCCGTATAATGTTATGGTCCGGCTCCGGGACGGACGCGAGCTGACAGGAAAAGATTTTCTGTTCTCCGAGCTCCGCAGGCTTGACAGGTCGTAAGCGGGCGGGAAAGGCGGGAAAAGCTGCTCCCGTGGATCCCGGGCATCCAGCGTCAAAGCTTCCATTATGCGTGGCGTTTATGGTAGAAACAATCCGCATGGACGGATTCGATGTTACAATCATCGGCGCAGGCGTGATAGGCCTTGCGGTTGCGGAGGAGATTTCCCGCAGCGGCCGCCGCGTTCTGCTGCTTGAAAAGCACGACGGTTTCGGAAAGGAAACAAGCAGCCGGAACAGCGAGGTGATCCATGCCGGGATTTATTATCCTCCCGGCAGCATGAAAGCGGCTTTTTGCCGCGAAGGGAACAGGCTTTTATACGAGACGTGCCAAAGGCGGGGTATTCCGCACCGGCGCCTCGGCAAGATGATCGTGGCGAACGGTCCCGCCGAAGCGGAAGACCTTTCGGCCCTGAAGCGGTGCGCCGAAGAAAACGGGGTTGAGGGCATTCGTTTTCTCTCGCGCGTCGAAATGAAGGAGATGGAGCCTGACGTTCGCGCCGACGAGGCCCTCTTTTCGCCGTCCACGGGGATAATCGACTCCCACCGCCTGATGCGTTCGTTCCTGCTCGAAGCGGAGGCAAACGGCATAACGTCGGCATTCCGTTCCGAAGTCTCGAATGTGCATTTTGACGGGATGAGATACATCGTCGAGATCGCCGGGACCGGTTACAGGGTTTCAACGAGCCTGCTGATAAACAGCGCGGGACTGTGCTCAGACGCGCTGGCTGCCGGAATCGGCATAGATATAGACCGCGCCGGCTATCGGCTCAAGTTCTGCAAGGGCACCTATTTCCGGGCGGTCCCCTCGCCGGGGCTGAAGCATCTCGTCTATCCCGCGCCCACGGCCAGGCGCGAAGGGCTGGGCATCCATGCGACCCTTGACCTTGCCGGGGCGGCGCGATTCGGCCCGGACGTCGAATACGTGAAAAAGCCCGACTACGTTGTGGACGATTCGCGCCGGGACGCGTTTCATGAATCGATCAGCAGGTATCTTCCCTCTCTCCCCAGGGAGGCTCTTTTCCCGGACATGTGCGGAATCCGGCCCAAGCTGCAGGGACCGGGAGAGCCGGTCCGCGATTTCGTTGTGTGCGAAGAGAGCGGCTCGGGATTTCCCGGACTCATCAACCTGATCGGAATAGAATCCCCCGGATTGACGAGTTGCATCGCCATGGCACGCCGCGTATCCGGTCTCGTTTCCGCGGCTTTCTGATCAACAGACAATTTCGTCCCGGCATACGGAAACAAGATACAAAACTGTCATTTGCCGCCTTGTGCTTTTTTCATAAATCCGTGAACAGCAAATAGAAACAGGGAAGTACAAATTGTATCCCGATCTGGCATTGTGATTGCTCTTTAATCAAAGAAACCCCCTCCTTGGAGGGGGTTTCTCTTCTTGTGCGGCATGTTGCCGTATCAGCTCACGTTAAAAGTCGTTTGCCGCGTATCTGTCGCGTTGCCTGCCTGTACGGTGCTGATTACTGTGTAAGTTCCCTTCTGCGCGGTTGCCGGGAGCGTCAGCGGTACGTTAGAAGTGTAGGTTCCTCCCGTCCGCGTTACGCTCACCTGGGGTTTCCCGACTACCTGGTTTCCCATTCTGATCTCGCGGGTCTCGGTTACGTTCACCTGGCTATCCTGGGAGGGAGTCAGGACGGCGTAACTCATCTTGAGGTCCACGTTCTGCCCCGGGCTTACGGTCTGCGGCGTTGCCATTGCTTCCTCTATTTTAACCTGCGTGCCGGACGCCGGCTGATAGTTGTATTTCTGAACCGTTTCCGCTCTCGTGCTTTGCTGGTCGTATCCGTAATGGCCCAGCGCCCCGCCTACAAGCCCGCCGAGAAGACCCCCGACGACCGCACCCCTGGTGTCTCCCAGGATGGCTCCCGCCACGGCTCCTGTAGCGGCCCCTGCGCCTGCTCCATATGCGGCGCCCTTGTGCTCTTCCGGAACCGAGGCGCATGATACTGCGAATGCCAGCAAGACAAGGACTGTCGCCATCGCAAATAACTTCGATCTCATTTTTTGCCTCCGTTACATTTGAATTTTTTCTTCACGGCATGCCGCGGGAATGCTCAAGCCGACAGCGGCGCCGAGAGCCAGCGCGGCGGCGATCGCGGCCAGGGGATTTTCATCTATGACACGGCTCAGACCGCTTCCCAGGGATGAAAGCCGCTCCTGGGCCGAACCGCCGATGTTTTTAAAGTATTCAGCAGCCTGGGCATGCCATGCCGCCCCTTTCTCGCCCATATCTGAAGCGACCTCCTCCATTTTCCTGCTTAATTTACCCTTTGCCTGACGGGCTGTTTCCGCTATCTCCTCCTGGTAACCTCTTTTCCGTCCATCGAACAGATCACCGGCCTGGAAATGCATCTCTTCGCCCGTTCCCACGACTTTTCCTCTTCCATCCCCCCCTCCGCGGAAAGCTCCGGCGATCAGCAAACCGACTCCTATACCGAGCAGCGCCGCCGGAACAGGGTTATCCTTGATGGTCTCGACCACTCCGGATCCCATTCTCACCATGCCCTCTCTTGCGTTTTGAGCCATCTGTCCCGCCTTCCCTCCGGCAAATATCCGGAATTTATTTTTTGCCTGCCTCGTCAGTTCATCCGGGGAAAGCCTTTCCCGGATCTCGTTTATCGTTGCATCCATTTCATCGCGAGTCCGGGCGATGTCCGACCGGATCTCGCCGGTTTTTTTTCTCTTCATTTCGTCCGCTCCTTTGCCCATTCCCTGTCTTCCTTAAGCGTCTCGATCGTCTGTTCCGGGACCATCCGGCGGCGTTTAATATCGCCCAAACCTTTGCGGACAAAAAAGTATCCGATCCCCCCGACGATGATTCCGGTCAGGAGGGCGGCCAGCCACAAGGGAAAAGAATCCGCAAGAATAATCGCCAGCCCCGCGACAAGGGCCAAAAACCCTCCGTAGACGATTGCACCCCCGACAAGGAGAAATACGACATCGCGCATGGCGGCGGATGCCTTTTCGGACATTTCCGCCTTGGCCAGATCGACCTCTTCCTTCATCAGGTTTTTAACCTCATCCACGAGCTTTCCGAAGAGTTCTCCCAGGGTTAATGATTCTTTTTCCATAATCTTTTCCTCAACGCACCGGCGTTCCTTTGATCAACCTGCCCAGGAGGAGACCGGTCAGGAAAGCCCCGGCCAGAAACAGAACGGGCTGTTTGCGCGTCATGTCTTCAGCTCTCTCGATCAATTCCTCCACATTCCTCTCCTGTATGTATCCGGAAACCTGTTCTACGCTTTCGGCGGCCTTGTCGGCGTACTGCGCAACGGATCCGTAGTTCTGTTCCCGGAGCTGCCTGCCGGTATCCCGCAAGGCCTGTGCAACCCGGGTAAGAGTCTCTGAAGCCCTGCCTTTTCCGGATGTGAACATCGACTTAGCCTGCTCCTGAACCTTCTCCCTTGCCTGGTCCATGCCTGCCCTGGCGGCGGCGAAAGATCCCTGTCCGGACTCGGTCTCCCGCGCACCCTCTGCCATGAATTCAGGGTTTCCTTCCATATGTCCCCTCCTTTCCGATATCTGCCGTAAAAAAAGCATACGACCGGATACGATGGATAACTTTGTTCAATAATTAACCGGAAAAGGGGATACCGCCATCGCGTAATGCCTCATTTCCGTCGGTTCAAATCCTGAAAAAATATTCAGGGAAAAGCGAAAGGAAGGGCTGAAAGTGAAAAGTGAAAGGTAAAAGGTGAAATGTGAAAAGAATCAGGACAATTAAACTCGCAAAGATGCGGAGACGCTAAAAGGAACGAATCTGCGAGAATTCAGATAATCTCCCGCAGACCGGCAATGTGAATCACTTGAGGAGATGAAAAGCTTCCTGGCTTCTCATCTCCTCAGCTTCTCAACTTCGTCCTTTGTATGAGAGGTTTTTTTAAGCTGTCGTCTTTTCCTGAAGCCTGGCCCAAGTCTTCTCCGAGTACCAGATGTCCAGGAAGTCCGCTATGGACTCCCTTTCCCTCCTGCGCATTTCCTCCGCGACGGTTTTGTGCAGCAGGCCCTTTATGCCCGCAAATGCGGCCCCGTCCTTTGCCGCGAATGCGGCCGCCGCCGCAAGCATGTCCTTTTCGAGATCCGCGTCCGTCGACACCTTGTCGATCAGTCCAAGCGAGTGCGCGCTTTCCGCCGGGTACATCTCTCCGCTGTAGAGGAAGGTTTCGGCGTTTCTCTGCCCTATCAGGGCCCGCAGGACCTCAACGCTGCCGGCAAAAACGGATGAGCCGAACTGTATCTCGTTCAGGGCGATTCTGGCCTTGCCCGAGACCATGACGCGGAAATCGCAGCAGATCGCTATCATGCATCCGCCCGCGATCGTATGGCCGTTCAATGCGGCGATGACCGGCTTGGGGTAAAGATAAACATACAGATAAAAATCAGTAAACAGGGTCAGATATTCCTGGAATTGGAGTCTCGAGTATTTGAGAAATTCCGGAATGTCGAAGCCGTAGGAAAAGAATTTCCCCTGGCCGGTCAGGATCACGGCTTTTACTTTTTCGTTTTCGATCAGGCCGTTCATCGCGTCTTTCAATTCCCTGACAACTTCCCCCGTAAGCGAGTTTACTTTTCCCCTGCTCAGCCTTAGTACTGCTGTCTCCCCCTGGATGGTGCACTGGACGAAACTCATCTTGACCTCCTTTCGGCTTCAGACTTCTATAAGTTCGCGCGGGCTCTTCGTCAGGATCCTGTTGTCCTTGCTCCGGACCAGGACCATGTCCTCCAGTTTGACCGCGCATTTATCGCTCATCATGTGCATGTCGATGGCGATCACGCTGTTCTCGGACAATTCCGTGTTGTCCGAGTCCGAGAGCACCGGCGGCTCGTTCAGCTCAAGCCCGATCCCATGCCCGATAATGCGGGCCTTTCTGCCCCTGCCGAAACTCTGGAACTCGTTCTGCATGCCGAGCTCCTTCGCCGCCGCTTCGGCCATTGAATATACGTGACGGCCGGTCATGCCCGGCCGCATCGAGCCTGCGAGGCGGTCTGCGATCTGTTTCAGGCCGCCGTACATCTCGCGCGCTTCCGCAGCCGCCCGTCCCAGGCAGTAAGTCCGCGTCTGGTCCGCATGATATCCGTCCACAAGAGTCGGTATATCCACCATGACGAGATCTCCGCGCGCGATCAGCCTTTTCGAGGGGCCGGCCGGAACGGACGGACTCAGGCCGACGCCGGTTATGGTGTAAACGACTCCGCTCGGCCGAAGCAGGTTCGGCCCCGACGCTAAGGGGCCCCTGCTCATGAAAAAGTCGGGCTGCCGGATAAAAAACGTTCCTTCATGGCCGGCAAGCCGGTGCGCGTTCTCCACGGCGGCTGCGAGTTCAAGCTCCGAGATTCCCTCCCTGAGCGTTGCAACGGCAGCCATGTGCCCGGCATGAACAGCGTCGCAGGCGGCTTCAATCTTTTCGATCTCCGATGCATCCTTTGATTTTCTCTGTTCCAGGACAGCGCCGGAGATATTGACGAACTCCCGGCCGGGAAAGGTTCTCCGCAGCAGGAGGTATTGCTCCGCCGTGAGGATGTCCAGTTCCGCTCCGATCGGCTCCGAGCCGAATGCTTCCCCGGCGAGGTCCCGGATTCTCTCCAGTTTTCTTTCTCCGGTGACTCTGTCGGAGGGAATAAAAATTTCCTGCAGGGCGAAATCCAGGCCGCTCCGGACGAACAATCCGTAATAATCCGGCGAGACGACCAGCCACGAAGGCTGGGCGGTGCCTGTATAGTACAGGATATCCCGCGAATAGCAGAGAAGGGCGCTTCCCGGGCCGCGGTTCCGGAGGAGTGCCTGTAATGATTCAATGCGAAGACGGCTGCTCATGGCGGATCTCCTTTCGCTGGTTGCATGGTATCACACATGTTTTGCGCCGGAGCCGGCGTTAAATATTTACCGGGCGTGAACCCGCAAAAACCGAATCATTTCCCGGATGGAGGATACCGGTCCGGCGACATGCCCGCAGGATGGGTGGGATCTTTCAGGAAGATGGGTGATCTCGGGATCAATTTCAAGTCTCAGGTGCGGGCAGGATTCCTGTCCTTCTTTCTCAATTTCAATAAGAAACCTGTTGCGAACTTGAGACCTGAGACTTGAAACAGGGCTAAGCTTTTTTGGCCACACGCTTCCAGATCTCAAGTATCCGGTTGGCCTTGTCCGCCGGGACCGGGCGGAGGGATCTCTCATACATGGATAGGGTCTGCCTGGATACTCCTATATGTTCCGCGAGCGTTTCCTGGCGGATGGAATACCGATCTCTGAAAAGTCTGATCTGCTTCGGCCGCTCCTGGATATCCCCGGCGGAAGCGGGGGGGGTGTCCAGGAGCGCCGCTTCCGCGCGGCGGGCGGATTCAGGAAGGCGCCTCCGGGGCTGCATTCGCCACAGGTCGTCGGAGAGTTTCACGCTCATGGGGGAGTCCAGCCAATCCTGGAAATAGCCCTTGGCGCGGGAAGGGGGCTCGATCACCGGGGCTTTTTCCAGAACGCCGAGTTCCTGCAGGCGCTCATGGGCCGCGACGAAGGAATCCACGATGCGCCCCGCATCCCTGCCTTCCCCTTCTCCGCAGAAGTCGAGAATCGTCCTTGGAGCGGCCCGCGGGGGCAGTCCCTTCTTCCCCGCCACGGTTCCCACCATTATCCAGTAGGTGCCGATTTTTTTCGTGAACGCCTCGTGATACGGACTCAGATTCAGGAGAGATCTGCTGTAGTATCCGATCCAGAACAAACCCTCCGGATTGAGAAAATGAGAAAGGGCCTGGCCGCACCTGTATCTGAACGCGGTCCGTTTTCCTTTTCCGGAAGCGTACTCGAAATCGAGTATGTCCAGAAGCTTGTCCGGCCTTTCGTTTCCGAAGGAGACCCTTCCTCCGGTCGGGTAGTCCTTCCAGGACATGGAAAGCCGCAGGTCCGATATGCGCAGGATCTCCTGCTTCAGATCCTCCCGGAGCTTCCTGCCGCTGCCCCGCCTCAGGTGAACGCCGCGCATGTCTGCGATCTCATCCAGGCGGATCTGCGCCGTTTCCTTCGGGTCGCGCAGCCCCGCAATGCGCGAGAGGAGGATCAGAAAGACATCCGCTGTTTCCACCGAAAGCCGGCCGGCCAGGCTGCGCAGGCTGCCGGAGTAAACGAAGGAAAGGCGGGGAGTGTAATACATGGAAATGGAGGGGTGAAACCGCCCGGAAAAATTGGGCGGGGGCGAATAGAAAAAAGTGACGGAGCCGGCCCGCGTCCTGTAGCGGAAGAAGGGCCGGCCCCAGGAATCCGATTCCCAGCCGTCGCGCCTCTTCCCTCCGTACATCGCCCTCAGGGCAGAATAGATGACGGGGCTGACGGGAATGGGGATCTTGTCCCGAACGGCGCCTCTCCCCGGCGGGTGCTTTCCCCGGCTCTTTATGCCGATCATGTTTCTACGCCTCCTGCTTATTATCTTTAGACATTACTTTCTGCTTATGTCAATCCGTTGTTCGAAAGCTTGACTTCCGCCGATGCAGTCCCTATATAATTCTCCGCACCGGCGGAAAGGACGAACTATGGCTGATTTGCGGGCAAAGGCAAGGGACGCGGGCTGGAAGGTATCCGGAACTCAGAAGTTTTCGGGAGAGCGTTTCCGCGACATTTTCCATCAATCTCCCGTGATGGTCTACATGACGGACCTGGAAGGGACTTTTCTGGAAATCAACCGGGCCGGCGTGGAGCTTCTTGGTTACGGCTCCCGGGAGGAGATTATCGGAGCGGTTTCGTCAAAAACGATCTACGCCGAACCCGCGGAGAGATTTCGTTTCCGGGATATCATCTTCAGGGACGGCTCCGTCCGGGAATTTATCACGAAGCTGCGCCGCACCGACGGCGAAATCAGGGACGTCGCGATCACCTCCACGGCCGGAAGGGACGAGAAAGGCGAAATAACGGGGTACGAAGGTTTCGTTGTAGACATTACGGACCGGAAAAGGGCGGAAGCGGCATTGAGGGAATCCGAAGAAAAATACCGCACCGTGGTGGAGAACTGCCTGTGCTTTCGATGCATGACAAGGAATCTTACGTCCAGCAGGTCCTGGCAGCCGGCGCGCTGGGATACGTGCTCAAGGCCTCCCCGAGCTCTGATATCCTCGAGGCGATCCGCTCGGCGCACCGCAACGATTATTTCCTCAGCTCGAAGCTCCGCGCCGAAGTAATCGGGGCTTACGTCCGGAAAGCTCCTCAGAGCAAGACCCTGAGGGGGTACGATCTTCTCTCCGAAAGGGAGCAGCAGGTTTTCCGGCTCGTGGCGCAGGGGCGCTCCACGGCCGAGATCTCCCGCATCCTGTGCGTGAGTCCCAAGACCGTGGAGAAGCACCGCGCCGCAGTCATGAGCAAGCTGGGGATCCACGACCGGATGGAGATCCTGAAATACGCGATCAGAATCGGCGTGGTCGACCCCGAGCTGTGGGAATCAGCTCCGGAATAGGCCCGGAACCGCCTTGCCCCCGCCTTTCGCGAAAAGACATTGCTGAAATTCACCCCTCCTGTCTTCGCAACTTCGCCGCTTCGTCCTCCAAGGTAGGGTCTTCCCCTGCCCAAATCGGGGTTCCCCCCCATTGATCTGTCCGCCGGAATAATCAACAACTCGCATGCAGGGAAACGGAATCGGGCCCGGCGGGAATGCCCGGCCGCGGCGCATCATCTGTACAAAATGCCTTGCAGAAAGGAGAAGTATGATGGATCCGGCAGCATTGAGTATTATCGGGATATTGTTGTCTCTGGCTTTCATCATGGTCCTTGCGCTGAGGGGCTGGCACATTATCGTCATCGCCCCCCTGGCCGTGGTCGTGGTGACATTCTTTTCAGGTCTGGATATATTGCCCGCCCTGACGGGACCGTACATGAAAGGCTTCATTAATTACGCGGCCAAGTTTTACCTGATCTTCCTTGCAGGTTCAATCTTCGGCAAAGTCATGGAGGACAGCGGCGCCGCCCGGTCAATTGCCGAAGGCATTCTGAGGATAGTGGGACGCAACAATCCCCTGAACGGCGCGATTGCCATCGCCCTGATCGGCGTCGCCCTGACCTACGGAGGAGTCAGTCTCTTCGTCGTCATCTTCGCCCTTCTCCCCATCGGCCGGCCTATATTCAAGGAAATGAACATGCCCTGGCACCTGTTCGTGATTCCATATACATTCGGTATCGGGTCGATCACCATGACGATGCTTCCGGGCTCGCCGCAGATCCTGAACATCATGCCGACAAAGTACATGGCCTCATCCACAATGGCCGCCCCGCTTATCGGGATTCTGGGTGCGCTCATCGTGGCGGCTTTCAACCTGTTCTATTTCAAGTACCAGTACAGGAAATCCAGGGAACGCGGCGAAGTTTATGAGGCTCCCGCCGGAACGGCCGGAACGGGAGCGGCCGGGGATGCGGGAAAGCTTCCTAACGTCTGGCTGAGCATTGCGCCGATGGCGGTGGTCGTAATAATGCTGAATGCGTTCAAGCTTGACGCCGTCCTGTCCCTGACCGGGGGCGTTGTTGTGTGCCTCGTGTTCTTCTGGAGGAACTACGCGAATATCATGGACACACTGAACAAAGGCGCCGTCAACACGGTAATTCCGATCGTCAACACGTGCGCCGACGTGGGATACGGCATGGCCGTGGCGGCAACGGCAGGTTTCAAGGTTATTTCGGCCTGGATGCTGACGCTTCCCATGAACCCCGTCATTTCGCTGTCCATAGCCACCAACGCCATGGCCGGCATCACGGGGTCGGCTTCCGGCGGACTCGGAATAATCCTCGAGACGCTCGCGTCGAAATACCTCGCCCTCGGCCTGAGCCCCGAGCTGATCCACAGGATTTCGGTCATGTCCGCAGGGTGCTTTGACGCCCTGCCGCACAACGGCGTGGTCATTACTTTCCTGGCGGTGACGGGGCTGACGCACATGAATGCGTACAAACACATATTCTGGGGTCACATCGTCGCCACCCTGATCGCTCTGCTGATCGTTATTCCCCTGGGCGTCGTGATTTACTGATCCGGGGAGCCGGGAAAGAAAGAAACATGAAAGCAACAGAAGTGCGCAAAACGGCAGTGCTCGGCGGAGGAGTTATAGGCTCGGGCTGGGCGGTCAATTTTCTGGAAAGGCGTGCCTGCCGCCGTGTACGACATCGACGACGAAGCCCTGCGCAGCGCCAGGAAACGCATCCGCGCCTCGATGGAATACCTTGTCGGCAAAGGCATCCTTTCTGCGGACCGCATGAACGTCGCTCTCGGCCTCGCGACGTATACGAGCGATATCGCCGAGGCGCTCGGGTTCATTGCCAACCGGCTGCAGATCGCCCTGTACCGGGAAGCGGTGGATATCGTCATGAGAGGGATCTGCTCGGTAGAAGACGTGGACAAAGCCCTGTGCTTCGGCCCGGGCCTGCGCTGGGCGCTCATGGGCCCCAACCTCATTTTTCACCTGTCCGGGGGGGGCCACGGCATCAAGGGTCTCCTGCATCACATCGGGCCTTCCGCGGAATTGTGGTGGGCCGACATGGCGGACTGGAAAAAATGGCCGGCGGGATGGGCCGACATGGCCCAGGAAGGCGTGGTTCGCGAGATGGCCGGGCGTCCCGCCGAAGGGGGCAGGACCGTTGAAGAGATCTCGCGCTGGCGGGATGACGGGCTGATTGAAATATTGAAGCTGCACAGTAAATTGTGATCCCGAAAGAAGGAGAAAAAAATGGAGATAAAAAAAATTGCCGTCATAGGTCTGGGCACGCTTGGCGCCCAGATAGCCGTGCAGGCCGCAGCTTACGGATACCCGGTTCGCGGCTATGACCGGGATCCGGAGATTTTCCGGAAAACAGTGGAAAAGGTGAAAGGGATGATGGCGGCCCTGCGCAAAGGGCCGACCGTCCCGAGGGAAGAATGGGAAAAGGCGGTGGAAAAAGTAACGGTCGCAGAGAGCCTGGCCGAAGCGGTGAAAGGAGTCGATCTTGTGATCGAGGCGGTGCCGGAGGTGCTGGAGCTGAAGAGAAAGGTATTCGCTGAAATCGATGCCTCAGCTCCACGAGAGGCGCTCATCGCCACCAACAGCTCCTCCATCCCCGTCTCCCGGATCGAGGACGCGACGCGGAGACCGGAGAAATGCTTCAATATCCATTTCTACCAGCCTGCGGTAAATTTTATTTTGTGCGATATTATGGGCGGAACGAAGACGCGGCCGGAGTTTTTCGATCCTGTCCGGAAGTTCATCCGCTCCCTCGATCTCATTCCGCTCACGGTAAGGAAAGAGATCCTCGGCTTCTGCTTCAACAGCATCTGGAGGGCGGTCAAAAAGCAGGCCCTTTACATGTGGGGCAACGGCTTCGTCGATCTGAAGGACATCGACCGGGCGTGGATGTCGTTTACCGGGATGCCGCAGGGGCCGTTTGCCATGATGGACATGGTGGGTCTGGACGTAGTGTATGATATTGAAATGTCATACTATAACGACTCGAAAGATCCGAAAGACATGCCGCCGGCGGCTCTCAGGGAAAAGATCGACAGAAAGGAGCTGGGCATAAAGACGGGGAAGGGATTCTATACCTATCCCGGACCGGAATGGGCCAAGCCGAACTTTCTGAAAGGTGAGGATTGACTGGTATGTAAGTAATACTTTATAATACGGCGTCTTCAGTCAAGAGGAATAGAAAGGAGAGCGCACTATGAAGGAAAAAGCAGTTGTCACGGCGGCAATTACGGGCAGCATTCACACTCCGACGATGTCGGAATACCTGCCGATCACGCCGAAACAGATCGCGGACGAGGCGGTAAGGGCCTATGAGGCGGGGGCAGCGGTCTGCCATGTTCACGCCCGTAATCCCGAAAACGGGATGCCGGTTCCGGACACCAATCTCATGAAAGAGATCATAACGAGCATCAAAAGCCGCTGCCCCATCGTGGTATGCATCACGACAGGCGGGGGCCTGGGCATGACGGTGGAGCAGCGCGTCGCCCCGGTGACGCTGTTCAAGCCGGAGCTCGCGTCTTTCAACGCCGGTTCCATAAATTTTGCCCTCTTCCCCGTTATTCCCCGGTGGAAGGAATGGAAGCATCCCTGGGAAAAGCAGTATCTCGGCATGAGCGAGGATTTCATTTTCCCCAACACCTTCAAATCGATGCGTGAATACTGCGCCATCTTCAACGAGATGGGGACAAAGC
>JAQTPK010000087.1 GCA_028712885.1 Syntrophales bacterium | reverse complement strand
TCCGCCCGCGATCGTATGGCCGTTCAATGCGGCGATGACCGGTTTGGGGTAAAGATAGACATACAGATAAAAATCCGTAAACAGGGTCAGATATTCCTGAAACCGGATTCTCGAGTATTTGAGAAACTCCGGAATATCGAAGCCGTAGGAAAAGAATTTCCCCTGGCCGGTCAGGATCACGGCCTTTACTTTTTCGTTTTCAATCAGGCCGTTCATCGCGTTTTTCAATTCCCTGACAACTTCCCCCGTAAGCGAGTTTACTTTCCCCCTGCTCAGCCTTAATACTGCTGTCTCCCCCTGGATGGTGCACTGGACGAAACTCATCTTGACCTCCTTTCGGCCTCAGACTTCTATAAGTTCGCGCGGGCTCTTCGTCAGGATCCTGTTGCCCTTGCTCCGGACCAGGACCATGTCCTCCAGTTTGACCGCGCATTTATCGTTCATCATGTGCATGTCGATGGCGATCACGCTGTTCTCGGACAATTCCGTGTTGTCCGAGTCCGAGAGCACCGGCGGCTCGTTCAGCTCAAGCCCGATCCCATGCCCGATAATGCGGGCCTTCCTGCCCCTGCCGAAACTCTGGAACTCGTTCTGCATGCCGAGCTCCTTCGCCGCCTCTTCGGCCATTGAATATACGCGACGGCCGGTCATGCCCGGCCGCATCGAGCCTGCGAGGCGGTCTGCGATCTGTTTCAGGCCGCCGTACATCTCGCGCGCTTCCGCAGCCGCCCTTCCCAGGCAGTAAGTCCTCGTCTGGTCCGCATGATATCCGTCCACAAGAGTCGGTATATCCACCATGACGAGATCTCCGCGCGCGATCAGCCTTTTCGAGGGGCCGGCCGGAACGGACGGACTCAGGCCGACGCCGGTTATGGTGTAAACGACTCCGCTCGGCCGAAGCAGGTTCGGCCCCGATGCTAAGGGACCCCTGCTCATGAAAAAGTCGGGCTGCCGGATAAAGAACGTTCCTTCATGGCCGGCAAGCCGGTGCGCGTTCTCCACGGCGGCTGCGAGTTCAAGCTCCGAGATTCCCTCCCTGAGCGCTGCAACGGCAGCCAGGTGCCCGGCATGAACAGCGTCGCAGGCGGCTTCAATCCTCTCGATTTCAGATTCATCCTTCGATTTTCTCTGTTCCAGGACGGCGCCGGAGACATTGACAAACTCCCGGCCGGGAAAGGTTCTCCGCAGCAGGAGGTATTGCTCCGCCGTGAGGATGTCCAGTTCCACTCCGATCGGCTCCGAGCCGAATGCTTCCCCGGCGAGGTCCCGGATTCTCTCCAGTTTTCTTTCTCCGGTGACTCTTTCAGACGGAATATTGACTTCCCGCAGGGCGAAATCCAGCCCGCTCCGGACGAACAACCCGTAATAATCCGGCGAGACGACCAGCCACGAAGGCTGGGCGGTGCCGGTATAGTACAGGATATTCCTCGAATAGCAGAGGAGGGCGCTTCCCGGGCCGCGGTTCCGGAGGAGGGCCTGCAATGATTCGATGCGAAGACGGCTGCTCATGGCGGTTCTCCTTTCGTTGGAATTCATGATACCACACAAGTCTTGCGCCGGCGCCGGCGTTAAATATTTAGCGGGGGTGAACCCGCGAAAACCGAATCTTTTCCCTGATTGAGGATGCCGGTCCGGCGACATGCCCGCAGGATGGGTGGGATCTTTCAGGAAGATGGGTGATCTCGGAATGGCAGTCTCAAGTCTCGAATTAAGCCTTTTTGGCCATATGTTTCCAGATTTCCAAGATCCGGCCGGCCTTGTCCGCCGGGACCGGGCGGAGAGATCTTTCATACATGGAAAGGGTCTGCCTGGATACTCCTATATTATCCGCGAGCGTTTCCTGGCGGATGGAATACTGATCTCTGAAAAGCCTGATCTGCTTCGGCCGCTCCTGGATATCCCCGGCGGAAGCGGGGAGGGTGTCCAGGAGCGCCGCATCCGCGCGGCGGGCGGAATCAGGAAGGCGCCCCCGGGCCTGCATTCGCCACAGGTCGTCGGAGAGTTTCACGCTCATGGGGGAGTCCAGCCAATTCCGGAAATAGCCCTTGGCGCGGGAAGGAGGCTCGATCGCCGGGGCTTTTTCCAGAACGCCGAGTTCCTGCAAGCGCTCATGGGCCGCGATGAAGGAATCCACGATGCGCCCCGCATCCCTGCCTTCCCCTTCTCCGCAGAAGTCGAGAATCGTCCTTGGAGCGGCCCGCGGGGGGAGGCCTTTCTTGCCCGCCACGGTCCCTACCATGATCCAGTAGGTGCCGATTTTTTTCGTGAACGCCTCGTGATACGGACTCAGATTCAGGAGAGATCTGCTGTAGTATCCGATCCAGAACAAACCCTCCGGATTGAGAAAATGCGAAAGGGCCTGGCCGCACCTGTATCTGAACGCGGTCCGTTTTCCTCTTCCGGAGGCGTACTCGAAATCGAGTATGTCCAGGAGCTTGTCGGGCCTTTCATTTCCGAAGGAGATCCTTCCTCCGGTGGGGTAGTCCTTCCAGGACATGGAAAGCCGGAGGTCCGAAATGCGCAGGATTTCCTGCTTCAGATCCTCCCGGAGCTTCCTGCCGCTGCCCCGCCTCAGGTGAACGCCGCGCATGTCGGCGATCTCATCCAGGCGGATCTGCGCCGTTTCCTTCGGGTCGCGCAGCCCCGCTATGCGCGAGAGGAGGATCAGAAAGACATCCGCCGTTTCCACCGAAAGCCGGCCGGCCAGGCTGCGCAGGCTGCCGGAGTAAACGAAGGAAAGGCGGGGAGTGTAATACATGGAAATGGAGGGGTGAAACCGGCCGGAAAAATTGGGCGGGGGCGAATAGAAAAAAGTAACGGATCCGGCCCTCGTCCGATAGCGGAAGAAAGGCCGGCCCCAGGAATCCGATTCCCAGCCGTCGCGCCTCTTCCCTCCGTACATCGCCCTCAGGGCCGAATAGATTACAGGGCTGACGGGAATGGGGATCTTGTCCCGAATGGCGTCTCTCCCCGGCGGGTTCTTTCCCCGGCTCCTTATGCCGCTCATCTCCTTCGCCTCCGGTTTATTATCTTTAGACATTTCTTTGTGCTTATGTCAATCGGTTGTTCGAAAGCTTGACTTCCGCCGACGCAGCCCCTATATAATTCACCGCACCGGCGGAAAGGACGGATAATGGCTGATTTGCGGGCAAAGGCAAGGGCCGCGGGCAAGAGGGTATCCGGCAGTCAGAGGATTTCGGGAGAGCGTATCCTTGACATTTTCCATAAATCTCCCGTGATGGTCTACATGACGGACCTGGAGGGTACTTTTCTGGAGATCAACCGTGCCGGCGTGGAGCTTCTTGGCTACGGCTCCCGGGAGGAGATAGTCGGAGCGGTTTCGTCAAAAACGATCTACGCCGAACCCGCGGAGAGATTTCGTTTCCGGGATATCATCTTTCGGGACGGCTCCGTCCGGGAATTTATCACGAAGCTGCGCCGCACCGACGGGGAAATCAGGGATGTCGCGATCACCTCCACGGCCAGAAGGGACGAGAAAGGCGAAATATCGGGGTACGAGGGGTTCGTTGTAGACATTACGGACCGGAAAAGGGCGGAAGCGGCATTGAGGGAATCCGAAGAAAAATACCGCAACGTGGTGGAGAACTGCCTGGCGGGAATCTTCGTGCACCAGAAGGGGATATTGCAGTACGTGAACCCGCGCTGCCTGGAGTTCCTGGGGTACGGCAAGCCGGAGGAAATGACCGGGCGGCCCTTCTGGGAATTCGTCTTTCCCGACGACCGCGAATTTGTGAAGGACCGGGGGCTGCGGAGGGAAAAGGGCTACGTGTTCCCTCCCCAGTATGTATTCCGCCTGCTGAAAAAAGACGGGTCCATGGTATGGGTCGATATGAGGGCGGCCAAGGTGACCTACATGGAGCGGCCGGCCGTTGTCGGCAATCTTTACGACATTACGGCGGGGAAAAAGGCGGAAGAGCAGATCCGGTATCTCTCCCGGAAGCTGATCGATATCATCGAGGAACAGCAGAAGATGCTCGCCGCGGACCTGCACGACGAATTCGGCCAGGCGCTGACGGCGATACATTTCGGGCTGGAGGCCCTTCAGT
>JAQTPK010000051.1 GCA_028712885.1 Syntrophales bacterium | reverse complement strand
AATTCGAAAATCAGGAAGCTTGTCGAGCTCAGCAGGCGGCTCGCGCAGAATGCCCAGTCGACGGTCCTTATCTCCGGCGAGAGCGGAACCGGCAAGGAACTGTTCGCCAACGCCATCCACTACAACGGGCCGCGTTCCGATTATCCGCTGATAACGGTGAACTGCGCCGCCCTGTCGGAAGGTCTTCTGGAGAGCGAGCTTTTCGGCCACGAGAGGGGGGCCTTTACCGGCGCGGTCAAGCGCAAGCGGGGAATGTTCGAGCTTGCCGACCGCGGCACGCTCTTTCTTGATGAAATCGGGGAGATTACGCAGAAGACTCAGGTCAAACTTTTAAGGTTCCTGGAGGAGAGGAGAATTCAGAGAGTAGGCGGCACGGAAAACATCGATGTGGATGTGAGGATCATGGCCGCATCGAACAGGGACCTGCTGCATGAAATCAGGAAGGGAAATTTCCGGGAGGACCTCTATTACAGGCTGAACGTGATCTCTCTCTCAATTCCTCCGCTGCGGGAAAGGAAAAACGATATACCCCTGCTGGTCCGGCACTTCATAAAGAACTACAACAGGGCGTTCCACAAGAATGTGGCCGGATGCGATGATGCGGCGTCGGCGATCCTGGAGAGTTATAACTGGCCCGGAAACGTACGTGAATTGAGAAATATTGTAGAAAGAGCCATGCTCCTGAGCGATGGAAGCGTGATCAGGCCGTCCGACATTCCGATCGAAAGCTCTTCCCGCCCGGTATCCAATATCGAGAAGATCGGCGCCATTGAACCGATGCCTCTGGACAGGCTTGTCAAGGTCTATGCCCGGGGAATACTATCCTCCTTCAACGATAACAGGACCAGGACCGCCGAAGCCCTTGCCATCACACGGCAGAGACTGAGGAGGATTCTGAATTCCGCGGTGGATTAATTTAATACAAGCCGTGGTCCGAATTAATCCAGATATCCCATCCCGCCTCTTTTCCTGAGGATTAATCCATTTTTGACAGGGTCCGGCCGCTGATCGCCCGCGCCCGGGCGGATTGAATTCATCCGGGCTCCGTCCAGCGCTCGCTTCGCAATAGCCGGTTTACGCTTTTTTTAAAAAAAAAGAGCAAGGAATCCTGAAACTCCCTGCGCCGCCGCGGATTCCCGGATCAACTGCAAATTACAACGGTTTATCTGCCCGCCGCGCGCACGGCGGGACCCTTCCAGGGAGCTTCCTTCCAGTCATCGATGCGCACCCCCCTCAGATTCCTCCGGTCCTGCATCTGAAGGCATGGTGTTTGCGTTGAAAGAGGAAGAGTTCAGGATTCACAGAATCAAATCCCGCTGGAGAGAAGAAAATGAAAGAGAAAGCCGTCATCACCGCAGCAATCACCGGAGGCATACATACGCCGAGCATGTCGCCGTTTCTTCCCGTCACCCCGAGGCAGATCGTGGAGGAAGCGGTCGCTTCGTATGAAGCAGGCGCGGCGGTCGCGCATATTCATGTACGGGACCCGGAGACCGGCCGGCCCACGCCCGATGTAAACCTGATCAAGGAGGTCGTGACGGGAATAAAAAGAAGATGCGACATGATCGTCTGCATAACAACCGGAGGCGGGCTGGGCATGACGGCCGAGCAGCGCCTCATCCCGGTTTCGGCATTCAAGCCGGAACTGGCGTCCTTCAATGCAGGCTCCCTGAACTTCGCCCTTTTCCATGCCCTGGACAAATTCAAGGAGTTCAAATTCGACTGGGAGGCGCAGTACCTGGGGATGACGGAGGATTTCATATTTCCGAACACCTTCAAGTCGATGAGGGAATTCACCGCGATATTCAAAGACAGCGGGACGAAGCCCGAGTTTGAGGTCTACGATTCCGGCATGATCAACAACGTGGCCTTTCTCATTGAGCGGGGGTACGTGAAGAAGCCGGTTTACATCCAGTTCGTCATGGGAATCCTGGGAGGGATCACCGCGACTCCGGAGAATCTTCAGTTCCTGGTTGATTACGCGAAGCGGCTGATCGGCGAATTTGAATTTTCCGTTTGTGTTGCAGGGAGAGCACAGTTTCCCCTCTGCACCCATTCCCTTCTGCTCGGCGGGAACTGCCGCGTCGGACTCGAGGACAATCTTTATCTGGAGAAGGGCCTGATGGCCGGCAGCAACGCCGACCAGGTAAAGAAGATAGTGCGGATCGCCCGGGAACTGGGCGTCGAGCCGGCCACGGCGAGGGAAGCGAGGAAAATTCTCGGTCTGAAGGGCATTGATAAAGTGAATTTCTGATCATCAATAAAGGTAAGGAGAAGAAATTATGGATTTCAGTTTCAGCGAACAGCATCTGATGTTGAGGGAAAGCATCCGCAACTTCGCCGCCAAGGAAATCCGGCCTATTGCAGAACAAATCGATGAGGAAGACAAGTGGCCGGAAGGGATGTGGCGGAAGCTCGCCAACCTCGGGGTAATGGGTATTACAGTGGATGAGGAATACGGAGGCGCAGGCGCTGATCTCCTGTCCGCAGTCATTGTCGTCGAGGAGCTTGCAAAGGCGAGTCCCGCGGTGGCGCTTTCCTGGGGCGCCCACGCCAATCTCTGCTGCAACAACATGAACCACAATGCGAGTCCGGAACAGAAGAAGAAATACCTCCCGCCTCTGGCAACGGGAGTGCATATAGGGGCGCTCGGGCTGACGGAGCCCAACGCCGGGTCCGACGCGGTGAATATTCAGACCACTGCGGTCAAAAAAGGCGATCATTACATCGTAAACGGCTCCAAGATGTTCATCACGAACGGCTCGATCGCCGATACGATCGTGCTCTATGCAAAAACGGACAAAGATAAGGGGGCGAAGGGCATTACGGCGTTCATCCTGGACACTAAATTCCCCGGCTTTTCCGTTTCGAAGAAGTTGAGAAAATACGGGCACAGGGGATCCCCCACGGCGGAGCTCATTCTCGAGGATTGCCGCATTCCGGCGGAAAACGTCATGGGCGGGGAGAACAAGGGAATCAACGTTATGATGTCGGGACTTGACGTGGAGCGGGCCTTCTTCTCGGGCGAGCCCGTCGGGATTGCAGAGGCGTGTCTCGAGCTGTCTCTCAAGTACGCCAGGGAGCGCGTCCAGTTCGGGAAACCCATTGCGGCGTTTCAGCTTATCCAGGCCAAACTGGCTGACATGTATACCCAGCTCGAAGCAGGAAAAATGCTCTGCTACAGGGCGGCGATCATGGCGGATCAGGCCAAAAGGGGAGGCAAGGGGACGGAAATCCACAAGCTCGCCGCAGCCTCCATTCTTTTCAACGCGGAGATGGCGTACCGCATCGCCGATCAGGCAGTGCAGATACACGGCGGGTACGGGTACATGCTTGAATACCCGGTGCAGCGCTTCCTCAGGGACGCCAAGCTGATCGAGATCGGGGCCGGCACGTCGGAAATCCGGCGGCTCCTGATAGCGAGAGAGCTTCTCGGATGACGAGAGGAGGAGAGATGGGAAAAGACTATGAATATCTTGACGATTATGAAGTCGGCATGAAATTCCTTTCTCCGGCGCGGACCATCACGGAAACGGATATCGTGAACTTCGCCGGATTCACGGGCGACTGGCACCCGCTTCATACCGACGTGGAATATGCAGCAAAGACACCGTTCAAGGGAAGGATCGCCCACGGGATGCTTACACTGTGTATAGGCATGGCGCTTCCCTTCCGGCTTGGATCTTACGCAAGCTTCCTTCCCAGATCCTTTATCGCGTTCTACGGAATGGAATCAGTGAGGTTCACCGCTCCGACCAGGATCGGCGACACGATCCGATGCGAAACAGAGGTGGTGGATATCACCGACAAGGGAAGCGGCAGAGGGGTCCTGACAACAGTCAACAGGATCATGAATCAGAGGAACGAGCTCCTTGTAACTTACGTGATCAAGGTGCTCTGCGGCAAAAAACCCGAAAATTAAGTCAGGGATTCGCCGGCAAATCGATCTCGAACTAACAATGAGGAGGTGTACCGATGCGAAAAGTTGCCATTACCCACGTGGCACAGAGTTCCGGTGCGGAATCCAGGGAAAGCCTGATGGATTTCACATATAAAGTAAACAAGGAGATCCTCGATAAGGCGGGACTGAAGCGGGAAGAAGTGGGATGCATCATCGCCGGATCGGCGGATATTTTCCACAGCGGTCTGTCCTGTGCGAACGCTTACGACTGGGATGGAATCGGGGCGTTCATGAAAGAGGGCTCGAGGGCGGAAGAATCGGTTTTTTCATTTATCTACGGCTGCATGCGCATCATGTCCGGCCGCTACGATACCGTTCTGGTGACGGCGATCGTCAAGGGTTCCGAAAACCCCGACAATGACCCGATTACCTGCTTTTATGGAGACCCCTTCTATCTGCGCCCGTTGGGAATAAATGAAAGTTCCGTGGCCGCCATGCAGATGCGGCAGTACATGAACCGGTACGGCGTCACCGAGGAGCAGTGCGCGAAAGTAGCCGTCAAGAACCTCGGCAACGCCCTTTTCAATCCCTACGCCCATGTCAAGAAGCGGGTCGGCCTTGAAGACGTCATGCGGTCGAGGCGCTTGTACGATCCGCTGAAGGAGATGGAATGCGCCCCCAAATCGGACGGAGTGGTTGCCGTTCTGATCGCCTCAGAGGAAAAAGCGAAGGAGCTGACAGCAACGCCCGCCTGGCTCAAAGGATATGGATGCTCCATGGATTATTTCAATCCCGGCGACAGGGACCTGCTGAACGGCCAGCTGAAGGCCGCCGCCGCAAGGGCTTACAAGATGGCCGGCATCCGCAATCCCGAAAAAAATATCGATGTAGCGGAAATCTGCGAGCCTTATGCATTTCAGGAGCTGATCTGGTGCGAGCAACTGGGGTTCTGCAATGAAGGACAGGGCGGCGAGCTGATCGACAGCGGGATAACGGAAATGGACGGATCGCTTCCCGTCAATCCTTCCGGCGGCGTACTCGCCACAAATCCTTATCCGGCGAGGGGCCTTTACCGGGTCGCCGAGGCCGCCCTCCAGATAAAAGGGCAGGCGGGGGAGCACCAGGTAGGCAAAAAAGTGAAAACAGCATTGGCCCACAGCACCCATGGTTTTGGAGGTCAGTGTCACTCCGTCGTGATCTTATCAGCTTAGGAGGTAATAACATGGGAAAGTCAGTTGCAATCATAGGGACGGGGCAGACCAGGCATGGGAGAAGGCAGGACGTATGCTACCCGGATCTGGTGAAAGAGGCCGTCGAGGCCGCCCTTGAGGATGCGGGAATCACCTTGAAGGATGTAGACGGCGTCGTTCTGGGGACCATGCCCTCCATGATGGAAGGGGTCTCCTCGACGCACTTTTATTTTGCGGAAGCAATGGGATCCGTAGGCAAGCCGGTGTTGAAAGTGGAAACATGCGGCAGCACGGGGCAGTCAATCGGCCACTGCGGGTTCTTCTGGGCCTCCTCGGGTATGGCGGATATTGTCCTGGTCGTAGGCTCTGAAAAAATGTCCGAGGGCGACGGCCAGGCCACCATGAACACCGTTTTCGATCCTTTTTTTCAAAGGACCTTTGCGGCCGGGGCGCCGGGCGTATTCACGATGCAGAGCATGGAATGGATGTACCGCTTCAAGATTCCCGAAGACAAGGGACGGGAGGCGGCGGCGATGATTTCCGTAAGCAATCACGATAACGCCATGGACAACCCCCATGCGCATATCCGCACCAGGGTCACCATGGACGACGTCAAGAATGCGCGGATTATCACCTATCCCGTCAGGCTGCTCGACGTCTGTCCGGCGTCGGACGGCGCCTGCGCGGTTATTTTCGCATCCGGCGACAAGGCGAAAAAGATCTGCAAAAAGCCGGCGTGGGTCAAAGGAATCGGATTCCGGGGCGAGGAATTCTTTTACGGAGAGAGCGACAAGGCCATCTGGATGAGCGCGACGGAAGCCGCCAAGGAGGCGTACAGCCAGGCAGGGATAAAAGACCCGCTCAAAGAACTCGATGTGGCCGAGGTTTACAATCCGTTTACATATCAGGAGATGATCTTTTACGAGTGCTTCGGATTCTGTCCGAGGGGCAAGGCTCCGGATTATGTGCTGAAGGGCACCTTCAAAAAGGGCGGCCGGCTGCCATGCGGTCCTTCCGGAGGCACGCTGTGCACCAATCCCATCGGCGCTACCGGATTGATCAGGATGGCCGAGGCGGCGCTTCAGGTTACAGGCAAGGCCGGAGCGCGGCAGGTCGAGGGGGCGAAACTCGCCCTGTCCCATGCCATGGGAGGAGTCGACCAGTTCAACGGCGTCACCATTCTCGGATCGGAACAGTAAAGGAGGACAGGATATGTCTATTGAGAAATACAAGATAGTCGAGGGACAGGTCAAAGTCACCTATGAACTGGCCTTGGGCAGGACCTGGAGCCATTTCTACGACTGCTTCAAAGAAGGAAAGATCATGGGCACGAGGTGCCGGAAGTGCTCGCGGGTGCTTGTTCCCCCCAGGAGCTTCTGTCCTCGCTGCTTTGAGGATATGGATGAATGGGTCGAGGTCAGCGACGAGGGAATCATTGAGACATGGGTCTATGTGAACATGCCTTTCTTCGCCCAGGAGACAAAAATTCCGTTCATCTCCGCGCAAATCCGTCTGGACGGCTGCGATTCGGGATTTACCCACATTGTCGGCGGCGTCGACATGTCCGATCTGGACAAGGTCAGGGCGGCGGTGAAGCTGGGGGGGAGAGTGAAAGCGGTATGGAGCAGGGAGAAGAAAGGAAGCATTCGCGATATCGAGTATTTTGAGCCGGTGAAATAGGGGGACGGAAAATGAAAAAAGAATACAGGACCATAATTAACGATGTGGCCCTGCCTTACAAATGGGCGCTGGGCAGGACGTGGACGCGCTTTTTCGACGGCCTGAAGGAAGAGAAGATACTGGGAACGAAATGCCTTCAATGCGGCAAAACGTTTGTCCCCGCCAGGTCATTTTGTCCCGATTGCTTCGTCAGCGAAATGGAGTGGGTCGAAGCGGCGCAGGAAGGCACGATCGTGACATGGACGCTGGTGGACGCGGAATACGACGGACAGACCAGGAAACCTCCTTATGTTATCGCCCTGGTCAAGCTGGCGGGAACAGATTGCTGTATCAATCATTACGTCGGGGGGATAGACCTGTCGGACCTGAAAAAGGTCCGGCAGAAGCTTAAGGAGGGAGCAAAAGTAAAGGCTGTCTGGAGCCCGGATAAAAAGGCGGACATTCACGATATAGCCTACTTTGCTCCGGTCAGATGAGAGAGGTGAGTAGTCGCGCGGAGTAGTTTATCGTTTTTTTCAGAATGAGGAGGAGGAGATGTCAGCAGATTGGATCGATCTTTATAAAAAGAAAGTGTGTACGGCGGAGGAAGCGGCCCGCGCGGTGAAGAGCGGCGACCGTATCATGAATCCCCTCTGCCTGGGCCAGCCTACCAACCTGATCATGGACGCCATTGCGGACAGGAAAGACGAGCTGACGGACTGCGAGTTTCATGCATGTCTCACCCTGAGGCCTTACAAGATCTTGCAGCCCGAATACCGGAAGAGCTTCAAGATCACAGCGGGATTTCTGGGCACTCCCAATCTGCGGTCCTGCTTTCCTGAAAGCGAGAGCTACGGCCGTTATGTGCCGGTCAGCTCCTATTCCATAACGAAACAGTTCAGCTATTACCGCAGGCCGGATGTAGCGGTCTTCATGACGACCCCTCCCGACAAGGACGGTTTTGTCAATCTGGGGCCGGACCTCTTCTACACCCGGGCGCTGGCAGAGGGCTCACAAACGAGCAAGGGCGTAATCGGAGGGGCAAGAGTAATTATCGCGGAGGAGAACGATATGTACCCTCCTGCATTTGGATATACCAAGCTTCATGTATCCAAATTGACTCACATCGTTCGTAATTCCGCGAAGCTGCCGGCCCCTCCGCCGCCCAAGCCGACCGATGTTCATCATAAGATCGCGATGAATGTCATGTCCCTGCTGAGAGACCGGGATACGATTCAGATCGGCATCGGCGCGCTGCCGATGGTGGTTTCGGACCTCATCGTCAAATCCGATCTGAAGGATATCGGCATTCTCACCGAGATGCTGCCGACGGGGGCGCCGCAATGGGTGGAGAAGGGCATCTGTACGGGCAAATACAAGAAATTCAGGCCGGGAGAGATCAACTGCACGTTCATGGGTCCCTCCGCGGAGCTCTACGAGTTTATCCAGAAGAATGATTTTGTGAAGTTCTTCCCGAGCAACATGACGAATCACCCCGCCGTCCTCGGCGCCGAAACCCAGCTTGTCGGCGTCAACGGGGCGCTGGAGATCGACCTGGCGGGCCAGATCGCATCACTGACCTGCGGCGAAAGGATCTTCAGCGGCCACGGGGGGCAGTTGGATTTCGCCGTGGGCTGCCGGATGTCCGAATTCGGGCGGATGATCATCGCCACTGAATCCGTCGGACGGGGAGAAGACCGGAAGCCGATAAGCCGCATCGTGAAATATCTAAAGCCGGGAGGGCTTGTGAATACCCCGGCACATTTTGTGGACTATATCGTCACCGAGAACGGGATTGCCGGTCCGCTGGACGGGATGTCTGTTGCGGAGCGCGCCATGGCTTTGATCAGGATCGCACATCCGGATTTTCAGGACGAACTTGTCAAAGCGGCGAAAGACAGGGGGATTTTCAAATAACTTCCGGGTGCGAGTTCATTCGGGAAAAAGAAGCTCATTGCCGGAGGCATTCATATGTCGAACGGCGCTTACTGAGGTGTGAGAGGCGGGGGCCGCACGGCCCCCGCCTTCTCGATTTTCAGATGACCTGAGGGGAGGTTTCCCGCATTTCACGAACTTTCCGCTCCTCACTCCTACCCTTACTCATGACAATTATCGAGTGCTTTCCCCCATTGTGATTCAGATCACCGATTTCCGGGAACATAGATCGTAATCTGCGGCGCGACGCCGGAACGGAAGCCGGCGGTTTAAAGGTAAGTTCCCCGCAGGAATATCGAAAGGAGAAAACATGAAACGTTTCCCGTTCATCATCGTTCTGATTCTCGCAGCCCTGGCCGCCGCCTCCGTGCAGGCCGCAGACGTCGGCGTCTCCGTGAGCGTCAGTGAACCCGGATTTTACGGCCGTATCGATATCGGCGACGTCCCGCGGCCGGAGCTCATTTATGCCCGGCCGGTGGTGATTCAACCCGCGCCCGTTCACGTCGTGAGGGAGCCTGTCTACCTGCACGTGCCTCCCGGGCATGCGAAAAAATGGAGAAAACACTGCCATAGATATCACGCCTGCGACCGGCCGGTTTATTTTGTGAAGGAGAGATGGTACAGGGACGTCTATGTCCCCCACCGCCATGCCAGCGCAAGGCATCATGAAAGGGGCCAGGGAGGCAAGCACGGCCATAACGGTCAAGGCAGAGGCGATAAAGGCCATGGCAGGGGTCACGGCAGGGACTAGCCTCCGGTTCAGGGTCCAGAGTTTCGAGTTCAGAGTTTAAAAAAATACCGAAAAACAATTAAGGGGCTTCGGGCAACAGTCCGAAGCCCTTTAATTTTTCAGGATGAATAAGCAGACATTCTTAAGATTGGTCCTGAATTCATACTGCAGGCGTATGGACGCTCGGGACAGTACGGATAAAATGCACGGGACAGCTGCATTTCCGATCCGCTACAGGCCGAATTTCCCGGGCAGAGGCCATGCAGACCTTCCGAAATCCATATCCCCGACAGCTGATCATAGATATCCATTCCTATTGCAACGCAAGCTGCGTCATCTGCCCTTACACGGCCCTCAAGAAGCAAAACCCGATGGGAATAATGGAGGAAGGCCTATTCGAAAAGATAGTCCGGGACTTCGGCGATCTTACGCGGAAGCATGGATTCCGTGGGAACGTGCTTTTCTGCAATATGAGCGAAATATTCGTCTATCCGGAGATGGCCGCGCAAAGACTTCAGTATGTGATTCAGTCCGGCCTGGGCGCCGGCATCCAGACCAATGCGGCGCTGATGACGCCGGAAGCCGTATCGCTGCTGAGCAGCGCCGGCTTCGACGGGACTTTCACGATAAGCCTTCACGGCATCTCGCCGGACGTCTATAAAAGAGTAATGGGGCTGGATATTTCGACGACGCTGAAAAATATCGATTACCTTGTGCAGCATTATCCAAAAGAGAAAATAGTTATCCAGAGCATTCCATGGAACTGGCCTGAGGGCGAGGCGAAGCGTATCAGATCGCATTTCCGCAGCAGAGGGGTCAGAGTGAGAATGCCGCTCGCCAATAACAGGGCGGGCCTGCTTCCGAATGTAGCCGTTCACAGGAAAGAAAAACTGGCGGGGTGCAATGCCGGCAGGCCGCTGGGCGAAATGGTGGTGTGTTTCGACGGTGACGTGATCCTCTGCTGCAACGATATGGGCAGAGAGGAGGTGGTCGGCAATCTCAGGAACAACACGATCCAGGAAGTCTGGAACGGCGAAAAAATGCAGGAAAAGATCGGACAGATTTATTACGGGAAGCAATCGCCGGATGATTTCATCTGCCGCAAATGCGAGTTCGGCATTACCTCAAACTCTCCATGGAAGCGACTGGCAAGAAATGCAGGGCATGAAGCAAGGAAATTCATTTTAACCAGACTGAGATGAAGCGTTCCGTATGCGTCGAAAACGCAGGATTCGATGCCTTTGAACCGAATTTTCGATGCCATATGGGATCCTCCTTTCAGAAGCCGAGCCACTGGACGCTTCCCTCCCGACGGGGAGGCGCCTTGGGGTTTTCGTCCGGGTAGCCGACCGGAATCAGGCAGGCAAGCCTGCGGCCTTCCATCCCCATCAGGGCGTTTATCTCTCTAATGGCTTCCGATAATTCCATGGGCGCTCTCCTTTCCGGATTCTTATTCTCTTTTTCAAGAAGGCGATTGTTTTCTCTGCCGGTGCACTCTTATCTTTTCGCGATTCCCGCAGATGGACATAGCGCACCACCGGCGGCGGTTTGCAGGTGATTGGTCGACAAAAAGCATCCGGCAACTTCCGCTGCCGCACATCTTCAGGCGAAGCCGGTCCGAGCCGCCCATGAGGGTTATGGCGTCCCGGGCGATTACGGCCAGACAGGCTTTCAGCGGATGCTTCGTTTCCCACACGACTCTATCGAAACCAGGATGGAATTGCGGGACTGCAATCGGAAATTCCGCGGCGCGATTGATGAGCTCGACGTCGCTGCCGTCCGGCTTTTTTCCGAGTATGATCGAGCGAACGGCATCATGAATTGCCTCACGGAGAAGGATTGCGTCCCGGAACTCGATTAAGGAAATCTCAAAAACCTCAAGACCTGAAAGATGAAACCACTTTTCCAGCATTTCAGGCATGGTTAAGAGATCTCTCGGCTGGGCGCCGCGATGGCGGACCGTGGCGGCAAAGTTCAGAGAGAGACTCCCGGCGTCAAATCTGAACCGGCTGTATTTTGGATGCGAATTTCTGAGTGCCATCTTTGTACCTATTTGTAACCATATATAGGGTTACAATTTGTTTGTCAAGAATAGTTTATCGTGTCCCATTGACTCAGTCACCGGGAGTTTCTACTATCTCCCTCTCTCACTTTTTTTGTCACACTCCGGCGAAAAAAATGTCTAAGGGACAAAGGAGGCTCAATGCAGAATACGGTGGAGGCAAAAGAAACGGCGCTTGAGGACCTGGTCGAACAGGCAAAAATGGGCGACAGGGAAGTGCTCGAGGAGATCGTCCGGAGGATTCAGGACAAGGTCTACGGGCTGGCGATCCGGATGCTCTTCATTCCCGCGGACGCGGAAGACGCCGCCCAGGAGATCCTGGTCAAGGTTATTACCCATCTCGGCACGTTCAAGGGGGAAAGCCGGTTTGAGACCTGGGTCTACAGCATCGCCTCCAACCACCTGCTGACCACGCGAAAATGCAGGGCCGAGCGTTGGGAGCTGAGCTTCGAAAAGAGCAGGCAGGCCATAGAAGAGGGGATACTGGAAAAGGGCGGCGACGCCCTGATAGAGGCCGAGCAGAATCTGATTGTGGAGGAAACAAAACTGTCCTGCGTTCATTTTCTGTTCCTCTGCCTCAGCCGGGAGCTTCGCCTGGCCGTCATCCTGAGCGAAGTTTTCGGCGTTAAGGCAGATGAAGGTGCAAAGATACTTGGAGTTTCGAAAGATTCCTTCAGAAAGCGTCTTTCCCGCGGGAAGAAACAGCTGCTCGGTTTTCTCAGCGGGCAGTGCGGTCTTGTCGATGCGAGAAATCCGTGCAATTGCAGGACGCTCGCCGCTTATCATCTGAAAAGAAAGCACATCATTCCCGGAAAGCTGCTCTTTGTCACCCACCCCCGCAGAAAGCCGGGCGGTGCAGCGGATGATCTACTGCAGGAGCTGAACCAACTGGCGCGGGCGGCCATGCTGATCCGCGGCCAGCCCGAGTATTCTGCTCCTCGTGTTTTTGTGGAATCCATGAAAAATCTTATTAATTCGGGAAGGTTTCGCCTTCTCGGAGATTGATGGGAGGGAGGAAACATATGAAAAAAGTCTCCGGCGATCCAATTCAAGCGCATTTCGGGTATACCGACGAGGAAATGAAAATATTCATGGAGGATCCGCGCAACGCCGACGTGCTCTCGAAGGCGCCCATCTTCGCAGCCAGAACGATCGTGCTCGAAGTAGTTGATTCTCACGGGTGCAACAGCCGGCATAATAAGGGCGACAAATTGTTTTTCGACGGGGCCGGAAATCTCCTTACGAAAAGATCTCCCGAAAGGATATGCATCTACGCTTTGACTGCCGCGTCGAACCTGATCTTCGCCGCCGGCGAGCTCCTCATGGCGGGCGTCGATCCCAACGAGATGCGGTTCAAGCGGACGGGGTGCTTCGACGTCGGCTTGAAATGCGGCGGGTGGGGCAGGGTTGTTATGGAATGCCGGGTCGAAGACAGGAAATAAAAGAAAAGTCTCAAGTCTCAAAAAGAGGAGCCTATGTCGATTACAGATGAAATTAAAAACTACGCCCTGGACCTCGGCTACAGCAGCGTGGGGATCACCACGGCCGAGCCTTTCCCCATGTTTGCGCGGTCTTTGGAGGAACGGGCGGATGATTACGACTGGGCGGTGAATTCGGGCCTTCGCATTGAGCGCGGCGTTGACCCGCATGACCGTCTGCCGGGTTCGCGATCAATAATAGTTGCCGTATACGATTATTTCCGGGAACGCTTTCCGGAAAACCTTGTCGGCAGGATCGGGCGCCTGTACCAGTCGCGCTCGTATATCGAGCCGCCCTTGCGAATAGGAGGAATGCGGGTTCAGCTCATGCGGCAGTTCCTGGAAAAAAAGGGGATGCAGGTCGGGCGCTGGTTCATGATCTCTTCGGGTGTTCCGGACCGCCTCGCCGCCGTTCGCGCCGGGCTCGGCAGGATCGGCCGCAATACCTTATTCTGCGCCCCTGATACCGGCACGTTTGTGCTGATCCATACGTTCATTGTCGATGCCGAACTGGAATATGACGCTCCGCAGGAGGCTTCAGGAAAAGCGACGCATTGCCCGCCCGACTGCCGTCTCTGCATCGACGCGTGTCCGACAAAAGCGATCACGGCGGATTGCCGCCTGGACCCGCGCCGCTGTCTCACGTTCAGCCATGTCGTCAACGTGCATGGGTTCAGGAATACCAGCCCCTATATCGATCCGGAGATCCGTCCGAAGATGGCGAGCTGGATTCACGGCTGCGACGCATGCCAGGAGGCCTGCCCGAGGAACCGAGCGAAAATGAATGCCGACCTGCCGGCCGGTTCCTTCCTGGAGGAGACGGCAAAACACTTCAGTTTGACGGGGCTCCTGAGAATGGAAAAAGATTTCGAGGAGAAAGCGGTCGCGCCGCTCCTCTATACATACATGCGGGACAGGAAGTATTTCCAGCGGAATGCCGCCGTGGCGCTCGGCAACAGCGGCGATCCCGAAATGGTTCCGCACCTGGTCCGCGCGATGGAAGATCCGGAGGAACTGGTGCGGGCACATGCCGCTTGGGCGCTGGGACGACTCGGTGGAGCCGGGGCCAGGCGGGCTCTCGAGAAGAGCCTGTCAAAAGAAACCGGCGGCCGGGCAAAAGAAGAGATCAGATCAGCCCTGGAAAAGGTCCGGGACCCGTAAAGGCCTGAGGACTTGACCGAAGGGCAGGACTCACCGGGGGCGCCGCTTCGAACGGGGAATCGCTTTTTCCCCTCTCGCTCCAGAATCATCTCTAAACTTCGTCTTCACCCTGGAAGTCGGGCTTGCGTTTCTCCAGGAACGCACGGACACCCTCTCTGTGGTCTTCAGTGAAGAACATGATTCCCATCAAAGCCTCTTCTATTTCACAATAGGTGTCATGGGTCATCTCCGGCATTCTGTTGCAGATTTTCTTGATGGAGCGCAGAGCGAACATCGGCTTGGCTGCAAGCTCTTCCGCCAACGCCGTCACTTCATCGTGCAGATCAGCGGAGGAAACGACTTTGGCGATCAAACCGTATTTCATGGCCTCTTCAGCACTCAGGGTAAGTCCCCTCATCGCAATTTCTTTCGCACGCATCGGACCGGCCAACCGGCAGAGATTCCAGAGGCCCCCCGTATCCGGAATGATGCCAAGATTGATGAAAACATTGCTGAACCTGGCGCGCTCGGAAGCGATGACAAAATCGGCTGACAATGCCAGGTTGGCGCCGCCCCCCGCACCGGCCCCGTTCATGGCGCATACGACAGGCTGAGGCATATCCATCATTTTTTTGATCGAGCTGTTCAGGTTGCTCATGAATGTCTTTACCTTGTATGGGGTGTCGGCCATTTTCATAGTGTTCAAGTCGGCTCCGGCGGAGAATACATTTCCTTCCGCCTTAAGGACGACTACTTTCAGTTCACGGTCTTCGGCAATCTCCGCGAGAACACGATAAAGCTCTTCGGGAAACTTCCAGGTGAAGGCGTTCAGGGTTTCCGGTCTGTTCAGTGTGATGAAAGCAATCCTGTCCTCACGCTCGAACTTGAAAACTTCATATTGCTTTGTGCGGCCTTTCATCTGCTCAGCCTCCCGGAAGAATCGACATATCCTGCACTATTAAAACAATTGGATGCTTTTTTCAAGCGCCCGCTCACAGGATCCCTTTTCCTTGACAACCTGAATCGACTTTCTCTATACTTCCGGCGCCGGAATCGGATCAGGTTCCGGGACAAAAAGGACCCGACCGGGCAAGCACTTCATTTCTTGCCTGCCTCACCGGCCTGACGGAAGTCTCCAGATGAATACAGCGCTCGTAGTTGAAGGCGGCGCAATGCGGGGCGTTTTCTCCACGGGTCTTCTGGACGGTTTTCTCGCGCGCGGCTTCAATCCATTTGATTTCTATATCGGCGTTTCTTCGGGGTCGACCAATATTGCGGCTTATCTCGCGGAAATGCCGGGGCGCAATCACATTATCTACACGGATTATTCGCTCCGGCCTGAATTCATCAGCTTTTCCCGGTTCATCAGGGGGGGGCACCTGCTTGATCTTGACTGGCTGTGGGAGATAACGATCCGGGAGATCCGCCTTGATCTGGACAGGATCTACTCCAGCCGGAAGCCTTTCTTTGTCGTGCTTACCGATGTCGAGTCAGGCCAGGCGTGTTATAAGCTGACGTCCGCCGATAATCTTGAACACGTGATCAAGGCTTCCAGTTCCGTGCCTCTTTTTTATCGGAATTTTCCCGAAGTCGACGGCAGGCCGAAGTCCGACGGAGGACTGGCAGACCCGCTGCCCGTGGGAGAGGCCATCCGTCTGGGGGCCTCAAGGATAATGGTTGTCCGCTCCCGGCCCCGCGGATATCTGAAGCGCCGCGGGGCATCAGAATACATCGTGAGCATGCACGTCAGGCACTACCCGCTGCTGCGAAAAACGGTCCTGAGCCAGGAGAAAAGGTACAACGATTCCGTTGCGCTTATCCGCAATCCTCCCCCTGGGATCGATATAATCGAAATCTGTCCTCCCCGGGGATTCGCCGTTTCCCGGCTGACCAGGGACAGACTGGTCCTCCAGCAGGGGTATGAGCAGGGGAGGGCGATGGCGGCGGAAGCCGTTGCGCTGTGGAATAAAGGAAAAAATAAAGAATAAAGGCAACCGGCCCCGTGCATTTATTGATTGACAAACGCCGCGGATCGTGGCAATGTGACCGTGGTTAATAAATAACCGTGGTCAGGACTGCGCAGCGATGGGAATTGCGGAACGCAGGCAGAGAGAAAAAGATGCGAGGATAAAACATATCCAGAACTGCGCCGCGGCCGTTTTTTACAAAAAAGGCTACGGCGAAACGACAATGGACGAAATTGCGAAAACCGCGGAATTGTCCAAGGCTGCAATTTATCTCTATTTCAAAAGCAAGGAAGATCTCTATTACAGCATAATAGAGCCGGCCTTGAGCAGGCTGGCCAGGAGACTGATCCGTATTGCCTCCGACCGCAGAGAGCCGGCCGAAGCGACAGTCAGGAAGATCATCTCAGCGACAAACGAGCTGTACGAGAAAGATTACGACGCCTACCATCTGCTCTCGCGCTACAGCGCTGCCGAATATGTGAAATTGCTGCCGAAAGCAAAGCTGGAACACCTGAAGGAGCTGATGCGCTCCAATCTGAGGCAGATGGAGGCGGCGGTCAGAAAGGGAATAGCCCAGGGGATATTTGAGGCGGTCGACGCCAGGCTTATTTCAGTGATCCTGTGGAATTGCTTCATGGGGGTGATCCAGTACCAGGAAAACAGGATGGAGCCGGGGAAAACGGATTACCGGAAAAAAACGATCGACGCCACAGTGGAACTGATTCTGAAAGGTCTGAGAAAGCTGTAATTTTTTTGCGCTGCATCTGACCATGGTTAGTAAGTAACCATAGTCAGATTTCCGGCATCCCTGGGTAAGGCGGCCTGACGGCCGACGATAGTTTAAAAAGTCCTTCCGGGTGGACGCCTTCAGCAAGCGTCTCGCCCCCTTTTGAAAACCGCCCCGAAAACTCGGGGCGGTTTTAATTTACTTGACGGTATACCCTCGCCCGTCGAGGCAGGCGCCCATTGCGCGCTGATAGTCCGCCCTTTTAGAAATTTCGCCGGGATTCGGACGGGTCGGATCATAGCCGGTCTGGCCCGCCGCCCAGCGATGGCACTCATATTCGTCTTTAGACTGCTGCTGTTCGGTCTGGCCCCGGCGCGGATAGACGAACATCTTATCGGCAGGCGAATCAGCCTGAGCCGAACCTTCTTCGTGCGGGGGGGCGACAATCATGTATCCTCCCCGTACGGGAGTGTAATAAACCTCGTTGGCGTAGTAATAAGGCACGCTTCCCACACGAATTGTTGCGTAATAAGGCGGCAGGAAAGGAACGACGAGGCCGATGGGGGGCGCCACGAT
>JAQTPK010000086.1 GCA_028712885.1 Syntrophales bacterium | reverse complement strand
ATCCCGCACTTCATCCTCATCTCGAGCGAAGTGAGAATGTTCGGTTTCTCGAATTTGAGATCGAAAAAGACCGGGAGAGTAAACCTGATCATTATCGGCGGGCCGCAGATGACCGCAACAGAGTTCTCCGGATTCGGCGCCGCTTCCTTGCATACCGTCGGAACGAACCCCTCGCGGCCTTTCCAGCCTGCATCGCCCTTGTCGACCGTGATGATCGTGTTGATGTCGCTGCGGGCTTCCCAATCCTTCAGCTCTTCTTTGTACAGAAGCAGGCCGGGATTCCGAGCGCCGTAAATAACGGTTATATTCCCGAACTGGGATCGATGGTCTTTGTAAAGCATGTAGTTGATGAGCGATCGCAGGGTTGTAAAAGCGAACCCGCCGCCGACCACGACGATATTCTTGCCTTTCAGAAAATCGATGGGCCACGAGTTTCCGAGCGGACCGCGGATTCCGATCCGGGCGCCTTCCTCCAGGTCGTGGAGCGCGCTCGTCACGAGTCCCGCCTTCTGAACCGTGAACTCGACATAACCCGGCTGCGTCGGCGAGGAGGCGATGCCGATGGGGCTCTCTCCCTTGCCGTACACCGAAAGCTCCCCGAACTGACCGGGAGTGTATTTGAACCGCTCCTCGTCCTCCTTGTTCAGGAATTTCAGGCGGAAGGTCTTGATGTCGTTTGTATCGACTTCCGTCACGATCTTTACGACTTCAACCGGGATTGGAATATAAGGATTCTGATTCATTTGCTTATACCTCCTTCGCCTTCTCGACGACGGAGAAGATATCGATATTTACCGGGCAGTAGCGGCTGCACCGCCCGCAGCCCACGCACGAAGTCACCCCGAACTTGCTGACGTAATAGGAGAACTTGTGGTTGATCCTCTGCCGGAACCGCTGGAACGCCCGGGTGCGGGGGTTGTGGCCGCTCGCCTCCAGGGTGAAGTTGGTGAACATGCAGGAATCCCACGTCCGGCATCTCCTGCCGTCACGGAACAGAGTCTCGTCGCAGATGTCGAAGCAGGAGCAGGTCGGGCAGACAAAAGTGCACACGCCGCAGTTCAGGCAGGCCATGGAGGCCTTTTGCCAATAGGGGGCGTCGAAGATCGCCTCGAGCTTCTTCGCCACTCCGTTCAGGTCCAGCTTGCGGGTCTTGAGGCCGGGGCCTTTCTTTACCGCATCCTCGAACGCCTTCTCGTCGGCGGCGGAGGCGTTTTCCAGTCCGGCGAGTCCGTCGAGGAGGGCCTCGCCTTTTCCGGTGAACGCCCTGGCCAGGACCGTCCTGTCTTTGCGGACCAGGAAAATGTCGCTCCCGCGCGGGTCAGCCGCATGGATATCGAAAGTGTTGTAGAAATCGAGCGGATCGACGCTGTCGAACGCATACCCGATTACGATTGTGTTCTTCCTTTTATCCACCCAGTAGGGGTCGATAATCCCTCCTTCCTCAAAGAGGAGGTCCATGAGCTCGAAACTCCGGACGTCAGGCGGGCGGACGCCGAACAGGATCTGGGGGCCGCTGTTGATCGGCACCGGCGCGGAATCCGCTCCTTCCTTGTTTATCCGGTATTTAATCATGTCCTCGGTCTGGGGGAAAAAGAGATGTTTCGGGCTCATGACGGTGTTGTAAAAATCCAGGGTCGCATCGCCAGGATCGGCGATCTCCCGGAAATAGAACCCGTCTTTTTCCTTGACCGGGGCAAACACCTTTCCCTTCTGCTGCAGGGAGGCTATTACACCGCTCAGATATTCAATCGCAAACTTTTTCATTAACGATTGGCTCCTTCAATCAATAGGCTATGGGCAAAAGGCAAAGGGCAAAAGGCGAAAGCGAACTCAGTACTACAAGCTGTCCCCCCTTTAGCCATTAGCCCTTTGCCTTTCGCCTTTTTTCATTATTCCAGCCAGGTATCCGAATCTTCCACCTTGAAATCCACCATTGCGGGCTTCTGGCTCGGGTCCATTCCGGCTTTCTGTCCGAACATCTCTTCGCATTCCCGCGCCATGTATTTGTGGAACAGGTTAAGCGGGATATCCACGGGGCATGCTCGGGTGCACTCGCCGCAATCCACGCAGCGCCCGGCCAGGTGATAGAATCTCGTCAGGTGATACATGAGATTCCCGTCGAAGGTGGGCGTCTTGTCCCCCCACTGCGGCTTTGTCTGGTCGATGAAGCAGGGATCGCAATAGCACATGGGACAAGCCTTGCGGCACGCGTAGCAGCGGATGCAGCGGGCCAGCTCCTTTTTCCAGAACTCCCAGCGCTCGTCGCCGCTCATGGCGTCCAGTTTCGAAATTATCCCGTAGGGAGATTCCGCCGCCGCTCCCTTGATCTCCTGCCCGAGGAGGACGTCGTACAGGACCGGGTTCGCCAGGCCGCACGTCAACGAGGCGTCCACATCCTTCCCCGTCTTCTGCTCCTTCATGCCGGCTGCGGGGATTCCCAGGATGACGATATCTTCCCGGTTGACCTTGCCTTCCTGGAGGAGAACCACCACCGCGCGGCTGTCGCATCCCTTGACGGCGACCGCCATCTTGGTCCCCGCAGGGTATTTAGTCAGATACCGCGCCAGGTTGGGCGTGCAATACTCGTTGAATACGATCTCATCCGCCTCTTCCGGCTTCATCGCCGCAAAAGGCATCGGATGGCGCTCGTCGCAGCCCTTCCCGTATGCCAGCACTACCGACACCCGGCCGCTTTCGAGAAGCTTCTTCGCCTCTTCTCTCAGCCTCTTTTCGATTTCCTTCATATCGGTCATCTCTTCCTCTTCAGAGCTGTCCGCCGGCGGAGATCAGCCGGCGATGCTTCTCTCTATTTTGCTGCAGCTTCCGCTGTCTTGATCCTTTCCATCCTGAACTTCGTCTGGGGTCCGAGCGCCTTTATCTGTCCCGTGAATTCCTCCACCACCTCCGCGAATTTCTTTCCTTCGGAAGCGGAGATCCACTCGACCCGGAAACGCTCCGGCTCCATTCCGGCGAATTCGAGGAGCTTCTTCGTCGCCGCAAGCCTTCTGCGGGCGTAGAGGTTCCCGGTGCCGTAATGGCAGTCGCCCGGATGGCATCCGCCCACCAGCACTCCGTCGGCCCCCAGCTGGAAAGCCCGGATGATGAAAGACGGGTTGATCCGGCTGGAGCACATGACCCTGACGACCCTCACGTTCTGGGGGTATTTAAGTCTTGTCGTTCCGGCCAGGTCGGCGCCTGTATAAGTGCACCAGTTGCAGGCTATGCCCAAAATCCTGGGTTCAAAATCCGTCATTTTGCTCTCCTGAATATTCAGTTCTTTAAAATCCCCCTACCCCCCTTTACAAAGGGGGTTCAGACGATCATTCCATTTCAGCTTTTCAGTCCCTCAGCTTCTCAGCCTCTCAACTTCTGTCTTTCACCTATCCTCGCATCTTCGCAACTTCGCATCCTCGTTCTTTTCAGAATTCCATCAGCCCTTCCATCTCGGCCATGATCTGCTCGTTGGCGAAGTGCCGCGCGAGGATCGCCGAGGTCGGGCAGGCCGCCGCGCAGAGACCGCAGCCCTTGCAGAGCGCCTCGTTGATTTCCGAAACCCCTTTGTCCGGCTTGAAGAACGGCGCGCCGAAGGGGCAGACCTTGACGCAGTTCTGGCACCCGCAGCATACGGAGGAATTGACGAAAGCGGTGGCCGCTTCCAGCTCCATCCTGTCCTTGACCACGATGGACAGGGCCTCCGCCGCGGCGCCGGTCCCCTGGGAGACCGAGTCAGGAATGTCCTTCGGGCTCTGGCAGGCGCCGGCGATGAAAACGCCGTCCGTCATGGTGGAAAGAGGAGCCAGCTTGGGATGCCGCTCCATGAAAAAGCCGTATTTGTCCGTGCTCAGGTTGAAGAGGCGCGCAATGTCCTTGGAATCGGCCCTCGGCTTCATGGCCGGCGAGAGGACGACCATGTCCACCGGCACGCGCATGAACTCGCCGGTAAGGGTGTCTTCCACTTCCACAATGAGTTTCCCGGGTTCTTCCGACTCGTTGGTCTTGTCGGTGACGCGGGCCGCCTTGCCGCGGATGAACTTGACGTCCTCTTCCAGCAGGCGGGCGTAAAATTCCTCGTATCCTTTTCCCGGCGTCCGCATGTCTATGTACATCTGATAGATGTCCGCCCCGGTCTTCTCCTTGAACAGGTGGGCGAACTTGAGAGAGTACATGCAGCAGACGCGGCTGCAGTATTC
>JAQTPK010000050.1:9269-17876 GCA_028712885.1 Syntrophales bacterium | reverse complement strand
TGCAGCACTGCCGCCCCGAGCCCTCCTTCCCGCCCTCTTTTTTCCATGAAACGTTCAACGGGATTTAATGAAATATTAAAAAAAACGGGCAATGGGTTATGGGGGTATTGGGTATTGGGTATTGGGTATTGGGTATTGGGTATTGGGTATTGGGTTTTGAGCGGGAAAGGCGGGAAATGGTCTGTTTCCTATTGCGTCCGTTGCTTCCGGCTTGGGCGTTGGGCGTTAGGCATCAGGCGTTGGGTCAGGAAAAGTGCGAAACGGTTGTTGCTTCTGGTTTTATTCTGCCGTAGTTTTTTATCTCAACTTCTCAACTTCTCACCCTCTCACCTCCTTTCTTTCCGGTCGTCCATAGGCCGCGGTGTTTTGATTTCAGCTTCTCAGCTTCTTCGTTCAGGCGGGTTCCCTCTTCCTCTGCAGACCCGTTTCTACAGGCGGGCGGCGAAACCGTTATTTTCCTTCCGAAGTGCGGCCGTCGCGGCGCCGGAGCCTCCGGATGCGAGTGTCCTGTCCATTCGATCCCTGAAGGCACGGAAATCGCGGATACGGCTTTTCTGAATCACACCGCCTGCGGGAAAAGCCGCCGACAGCGGATCGATGCTTTTTCCGCCGTGCCTCACTTCGAAATGCAGATGCGGGCCGGTGGCCAATCCGGTGGAGCCTACTCTCCCGATAACCTGTCCCTGAACGACCGGCTTTCCCTTCCTTACGAATCGCGAGATCCCGGACAGATGTCCGTAACAGGTTTTCCAACTATTGGGATGGCTTATGATCACTAAATTTCCGTACTGTCCCCTCCTTCCGGCAAACAGGACAAAACCGTCGCCCACGGCGGAAACGGGCGTTCCCTTCGGGGCCGCATAATCAATCCCCCGATGGGGCCTTCTGATCTTTAGAATAGGGTGAAAACGCCGGGATGAGTAATACGAGCTTATTCTCCGAAAACTCAGCGGGGCCTTCAGGAACATCTTTTTCACGGAATTTCCCTCTTCATCGTAGTAACCGCTTTTCCCCTCTTTGTTTTCATACCGGTACGCCCTGAATACCTTTCCCCTGTTCCTGAACTCCGCCGCCAGGATATTTCCATACTTCCTGAATTTTCCGTCCAGGTACATGCCTTCGGCGGCGACCCGCCAGGTATCTCCCTTCTGCAGGTCGGAAGTGAAATCGATGTCCCAGGCATAAATATCCGAAAGGTCCAGGGCGAGGGACAGATGCTCCCCGTCGTCCCCTACCGAGCTTATGAGAGTATCTTCTATGGTCCCCTCCAGCACCAGGGTATGCTTCTCGTACGAAATCGATTCTTTTCTGCCGCAGAATCCTTCTTCCCCGCGGCGGATATCGAGAATGGAATCGTCGTTGATCCAGTACCGGAAGGAGCTGACTTTTCCCTCCCCGTCGAGCTCGAATCGGTATGGTTGGCCTATCTGCAGTTTCCTTACGGGGAAGATTTCATGGGTGGCGTTTCTGACTTGTATGAACTCATTCATGTGCAGGTCGTGTTTGGAAAAGATCTTCAGGAGCGTTTCCCCTTTTTCAACCGTATCGCAGATCGTCCTCAGGCCGGATTCGACAGGGGGGATATCTGCGGGTTCCGGATACTGCGCATCTTCCGAACTCCAGAAAACCGCCGCCGCCGCGGCAAGGATTCCAGCCATAATCAATAATTTTCTTTTCAAAGCGGGTCCTCGAAAACAGACCGGCGGAACCGCCCTGGCGGCGATTTCAACCGGGATATCGGACGATAGACAACCGGGGCCTGAACGGATACTCGGGACGTACAAATCGAATCCGGCCTGCTGAACGCCGCAGGCGCGGTTCAAGAGGCGGCGCATGAATCCCGCCACGGGGATTCCTGCGCTGCCGGGGCATTCGTGTTTGTTCCTGAACGAGCAATATACAATCGGCGCCGGTCTGTCAAGTCTTCAGCGTCACATCGGCCCCGATTTTCCGGAAAAGCTTATTGCAGAAGCGCCTCTCCCAAAATTACCCTTGACATTCATCGCGCAACCCTTTTATATATTGAACGGTCAGTCAATATATTGTATGGTCAGTCATATCATTATTGATCTATTCAGGAGGAAAGACATGAAAACGGGCAAGGAGTACATTGACAGCATCAAAGCCATGAATTTCGAGTTGTACATTGACGGCGGGAAAATTACCGATATCTATAACCATCCCCAGATCAGGCCGGCCGTAGACGCCGTGGCGGAAACGTATGATTTCGCTTTCAGGCCGGAGCTTCAGAATCAGTTCCTGACCAAATCCCATCTGACCGGGGAAACCATCTCCCGCTTCCAGCATGTTCCTCAGAGCACTGATGACCTTATCCGCAAGGTCGGCATCACCCGTTTTGCGAACAGGCAGCTGGGCTGCTGTTCCTTCCGCTGCGCCCAGAATATCTTTGCGCCGCTTCTTCATACCACCGGCAAAATTGATAAAGACAAGGGCACCCGTTATCACGAGAATGCCGTTAATTGGATAAAGCGAATGCAGAAGGAAGATCTCCTGGGGTGTCCGGCAATAACCGATCCGAAGGGGGACAGGCGCATTCAGGCCTGCAAACAGCCGGACCGGGACATGTATCTGAGGGTCGTGGATAAAAATAAAGACGGGATAGTGCTCCGGGGCGCAAAGCTATGCCAGACAGGAGCCATCCTGTCCCATGAAAAACTGGTCCTTCCCTGCACTACCCACAGGGCCGGCGATGAGGATTATACCGTAGTCTGCGCCGTACCGGGAAATGCCCCCGGCATAATACATATTTCCGTCAGACAGCCGCAGGATGATCGAAGGAAGGAAGGAGCGGAAATCGATCTGGGGAATATCAAATACGGCGTCCATGAGTGCATCGTGATTTTCAACGATGTTTTCGTCCCGTGGGAGCGGGTATTCATGTGCGGAGAGGTGGAGTATCTCGACGAGTTCAACAACATGTTCGGCGCATGCCACCGGCCTACGACCGGAGGGTGCAAGTCGGGATGGGCGGATGTTCTGATCGCCGCAACGGAACTGATGGCGGCCAATAACGGCTTGAGAAACGCTTCCCATGTCAAGGACAAGCTGGCCGATATGATCGCTGTTTCCGAAACCATGTTTTCCTGCGGCATTGCAGCCGCCGCAAGGGGAATCGAGCTTCCGGGATCAGGTTATCTCCCCGATCCCGTACTGGCCAACAATGCCAAATACTACATATCGAAGGCCGTATACGAACTGATCCGCCTCGCCGAAGATATCACCGGCGGGATCCTGTCCTGCTGTCCCGGAGAAAAGGAATTGAAGAATCCGGAGATAGCGCGATACCTCGAACGGTTCGTCAAAGGCGTGGACGACGCCCCGGCCGAACATCGGATAAGGATCGTCCGGCTCATCGAGAATATCTCATGGGGGCTGGGCTCCATTCTGCATTCCGCAACACACGGCGGCGGGTCCGGCCAGGCCTGCAAGATGCTGCTTTATGAGTTCTCGCAGATGATGCCCTACCGTAAGGAAGCGCTGCAATCGGCCAGTAAGCTGTGCGGAATAGTGAAGTGAAACCGTTGAACCTGGTAAGAGCATCGATGCGGAGAGTCGGATAAGTATGAAAAAGCTGAGGGGAAGGAGGCTTCTATGATTTTAGATCCCTTGAAGGAAAATCTTTTGCGGCGGGCGGTGATCGGCGATCTGGTGACAAGGTCGGCGGACAGGTTCAGGGACCGGATCTTCCTCATGACGGACAAGGAGAAGATCAGCTACCGGACGCTGAACGAAAAGAGCCGGATGGCGGCGAACGCATTCATGGCCATGGGCATCAAGCGTGGGGACCGTGTGGCTTTCATGACTCACAATTGCCTTGCTTATCTGTACTGCTATTTCGGGCTGGCCAAGATCGGCGCGGTGAGCGTCCCTCTTAATTTCATGCTGAAAGGAGAGGAAATCGCGTATATCATCGGCGATGCCGAACCGAAGGCCTTTTTTGTCGAGGATTCCGTCGTGGACACGGTTCTCGGAGCAAAGGACCGGCTGAAGGGCATTGAGCATTTCGGCTGGATCAATTTCGGCGCCAAACCCAAACCGGAGGGCTGGATAGATGTGGACTCTTTCTTTTCGGGAAAATATCCGGCGACGGAGCCGGAAACGATAATCGAATCCGAGGACATCGCAACCCTGATCTACACAACGGGAACCGAAGGATATCCCAAGGGGGTCATGACTACTCACCTCAACTATTTCATGTCCCTTGTGCATTTCATCCCGGATTGCGATTTCCGGCGTGATGACGCCTTCATTCTGGACATCCCTCTTTTTCATGTGGCGGGAAATACGGTGCTCATGGGCGTTCTGGCGACGGGCGGAAGGATCTTCCTGGCCTACGCCCCGAATCCGATCCAGACCCTGGAAGTCACACAGAGAGAAAAACTGACCTATTGGGTCTATCCCCCGACGCTGTATGCGGCAATTCCAAGCCTTCCCGGGTTCGAAAAATACGATATCTCCTCATTGAAGAAATTCGTGTCCTTCGGGGCTGTGATTCCGATGGTTGTGATCGAGAAATGGAAATCGATCAATCCCGGCATACAGTGGCGAAATTACTGGGGCCAGACCGAGAGCACGCCGGTGGGCACCACTTCCTTCCCGGAGGAATTCGACCGCAAGATGAACGCCATCGGCGTTCCGGACACCGCCGTGGCCGTCAAGGTCTTTGATGAAAACGATAATGAAGTCCCTCCGGGGCAGATCGGCGAACTCGTTATCCGGAGCGCCGCGGTAATGAAAGGGTACTGGAAGAAAGACGAGATCACGAAGAAGACCCTGGCCAACGGCTGGCTGCATACTGGAGACCTGGGATACATGGACGAGGAAGGCTGGGTTTACTTTGTAGACCGCAAAAAGGATATGATCAAAACAGGCGGAGAAAATGTCTCGTCGCAAGAAGTGGAAGGCCTCCTGATGCGGCATCCCAAGGTGGCCATGGCGGCGGTGATCGGGCTGCCCGATCCGTACTGGATGGAAGTGGTATCGGCGCACATTGTCCCGAAACCTGGACAGAATTTAACCGAAGAGGAAATAATAAGTTTCTGCAAGCAGAACATGGCCGGCTATAAAGTGCCCAAAAAAGTATTTGTCAGACCATCGCTGCCCATGACGGCCAGCGGTAAAATTCTGAAGAGAGAGATCCGGGCGGAGCACGCAAAAAAACAGGAATAAGGATCGACAGATCTGAAGGCATTCGAACCACGCGATACAAAGGGCATCGGCCGCATGCGCCCGGGCGGACCGATGCCCTTTGATTTGATGACATTTACTTGACAATTCTCTCTGCAATCTGTAGAGAACCAATGGCGTTTTTATACGCGGGAAAGAATAAGCGCAATGATCGTGAACGGGAAAAGCATAAAAAACGGCAAAAACGTTTTACCGCAGATCCGTCGCGATCAGATTACCGCCGCCACTTACAAAGTAGTAAGCCGGAAAGGATACTACGATTTCACAATTATGGACGTTGCCCGGGAAACCGGCCTTTCCACGGGATTGATTCTTTACTATTTCAAGAACAAGCAGAACCTTCTGCTCAATCTTTTCCGGGAAACGCAGAGAAACGTCAGGGACAATCTGCTCCGGCAGCTTGAAAAGGCTGAAGATCCCCTCGGAAAACTGGAAATCTTCATTGATCAGAGTTTTCTTCTTTTTGAAAACGAAAAAGATTATTTCTATCTCCTCTTTGAATTCTGGACCCAACTGAAGAGAAACAAAGATATACGCCGGATGGTTCAGAAGCTCTACCAGGCGTACAGGGACGAGCTTTCATTCATTCTGAAAACGGGAATGGAACGTGGCATTTTCAGGGACATGGACGTTCAGTATTCCGCCTTGATCTGCGTGTCCCTGGTCCAGCATACCATTATTCAACACCTGATTGATGACAGGGCCTTTGATTTCAAGGCATATTCCGCAAAGATAAGGCAGTGTATATTCGATATGGTGTTGAAAGACCCCTGTCCGAAAAAATAATCAATCCGCCTCCTCTGAATTCGCATCTCAATTCATTCATAGAAAAGCCCGAAGCGAGAGAGAGGGGTGGAAAATCGCTTCGGGCTTTATGAAACCAATCATGGCTAAAAATCCATGATGGTCTTCAGGTCCGATTCCGGGAAGGGCGCCCTTCCCTCTTTTTAACTGCTCATTTCTTCTCCTTGCCGATCTTAGCCCACTCCTTCGCGACCTTTACAGATGTTTTCAGGTCATAATGGTTGCGGACAAAAATTTCGCAGGCCGCCGGGGAGCCCGCCGCGTTCACCCCCCAGCCGATGAAATACCCGGTAAACTTGGACGAGCCTATCTCCTGGGCGAGGTAAAGGGCGCGGAGGCGCTCTTCCGCGGTATATTTCGCATTCCCGAAAAGGTAGGAATCCATCCACTCTTTTGTTACGGGATTGCGGTAATCCGCTTCCACCGGCATCGTGCAGATGATGCCTCCGGCAATATCGTGAAGGAGCTGGATCTGGTCGCCGGTCAGCTTCTTTATATACGTCGCTCCCGCATTCGCAATCGCGGTGTCGGGAATATAAATGCCGCTGGGGTGCATGGATCCTTCCATCGCCGCTCCCAGCGCGCAGCCGTAAGCCGTCTCGGCCTCAATCATCAACCGGGTTATCTTTTCCCGGATATGGCTTATCCTGCCGGTTCCGTTCACGTCCGCAACCAGGGATGCCGCCCCGCAGACCAGGTCGGTATGCCCCGCCAGGCAGGCGCATTTCGACCGCCGGTGGATGTTGGAGAAAAAGAAGGGAAGCTCCTGGGCCAGGTCCCATTCTCCGCACATGAAGACCCGTTCCCAGGGCACGAACACGTCGTCGAAAATGACCGTCCCCTCGACGATGCCGATTTTCGATCCGATCGGGTTTTCCATATCGTGTCCGGGATCGGAGCTGTCGCGGTTCGGGGCCGGCCTGACGATGAAATGCACCCCCTTTTCATCAGAGGGGACGGCAAAGGCCACGGCGAAGTCCTTTTCGCCCTCGGTCAGGGCGGTGCAGGGAACGGCAAAAGTATAAAGCGAGCAGGTCGCATAGGAGTTGCTCACTTTGGCCCCCCGGACGACGATCCCTTTTTTGTCCTTTTTGACGATCCTGACCCCCGGGCTCCCCTGCTTCTGCTCGTGCAGTTTCAGGGAGCGGTCTCCCTTGGGATTCATCATCGCCCAGAAGCAGTCGTAATCGTTCTTCATGAGGAATTCGGCAAAGGCCTTGAAGCGCTGGTGGTACTCGGTGCCGTACTTCCGGTCTATATCATAGGTAAGGGCCCAGAGAATGCACATGCTGTTGGACATGCACCACCCGCAGATATGGTGGCGGCTTACCTTCCGCGTCAGCTTCGCCTTGAGCACGGCATCCTCCCGGGTGCGCTGCAGCTTGTGGGTAAAGCGCCGCACTTCCTGGTCCACCAGCGGCTCGTGAGCCACCGCCAGTTCCTTGTAGTCATCGATGAAGCACATATCGTGGTTCATGGCGACAAGATTGAAAGATGATTTGAACCGCGGGTCATCCTGATAATTCTCGACCTTCCGGCCCATCATATAGACGCTTGGCCGCAAACGCTTCATGTCCTCCAGGTATTCTGCGCCGTTCTTGATCATGTTCTCTCCTTTTGCCCGGGATCGGGAAGAATAATCATGTGAATGCTTGCATTACTTTTTCGCCCCGCCCTGGCCGGCCCTTTTCTCGGCCTCCGCCTGCAGGGCTTTTATATTGACTTTGCCTTCGGCGGTCGTCGGCCACGGCCCTTCCCACTCGAATATCGCCTTGGGGATCTCGTAATCGGCCATCTTGCCCTTGCATTCCTGTTTGATCGTCTCCATGTCGCGGAGCTTTTTCCCGCTCCTAATCCTGACCAGCGTTACGATTTTGGCTCCCCAGTAGGGATCCGGAACGCCGAAGGTCTGGGCGTCTTCGAACTCGGCGGGGAACAGCTCCAGGAGGAGGTTGGTCACGTAAGTGGTGGAGACGTTCTCGCCGCCGGTCTTTACCACTCCGCCCATGCGGCCCAGGAAGACCAGATACCCGTTGTCAAGCATGCCGAAATCCCCGCTGCGGATGAACCCCTCTTCGTCGAAGGCCGCCTTTGTTTCCTTTTCCTGCTTGTAATATCCCCGGAAGCTGAACGGGCTCTTGTAGCATATTTCGCCCTGCTTGCCGTCGGGCAGCCTCTCTCCGGTGGCGATGTCCTTTATCACCAGCTCGACTCCCGGAACGGCTCTTCCATTCGTATACTTATTGATCCTGTATGTCACGCAATCATACTCGCCCAGGGTCACCAGCGGCCCGTTTTCGGTCTGGGCGTAAAGCTTCTGGACGTTGGCGTCGACCTCGTCCACCTTCATCATATCATTGATGATCATATCGTAGGTCTGGGCGATGATCGCCCCGTTGATCTTGCGGATGGTGAACCTCTTGTTGCCGGCCAGCATCGCTTTTTTGAGGGCCACAAAATGCGCATCGAAACCCAGGGTGCACGTGATTTCGTGCCTGTCCATCAGCTCCATCGCCTCGAACGGATTGAAAGTATCCGTCAGGAACAGCGTCGAGCCGCAGTAGGTAAGCGAGAGGTTGATCGCATATATGCCGC
>JAQTPK010000050.1:0-9169 GCA_028712885.1 Syntrophales bacterium | reverse complement strand
CTCGTTGTAGTCCTGGCCTTTCGCCGCAAAGTGAACCGTTCCCAGGGGAGGCCTGTGGTCCCAGAGGGCGCTCTTGGACAATCCGGTCGATCCGGACGTCTGGCAGATGAACTGGATATCGGTCGCTTTCGCCTCCATGATCCGCCGCCGGAGGTCTTCCCGGTCGTATCCGGAACCGCTCTCCAGCAGCTCGTAAAAGTCGATATAACCTTCGTACTTTTTGCCTTCCTTGCTGCAGCATACCAGATGGGTCAATGTGGGAATGCCCTTTGAAGACACCATATTTCCCCTGACTTCCAGGTCGGGGATGCTGTCTTTCAGGAGTTGGATGAAATCTCTTCCGCCGTACTTGTCGACGGCCACGATCAACTTGGGATCATTGCGCTTGAGGATACCCGAAAATTCGATCTGTCCCCACAGGAGATTCAGGGGATTGATAACGGCGCCGATCTGGAGAACGGCGTAATAGAGGAAGACGAATTCCGGGGTGGGAGACGGCAGCATGCAGACGTGGTCGCCCTTTTTGACGCCCAGTTTGAGCAGGGCGTGCGAAAGCTTGTTCACCCTGTCCTGCAGCGCTTTATACGAGATATCCGCCCCTCCGTATACGATGGCCGTTTTTTCCGGCCGGTCTTCGCATACCTGGTAAAAGAGTTCCTGTACGGTTGATTTGTACCATTTATTGCCGCTCATTCTTTCCTGGATCAACATGGCGACCTCCCCTGAGTCGAATTGGTGAGTCTTTTCATTGACGCTTTACGTATCCCGGCCGGAATCGGTCAACTCACTTTTGCCAGCAGTTCCCTGGCAATGATCAATTTCTGGATCTGAGTCGTTCCCGCTCCTATCTCAATGCCCTTGATGTCCCGATACATCCTTTCGATCGGAAACTCGCTGATATATCCGTATCCGCCCAGTATCTGAAGGGCCTTGTTCACGACTTCCATTCCGACGTGGGAACAGAAAACCTTTGCGTAGGACGCCTCGAGGGTGACTCTTTTCCCGGTTCCGGCCTCCGTGGCGGCCCAGTACCCCAGGATTCTTCCGGTCTGAATCAGTGTCGCCATGTCCGCAAGCATTTCCTGGATGAGCTGGAACTCGGCGATCGGCTTGCCGAACTGGACCCTTTTCACGGCGTACTTTATGGCCACGTCGAACGCCCCCTGGGCGACGCCGACGGGGAGAATCGAGTAGACGATCCTTTCGCGGTCCAGGCCGTTCATGAGGACCTGTATCCCCCTGTTCTCGCCGAGAAGCACGTTCTGCGCCGGGACCTCGCAGTTTTCGAATATCAGTTCTCCCGTCGGCGAGCCCTTGACGCCCATTTTCTTCAGGGATCTCCCGGTGGAGAATCCGGGGAATCCCTTTTCCACAATGAAGGCGGTAATGCCGCGGGCGCCCGCCGCAGGATCCGTTTTCGCGTACACTATCATCACATCGGCCACCGGGCCGTTCGTTATGAACATCTTGGTGCCGTTGAGAATGTACTTGTCCCCTTCCCTGACGGCCCTCGTCCTCATGGAAACGGCATCGGAACCGGCTTCAGGCTCCGTTATGCCGATTGCGCCGATCTTTTCCCCCGCAATCAGGCCGGGAAGATATTTTTTCCTCTGCTCCTCGTTTCCGTTCCGGTACAGGTTTTCCGTGCACAGGATGGAATGCGCGCCGAACGTATTGGCTGTTGATGCGCATCCTCTTGCGAGCTCCTCCATCACCAGTTGGCATGAAAGGAGATCGACGCCGCTGCCGCCGTATTCCTGCGGTATGGAAATTCCAAACAGGCCCATCTCGGCCATGGACCGGAAATTCTTTTCGGGAAATGCTCCGTCCTCGTCTATTTCGGGGGCCAGCGGTATTACCTGGCTGTCTACAAACCTGGCGACCGATTCCTTTAAAAGTCTCTGTTCCTCATTGAGCTGAAAATCCACTTGCAACCTCCTGTCGGGACCGTATCCCTTATTTGATCTGTGTTTCGGGCTGATATCCCCTAATCGATTACTTCAAAGTGCTTGATATCCATGATGCTGCCGGTCCTCTCTTCTTCAAAGACTGCGCGCACCCGAGCCCCGACTTTCAGTTTTTCACGGTCGACGCAGTCGAGAAAATGAGACAGGGCCGTATCCGCTCCATCCAGCCTGATGAAAGCCGTGCCGTAGGGGACGGGGCGCTCGATCCCCGTGCTGGGATCCACGAACCCGAACTCCACGATTGCACAGGCGACTACTTCGCCTTCATCCGACACCTGGACCATCTCGTTCATCCGGGCGTAGCACCTCCCGCATACGGCCCTCGGCGGCACGTACACTCTTCCGCATTCGGGGCATTTGACGCCCAGAAATTTCTTTTTCTCCTTTATTTCCGTCAAGAACCGCCCGCTCAGACTGCTCAACGTGTACCGGTAGGGCTGATACATCTCTCCGGAAGTTATATAGAGCAGCTCGTTCGGGTTTTTCTTATCCTTCGTCATTTCCGTCCTCCAGAGAACCGGTTCAGACCGGTTTTTTTCTGCCGAGCAGCATAACGTCCGCCCAGTAGCAACCTCCGAAACCGGTCGCCATGGCCACATTCACGTCCTTGCCCACCTGGCGCGTTCCCGCTTTACGCATGATCTGGATGGCGGCTTCTCCCACCCTTATTATGCCGGTCGCCCCGATCGGATTGGAGCTCATGACGCCGCCGGAGGGATTTACCGGCAGCTCGCCGTCCATGTCGGTGACCCCGTCCCAGAGGAGCTGCGGACCTTGGCCGGGCCCGCAGAACCCGATCGATTCCATCCAGGCGAGGCCGGCGTACGAGTAAGGCAGGTAGAGCTCGCATACATCCACCTCTTTCAGCGGCTCCCTGATCCCCGCGGTCGCGAAAACCTTTTTTGCCGCCGCCTCGAGCGTTTCGTTCCGGGACCAGTCCAGGTCGCCGTAATAAACGAAGTTATGCCTGTTCGCGACGGCAAGAACCCAGGCCGGGATCGGAGCTATCTTCTCCGCCGTCCCCTCCGCCGCGAAGATCAAGGCGGCGGCCGCGTCCGTGCGCGGGCACATGTCGCTCATCCGCAGCGGATAGGCCAGAACCTTGTTCTCCTTCGACGCGACCAGGGCATCCACGAGAAAAACCGCATCCTTCCCCCGCATCCATTCCTGCTGCAGATGGGCAAAAGGATTGTTGAGCGCGTGAAGCCTCTCCCGAACGGTCACCCGGGCTCCGTCCCGCTCCGTCGCCCCGTAATCGTGCATGTATCTGCTGGCGTCCACGGCCAGGCCCCCGATGGCCCCCGCCATATTGGGCCGCTCCCAGAAAGGATCGTATGCGGTTATAATGGCGCCGGTCGTATCCGACTCCGAATTTTTTTCCCATCCGATAGCGAGCACCCTGTCGAACATTCCGGATGCAACGTGGTAATATGCGCTGATTGCGACCGAAGTTCCCGTCGTGCCGCCCGTCGTAACTTTGAAGACGGGCTTCATCACCCCCCCGGACCCCTCGACGCTCCACATATCCACGTAATTTACGCCTTCGAAGTGATCCATGTTGCCGATAACCACGGCATCTATATCGCCTATGCCCAGCCCTGCATCCGCAAGAGCGGCGCGCACGGCCTCGTTGATAAGTTCGACCCCGGTGACGTCCCGGCGGGAACTGCTGCCCTTAGTCTGGCCGAACCCCACGATCGCTGCTCTTCTGCCCATTTCGCCCGAATCCTCCCTATGCTTCTACTATCATCACGGCATGGCACTGCCCGCAGGGTCCGTTGATCCCATGCGCCAGGGCCCTTTTCGCTCCGGGGACCTGCCGCCGGCCCGCGTCTCCCCTTACCTGCAGGACCGCCTCGATCAGGCGGACGAGTCCCGCGACCAGAACCGGATGCGCCGACAGGGTTCCGCCGGAAGGATTAACCGGAAGCTCGCCGCCCGTCTCCGTAGCCCCGGACCTCAGCAGCTCCGCGCCTTTTCCTTCCGCCGCCAGTCCCAGCCCCTCGTACCACATGAGCTCCATGTACGAGTAAGCGTCGTAGACCTCCGCCGCATCGAGCTCTTTCAGCGGGTTTGCGATTCCGGCCATCCGGTACGCCTTCTGCGCCGCCGCCCTCAGGGCGCGAGGGTCGGCCAGATCCCTGTAGCCCAGCGTGTAGGAATCGGAGCAGTAAGCGGCTCCCCTGATCCAGGCAGGTTTCTGCCTGAACCGCTTCAATCCCCTCCTGTTCGACAGCACGATCGCCGCCGCCCCGTCGGAAACCGGAGAGCAGTCATAGAGCTTCAGCGGGTCCGAGATCTTTCTCGACCTCATTACGTCGTCGATCGTGATCTCCATGCCGAGGTGGGCATGGGGATTCCTGAGGCCGTTGCCGTGGTTCTTCACGGACACCCGCGCAAAATCCTCTTCGCCCGCCCCCGTTCTCTCCATGTAACAGCGCGCCTGCAGGGCGGCCGATATCGTTGCGTCGATGCCCAGGGGACGCTGATAAATCGGGTCGAACATGCCGTTCGTGATCAGGTTCATTCTTCCCTCGGAACCCTTCACATGAGCGACGACAAGCGTGGCATCAAAGGAGCCGGACAGGGTTCTCATCATCCCGTAAACGGCTCCGAACATGCCGTCCCCCTCGACTGTAGAGATATCCTTGTTCCATGAGCCGGCGGCGGACATGACCGACATCGATGAAATCGTCCGGCCGTCCCAGAAATCGTTGGACACTGTCACGATATTGTCTATATCCCCGATACTCCCGCCGGCGTCGGAGAGCGCCGCCGTCGCGGCCTCGAAGACCAGTTCTTCAAACGTTTCCTTCCTGTCGAAACCGAACACGGTCTGGCCTGCGCCGACCACCGCAACTTCTTCCATTTTCATTCCCTTACTCCCCGAGCGGCGCGAAATACTTGATATCAAGAATGCGCCCCGACCTCTTCTCCGCGTAAACGGCCTTCACCTGCATGCCGACCCTGACGTCGTCCGGATTCACTCCGCCGATGATGTGCAGCAGCGAGCCGCCCGCCCCGCCGAGCCTGATCAATCCGTAGACAACGGGAGGGGCGAGCCCGAACATTTCGTCCGGACGGCGGGCGATCGTGAACGATTCCACCGTTCCCGTGTCGCTTACCTGCACCCACTCATCGGCCGGCCGGAAACATTCCCAGCAGTTTTTTGCCGCCGGCACGTAAACCCTCCCGCATCCGGGGCACCTGGTTCCCCACAGCTCGCATCCGTCCCGGAGCGCAGACAGGAACCGGCTTCCGGTCTCTCCCGCATACCACTTGTACGGGACCTTTATGCGTCCTTCCAAAAATGCCTTTTTTCCGCTCATTCGATCACCTTCATGAAGACTGTACCCGAACACTTCCCGCCTTAGCGGGCCCTCTGCCTCAGACCGAGGATCTCGCGCGCCTTCGCGACCGTAGCTATCTCTCGATTCATCTCCTCTGCAATGCGCTTGATGCGGGCAACGAGCTGGGCATTGCTTTTGACTTTCTCGCCCTTCCGGAAATAAAGATTGTCCTCCATGCCGACGCGCACATGCCCCCCCAGCATTATTGACATTACATTCATGGGCAATTGAAACGGTCCCACCCCGATCAGAGAAAAAATCGATTTCGGGGGCAGCTCGTTTATGAGCGCCGTCACGTTTCCCGGAGTGGGGTACGACGATGTCTGAAAGCCAAGCACGAACTGCACCATGTAGGGCGGGTCGATATTGCCTTCCCGCACGAGATCGTGCATTACCCAGTACTGCCCCGGATGGTACAGCTCTATCTCCGGCTTTATTCCTTTCTCCTTCATGGTCCGGGCAAACGCGTTTACGTCGCCGTAGCTGGCGGGAACGCACTGGTCGAAAACAAATCCCGGGCGGGGACTCGGCAGCGGCGGTTTCCGCTCGCCGAAAGTCATCTTGACCACGAAAGGTCCGAGGTTCAGACTGGCCATATCCGGCGCGGGATCGGCATAGAGACACGCCAGCCTCTCCTGGAGAGACATGCCCGGGCTTCCGCCCGTCGTATTGTTTATGATTATATCCGGACACCGTTCCCTGATAAGTCCATTGATCCGGGAATAGTATTCCGCCTTGTTCGCTGTCATCGCCAGATTTTCGGGATCGCGGGCGTGAACGTGAACGGAAACGGCTCCGGCCTTGTAAATCTCGTAAACGGCATCCGCCTGCTCCTCGGCCGTCTCCGGCAGGTTCTCGTTTGCCTCCTTGCCGTGCAGACCGCCGGTAATCGCGCATGTAATTATCAACGGCGGAAAGGTGGCCTGGCTGACCTTCTTCATCCATTCATAAGGATCGCGGTAGTCCCAGAAATACCGGTCTTGACTCATGGTTCTTCCTCCTTACCGTGAGTGAATGTTACTAATTAATTCTAAGTATTGTTTATTTCTATTCATTGTCCTATAATACAACGCATCTGATTCGTGGTGAGTATTATTCACTCACTTTTTGTTTGTCAAGCTTTTTTTGCCTTTTGGATGAAAGATTCCAAGGCCGGTCCAGCCATGCAGGGTAATCCGGCAGGCTTTTTAATCAAAATGACAATGGCTTTATTGATGGTTATTTAGTATTAGGAAAAGATTCGACAGAGGAAGGGTGGTTGAAGAATGTCCCTTACGTACGCGCCGAGAATGAAAGAACAGAATTACAAGCTGGATGCGGTTGAAACCATACCTCCGGGCAAGAAAAAGATAATTGACGCCCTTAAGGCATTGCTGGAAAAGAAGGAATTCGACACGATCACGACGGCCGAGATCGCCCAGACCGCCGGGGTAAGCGAGGCCCTGATATACAAGTATTTCAAAGACAAAAGAGACCTTTTATACGTGGTCCTGAGGGACTACCTTGACGAGTACCTGGCCCGCTTTGAATCGGATCTGAAGGGAATCGAGGGACACCTCAACAGGATCAGAAGGCTTATCTGGATGCATATTCATGTGTACGCGTCCAACCGGGTCATGGCGAAGATACTTTCTCTGGTCGTCAGAGGTCTGCCCGATTTTTATGCCAGCGAGACTTACGACTGGATCGTTACCGTATATGCCAGGAGAGTCCTGAACGTAATCGAGGAAGGCATCAGGAGCGGGGAGATCCGGAGCGATGTTCCTCCCAAGTTCATCCGCCAGGTGCTGCTCGGAAGCCTGGAGCATATCTGCCTGCGGGAAGTCATCTTCGACAAGGAAATCGATCCCGACGAGCTGACGGAAAACCTCTGCAAGCTCCTGTTCAGGGGAATAGAAAACCGGGATAATCCTCAGGCAACCTGATCAGCGTGTTTTATTGCCGGCCGGAAGAGAAAAGTAGAACACTGCGCCTTTATTCACCTCACCCTCGGCCCAGACCCGACCGCCGTGGCGGGTGATGATCCTGTCGACGATGGCCAGACCGATTCCTGTCCCCCGGAATTCCATGTCTCTGCCGGGATTCAAGGCGACGATTTCGTTCCAGGCCCTTTCAAACAGGTCTTTCATGTTGAGTTCGGAATAAGACACTTCCTTCCGTCCCAGGCGCGATAAAGTGAGCAGCCCCTCGATAAGGCTGCCCATGAGATGCGAATTGTCCCTGATCACCTCGAGTTTCCGCTTCATGTCGGGATTCATGGAATCTCCGTAATCCTGGAGGACTATTTTTGCGAATCCGTCCATCGCACGGACCGGCGCCTTCAGGTCGTGGGAAACGGAGTAGCTGAACGCCTCCAACTCCCTGTTTGCCTCTTCCAGCTGCGTCGTCTGCAGCCTGAGCTCCTCTTCGGCTTTCTTGCGTTCGGTGATGTCCATCATGACAACTACGCACCCGAGTATCCGGTCGCCGCTCCTGATCGGACCGCCGCTGAGGAGCAGGTCATAGATCCTGCCGTTGCTCCGCAGCATGACCTCCGTTTTCCTGTATACGTCTCCTCTCAAGATGTGTTTTATTGTGAAGATACCGCCCCCATCAATGCGGCTCAGCGGGAAGGCGCGATCGAATGCCTGGAAGTAAAGATTTTCTTCCGTCAGGCGCTGAGCCTCCCTGCTTGCCCGGATTATCACCCCGTCGATATCGCAGACGACAAAGGCCTCGGCGGTCTGCTCGAAAATGAGCTTGGCAAGGCGCTCGGAGGCGACGATTTCTTCGCTTCGCTTCTGCTCGGTAAGATCGGCCGTCACCAGGCACACCATTCTATTGTCGTCCGGCGACTGCAGCGGACTCACCGAAAGCAGTACCGGCACGGACTTTCCATTTTTCAGCAGGACGGTTAATTCCATTTGCCCGGTTGTCTGCAGGCCCTCTTCGATCAGGGCTGTGAAAGCAGGCAGGTCCACGGGATGAAAAAACCGGTCCATGGGGCTTCCGATCAGTTTCTCCAATGGTGTCTTCAGCATATCCGCCAGTTTCTGGTTGCAGTAGACGATGATGCCTTCCGGATCAAGGGTCGCAGCACCTTCATTCATCGTCTCGACGATGACACGGTACGGATAATCGGCGCCTTTCAGGGTGTAAATCCGCTCCCCTTCCTCCGTGGACATGACCAGCGCGTCCACCGCGCCGGTCCGGATCGCCTCAAGGGTTTCCTTTGTCTCCGCCAGTTCCGTTTTAAGGTTTTCCAGTTCGTCGAGAATTTCCCGGCGTGTATTATATTTCCTGCTCATTAATTATCCTTCAGTATATTTCAGACTTCAGATCGATTCCTACCAGGAATTTTTCCTCATCCGATAAATCGCCGATCATCCTCCGCAGGGGGTGTGGGAGTCTCTTGATCAGGGTCGGAACGGCCAGAATCTGTTCGCCCGCGGCGAGTTTCGGCTGCTGGTAAATATCCACAATCTCAAGCTCGCAGCGGCCGGCGAGATGGTCTGCGCAGAGCCGCTTTACGTTCTCGATCGCCCTGCGCGATCTGGGGGTAATCCCCGCCACGTACAGGCGAAGCAGATATTTTTCCTTCACGGCCTTCTCAACCGCCTGTTCAAAATTCGTTACTCCGGATTTACGGGTCTTCTTCGCCATGGCTGTCTCCGTTCGCCCTTATCCGGCCTTCCGGACATCGGATCGGATATCCAGTCCGACCAGGACTTTTTCCCTGTTGGCCAGGTCGCCGATTATCTTCTTTACCGGGGGAGGAAGCTGCCGGACCAGGGTCGGCACGGCAATGATCTGGTCGCCTTTCGCCAGTTTCGGGTTTTTCAGCAGATCGACGATTTCAATCCGGTACTTTCC
>JAQTPK010000085.1 GCA_028712885.1 Syntrophales bacterium | reverse complement strand
TAGGCGAGCGCCGTTCCGAGCCTGCCGGGCCCGATGATCGCCATTTTCGAAGTATCCACTGATCACCAAAAAGTCAAAAGGATTCGGAAGTATAGGTTTATTCCCCGTTATAAGTCAACAAAAACGATGGACTCGCAGGCACGGCGGCGGGTTGGACCCAGACGCATATTGTCCCGTGCCGTCAAGTATGTTATCATAACATGTTAATTGGAGCAGTAATGATTGATTCGCATCGCCGGGAAATAAATTATCTGCGGGTTTCCATCACCGACCGCTGTAATCTCCGCTGTGAGTACTGCATGCCGAAGGAGGGTGTCTCCGTGCTGGGCCACGAGGACATCCTTCGCTACGAGGAGATACTCCGCGTCGTCAAAGCCTCCATGAAGATCGGAATCGTCAAAGTACGGGTTACCGGGGGAGAGCCGCTGATCCGCAGAGGCGTGGTTGAATTCATCAGGGAGCTATGTTCGCTCGGCCTGAAGGATGCAGGCCTGACGACGAACGGCATACTCCTGGAGGATTTCGCAGGGCCGCTGTTCAATGCGGGACTGCGGCGGATCAATATCAGCCTTGATTCCCTCGACCCGGAAAAATACGGGAAAATTACGCGGGGAGGGGATATTTCCCGGGTCATCCGAGGCATACGGACAGCGCACGATGCCGGTTTCTTCCCGATTAAAATCAACTTCGTCGTCCTGAAGGGCTTCAATGAGGACGAGATACTGCCGTTTGTCCGCCTGACTCTGGACAAGCCTTTCCAGGTCCGGTTTATCGAATTGATGCCGGTGGGCAGGAACGCCCGGCTCAATGAAGCGAGGTATTTGTCGAACGACAGCGTCATGGATACTATATCGAGGGAGTATACGATGCATCCGCTGGACGCAAGGGGAGCGGCGGACGGTCCCGCATACCTTTTCAAGATCGACGGGGCTGCGGGAGAAATCGGGTTTATCCATTCCGGAAGCGGCCACATCTGCGAAAGATGCAACCGCTTGAGACTGACGGCGGACGGCCACCTGAGGGCATGCCTGCTGAGAGAAGGCGAAACAGACATCAAATCAGCACTGCGCGCGGGATGCAGCGATGCGGAGCTGGAAAAAATGATTCGGACCGCGATCGACAGGAAGCCGGCGGGACGCCCCTGCATCGAGAAAAAACCCTCGATAAAGAAGTGCGGGAAGGAAATGTCCGCGATCGGCGGATGACAGAGATCGACTCTTACGTCATACCGGCGAAAGCCGGTATCCAGATCCGGAAACTATACTGTTATTTTACATCCCAGGGCAATTCCCCGTCATCGAAAATCTCCAAAAGTATTTCTCCGGCTCTCTCCGCCCACTCGGAAGGCACCTTGATTTTCACCTCTCCCAACCCGTCGATAGTTATCGCATATATCCGGCCTGCCGCTTCATATTCTATCCGGACCGGGATTCCCTCCGATTCGAGTTTTCCCCGGATGATCTCGGCATTGATCATTCCGGCGGCAATATGGATGACAACCCATTCCGTCTGTACAATCATCAGCCTTCTACCACTCAAATACGGTCTGAATGCTATACCTCTAACTTTTCAGCATGTCCACTGAAACAGGGAGGTCACTAATAAAAAAGGGGGCTCTTGCGAGCCCCCTCTGAGTACATCTAAGGTTCAGCCTTTAATTGGCTGCTTTCTTCTGTTCGGAGATGGACTGCTGAGCTTCCTCAATCGGGATTCTCATGGAGTAGAATGACCGGTAGACGAAGATCATCGCCACTGTCAGGAGAATGGCGCCGACATAAAGCGCGGATGTTCTCATGTCGGGGACGATCGCAATTTCCATCGCCAGAAGACCGAACAATGTGGTGAACTTGATGATCGGGTTCATCGCGACCGACGAGGTGTCCTTGAAGGGATCGCCGACGGTGTCGCCGATGACGGCCGCCGCGTGCAGCGGGGTGCCTTTTTCCTTCAGGTCGACTTCGACCACCTTCTTGGCGTTATCCCAGCAGCCGCCGGCATTAGCCATGAAGATCGCCTGGAACAGACCGAAGACGGCGATTGAGATCAGGTAACTGATGAAGAACGCCGCCGACTCCGGTCCATATACGGGCGCGGACAGGAACGCGAAGGCCAGTGCGAAGCAGAAGATCCCGATGAAGATGTTGAACATGCCCTTCTGCGCGTAAATGGTACAGATCTTGACGACTTCCTTCGAGCTCTCCGTGGAGGCGCTGAGCGAAGCGCTGTCGTCCAGCTTGATGTTTTTCTTGATGTATTCGACCGCGCGGTATGCGCCCGTCACGACCGCCTGGGTGGATGCGCCGGTGAACCAGTAGATGACCGCGCCGCCGCAGAGGAAGCCGAGCAGGGTCCAGGGATTGAGCAGGTTGAGGATCATCTCCGGCTGCACGCCGAGGGATTTCCTCAGGAGCAGGATGAGCGAGAAGATCATCGTCGTCGCGCCGACCACCGCCGTGCCGATGAGGACCGGCTTCGCGGTCGCCTTGAAGGTGTTGCCGCAGCTGTCGTTTTCCTCGAGCAGGTGCTTGGCGTTTTCAAAACGCGGCTTGAAATTGAATTTGGACTCGATGTCCTTATCGACATTGGGGATAGACTCGATCAGCGAAAGCTCGTAGATCGACTGGGCATTGTCTGTAACCGGTCCGTAGCTGTCGACCGCGATCGTCACAGGACCCATTCCGAGGAATCCGAAGGCCACGAGGCCGAAGGCGAACACGGACGAGTACTCCATGAAATCGGAGAGTCCGAACGTGCTCGTGATAAAGGCGATCAGCATGAGGCCGAAAATCGACATGCCGAGCCAGAAGGCGCTGAAGTTGCCCGCCACGAATCCCGAAAGGATGTCGAGTGAGGGGCCGCCTTCGCGGGCCGCCGTGACGACCTCGGCGCAGTGCCTGGACTTTGAGCTCGTAAATACTTTGACCAACTCGGGGATGATCGCCGCCGCCAGCGTTCCGCAGCTGATGATGATCGAGAGCTTGAACCAGAGGTCGTTCGGATAATGCCCGAGCTGCCACTTGCTGACGAGGAAGGTGACGATGATGGAGATGATCGAGGTGATCCAGACGAGGTTCGTCAGGGCAGCCTCGAAATTCACTTTCTCCTTGCCGCCCCAGAGGGAAGCGGTGACTGCGTTGTTGATGTAGTAGGCGCCGACGGAGGTCACGATCATGAGCACTCTCATGACGAAGATCCAGACCAGAAGCTCCGCCTGGTACTGGGGCAGGGCCGCCAGGACGATGAAGCTGATCAGGGCGACGCCGGTGACGCCGTAAGTCTCGAAACCGTCCGCCGTGGGGCCGACGCTGTCGCCCGCGTTGTCGCCCGTGCAGTCCGCGATGACTCCGGGGTTGCGGGGATCGTCTTCCTTGATCGTAAAGACAATCTTCATGAGGTCGGAGCCGATATCCGCGATCTTGGTGAAGATTCCGCCGCAGATACGGAGGACGCTCGCGCCGAGGGATTCGCCGATGGCGAAGCCGATGAATGCCGCGCCGGCGACGTCGCGGGGCATGAAGACCAGGATGATCAGCATCATGATCAATTCGACGCAGACCAGCATGACGCCGATGCTCATTCCGGCCGTAAGCGGGATATCGAGCAGCTTGATCGGTTTTCCTTCCAGCGAGGCGAAAGCCATCCGGGCGTTCGCCAGGGTGTTCATCCGAATGCCGAACCAGGCCACGCCGTAGGAGCCGAGGATGCCGATCACGGTCCAGGTCAGGATCAGGATAAGGTTGCCGGAAGACATGTGCTGGAGGAATCCGAAGTAGTAGACGATACAAACCGCGATAAATACGAGCAGGATCAGGAGGAGCTTACCCTGCTGGATCAGGTAGGTTTTGCAGGTCTGGAAAATGATTTCCGCGACGTCCAGCATCGACTGGTGCGCCGGAAGTCCCCTCACGGTTTTATACTTCATATACCCGAAGGCCATACCCACAAAACAGATCACGAATCCGAGCATCAAAAGATTATTCTGAGCCTTGGTCAGCTCAGGGATGACCAACTCCGCTTCGCTTGCAAGTACAGGCCCAGCAAGCAAAAGGGAGAGAAGAGCGAATAGGATCGCCTTGAAAAGAACCGTTCTCTTACCCATCACTTTATCTCCTTTGAATAAACTTTTATGTAGCAGCCGCGTTACGCAATTATGATGGACCCTAAATCCCGGTGGGAGTTAGCACAGGCGGTCAGGGTTGTCAAGGGATTTATCTGTCCCGAATACTCCTGTTTATTCGAAATAGAATAGGAATTACAGATACTTGTCTTCAGTATGCTTCCGGAGGCAGAG
>JAQTPK010000049.1:11389-18471 GCA_028712885.1 Syntrophales bacterium | reverse complement strand
TCGTTTTTGTTGACTTATAACGGGGAATAAACCTATACTTCCGAATCCTTTTGACTTTTTGGTGATCAGTGGATACTTCGAAAATGGCGATCATCGGGCCCGGCAGGCTCGGAACGGCGCTCGCCTACAAGTTCGGACGGGACGGCAAACAGGTTACGATGTACTACCATGACGTGGACCTCTGCCGTGAAATAAATGAAAGTCATTTCAACCCTAAGCACCTCACGGAAGACCTCGCCAGGAAGCTGAGCGGACGGGAGAAGGTCCCCCGGTTCTCCGACACCGTTTCCGCCACGAACGATCTGGAAGCGGTTGTGCGGGAAAACGACTTCATTGTTCTGGCTATTACGATGAGCGGTCTTCCCGAGATCCTGAATTTTCTCAAACCGTTCATCTCCAGGAAAAAGCGCAGAACGTGCATCATTTCGCCGATCAAGGGACTCGCTGCGGATGAAAAGACAAAAGAGCTCATCACGCCGTCGCAGATGATCGACATCAATCTGTATAATCTCCGGCACAAGTACGATGTCGTCTGCATGGGGGGACCGTTCTTTGATGTGGACATAGCGCTGGGCAGGCCGGTCTGCCTCACTATCGCGGGGAAAAAGGGGATCGCGAAAGTCGTCAAATCGGAAGTGCTGAAGTGCAACCGCAGGGAGCTGACGTCTTATTACAATTTCGATATCGTCGGCGTCGAGGCCTGCGGGGCGCTCAAAAATATGACGGCAAACCTGAAAGGCATCGCGGATTGTCTGGAGCTCGGAGATTCCCTCCCGGGGACCCTCTTCGCCCGCGCCGGGGTGGAGATCAGATCTTTATCCATGCTGCTCGGCGGAAGCTTTCAGGCCTTTCACAGCCAGGCGGGAGTCGGCGATCTGTACGTGACCCTCTCTTCTGACGCAAGCAAGAATTACCGGTACGGGAAGCTCTTCTACGAGCTTTACAACGGGAACCCGATCGAGACGAACATCCATGTCCTGGAAAGAATAGACGGCACGCCGGAAGGCCCGAACACGATCCGAAGCGTTCATAAGTACATAGAAAAGAAGAACATGTACAGCCCGATGTTCAATTCGGCATACAAGATTTTCAACGAATTCAGCAACAGGGAAGAAATACAGGAAACTTTGATCCAGGCCTGCCAGTTCGACCGCAGGTGGCGCGAGTACATCGGCCCTGTTTCCCGCCTGTTTTATCGCCTGGTGCCGAATTTCTGGTACCGGAGGGACAAGGGAATGTTGTCACGTTGGTAGGTCTTTAAGTCCAAGTCCAGAGTCTAAAAAAATGTACCATACCACCTGCCTTAATTAGATCATTCTATAAGGATTCTGATGTCAAAAAGCCCATACTTGATTGCTTTATTCAGTTTTATTTTAGGAAGTATAGTAGGCCATTTTGTATGGGAATACTTCATGAAACCTCGACTCATGAGTCCCAAGGTGGAACTGATATTAACTCAGAACTCGGGACTCTCTGCTTAGATCAGCGGCTCAATTTTCAGCTTTCGGGTAAGCGTTTCATTCGCCGCCTTGAGCCGGTTCTCGGCCGCGTAGACCGCGACTGCCGAGAAAGCCGATCCTCCGAAAACTTTCTCCGCCGAGTCGAGCAGCGCCTTTTCGGAGGTATCGAGCACCCCCTCCCGGAACTGCTTTCTCAGGCCGTCCGTCAGCCGCGAGAAACGGCGCACCATGGCGGTATGGCCCTTGCCTGCCGGATCCATCGGCCGGTCGATAGAGCCGATCGTACCGATGACGGCCTTCTCGAGCTCCCTCCCGTCTATGCCGTTTCTGGAAATGAAATCCGGTGCCTCTTCATAGACCTTCATCGTCGCCGCGAGGTTCGGGTCGCGATAGGAGAGAAACGAAAATATCCCGTTCAGCGGGTCGTACAGGGACATGCCTCCATAGGCCCCGCCCTGAACCCGGATCCTTTTATAGAGATAGTTGTTCGACAGCACCCGCGAGAGCACGAGAAGGGCGGGAGCGGAGAAATTTCCGTAAAATGCGGCAGGAACCGCTTTCGCCACGTAACTTACCTCGGCCGGAATGATTACTCCGCTGTATACGGGAGGCAGCACCGGGTCCTGAGCCGGCCCGATCCCCTTCCCCGCCGCCGGCAGACCGGACAGGCGCTTCTCGGCGGCCTCCGCCAGCAGCGATATGCCCTCCGCGTCACCCGTTATATTTATGAGCAGGCGCTCCCTGCGGAATACCTCGCGGTAGAGACGGGAAATATTCTTCAGAATGTCCTCAGACCTTTCTTCGAATCGCTCGGAGACGGCGGACAGGAGCTGGAGCTGCGACCTTCCGTTCCATTGCTCGTCACGGTAAAAAGGCACCGACAGGGCCGCTGCGGCGGTTCTTCTGGCAAACATATGGCCTGACGGCACTACGGAGGAATGGAGGCGGTTTTTCGACTCAAGCACCAGGTCACGGACCCGCCCCTTATCGGAAAAATCGGCGGCGCAGAGGAGATCGGAAGCAATCCCGACCGCATCGGATGCGTTTCTGTGGAGGGTCTTGAGCTGTACGATAAGCTTCTGCCAGTTGCTCTTCCCGTCTGCGGCCATCCCGGATGCCAGGTGGAATCCCAGGCCTCCCGTTTTAAGGGATATTCTCTTGGCCATTTCGATATAGCTCATTCCGGCTGCGCCGACCCCTGTTGAAAGCTTCCCCAGCAGATACAGAAACGGCTGCAGGTCGTCCGGGATATCCGATACGTCAAAGGCAAACTCGACGTAAGCTATCCCGTTGGCGAATATTTCATGAATCAGCGCAGGAATGCCGCCGATCGACAATTCTCGAGTGGGAATGGTTTCGATTTCGCGGGGAATTTCCGAAATCTTGAGTTCCGGGAGCGACCTCAGGGCCGAGGGAGAGTCCGGTTCAGCCTGCTTTTTCCGGAGTTCCAGCGATTCGGTGCGGATCTTCTGGAGCTCCCCTTTCGAGAGCTCCGCCTTTTTCCCGGCCATCCGTGCACGGAAACTCTCCTCCCTCTCATCGAGATATGTAGTGCTCGGCTCAACCACAGACACCACGCGATGGGGATTATCCAGGAACCATTTTCTGATCACTTCCTGGAAAAGAGAAGGATTGTCTTTCCATCTCTTCCTCACGTTCTCGATGTGGCGGGGGAAGTTCAGCCCCAGCAGGGGATCCCCTTCGTAAAGCCATGTATAATACGCCCGCTGCATCAGGATGATGGAGTACGGAAGGTATCGCCGGACGATCTCCTTGCCGCTGAACTCTATCTGGTGGAGCGCCCCTTCGAAGATATCCCTGTCAATGCCCTCGTCCGCCGCTTTTCTGAGGGTTTCCATGATGATTCCCTCGATCTGCTCCGTCCACTCAGGCTCAGTACCCCGCAAGCCGACGGCGAAGTTGATCTGCTTGAGATCGAGCGACAGGCCCGTGACCGGGGAAAGATCCTGGCCCAAACCGGAATCGACGAGCGCCTTGCGCAGAGGTCCGGCGGCGCTCCCGACCAGGGCTTCGGAAACCACCTGGATCGGCAAAACCTCATCGAAATTCGACGTCTCCGCCTGCGCCCAGGCAATATTCACCACGGTTTTTTTCCGCAGGCCCTCATCGCGGCCGGCGGGATAATAGGCGTGGGCTCTCGCCGGCGCAGCGAACCTCGGCTGGCCTGGTATCCTGGAATCCACTTCCAGTCTCTCGAACCCCGATAATATTTCTGCGAGGAAGTCCAGGTGCTCCCGGGTCGGAATATCTCCGTAAAGAAAGAATCGGGAATTTGAGGGTGAATAGTAGGCCTTGTGGAACGCCTGCAAACGGCCGTATGTCAGCTCCGGGATAACGAGGGGGTCCCCTCCGGAATCGTATGCATAGACAGTGTCGGGATACAGGTTCTGCTGGAGGGACTTGTACATGATATTGTCCGGGGATGAATACGCCCCCTTCATCTCGTTGTAAACGATACCGGACACGGTCAGATTGCTTTCGATATCTTCCGGAACGGCGAATTCGAGATGATGTCCTTCCTGCAGAAAGGTCTCCCGATGAAGAAGAGGACGGAAGACAAGATCCGCATAGACCCGGGCCAGGTTGAAAAAATCGGCCTTCACCTGGCTGGCCACAGGATAGACGGTTTTATCCGGAAAGGTGAACGCGTTGATGAATGTCTGCAGCGTCCCCTTTGCGAGTTCGTTGAAGGCGTCTTTGACAGGATACTTTTCAGAGCCCGCCAGAACCGAGTGCTCGAGTATGTGCGCTATTCCCGTCGAGTCCGCGGGAGGGGTCCTGAATCCGACGGAAAAGAGATTCTCGCGGTCTTCGCAGTGAAGGTGAAGTATTTCCGCTTCTGTCTTTTCGTGGCGGAGCACGTATGCCGTAACCCGGATGTCGGGTATGGGCTCGACCCTCAGCGCAGTGAAGCCCCGGTAAACCTGACCCGGCTGCATGTCCGGTGCGGGGAAACCCGTTTCTCGACTCATGGAAATACCCCCCGAAAGAATATTCTATTTAAAAATTACAGATTTGAATATCCATTGCAAGAGGAGAATTTAGGTGGTAAGAGGTTCCCGGCCGCCACGGCGGGGCGGGCGAATCCTCTATGAGAAATGGACAGTCTCCATGTTCCCTGCTTTGCTGTTTTAGGGTATATTAATCATGGCTGTAGTCTTCGGGAAGATCAGGATCGAAAGAAAACTCTTTTGAGGAGAATTATGGAATTGAAGATTCTTCGGGGCAGGCTCCGAAGAATCTCCGATCCTAAAGGAGGAATTTAACCATGATTCGCTCGCTTACTCCGCAGTCCGCCGCGGCGGACGGGAATGCGCTCGCTGCCGGATTCAATAACCTGCTCGTAACGGGAGGATGCGGCTTTATCGGTACGAACTTCATTCGTTATCTGCTGAACCGGCCGGATTTCAAAGGCCGCATCATCAATCTGGACAAACTGACTTACGCCGGAAACCCGGAGAATCTGCGCGACGTAGAGCTGAACCTCCCCGGCCGGTATATCTTCCATCGGGCCGACGTCTGCGACGGTGAAGAAATCGACGCCATTTTCTCCCGGTACGGAATCGATTCGGTCTGCCATTTCGCCGCCGAATCCCATGTGGACAGGTCGATCCGCAGACCGGAAGGCTTCATCCAGACCAACATCGTGGGGACATTCAGGCTGCTGGAGACGTGCCGGGCTGCGGAAAATTTTCTCCTGTTCCACCACGTCAGCACTGACGAGGTGTACGGAAGCCTGGGCTCCGACGGCCTCTTCACCGAAAAGACGGCATACCGGCCCAACAGCCCCTATTCCGCATCCAAGGCTTCCTCCGACCATCTGGTCCGTGCTTATCATAAGACATTCGGCCTTCCCGTGACGATATCCAACTGCTCCAACAACTACGGCCCATACCAGTTTCCTGAAAAGCTGATCCCGCTGATGATACTCAACGCGCGGGAAGGCAAACCGCTGCCGGTTTACGGGGACGGCAGGAACGTCCGGGACTGGCTGTACGTGGAGGACCATTGCGAGGCCATCTGGAACATCATGAAATCGGGCAGGCGGGGCGAAACTTACAATATCGGAGGGCATGCGGAAATCGAAAATATTGATGTGGTGAATACGGTCTGCGACCTGCTGGACCGGATGGCGCCGTTCCCGGACAACAATCCGCATCGGAAATTGATAAGATACGTGCCCGACCGGCCGGGACACGACAGACGCTATGCGATAGATTTTTCCAAGCTGCGTGAAGAATTGAAATGGGCCCCCCGGGAATCTTTTCCCACCGGAATCCGGAAGACGGTCTCCTGGTATCTCGACAACAGTGAATGGGTCGCGAGGGTAAGGAGCGGGGAATACCAGGCGTGGATAGACGAGAATTACGGCAGGCGATGATCCGGCCCGGGATTATGGGTAACAGGTCACGGGTTATGACCTAATTATTGTTTGAATTCTGAGGAAAATAGGATTAACATTTTTATTTAAAATCAAGGCCCTCAAGAGCGGGTCACCCCGTTTCGCTGCCCGGCCTTGAAGATGGATCTTTGCTCATTTTCTGCTGAAGTTCGCGTTCGCATCGTTCTGCAAGGGGGTTTCTGTTTAATGGGGAAGATCAGGGTCGCAATCGCCGGTGTCGGGAATTGTGCTTCGGCGCTGGTTCAGGGTATCGAATACTACCGGCCCAGAACGGCTGAAGACTCCATCGGTCTGATGCACTGGGACATCGGAGGATACAAGCCGTTCGATATAGAGATTACCGCTGCATTCGACATCGACAAACGAAAAGTCGGAAAAGACGTTTCGGAAGCGATATTCCAGCATCCCAACTGCACGACCGTATTTCAGCGCGATATTCCCCGCCGGAACGTCCCCGTATCGATGGGATGCATTCTGGACAGCCTTGCCCCGCACATGCAGGAATACGATGAAAAGGTCACGTTCCAGCCTTCCCGCGAACAGGAGGCCTCATGTGAATCCGTTGTCCGCATCCTGCGTGAGACCGGGACCGAAGTCCTGCTGAATTATCTTCCGGTAGGATCGGAAGCCGCTTCGAAGTTTTACGCGGAATGCGCCCTTCAAGCCGGAACCGGCTTCATCAACAACATGCCCGTTTTCATCGCCAGCGATCCGCTGTGGGCGGAGCGTTTCGAGAAAAACGGGCTCCCTCTCATCGGCGACGACGTCAAATCCCAGATAGGGGCGACCATCATACACCGCGTCCTGACGAACCTTTTCAAGAACCGGGGAGTCAAGCTGGAAAGGACCTACCAGCTGAACATCGGGGGCAACACGGATTTCCTGAACATGCTCGACCGCAACCGCCTGGCTTCGAAAAAGCGCTCCAAGACGGAAGCGCTGCAGTCCCAGACCGAAGAACGGCTGGACAGCATGAATATCCACATCGGGCCGAGCGACTGGGTCCCCTGGCAAAAGGACAACAAAATAGCTTTCATGAGAATGGAAGGAAAGCTTTTCGGCGACGTGCCGATGCACCTTGAACTGCGGCTGTCGGTGGAGGATTCCCCGAATTCGGGCGGCGTCGTCATCGACGCCATCCGCTGCTGCAAGCTCGCCCTGGAGAGGGGGAAAGGAGGAGTGCTCCATTCACCTTCATC
>JAQTPK010000049.1:0-11289 GCA_028712885.1 Syntrophales bacterium | reverse complement strand
AATTCCGAGAAAGGTTCCTGAGATGTTCCCGATAACGGCCATCAACACCCCGACCGCGGCAAGGCCGGGGCGGTATATCTCGGCTACCACCGGAGCGGAAACCGGCCCGCCCACGTTTGCCTGGCTTGCGACGGCAACGAAGAACAGGGGGGTGCGCAGAAGCCGGGATGCGGCAAACAGGACGGATGCGTGAATAAGCAGCCATGCCACACCCGCAATTATAAGTACCGGAACCGCCGCAATATGAGCCAGATCGCCCCTGACTCCGATCGAAGCCAGGACCAGATAAAGCATCGCATAACCGACTTTCGAAGCCCCGTACGATTCGAGCTTTCTCAGGCGGGTCGCCGAAAGCGCCGCGCCACCAATAGAAGCAATGATAATGGTCCAGGTATAGTGCGTGACGGCGCCCCTGATTTCGGGAAGATGAGATGCCGCCGCGGACGACAGCCATGACGCGGCCAGGGCCGTCCCGAAAAGAAGGGCTATGCCGCCGATTTCAACGGAACGGGTACCCTGCCCGTCTTCTTTCTTCCCGCGGCACAGATTATCTATTAGACTCTTCCGGGAACGGTTCCACAGGTCATACTTGCCCTGGAATGCGGCGACGGCGATGACCAGCCCCATCCAGCTGTAGGACAGGATTGTATCGAGCACGACAATCGGAAAAAAGATATGGTCGGGCGTTCCTATCCCTTCCTTTACAGCGATCATGTTCGCGCTCCCTCCTATCCACGATCCTGAAAGGGCTCCGAAGCCCGACCAGATGCCTTCCGGCAGCCACGGCTTGAATACAAGGATAACGATGGGCCCGCCGATGATAATTCCCAGGCTCCCGGCCAGCATCATAAGCAATGCTGCAGGACCGAGCCTGAGAATCCCGCGGATATCCGATGAAATCAGCAGCAGGACCAGGCTCGCCGGAAGAAAGTTTGAGGTAATGAACGGGTAAACGGTGCTCTCGCGGGGGAGTATTCCCGCTGTCGCCGCCAGCATCGGGAGAAAATAGATCCAGAATACCGGTGGGAGAAAACTGCACGCCTTCCGCAGGTATGGCAGGTCGGTGGAGAAAATTACCAGCGCAATAATGGCTATGAGAACCGCCGCTATGCCGAGGGGATCGGTGATCATGCCGGATCCTCAACCCGGTACCATGACCCCGCCGTCCCGATTCCGGGATGCGATCCGGGACGGGCAATGAAGTGAACGGAATCAAGATCAAGATAATCGAACCGCGCCGCGCCGGCGGCCATGAAAATCGATGCGGAGAGGCCCATCATGGTCTCGATCATGCATCCGAGCATTACCTTCAACCCGGAGGATCTGGCGGCGGCCAGGAGTCTTTCCGCTTCCCCGATCCCGCTTTTCGCAATTTTTATATTCACCCCGTCGCAGCTCCCGTATCCGATCGCCTTTTCCAGGTCTTCCAGTCGGAATACGCTCTCATCGAGGATAATCGGAATCCCGGCGCGCTTCTTTACGAACGCCGATCCCTTCAGGTCTGCCGCCGGCAGGGGCTGTTCCACAAGCTCCGGCGAGAATCCTTTTCTTTCGCATTTCTCCAGCCATGCAAGAAATGTTTCCGCACCGTACGACTGGTTTCCATCCAGCCGGATCGCAAAGGGGCGTTCCGCCGTCTTCAGGAGCTCATGCACCGTTTCGATGTAATAAAGATCCGATTCCGGGTTGCCGCTTATTTTCAGTTTGAAAATCGTGAATCCCCTTTTCAGCATGGGGCGAAGCCACGTATATAACTCATCCCGATCGGCGCTGTACGGCACCGTTATATCGGTCTGTATGCGGCGCGGACCCCTCCCCCAGTATTCGCGTTCCGAACTCTGCCTCGAACCGAGCATGGCCCGGAACAGAGCCGTTTCGAGGCCCGCGGAGGTCATGGGCAGGTCGGTCCGCAAGCGGCGAAACTCGCCGATGCGGTCGGGATATTCCGAAATATCTGAATTTGCCAGGAAGAAGTTTGCCTTGCGTACCCCCTCCTCGATCGCCTCAATTGTCTCCCGGGGTACGGCAAAGCTCGTCGGAATCTCTCCTTCTCCATGCATGCCGCTCTTTAATTCGATCCGGACCATAACACTGTTGAGAAAGGACTTGCTCCCCAATGCCGTGGCGAAACGGGTCTTGAGGACGCGGCGGATGCGGCGGCAGCTTATTTCTGCGATATCATCCATATTTTCGCCGACTTGAACAGATTTTCTAATGTTTCAGATGAAGCCCATACCGCTCCCGTAATCCGGCCCGTATCTTGGCCATGAAGGCATCTCCGGGGTCTATTTTATCCGTAACCCTGTAGCGCCCGTCCAATTCACGGAAAAGGATGTAATGGGGGAGCTCTTTTACTGCATACTCATGATGGCCGATGAGGAACTCAATATCCGGATACTTGTTTTTGATGCGGCGGATCAATTTTATATTTGCTTCGACCTGGGCTTCGGTGAGGTCGTTCCGGTCCCGGCCGACGTTTTCCACCCCGATGGCCGTGTAATTGAACCCGATCGCATGGCGCGCCATGATGTCATCCGGCAGTAAATTATAAATTACGCCGTTGCGGTCGACCAGATAATGCGCCCCGACGTTCACACGCCCCCCCGACCGGATATCTCCCCTGATGTCGGACAATTCATCCGGCCTCATGAAGTCAAGAGACTCCTGAAAAGTGTGAAACGCCGTGTAATGGATAATTACCAAGCGGGGGTCCTTCAGCTTGTATCCGTCTATTCCATAGTGAATGCGGGCATACTCTTTCGTTAATGCAAGCCGATTTTCGCTCAGCAGCGGATAAGGCGGGATTTCATGTCGCGCTCCCGGAAGAACGGAACATCCCGCCGCGGCTATTGCGAAAACGAGAGCGGCCGTCAGCCAGACCTTTGACATAATGCATCTCCTGAACAGGACTCCTTTAAAGTTCAAGCCGGACTGCCCCAGCACTGAACACTGGACTTTTTCATAATCGCCGGGTGTTTTCAACGATAATCTCGTCAGACCCATTTCCATTAAAATTCCATTGACTTAAAAAGTTTGTACGGATAATCTTCGACCTCAGCATATTTCGGAAGGGAGATCGGAATTATGATCTATAATGAGGAATTTGAGACCCTGCCGAGAGAAGTTCTCGAAGCCCTGCAGCTCAAGCGCCTCCGGCAGGTTATGGAGAGGGTTTACCATACCGTCGGGCTTTACAGAAAAAGCTTCGATGAGGCGGGGGTTTCTCCCGAAGACCTCACCTCCCTCAACGACCTGCACAGATTTCCTTTCACCACCAAAGGCGACCTCCGTGACAACTACCCTTTCGGACTGTTCGCCGTCCCCATGAGCAACATCGTACGCCTCCACGCCTCCTCCGGGACTACCGGGAAATCCACCGTCGTCGCCTATACGCGCAGGGACATCGAAACCTGGTCGGAGCTCATGGCCAGGTGCTTCGTCGCAGCGGGCCTGACCAGGAATGACATCATCCATAACGCGTACGGTTACGGTCTCTTCACCGGCGGCCTCGGCGCCCATTACGGGGCCGAAAAGATGGGAGCAAGCGTTATTCCCATGTCCGGCGGGAACACGAAACGGCAGATTACCATTCTTCAGGATTTCGGCCCGACGGCCATCTGCTGCACTCCTTCCTATGCCCTCACCCTCGCCGAAGCCGGCGCGGAAATAGGCGTGGACATGAGAGCGCTCAAACTGCGCGTGGGCATTCTGGGGGCGGAACCGTGGAGCGAACAGATGAGAAGCGAGATCGAAGACAAGCTCGATATTACAGCCCTGAACATTTACGGGCTGTCGGAGGTGATAGGTCCCGGCGTTTCGATGGAATGCATCGAGGGCAGGAACGGAATGCACATTTTCGAGGACCACTTCATCGTGGAAACGATCGATCCGGATACAGGCGCCGTCCTGCCCCCCGGGGAAGCGGGCGAACTCGTATTTACCACTATAACCAAGGAGGCATTCCCGTTGATCCGCTACCGGACGCGGGATATCTCCAGGATCATGACGGAGCCCTGCCGCTGCGGCCGCAATTTCTTCAGAATGGAAAGGGTATCCGGCCGCAGCGACGACATGCTCATCATCCGCGGAGTTAACGTGTTTCCCTCCCAGATAGAGAGCATCCTCATGGCGATCGAGGGACTCGAGCCCCATTATCAGCTTATCGTGGAAAGGACGGGAACCCTCGATACGCTGACAATTAAGGTGGAGGTCAGCGATAAAATCTTTTCAGACGAGGTGCGCATGCTCCAGGGTCTCGAAAGAAGAATATCGAAAGACATCAAGGATTATCTGGGAGTAACCGCCGCGGTCAGGCTCGTGGAGCCCAAATCGCTCCAGCGGTTTGAAGGAAAAGCGGAGAGGGTCGTCGATAAAAGAAGAAGCTGAGAGGCTGAAAAGCTGAGAAGTTGAGAGGGTGAACAAAAACGAGGATGCGAAGTTGCGAAGATGCGATGACAGGAGACTTCCCGATTTGTCATATCGACCGAAGGGAGATATCTTTCCATCTGAATAACTCGAACTCTGACCGTGAGCTCTGAACTTTGATATCGGAGGCAAAAATGAAAGCCGAACAGATTTCAATATTCATGGAGAACCGGCCCGGAGCGCTTGAACAGGCCACGCGGGTGCTCAAGGATGCGGGAATCAACATACGGGCGCTTTCTCTCGCCGACACGTCCGATTTCGGCATCCTGAGACTGATCGTCAACGACGTGGAAAAGGCAAAAGAGGTGCTGAAGGCGAGCGGCTTCACCGTCCGGCGGACCGAAGTCGTCGCCGTGGAGGTGCCCGACCGTCCCGGCGGACTGCACAGCATTCTTGAATCCCTCTCCAAAGAAAATGTCAATGTCGAGTACATGTATGCTTACGTGGAAAGAAGCGGCGAAAACGCAATCATCATTTTCAGATTCGATCAGACCGACGCCGCCATCCGTATCCTTACGCAAAAGGGTTTCACCGTCCTCCCGGGAGACAAGGTTTACAGCTTATAGAGTGTTGGGCATAAGGAGTTGGGAGTTGGGCGTATTTTAAATCAGAAAGTCCTTGATCTGTCAGCCCTTGAAGAGGAACAAAAGATGAAGTAGGCTGAAATCAGAATAAGCTTGGCGACGGGGAAAACCGTGCGCAATGAGTTTACCGGAGCGAGCTTAGTCGAAGCCGTTTCCCTCGTACTGGAAGAGCATATCTCCGCATTCTCTAATACTCGCAAGCTTGCAGGAGCATTCGCCATTACCTTCCCCATCGCTTATCCTCATGGCCTGGAAAAACCCCTGTCTGAGCTGCGGCGCCTGCTGCGCCGCATACAGCTTCGCCATATATTGGGATTCCGCAAGCGAAGATGCGGCCTCAATGATTACGCCGAGTTCCGACCCCTTTCAGGGTTTTCTGCTCCAGGGCGTCGCCGACGTACCGCCATGCGCTTACCTGGAGGGAACTGTCGGAGAGTCGGTTTACTGTTCCATTTATGAGAAGCGTCCGGATATCTGCAGACGTTTCATTCCCTCGTGGTCCGAAGGGGCGCCGAACGAAGCCTGCGATCGCTCGCGGGAGAGATTCGGGCTTCCTCCGCTCGGACCGGGAGATTGGCGGCATCTTCGGCTCTTGTCGAATAACGGCTGTTCGGACAGCACCGCCCCCTGCAAAAACAAATGAATTGGAAATATATCCGGGATGAGATGATCCGCCATGTCCGCCAGGGCAAAGGCAGGGAGGCGCGGGAAGACCTCACGGGCGAGCATCCGCTTGGAGATGCGGGCCAGGCGATCCTCTTCCTCATCTTTGCGGCCGCCTGGACGCTGGATTCATTCGGCGTCCGGTGCACTACCCTGAACAAATATCTCCCGCCTGGCTTCAGGATAATATTATCCCTCAGCCTGATCGCCCTTTCGGGTCTTCTTGTTGTCAAAGGCGTTTCGACAGTTTTTGGAGAGACAAGGAAAACGCCGGCGGTGATCCGCACGGGCGTCTTCTCGTGCGTGCGGCACCCGATTTATCTGGGCGAGATTCTCTTCTGCGCGGGACTGCTGGCGTTGAGCTTTTCAATCGCTGCATTCACGATCTGGGTTCTGCTGATAGGCTTTCTGCATTTTATATCGCGGCACGAGGAAAAGCTGCTCATCAACCGCTTCGGCGACGAATACCGGGCATATATGCGGGAGGTTGGCATGTGGTTTCCGAAAAGACCGAAGCTGAGAAGCTGAGAGGTTGAGAAGCCATGCAGGCTTAGAACCCAAAGACTTTTTAAAAGCGAGTCCTGGGCTTATGCATATCACTTCCTATCCTCGCATCCTCGCATCTTCGCAACTTCGCATCTTGTAGGCCTACCCCCAGAGCGCCAGCCCCGCCTCCTGCTTTGATCCCATCGCCTTGTTGTAGGGCGTTATGCGGATCCCGTATGAATACTTTCCGCTTTCCTTCACTTCGTACCGGCAGGAAAATGTAATGACGCCGTTTGCCCTGTCCTTGATGGAAAGGGTGACCGTTTCGGGACGCGTCAGGAAATCGCGGCCGTCAATCCTCCCGATTACCAGTTCCGCGAGAATTTCATCCGGTTCCAGCTTGCCGGAATCGATCTTGACGTTGACCGTGAACGGCTTGCCGACCCGGATCGTGTCGCCGTGGATGCCTTCGAAAACGACTTCCATCAGCTTTATGGAAGAGAACCGCATGGGAACTCTCATCTTCCAATCTGCGAGCTCTTTAGCCAGGCGGAAACCGTTTTCCTTCAGTTCGGCTTCTCTCTTCGCCGTCGGGATATACATTTCGTTCATGTACTGGCAAACCATCCTGTCGGCGTTGAAGACGGGCACCAGGGTGGCCATTGACCGTTTCATCATTTCGACCCACTGTCTCGGAATTCCGGAAGAGTCCCTGTCGAAAAAGGCCGGTACGATCAGGTCCTCGATCAGGGAGTAAAGCGACTGGGCGTCCCGCTCGTCGGCAAGCCCCACATCCTCGAAAACTCCGTGGTCCGTCTCCTCCGGGCCGACGATCCAGCCGTTGGACCCGTTGAATCCCTCGGGCCACCACCCGTCGGCGACGCTGGCGTTGACAACGCCGTTGATAATCACCTTCTGTCCGCTCGTGCCGCTCGCCTCGTACGGGCGCCGCGGCACGTTCAGCCACAGGTCCACTCCCTGCAGAAGCAACCGCGCCGTCTCCAGGTCGTAGTCTTCGATGAAGAAGATCTTTCCGATGAACCTCCGGTCCTTCGAAAGGTCGATAACTTTCTTTATCAGCTCCACTCCCATGCGGTCTGCCGGATGCGCCTTCCCGCCATAGATGATCTGCACGGGATGCCGCTCGCTGTTTACGATCCGGTCGAGGCGGTCCACATCATAGAACAGCAGGTTCGCCCGCTTGTAGGGCGCGAACCGCCGGGCGAACCCGATAAAAAGCGCCCCGGGATTTATCCGGGACGTAATGTCCTCCCGAAGCACCTTGGCATTGCTGTACTTGACCCATTGCCTGGAGACGCTCTGGGAAAGATAGTTGACAAGATTGAACTTCATCCCGCTTTTTACCCGCCACAGCACCGAATCGGGAATCTGGTGAATCCTCTTCCATCTTTCCGCGTCGCGGAGATTTCTGTCCCAGTCCGGTCCCAGATAAACGTCCAGAATCTCGCGGATCCTCGGAGAGACGTACGATTGCAGATGGACCCCGTTCGTGACGGATCGTATCGGAACGTCCGTGTAATGGAAGCCCTTCCACACCTCCGACCACATCTTCCGGGCCACGTGCCCGTGCAGCCGGCTGACTCCGTTTGCCTCGTTGGAGAGCTTGAGCCCGAGCACCGTCATGAAAAAAGGCTTGTCTTCCCCCTCTTCCTTGCGGCCGAGATCCCAGAATTGGGCCGCCGTGATCCCCCATCTCTTGAAGTAACTGGAGAAATAATACTCGACCAGATCCCTGCTGAACCGCTCATTGCCGGCATCAACGGGCGTATGGGTGGTAAAGACCGCCCCGCCCCGCGCGGCCTCCTTGGCCGCTTCGAAACCGAGGCCTTCGTCCAGGATGAGATTGTTCATTATCTCGAACAGCAGAAACGCCGAGTGCCCCTCGTTTATATGGTAAACGCTGGGGCGGATGCCCAGCTTGCGCAGAAGCTTGACCCCTCCCATCCCGAGCAGGATCTCCTGCTCCAGCCGCACCCTCGGGTCTTCCGCATACAGGCGGGAGGTGATCGTGCGGTCGTGAACGGTGTTCCTGGGCAGGTCAGTATCAAGCAGATAGAGGAAAATGCGGCCCACCTTTACTTCCCAGATGTTCGCAAAAAGAGTGCGCCCCGGCAGCTCAAGGGCGATCTGCACGTCGTTGCCGCGGTCGTCCTGCACGGTCCGGACCGGCATGGTGGAAAAATCGCTCTCCGGGTATTCCGCAATCTGCCAGCCCTCGCGGTCGATCCGCTGGCGGAAATAGCCGTTCTTGTACAGGAGCCCCACTCCTACCAGCGGCAATTTGAGATCGCTGGCCGCTTTCAGGTGGTCTCCCGCCAGCACTCCGAGACCTCCCGAGTAGATGGGAAGGCTTTCGTGTATTCCGAACTCGGGCGAGAAATATGCGACGGGAGAGGACCAGCGTATCGGGCCCAGATCGATTCCTCCGTTGGAGCGGTCATTCATATACTGGTCGAACTTCTGCATTACCCTGCGGTACACGTTCGTGTAGCCTTCATTCTCCGCGGCCCCGTCCAACTGTCCGGGGGAGACTGTTTCGAGCATTCTGACGGGGTTATGGCCCGTTTCGTCCCATAATTTCGCATCCAGGTACGCAAACAGCTCGAGGGCTTCGGGGTTCCAAGTCCACCAGAGATTGTAGGCAAGCTCGCGCAGGCGCCGAATTTTCGCCGGCAGATTGACGACGGCGGTAAACGAGCGGAAATAAGGTTTGGAGGAAGCTGTTACGGCAAAGGTCTTTCTCATCCTCTCGCGGTATTCGACGGACTCCATCTTTTCCACGCGCGCCTGGGCAACGCCGAGAGATTTTTCGTAGGCCCCGAGGTAATAGGAGAAGAAATCATTCCAGTTCGCCAGGAGCGCCACTCTCCTCGCATCCGCCCTCCTGGCCTGGAGCTCTTCTTTAGTCTCGTTTACGGCGCTGCGTATATTGTTGAAAAGGTTTTCCGTGACCTGATTCAAGGCAAGCCCGCTCCGCGGTATTACGTCGACTCCCCTGGAATCACCCACCCGCCTTTTCACCCACAGGCCGAAACCTGCAAGGTCAGTCGTTATGGTCGGCACGGCGTGGGCCGCGCTCTCCAGCGGGGTGTATCCCCATGGCTCGTAATATGACGGGAAGACGCCGAGGTCGCAGCCGGACAGCATCTCGTAATAAGACATATTGATCAGGCCGTCATGGCCGTTGAGATAAGCCGGAACAAAAATGACCTTCACCCTGTTCCGGGGCGAATTGACAAGACCGAGGCTGTTGCATGTTGTGAGAATGGGGTCGGTCAGCTCGTTCCGCAGCCGGTGCGTAGTAATCAGGGGGACGCCGTCTTCAGGCGGCGCCGAATCGGGAAGGGCATAGGGATTAATGGCCACGTGCTCCGCGAGTATGCAGAGAAAAACAAGCACGCTCTGCCCTTCGGCCGGCTCCCGGTCGAGTTTCCCCAGAGCCTGCAGAAAGAGATCGATACCTTTGTTGTGGAATTCATATCTCCCCGAGATGATGAAAATCCGCGTATTATCGGAAAAATCCTTCCGCAGAAAACGGGACGCGAAGTTCAGCAGGGCGGCCCGGCTTTTCCGGGCGGGAGCCCGGTTGGAGGCCAGATCGGGGATGCTCTCCATGTCCAGGCCGTTCGGCAGGACGAGATCGGGGGCCCGCCCGAGGAAATTCTTGGCTTCCAGCGCGGTAATCTCGCTGACGGTGGTGAAACAGTCCGCTTCCCTCGCCGTCACCACCTCCATCGAGTGCTTCGCGGCGATATTAAAGGAACTCGCTTCCCGCTGGGGGGAAATGTGGTCCATCGCGGTGTAGATATCCGTCCCGGATCCGGCGATGGTTCTACCGAGAATCGTGGCATGGGTAAGAAAAACTGTGCCGATTTCCGGCACCCGCTTCTTCACGCAGAGAAGGCCCGCTCCGCACATCCACTCATGAAAATGGGCGACAGCCCGGCTTTCCTCGGGTCTTACAATTATGTTAAAGACGGTCTCAATAACCGCGCCGCAGGCATAACTGAACAGAACCGGCTCGATGTAATCCCATCCGCCCGCTATCGAGTCGACGCCGTAATCTTCCCACAGCTCGAAAAGAAGTTGATCCTTGTTGAACTTTTTCCCGGGCCCGACCAGAATCACCTTGGGCCTGCCCGGAACACGCCAGCGTCCGAAGCGGCAAGGTATCTCCTTTATCGCCGTCCCTTCGCGTATCCTGTCCCAGCAGTCCTCGTCCGTTTCTTCGAATTCCGGATTCGTCTTGAGATCCGGACCGATCAGGTAATAATTCTCGCCGTAGCGCCTGATCGCCTCCGGTATTTTGCTCTGAATAACGGTATAGATTCCGCCTACCTTATTGCAGACCTCCCAACTTACCTCGAATAAATAATCCTTCCCTGCCATCCTATGCTCCTGCCGCATCTTCCACGCTGCGGGAAAAATCAGTAAGTACATTCATATAATTTATAAACGCATCGTACGGGGAACGATAAGGATTAAAGTACTTGTGAACATCCCCGTCCGAAAACCATTTCGTGCACATATAATAGAAATGATCCGAAGTCTGCAGTTTGCGCCACGTGTCCATCAACTGCGGATTTCGGCTTCTGCGTACCTTCACCTCCATTCCATATATAGTCTGTATGGCGTCGTTCTGCATATGATTGCCCAGCCAGGCGGTAAGGTCCCGTTCGGCATCAGCCCAGGAGATGAAATGCGGGATATCGAGCTGTGCTACAGGGTGGTATAATGAAGCCGCTTCCGCGGGCGTCAGAAAATTGAAATCAGGGTGCTTCAGTATCTCGCAGGGAAGCGCCTTCAGAAAATCTAAAATGCCCGATTCCTGCCACTGGTGCTCCCCGAAGGTTTCATAGTCCATGAACAGGTTCACGACTTCCCCCGCGGTATTGATATTGTGCACCCACTTCGCGTATTTTTCCGCTGTCAGGGGATATTCCGACCATTCCCGGTTCGAAAAACGGAAAGCGATGTCGTCCGAGAGGCGGTAATTCTTGAGCAGACATTTCAGCTTGAGACAACCCACGGGCTGATATACATAGTTGGGGCTTCGCCAGCCGAGGACCTGGTCCGCCCCCTCCGTCAGGATGGTCCTGTACCCCAGGTT
>JAQTPK010000010.1:14379-76825 GCA_028712885.1 Syntrophales bacterium | reverse complement strand
ATTGCCGTCCCAGATGAATGATCGCCGCTCCGCTTCCGGGCGACCGGAGCGGAGGACAGGACTCGGCTTACGGCCCGCTCCGGCTTGCCGGTAAAAAGTAAAAGGTGGAAAAGCAGAAAGTTTTCCTTCCCGCGGGGCTTCAGGAAACGGCAAAAAACGGGGCGTGGTTCGAGGTGAAGGAGGGGGGATCGCGCAGGATGATCTGTCGAACGTCGTGATGACGGAAAAACTCTTTCTCCAGAAAACGGCGGACGGATTTACGGTCCCATCCCCGGGGATGGACGAAGTTGCGGTAAAGCGACAGGTCTCCGTCATAGAAATCCATGGTCGTCAGATGTTCCGGTTGCTCCCCGGGCGTGAACGGAAGGTTGAAAACAGCGGCGTTTATAAAATCGATGCTTTCACTGTGTTCTGCTACGAATGAGAAGGTCCGCCGGGCGCTTTCTTCCGTTTCCGCGGGGGTGCCGAACAGGAGATAAACGTATGTCGCGATTCCCGCCTCTTTCAGGTTGTTCAGGGCGAGGGAGGCGGTCCTGATCTCCATTCCCTTGCCAAGTTCGTCAAGCACGCGCTGATCGCCTGATTCGATCCCCAGTTGCAGCATCCGGCATCCCGATTCCCGGAGGCCGCGGCAGAAATCACGCTTTCCCAGGTGATCGGTGATACGCGCGAACCCGTACCAGGGGATGCCGGGGGGGCGTCGGATCAGAGCCTGAAACAGGGAAGGGCGGACGGCGTTGTCCAGGAAATGAATCAGCACGGGATTTACACGTGCGGCCGCCCGCGAGAGATCTTCCAAAACATTCTCATCGGGCACAGGCTGATACGGCTGGCCCTCGGCGTTTTCGGGGCAGAACGAACACTTCATCCAGTAGCATCCTCTCGAGGCGCTGTACGGCAGAATACGTCCGGGGGCAAAATAGTCCCCGAGCGGGAATTCGGAGTAGTCGGGAGCCGTCCCGGCCGGCGGCTGTCCCGGCTTTCCGCAGAGGCGGAGCATGGCTTTCTCACCCGGGCCGGCGATCAGGCTGTCGGCGACGGCGCGGAGGGGGCCCAGATCCCTCGACCTGCGCATCCAGGAGGTAACCAGTCCCCCTCCGAAGACCACTCCGATTCCGGGGTAACGCCGGCGAACGTATCCGGCCATCGCGAATGCGGTTAGAGCCTGCGTGAGGTAATTAAGGGAGAATCCTACCAGGCGGATACCGTTCCCGTTTATCTCCCGGTCAAGACGGCGGCTGAAAAAAGAATAGAACGGGTTGCGTTCGGGCTCGGCGGCCGCGCGAAGGAGATCGCGGCTGCGAAGCGGCGAGAGCTCTTTATCCCGGTAGTTGGCCAATTCCGCTTGGGCCTCGGGCGAACTCGCGATTTCCAGCACCCTGTTGAGGTCGGAAACGGCGCGGCGGTATTCCGCCGGCTTGCGGTAACCGTCGGGACTTTTCAGCAGGGCGAGATTCTTCCGGACAAGTCTCCGCGCGCGCCTTGTCCAGGGATCTTCTCCGGGGCAGACCGGCTCCGCGCCCTTTTCGAAGAGAAATGAGATTCCTTCCAGGTTGGCGTCCAGCACCCTCACCGGAACGTCCGCGGCTTTGAGAACGGAGGACAGCAGCGCAATTCCTGCAGGAGGCTCACAGGGTTTGGCAACCGGGGGATGAACAAAAAGGATCATCTGAATTTCGGCGGCAGGGCCTGATTGCCGGACGGAACATAACCGGGCACAATCATCAGGGTGGAGGTGCCGTGCGCGAGAATGCGTCCGTCCCGGTCTTTTATCTCCGCCTCGCCGAGGCCGAGAGTTTTCCCCATTTTTATCATGACGCCCCGGGCGGAAACCTTCCCCGATCTGGCGGGCGCAAGATAATTGACTTTCAGGTCGACGGAAGTGACGCCATCGCCCTCATCCAGATTGAGGTGTGCGGCCCAGTAAATAGCCGTATCGATAATGGAAGCAAAAACCCCTCCATGAACGTAGCCGAAAGCCTGGAGGTGCTTCTGCGTGAATTCCGCCTCCATTTCCGCACTGCTTGCCTTGAGCTCTGTAATTGACATGGAAATGAGCCGGAAATACGGGCAGGCATTCGCCAGGCCGATAACTGACCTTACATACTCGGGATTTGCTTCTCTCAAGAATTCACCTCCATGCTCTATTGCGGGCGTTCCGTATTATGCTATAGTAAAAAAGGCTTCAGGCATCGGGCTTCAGGCGTCGGTAAAAAAAACGAAGTTGAATGTAAAAAGCCCTCCCGTTTGGATCATTGTCTCTTTCGTTTTCTTCTTCTCAGCTTTGATTTTTTCTGATGCCCATGGAAATAATATGTCGGAAAATACAATCCAACGGGGGACGGCGCAGCCGAGTCGCAAGGGGCAGGCATTCGAGCTGGCCGCCTTCCTCCTGCTGTTTGTGCCCTCTATCATTCTATCCTACTTTTCCAACCTGCAGGAAGCGGCAGGATTTTCTCTGGTAGCGCTGGAAACCATTGCTTATAATTTCGCCCTTGTATTCCTGATCGCCTTCTTCCTGTGGAGAAACGGAGAGCCGCCGGCGCGCCTCGGCTGGTCCCGGCGCAGGCCGTGGACGGAAGCCGCCCTCGGCATAATGCTTTTTCCGCCCTTCGTTCTTGCCATCGGATTGATCGAAGGGATTTTCATCGAACTTGGGTTGAGCGCGCCGCAGGAGTCTATTCCGTCGTTCCTGGCGGCCAGCGGCGCGGCAGAATACGGCCTTGCCCTGGTTCTGGTTCTCGTCGTTGCCTTGACGGAAGAAACTATCTACCGGGGATACCTTCTGCTGCGGTTCACGTCCGTTACCGGCAGTCCCACAGCCGCCGTGCTCTGCTCCACCGCCGTTTTTTCGCTCGGCCACGGCTACCAGGGATCCGCCGGGGTAGCCGCAGTCGCCGTCATCGGTCTTCTGTTCTGCCTTATTTATCTCTGGCGCCGAAGCCTTATTGCCCCGGTCGTGCTTCATTTTCTCCAGGACTTTGTGGGAATTATTGTTTACCCGCTATTAGGACCGGGATGATTAAGTGAATCAAATCCCAAATCCCAAGCACCAAATCCCAAACAAATCCTGATATCGAAATTCAAAGCACAAAAACATACTACCATCAAAACACCCGGAATTGTCCGTCTCGCTGTTGCGGACGTTTTGAAATTCGAATTTTGGATTTCGATATTGTTTGGAACCTGGTGCTTGGAATTTAGGATTTCTTCCCGGCCTCTCACCATCTCACCATCTCAGCTTCTCAACCTCTCAGCTTCCGCCATCTCCCCATCGAACATTATCTTCAATTCATAAGCCTCCCCCGAGAGCCGGGTCCGGACGGGCAGCGACAGCTTATTCATGACGGCCAGCATGGAATGGTTATCGGCGAGAATATCCGCGGTGAATCCCCGGACTCCCCGCTTCCGCGCCGCCTGATAAAGCAGTTTCAGGAGAAAGGATGCAATCCCCCTGCCCTGGTATGCCTCATCCACGACGAACGCTACATCCGCCAGCGTGCTGCCTTTCGTCAGGACGTACCGGCCTTCGGCTATTATCCGCTCGTTCTCCGAGTCTTCCACAAGGCCCACGATCGACAGAGTTCCGGAATAGTCCACGTTCACGTACTCCTGCATCCTGGCGTGCGGCATTGTCTTTATGGGACTGAAATAGCGATAGTAGACGGCGCGGTCCGAGAACCTGTAAAAAAGCCGGCGCATCTCGTCTTCGTCCGAAGGCCGGATCGGCCGGAAACGCACGGTCAGACCTCCCTGGAAAACATGAGTGCAGGCTAATTCTTCGGGATAGAGGTGGCCGGACTGGGGAATATAGATCTGGTCCCGGTAAAGAATGCCGGACTGCTTTGCCTTCACGACCAATTCCTCCCGGTCATCCGGATGGGCGATATCGATCAGGGCCTGGGCGCGCTCGCGGACGGTCCTGCCCATCATATACGCTACCCCGTATTCCGTCACGATCATATCGAGCGATTCCGGGTTCGAGAACTGATAGGGAAGCTCGGAGACCGAGAGCACAATATTCGGCTCGTCCCTCCTGTTCCGGCTAGGCAGCGCGAACACGGTTCTTCCGCCGCGCGACAACGCGGCGCCGGCGAAAACTTCCTGCACTGCGCCGGGGCCGGCCGTCACGTCGCCTTTGCCGGGCTGGAGCGCTATTCCCCCCGTAAGATCGGCCTTCCTGGCCGGGAGAATGCCGATAAACCTCTCGTTCAGTCCTGTCCGTTGCGGGTCAAGGACGACATCAATCGGCTGGAATTCGATCAAAGGGTTCCTGTCGAGCCAGGTTAACAGGTCGGCCGTGCCCAACGCATAAGACGTCAGGGATTTCCCCCTGAAAAAGCCTTTCCGCCTGTTGCTGACGGCCCCGCTTTTTACAATATCCATCAGCGCATCGGTGAAAAAGGGGGTATGGATTCCCAGATTCCGTTTTTGCGAAAGGGGCTCGGCAAGGGCCTCGTACAAGGGGCCGATGGAAAATGCGATGCAGCTCCCGTCCTCTACGACGGAGGCGGTGTTCGCCGCAAGCTTGCGGTAGATATCGCCCACCGGCCAGCGGGGAATGTAAATGGGGGGCTCCGTGGCGCGAACGAGCAGGTGGAAATCGTTCACATGAACAAGGGTGTCCCCCAGGGTCCGCGGCAGATGCTCGTTTATTTCACCCACAACCAGGGAGGCCCGCTCGATGGCGTGGCGGGCAACGTCCACGCCCACCCCGAGGCTGCACCAGCCCGACCTGTCCGGGGGCGTTATCTGGACGAACGCGGCGTCGATGGCGACCATTCCCGTCTCGAAAAGCCAGGGTATTCTGGAGAAACGGCTGGGAATGAGATCGACCCGCCCTTCCATCACCGCCCGCCCGGCAATCCAGCCCGAGAAGAATGTCTTCAGGCGGTATTTCCGGGAGAACCGCTCATCGGCCGGTACGGTGTCGCCGAGGCTGATCAGCTGTATGATCTCGAGGTCCTGCAGATTCCCCTGCTTCGATAGCATCAGGTTGCGGACAAGGGTGCGCGGCTCGGCCATCCCGGTGCTCAGGAAAATACTCATCCCGGGATCGATTTTTTCCAGAGCCGCTTCCGGCGGCGCTATCCTGTTTTCCCATTCGGCCATGGTCAATCTCCTTTGGCCCGGAGCACCGGATCAAAATCGGTCCATTCGTAGCACGTCTCGCTGTAGTATATGCCTCCGATTCCGATCGGCCTGGTGCGGATTGATTTTCCTCCGAGTTCCCGGTAGAAATTCCGGGCCGGGTTCGCCGCGAGCACCCAAACAAGCAGTGACCGCACTCCGGCCGCCTCGAAACTTTCCATTACCGAACGGACGAGCAGGCGTCCCGTTCCTTTTCTCTGGAATTCGGGAAGAATGTAGATCGCGTAAAGCTCACCTTTGGATCTGGCCCCTCTCTTCCTTTCGGGACCCGCGGCCGCGTATCCTACGATTTCCCCCCTTTCGCTTTCCGCCACGAAGATGAACCGTCCTGAATTTTTAATACTGAAGAGCTTGCGGCACAGGTCTGTCTGCGTCGGTACCGAGAGGCTCCTCAGATATTTATCCGTAATGATTCCCCGATAGCATGCCCTCCAGGTCTCTACGTCGACCCGGGCGATCTCCCCCGCATCGGATATAACTCCCTCACGGATCACGATCTGGTCAGCCGTGCAGCAGATTTGCGTTGACATATCGACTCTCTACAGGATAATGGGTCACAAGTGGTTAAACCAGGCGAAAGGCCAATGGAAAAGGGCAAAAGGGTTCGGATCGTATCCCCCTTTAGTCCCTTTGCCCTTAGCCTTTTGCCGGAAATAAACTACAGGATATTTAAACCATTCTTCGATAAAGGGCAAATTGAAACATGGTAGATCTGAAGCACTTGAACAGGATCCGTCTTGTAGCCGACCCCTTTTTCCAGCAAGTAATCGCCACCTGTCTGCTGAAAACGAACTACCGGCTTGCCGGGGTGGATATAGAGCTGGAGAACAGTGAAAAGATACCGAAAAAGGAAACCGTAATTTTCGCAATGAATCACACAGACCGTTATAATTACTGGCCTTTCCAGTACAAGCTCTGGGCCATGAAGAGTTTTCCTTATACGACAGTCTGGGTCAAAGGGAAATATTACCGCAATGCAGCTCTCGGCCGGGTTCTCGACTGGTGCAATCTGATACCGGTACCATCGCTCGGCTACCTGATTGAGGAGCTGTTCAAAAAGAAGTTCAAGCGCAGGATCGATTCTTTCGAATATCGAGCAATCAAGGACCTGATTGAAGGCAAGGGCGTGGGGGATATGACCGCCAAGCTGGGCTCCGAGGTCCTCGCCGCCAAAGAACAGTTTGCGACTTACATCCACGATACATACGATTCCGTGATGAAAAAGGTCGCGGAACTGAGCCGAATTGCGCTCTGCGAAACAGGGTTGAATCTGATCATATTTCCGGAAGGGACGCGTTCCCTGAAATTGGGGGAGGGAAAGACGGGACTCGCTCAGCTGGCGCTGCATACGGGCAAAAAAATCGTTCCGGTAGGCTGCAATAACAGCGACCAGGTATATCGCTGGACCCTGCCCTTTGCCGGAAAGGGAAAAATCGTTTACCGGATCGGCGACCCGATATCAGTGAACGATGATCTGCGGGAATTCCGGATCCCGGAGAAGTTTTCCCTTTTCTCCAAGGAGTCCCAGCAGAAATACCGGGAGCAGTTCGAGGCCGTCACGCAGGTTGTCATGGACCGCATCAGCCGGATGCTGGATGAACGGTATACGGATCAATCCGAAATCCCTGCTGAAAATTCCAAGCACCAAATCCCAAATCCCAAGTAAATCCCAAATTCGAATTCCAGAATTCAAAACCCAGGTTTAATAAGATTTTCCAGGTCTGATTCAAATTTTGAATTTGTGATTTATTTGGGATTTGGTGCTTGGGATTTGGGATTTTTATCTCATCTTCTCAGTTTCAGTTCAGGCTGCTTATCTTCGCATCCTCGCAACTTCGCAGCTTCTATTTTTTCGCGGGCGCAGCCTGTGTCGGCTGCATGGGGCTGAATGCCCTGGTCGCAGTTTCGCCGATGACAATCGGCTTGTCCATTCCCGCGGGGATAAGAATAATGCTGATCCGGCGGTTGCGCGGGTCTTTCGGGTTGTCCTTGACGAGCAGCTGCTGGTCCGCATAGCCTACCACGCGGGCGATCCGGCCCGGATCGATGCCGTTCGTCTCCATTTCCCTCCTGGCGGCGGAGGCCCGGGAGGTCGAGAGCTCCCAGTTTGTAATCTGGTCTCCTCTGTAGGGCAGGGAATCAGTGTGCCCTTCCACCACGATCTTGTCCGCTGTATCGCGGATGTTTTCTGAAACCACCGAGATGATGGCCTTCGCCCTTTCCGTCGGCAGGGCGCTTCCGAGCGGGAATATCAGGCTCCCCTCCTCGTCTACGATCTGGATGCGGACGCCCCCCTCGTGAATATCGATGAGGACCTGGTTTTCCACTTGCTTCAGCTTGGTTTCAACCGCCTCCTTCAGCTTCTTTTTCAGCTTTTCGGAACCGGCCGCCCGCGCCTGAGCTTTGGGTGGAAGCTGGATGGAGTCCGTCTTGCCGATGAGGGATGCGCCGCCGCCGGATGAGAATCCCGCCCCCGAGTGCTTGAATAAAGAAAAATTATTGAAGTATTGCGCAAGCTGGGCCCTTTTGTCGGGAGAAACCATGGCCAGAAGCCAGAGCAGGAGGAAGAAGGCCATCATGGCCGTGACGAAGTCTGCGTAGGCGACCTTCCATTGCCCTCCGTGGTGTTCTCCGTGGACCTTCTTCTTGACCTTGCGGATGATTATCTTCTTGTCGCTCATTTCTTGACCTGCCGCAGCGAGTTCTCAACTTCAATATAGGAAGGTCTCATGCCGGCGGGGATGACGCGCCTGCCGAACTCGATTGCAACCTGCGGTGCGGCGTTATTGCTGATGAAGGATTTGAGGGCGATCTTGAGGACGTTTACGTACTCGATTTCTTCCGCGGCGGTGTATTCCATATTCTTGGACATCGGACCGACGAACCCGTAACATGCCAGCACGCCGAGAAAGGTTCCGACGAGCGCTGCGCCGACGCTGTGGCCGAGCACCTCGGGCGGCTCTCCGATTTTCTGCATGGTAAGGACGACGCCGAGGACCGCTGCGACTATTCCGAGCCCGGGGAGAGAGTCCGCCACGGTGGCCACGCTTTTGGCGGGGCCGACGAGTTCCTCGTGATAGGATTCCAGCTCGGTATCCATCAGCGATTCGAGCTCGTGGGGTTCTATCGTCGTGGAGATAACGGTCCGGAGTGTGTCGGTCACGAAATCCACGGCGTGGTGATTGCTCATGAATTTCGGATACTGTCTGAAAATCGGGCTCTCCGCGGGGCGGTCCACGTCCTCTTCCACAGCCACGAGCCCCTGTTTCCGGATCTTGTAAAAGATCTGGCTGAGCAGCATCAGAATCTCGAGATAGTCCTGTTTGGAATACCGCGATCCCTTGAAGACGCCAAAGGCGCGGCCGATAACGAACTTGACGGCCTTCGACGGCGTGGCGATCAGGAACCCGCCGAAGGCAGCTCCCAAAATAATGACGAACTCCGCCGGCTGCCAGAGCAGTGACGGATTCCCGTGCTCCATGAGGAAGCCGCCCATGACCGCCCCCAGGACGATGACAACGCCGATGATTGCAAACATATGCCGGCTGGCTTACCTCCTCTTCTCCCGGAGAATCTCCCTCTGTATCTCAAAAACAAATTTTACAATTGCATTTATGACTTCCTCATCCGCATGCACGAACTTGACTGCGGTCTTATAACTGCCGTCCCGTCCTTCGCAGCTGATTGCTTCTCCATAAATGAAGAGAGTGACGGGCTGGTTCATGTACAGCGTCATCTGCAATTCAAGGATGTCTCCCGCCTTGAACTTTTCCCCTGTTGCGAAACTCATTCCCCCGCCGCTGATATTCACGCGGCGCATGGGAAGAGAGGCAAACCCCTCTTTCTGGCTGGTGAGCAGATCGATGATGGTATCCAGTTTTCCACTGATTGTCTTGAACCATGCGGAAAGGGCTTCGTCCTGGAGCTCCGGAAGTTCCGCGGAGGCGACAAGTGAGGCTCTGCTTATGATGCGGGAGCGGATGGCGTCTCTTTCGTCCTCGGGAATAAGATGGTACTGGAGAGGCACGCAGGTATCTACCCTGGAAAACTCTCTTACTTCGATGTAGGGATCTTCTTTCATTGTTTCACCTTTTTCTTATCCTTACTTCCGCCTGGTTAATTCCGGTCCGGCTTCTGAAAACGCCGGCGCTTCATTTATCGGCCTGCAAAGGGCGATTCTGAAGCCATATGGAGGCAGATAACGTCAAAAATCCGCCCCAATTGACCAAAATCGCTCATTTTCCTTCTGCTCCGGACCGGATCCGATGCGATCAGCAACCTTTTTGTCCTGGTATGCATTTGAAATTATTAAATTTTTCTATCCATGAAATTCATGCGCGCAAATAACATTCCCTGCTCGGCCTTGCTGCATCCGTTTCAGGATCATAGTTTCATTTTCCGTGCCGGACTATAGAAACTTGAGACCTGAGACCTGAGACTTTTTATGTGCGGACGCGCAGGTAGAGAGCGGCTGAGGCGAGGGCAAACAGAAAATTGGCGCTCCAGGCCGCGAAAAAGGGGGGGAGGGTAAGGGAACGCCCCAGTGAGATCGAGAGGGCGAACACAATCCAGTACGAGAAACCGATTATGATTCCGGCTCCGATACTTAGTGCGACGCCGCCGCTCCTTTCCGATCTGAGCGAAAAAGAGACGCCGAGCACAACCAGGATGACGCTCACCAGCGTGAATGCAATTTTGCCGTGCAGATCCACGAGATACCGTGTGGCGTCGTAACCTTCGGAGCGGAGCTTGTTTATGAAGGATCTCAGCTCGAAGAAACTCATCTCGTCGGCGCCTTTCTGGACGGCCTGAAGATCGGACGGCTTCTCGGGTATATCCGCCGGGAGACTGTCGTGCCTCTCGACCACCGGAAAATCACCGGGCGGGAACCTGGTGACCATCACCTTGGAGAGAATCCAGCCGTTTGGGGTCCAGGAGGCTTCCTTCGCGTCTACCCGCATTACGAGGTTGAACCCCTGATCGAAATGGTGAATGGTCACCCCTTTCAAGACGTTTTTCTCGGGCACGAAAAGTGCGAAGTTGTAAATCGCGTTTCTGGAGCGGTACCAGATCTGGTTCTGCGAAAACGCGCCCATCCGGCGCTGCTTCTTGACCTCGACGAATTCTATGTATTTGGCCTTGTGATTGGCCATCGGCGTGACGAATTCGTTGAAAAAGAAACCCATTACGCTGATCAAGATTCCGAGAATGAGGACGGGAAGAGTCATCCGGTAAATGCTGATACCGTTGGCGCGCATGGCCACTATTTCACTGTTGCGGGACAGTATGCTGAACGTGATCAGGGTAGCCAGAAGTACGGCGACCGGGATGGTGTGCGAGATGATCTGCGGAATCCCGAAGCCGAAGTGGAGGAATATCTGGCGGGCGGTCGCATCATTGCTGAGGAACATGCGGATCCGGCCGAAGAAATCCACAATCAGGTAAATAATGGTGAAAGACGCCAGCACCAGGAAAAAAAGTTTTATGAATTCACGGGTGATGTACCTGTCTATTATTTTCACTGCCTTTTCCCCCGGTATATATTCAGTCTGCTGCGGAGGGCATCGAGCTTGCCCCGGATGAAATCAAGCCTGTTCATGAGATCAGTTTTTCCGGCGATTGAATTGAGTTTTTCCCGGACAAGCTCCACCAGTTCGACAGGCAGATAAGGCTCCTCCTTGACTGCCTTGGTGAAAAGGTAAACACCCGTTGCCCCCAGGACCAGATTGGGCGTCCATACGGCTAAAACGGGGGACATCTTCCCGGTCTCGCCCAGGGCTTCTCCGGCCAGCTGCAGCGTGTAATAGAAGACGACGATCACGATGCCGACGGTGAACCCTTTCGATTTTCCCGACCGCCTGTTGACAATCGCGAAAGGGAGGGCCAGCAGGCCGAATACGAAACAGGATACCGGTATGGAGAACTTTTTATTGAGCTCGATTATCATATCGCGCTTTTCGTGCTCCTGGAATCCCGGCTTTTTTATGTTCTCCAGCAGCTCTCCGAAAGTCATATCGACGCTGCCCTTCTTGACCGCGGGACCCTGTCCGGCGGCGACGGTCTTGAGGTCCAGGTTGACGTCGTAGGTGCTGAAACCGGTTCTCCGGTAATTTTTCATGCTGCTTTCCAGGGTATGGATGCTTCCGTCATAGAGCCTCAAGGTCACTGTCATGTCCCGGGTATTGGAAACAAGGATGCCCTTTCTCGCCACTATTGTCGCGGGTTCACGGGCCAGGCGCTGATCGGAAATCAGGATCCCCTCCATGAAATCGCCCCGGGGGTCTATCTTTTCCGTATAAAGAACGAGGTCCTTGAAATCGTCGTTGAAGACTTTTTCCTTTATCCCTATGCTGGCCCGCTGCTGAACCAACTCGAACAGCAGTACCTTCATCGCCCTGTTGCTGAGCGGGGCGAAAACGCCTGTCATCGCCGTGAGCAGAAAGACGGTCAGGGCCGCGATGGCGATCGGTTGTAAAAGGCGCTGCAGGCCGCACCCGGAAGCCTTCAACACCGTTATTTCGTTGTCGGTCGAAAGCCTCCCCATTCCGATGAGAATGGAGATGAGAAAAGAGATCGGCATGGTTATTATGAGGAACTGCGGCATGATATAGAGCATGAGAAGAGATATATCGAAAAAGCGGACCCCCCGGTTGACCATCAATTCCATGATCTGCAGGATCTTCCCGATCATGAGCACGAACGTGAACACGAACAGAGTCATGGAGAAGGGGAATGCGATCTCTTTGATTATGTATCGGTCGATGATTTTCATGAAAATGGCGCGGGCTAAAGGCAAAGGGCTAAGGGCAAAAGGCGGAAGACTTTCGCATCAGAAGATCAGCCATTACCTTTCTTTCGTTAAATGTAAGAATGATTCATACCACAATTCACGGCAAAGGCTAAAGGCTAAAGGCAAAGGGCAAAGGGCAAAGGGCCAGGGGATAAGACCCTCTGATCCCGGTCACCGGGATAACTGGCCTGTCAACCTCGCGCCTTGTGCCTTTAGCCCCTTGCCGAAGTATGGATAAAGCTTATTGAAGTTGAATTCCAAATCTGTTAATAGGTTACGGAAATCAGAGGCCCTTGCCGGGAGTGGACATGATTGATCTGCACACGCATTCGATTTTCAGCGACGGGGAACTGATACCTGCCGAACTGGTCAGGCGGGCCGTGGACAGGGGATGCCGGGGCATTGCCATCACCGACCATGCAGATCATTCGAATATCGATTTCATCATTCCCCGGATCTGCAGGATTTGCGAAAAGCTGACCCGGACGGGGCCGATCAAAGTCGTCCCCGGGATCGAGCTGACGCATACGCCGCCCTCGCTCATTCCGGAGCTCGTGCGCGAAGCGCGCTCTCTGGGGGCGCGCATTGTCGTTATGCACGGCGAGACAATTTCAGAACCGGTAGCTCCCGGAACAAATATTTCCGCTATCGAGTCCCGCGTCGATATCCTCGCGCATCCGGGCCTCATTACCCGGGAGGAGGCGGCGCTGGCGGCGAAGAACTCGGTTTTTCTCGAGATCTCCGGACGCAAAGGGCACTCCCTGACCAACGGACACGTCGCATCTCTGGCGCTTGGCACAGGAGCAGGACTCGTCCTGAACACGGACAGCCATTCTCCGTCCGATCTTGTCGACCGCCGAACGGCGGAGAGGATTGCCGCGGGCGCGGGCATTCCCGCGGAGGAGATCAACAATCTGTTCCGGAACTCGGAGAGGCTTCTCGAAAAAGCGCTCCGCCCATGAATGCCGTTTTCCTTTCGGACGCCCACCTGAAAAACCGGTCTGATCCGGGTTACCGGGCCCTGCTACGTTTTTTTGATTCGATACAGGGAGAAATCGAACATCTCTACATTGCGGGAGATTTCTTTGATTTCTGGTTCTGCGGCAACGGGCTTATCTATCCGGAGTTCTTCGATATCATAAACAGGCTGCGGGAGCTCCAGGCCGGCGGGACGGGGATTCATTTCTGCGAGGGCAATCATGATTTCGACATGGCCCCATATTTCTCGGCGCAGCTGGGCATGGAAGTCTTCACGGATTCGGCTGATCTTATCCTGGACGGAAAGCGCATTTTCCTTTCCCATGGAGACACCGTGGACAGGAGCAATCATAAATACCTTTTCCTCAGGTGGATCCTGCGCACCCGGGGATTTGATATTTTCCAGAGTCTGATACCGCCGGAGGTCCGCTGGAAGCTTGCCATGATCAGCTCGGAGACGAGCAAAGGAATGTCGGAACAGTCCCGGGACGAACTGGCGGAAAAAATGAGCGCTTTTTCACTCGGGAAATTCAGGGAAGGATTCGATGCCGTGATCCTCGGCCACTGCCACAAGCCTCTTCTCAGGCGTCACGGCTCCGGCGCGGATGAAAAGATCTTCGCGGCGCTCGGGGACTGGGTGGAGTACCGCTCATATGTCCTGTTTTCAGACGGCTGTTTTTCCTTGAAGTTCTTCGAATCATGATCGTCCTGGACTTCTTTTCTCCCGCAGGTCCGCGGTTCTGAAAAAATTTTGGACACTCATTAATGAATATGTTATACGCCCTCATTCCAGAGCGAGGAATACATGACGAACTTCGGCGGATTACTTCCGGAATTTACCGATCCCGAAAAGGCTTTATTTTTTGTCCTGCCGGTCCCGTACGATCTGACTTCAACATATCAGTCGGGATCAAGGAAGGGGCCGGGAGCAATACTGGATGCTTCCGCCAACATGGAACTGTTTGACGAGGAACTGAAGAGGGAGACATATCTCGAAGGAATACACACTCTCGAGCCTCTCGAGGCGGACGCGCGGGGCCCGGGAGAAATGGTGGAGAGAGTCAGAGAGAAAATTGCGGAGATTCTGGGGCAGGAGAAAATCCCGGTCGTCCTGGGGGGAGAGCACAGCATCTCATTCGGGGCGGTAAAGGCGATGAAGCGGAAATACCCCGGGATTTCCGTATTACAGATGGATGCTCATGCGGACTTAAGGGACAGTTATCAGGGTACGCCTTTCAGCCACGCCGCGGTGGCCCGCAGGATACTGGAAGAATGCCCGCTGGTGCAGGCCGGCATTCGGAGCATGAGCGTCGAAGAAGGCGAATTCCTGAAAAAGAGTGGAGTAAATTCATTCTCCGCCGATTATATAAGGGAGAACAGCGGCTGGCCGGAAGAAATCTGCCGGGGCCTCTCTGATGATGTGTATCTGACGCTGGACCTTGATGTTTTCGATCCGGCTTTCATGCCGGCTACGGGGACGCCGGAGCCCGGCGGATGGAGCTGGCATGACGTGCTGAGGCTCGTCCGGGAGGTTTCGCGCCGGCGCAGAATCCGCGGTTTCGACGTGGTCGAGTTGTCGCCTATTCCGGGCTTGGTGGCGCCCGATTTCCTCGCGGCGAAGCTCGTGTACAGGATAATGGGTTATATTGCGACCCGATAATTGAAGACTCTCCGAAGCAAGCTCCGGAGAATCTTCGATTCATAAGGAAGAAAGTTAAATATGGCTCGCTCGCTTATCCCGCAGCAGGCTGCGGGGAATGCGCTCGCTGCTGAATTCAAGCGTGGAGGGGAGGAAAGTTGAACAATCTTGTTCCCAAGAGGATATTCTTCACGAAGGGCCTGGGTACCCACAAGGACGAGTTGCATTCCTTTGAAAGGGCGCTGCGGGATGCGGGAATTGAGAAATGTAACCTGGTCCAGGTATCGAGCATATTCCCCCCGGGATGCAGAATGATTTCCAAATCTCAGGGATTGAAGGAAGTCGTTCCGGGCGCCATCACGTTCTGTGTCATGAGCCGATGCTGCAGTAACGAGCCCAAAAGGCTGATCGCCGCCTCGGTCGGCTGCGCGATACCGGCGGACCGATCGGCTTACGGATACATAAGTGAACATCATGCCTTCGGGCAGACGGAGAAACAGGCGGGCGACTACTCGGAAGACCTGGCGGCCGCCATGCTCGCGTCCACCCTGGGCATCGATTTCAACGTGGACGAAAGCTGGGACGAAAAGAAGGAGATTTTCAAGATCAGCGGGAAGATAGTCCGAACGCGGAATGTGACCCAGTCTACGATCGTGAAGAACAGCGGTTTTACTACGGTCCTGGCCGCCGCCGTCTTCATCTTTTAACCGGCTGTTTAAAAACGCCAATCTGCAGAGCCTGCCCTGAGCCTGTCAAAGGGTTGCGCTCCGGGCGGCAATGCTCACATACCGTTTTAGTATGCTGCGCTTGCCGTCCTCGCGCGCCTAGCATCTTGGCATTTTTAAACAGCCGGTTGAAAACGAATACCGCGTCGTCTTTTCTCACCCTCTCAACTTCTTTCTTTGCCGCATCACTTCGCATCTTCGTTTTTTCACGCCCGGCCTCAATAACAGATTGGGTGAACGAAATGGCCGCCGGAGTTTCGCACAGCATCTTTCTGGTCCCTCCCATTCTCGGGTTTTCGGTTTTCCTTCTTCTCGCGCTCCTCTCGGCGCTGAACAGGGGCGAAAAAAAGAGCGCCCGGCTTCTCTTTGCCGGTTTCTGCATCTGCGGCGCCCTGATAAATCTTGACCACGTCCTGGTAACGGCGGTTGCGGACGAAATAGCCGCCCTTCTGGTCGAGAAGACTGTTTATGTTTTCTTTGTTTTCAGCATTCCGATCTATCTTAAATTCGTGCACGAGTTTCTGGGAATCGGGAGCCGGAGAACTCTGGAAACGGCGGCCTTTGCCGCGTCCTGCTTTTTTGCTCTCCTCACTCCGACAGACTGGTTCATCAGCGGGCTGAACACATTTTATTTCGGAAGGGTCGCTCGGGCGGGTCCCCTGTTCCATCCCTTCGCCTGGATCGGCGGCGGCGCCGTTGTGTACTGCTTTTCACTCCTCGCAGCGCGCCTGCGGGAGAGCAGCGACAACCTCGAGAAAAACAGGACCAGGTACATTCTCTGCGGAATGGGCCTGAGCACTTTCCTGATCTTCCTCAATTACCTGACTGTAAGCGGTATTCCGCTGTATCCGCCCGGCCATTTCAGCTTCCTGCCGGCGCTCCTGCTCGCATACGGGGTATTGAAGCACGACCTTCTCGATATGAACAGGGTGATCGGCAGGGGCGCAGCGTATTTCGTCCTGACCGCCGCTGTAACTGCGATTTATATCGGGATCATTTATCTCCTCCATGCGGTGCTCTTCGGAGGGGGCCGAAACGTAGACGTCCCGCTTTCCCTGGCTCTCGCCGCCTCCATTGTGCTTATTTTCGAGCCGCTGAAGCGCAGGACCTTCGGGCTGATGAACAGGTTTCTCTTTCGCGGCCGCTACGATTATCGCGCAACCCTGGAGGAAATAAGCAGGAAGATAGCGACGCTGGCGAGCGTGGAGGAAATCCGGTTTTTCCTGGTTTCGTCCCTGCGCAGCGCAATCCGGTCCGATCCCGTTGACATCCTCATTGACTCGGGAGACGGCTTCCTGCGCGGCCGTGATGTTTCCGCCGCCCTCTCCCCCGAGCATCCCCTGGCCAGGCATGCAGTCCGGTTGCGCATCCCGTTCACACGCTCACACGCCGAGAGCAATGCAGTATCGGAAGAGGACCGGCGTGAGGCGGCCTCCTTTTTTTTCGAAACCGGGTTCTCCCTGCTGATTCCCGTTTCGTCATCCCGCGGTCTCATTGGCGTAATCGCCCTGGGGGACAAAAAAACGGGGGACCTCTTCGTGCAGGATGATCTGGATCTTCTGGCGACGGTTTCCAGCCAGACCGCTGTCGCCCTGGAAAACGCGCGAAATCGCCGGGAGTTGGAGAAACTGAATCGGGAGCTTGAAATCAGGATCGAAGCGCGCACAACGGAACTGGAACGCGCGCTGAAAGAACTGGCGCTCTCCATCGAGGAAAAAGAAAAAACCCGGGAGCACCTGATCAGGTCCGAAAGCCTGGCCGCCGTCGGTCAGCTTGTGGCCGGAACGGCTCATGAATTGAACAATCCCCTGTCCAGCGCGATAAGCCTTGTCCAGACCGGAATCGAGTTCCTGAACTCCTCCGCAGGCGAGGAATGGGGCGAAATAAAGGAAGATCTCGAGTTTTCCCTTAGAGAACTGGGCAGGGCTAAAGAAATCGTCCGGAGCCTTCTGAGTGTTTCGCGCCGGACAGGCAATTACCACGAATCCGTCGTTCTCGAAGATGTGGTCGAGGATGCGCTGAGAGTTCTCCGGAACCGGTATGCAAATCTTCACTTAACGATCGAGAAGAAGTTCAGCCCGGGACTCCCGCCGGTGGACGGCAACTATTCCGAACTGGGCCAGGCGTGTATCAACATCATCCAGAACGCGCTGCAGTCTTTGCCTGAAGACGGGGAGGGACGGGTGATTCTGGAAACGGCCTGGCGGAGCGAAATCTCCAGGGTGGAATTCCGCTGTACGGATGAGGGGGAAGGAATACCGGGAGAAATACTGAAGGATATCTTCAAACCGTTTTTCACCACCAAAGAGGTGGGGAAAGGGACGGGCCTGGGCCTCTACATCTCCCACGAAATTGTGCGCCGGCACGGCGGAGAGATTCATGCCGAAAGCGCTCCGGGGAAAGGATCGCGGTTCACCATTGAGCTGCCGGTATCGAGGGAAGTCCAGAGTTCCGAGTTCAGAGTTCAGAGTTAGTGCTTTGAAGACTACGATTCAATTTGAAATTATCTGCATTCTTATCCTTCCTGCCTGAAGTTAACCGTTTTAGATCACAGAATTCGAAGTTAATCCTGATACAAGATCAGCTGAAGCATAGCCGTTCGGTTGAATCGGAACTCGGAACCCTGAACTTATTTATGATCTGGTCCGAATTTTGTATTAATGTTTGACATACAAGCTGAATTACATTACTACTTCCTACTATTGCCACAGGGTGAGTACATTCAAGTAATAAGGGAGCATATTAATGACAGAAGTATTTGCGGCTTCAGCGGACGCGGGGGCGCATTTCCAGAGCGATACCGTGAGCATGATCCTGGGCGCGGGACCGATGGTGCAATTCGTCCTGCTGCTTCTTCTGGTTTTTTCGGTAGTTTCCTGGGCTGTGATCCTCATGAAATTCAAGCTTGTCCGTCAGGCGGAGCGTGAAAACGAACAGTTTATCGAATCTTACATGAAAGGGACGAGCCTGTCCCAGATAGCTCCGGAAGCAAATAAATTCAGAAATTCGACTATTGCGGAGGTGTTCCGCGCGGGTTACGATGAATTGGAAAAAAATGCGAAGAAAAAAGGCGGTCCCAGAGGTGCGGAAGGTTCTTATGAGATCCGGGGGATCGACAGTATAGAGCGCGCGTTGAACAGGGCGTCCGGATCGGAGCAGACACGGATAGAGACGGCACTCGGATTTCTCGCGACAACGGGCAGCGCCTGCCCCTTTATCGGTCTTTTCGGCACCGTCTGGGGGATAATGGACGCGTTCAGGGGCATAGGGGCCAGGGGGACTGCGACGCTGGCCGTAGTGGCGCCCGGGATTTCCGAAGCGCTTATCGCCACCGCAGCGGGACTGGCTGCTGCCATTCCGGCCGTTGTCTTCTACAATTATTTCCAGAACAGGATAAGAAAGGTAATGCTCGAAACGGATAATTTTTCGTCGGAGCTCCTCAACATCATCGAACGGTTTTATGTTAATAAATGAGACGTTAGACATCAGACGTTAGACTTTAGGCGAAAGGCGAAAGGCGAAAGGCGAAAGGCGAAAGGCGAAAGGCATATCCGTTTAAGGGGAAAGAGTTTAATATGTTTTCAGCCCTTAGCCCTTAGCCCCGTAATCATATCCCAGGATTTCTCTCTTAAATGATAAATCGAAGAAAACGACAGTCGGAAAACAAGCTGGTTTCCGAAATAAACGTAACTCCTCTTGTGGATGTCGTGCTGGTTCTGCTGATAATATTCATGGTGACGGCCCCGATGCTTCAAACAGGCATAGACGTCAATTTGCCCGCGGTAAGGGCCAAGAGCGTGGACGTCGGGGAAGAAAAGCTTGTGATCACCGTCAATGGCAAAAAAGAGATATACATCAACAATTATCGGACTACCCTGACTGAATTCGGATCGAAGCTCGAGAGCATTTTCAAGCACCGCATCGAGAGGGAAGTTTTCTTGCGGGCCGACAAAGAAGTGCCATACGGTTTCGTTGTCCAGGTTATGTCGGAGGCGAGGCGGGCCGGAATAGACAAGCTCGGCATGATCACAGAGCCCCCGAAAGGGGAGCGCAGATGAGCAGATGCTTTGCGCCCGGACTGCCGTACGGTCCGTATTCAAAATATACTATGGTCAGCTGCGGGAAATGAAAAGTGATCTTCGTTGGCCCGGCATGATCCTCGTATCTTTCCTTCTTCATGCCTTTTTCCTGTCCTTCGCGATTCTCCTGCCCTCCATGCCGGCGAAGAAATGGACTTTCGGCCCGGTCTATACGGTGGATCTTGTCAGCGTTCCCGCTGATTTTCAGGAAAGGAAATCAACATCCCGTCTCTCCAGGGATATTGCCGCCGTAACCCCGAGAGACCGGCAGGTGGTATTGAAAAAGGAGGCGGATCGCCTTCCTGATACCGCGGTCAGGCATTCGCCGCTTCCGAGAGAGGAGTCCAGGAAAATCGAAAGGGCTATCGAAGACGTCAGAAAAAAGTTAGCCGCCCAGCCCGGTCCGGTAATGCCTTCCGCGTCCGCCGGGAAACAGCCGGCGGCGACACCGGAGCTTAACCGCTATTATGCCGTTATTTGGGCGAGAATAAAGGGGCAATGGGCTCTCCCCAGAGGCGTAGTACCGGCACAGAACCTGGAAACAGTCATAACTGTTCGCATTCTCAGGGACGGCAGCATTTCCTCCCTCCAGTACGAAAAAAGTTCCGGAAACCGATATTTCGATCAGTCTGCATGGAGAGCCGTGCGCAAAGCGGGTCCCTTCCCGCACTTTCCGGAATCGTTGCGGGAAAGCAACATCGAAGTGGGAATCCGGTTCCATTCCGCGGAAATACGTTAAAACTTCATAAGGGATCAAGGGACCGAGGGCCAAGGTTTCAAGTGATCTTATACGGAAACACTGGAACCCTCGAACCCTCAGGTTTAAAGGATTTACGTAATGTTGAAGAAAATCGCAATCGGTTCGATTCTCATTTTTTTCATGACGCCCTGTCTTCAGGATACGTACGGGCGGGTTTATATCGATATAGATTCTCCGAGCCTTCCGAAATTTCCGATCGCCATAACCGACTTCTACTGTCCGGTGGACAGGGAGGGGCATTCCATCTGGTTTCCTGATCAGCTCGGGAAATTCCTGAAACTCACCGGTTATTTTCAGATCATAGACAAAAAGGCTTTTCTGGATACGGGAACCGGCGGCATCAGGTTCGCCGACTGGACCGCTATCGGGGCCGAATCTCTGGTCAAGGGGGCAGTACGCAACGAAGGCAATATACTTTCTTCCGATTTTCACCTGTTCGATGTGACCCAGGGTAAATCGCTGGTTTTCAAAAGATATACCGGAACCGCCCGGGACAAACGCGCCATGGTGATGCGGTTTGCCAGCGAGATCATGCTGGCGCTGACCGGGGAAGCAGGAGTCTTTGATACCCGGATTGCCTTTGCAGGAAAAAAAGGCAAAAATTCCGAAATCTTCACAATAAACTTCGACGGTACGGACCTGACCCGGTTGACCAATTATCGCGCCCTGTCGATCCTCCCCCACTGGTCACCAGACGGGCGGCGGATATCTTTCACCTCGTATAAAAGGGGCAATCCGGACCTTTTCGTAATAGAGGCCAGGGGCGGTCCGGATCACCTACTTTCCAATGAGAGCGGACTGAATCTGTGCGGTCCATGGTCCTCCGACGGCCGTTCCCTGCTGGTCACTTTAAGCCGTGACGGAAACGAGGAACTGTATGTTTTCAATCAACTCAACGGAAAGAAATACAGGCTCACTAACGACGCCTCCATCGATGTTTCTCCCTGCTGGTCGCCGGACGGGACGAAAGTAGCTTTCGTTTCGAACCGTTCGGGTTCTCCCCAGATATACGTAATGGATGCGAACGGATATAACGTGAAAAGGATCACTTACGAGGGCAATTACAATACATCTCCCCGCTGGTCTCCGAAGGGGGACAAAATTGTTTTTGAAGGGATGCGCGGCGGAAATTTCCAGATCCTCACGATGAATCCGGAAGGAGGGCAACTGACGCAGCTTACCGGGAGCGGCAGGAATGACTCCCCTTCCTGGTCGCCCGACGGCCGCTATATCGCCTTCGTGTCGACAACCGGCGGCAAATCGAGACTGTGCATAATGAATTCCAATGGTTCCAATTTCAGGATTATCCATTCCGGAATGGATAAATATATGTATCCTAATTGGTCTCCCCACCTAAATTTTTGATTGAACTTTTCGGATGATGTGTTATTTATAGTGACGGGCTTACCGGGAAGAAGACCTAAATCGTTGAAAGGAGAAGGTTTTATGCGAAAGAGAAGTCTGCTTTTCATTTTTTTTGCACTGATACTGAGTTTCTCGTTGGCGTTTTCGGTCGGATGCGCGAAGAAAGCAGCCGTGAAAGAGGGGGAAGAGAAGCAGCTCTCCCCTGAGAAAAAAGCAGAAGCGGAGCAGGCAGCCAAGGAACAGGCGGTGAAGGAGGCCGAGAAGAAGGACGCCGAAGCGGCTGCGGCGATCGCGGGCTTCGATTACATTTACTTCGATTTTGATAAGTATAATGTCAAACCGGAAGCCAGAGAAACCCTTAAGAAACTTGCAAATTACCTGAATGCTAACCCGGCGGCCGGCGTCAGGGTAGAAGGCAACGCCGATGAAAGAGGCACTGCGGAATACAACTTGGCCCTCGGCGAGCGCAGAGCCCAGAGCGCGGCGAAATACCTGATGGGTCTCGGCATCGCCAAGAAGAGAATCAGCACAATCAGCTACGGCGAGGAACGTCCTGTAGATCCCGGACATACTGAAGAGGCTTGGGCGAAAAACAGGAACGCCCATTTCGTCCTGACCGGGAAATAACGTTTGAGGTAAGAGTTTGAACAAAATCAGGATTGGTTTTCTTTCCGCCCTATTGGTGTGTCTTGTTTCCTGTGCCACGACCGACGAACTGAAGAAAGTTCAGGGAGGTCTGGACCACAGAGTTTTGGAGCTTAGGGAGAGTCTCGCCAAGATCGAGCAGAACCTCGAGGAAACAAGGGAGAGTGTAAAGGCTCTCAGGAAGTTCCAGGCGGATACCGGAGCGGATATGATCGAGATCCGGGATGCCCTCCGGAACATGAAAGGCGCAGTCGAGGAATTAAGAAAAGAGCTTGCCTCCTCGAAAACGCGTGACGCCAGGCTTAACGAGCTGGCCTTCAGGATTAATTTCCTGGAAAATTTTCTCGGGGTCAATAAAAAAGGCGAGGGGCACCTGGAGACGGGTGACAAACAAAGCGAAAAGGCAAACGGCCCGGTAAAAAACGGCAAGGCAAGCCGGGAGGCGGTTTATTCATCCGCGCAGAAGGCTTTTAAAGAGGGCCGTTACGAAGATTCGAGGAAAGAATTTCAGAGATTCCTCGAACTCTTTCCTAAAGCGGAGTATTCCGATAACGCGCAGTTCTGGATCGGGGAATGCTATTACGCCGAGGGAAAATTCGAGAAAGCCATTCTCGAGTATGAAAAACTTATAAAAGGCTTCAGCGGAAGCGACAAGCTGCCGCATGCCCTGCTGAAGCAGGGGCTTTCATTCCAGAAGCTGGGGGACAAATCCAGCGCGAAACTGCTGCTGCAGCGGGTAATCAGGGACCATCCTAATTCAAACCAGGCCAGAATCGCGAAAGCCAGACTGGCGGAAATGAAATAGGAATTGCGGGGCTAAGGGTAAAGGGCAGAAGGCAAAAGGGTGAACTGACCGGAAGGTCTCTTCTTTTGGCCTCATGCCTTATGCCTTTAGCCTTGTGCCCTTACTCAAGTGGTGTGGGGGTGATCCCGGGAGGCTGTTCAAGTTCAAAGAGACCGGGTTCCCTGGCTGAGAATTCGCTCTCCCCCATGCGAATTTCAATTTCCGCCGTTTCGGGTTCGGGGAACGAGATATGTATCTGTCCGGGTATTCGCGACGCCGCCACGGTCCTGTGTCCCTGCAGGACCGCTTCCCATTCCGTTTCGCCCGATGCGCCGAATTCCTCTACTCTAACGAGACTCAAGGTCGCGAGGTCGACCCATAGAGACTGCCTTTTCCGGCCCAGCTCGAATCGGTCTATCCTGTAAAGCCCCGAATCCATTTTGCCGCTCGATACGGCGGCCTGCTCCCGTACCGGCGGAGGTGCGCCCATCAACAAGGCAACGGCGGCGGATTCGCTGATCCGAATCGGCAGAAACCGGTCCAGCACTTCCCTGCCGGAGGGGCCGACGTAAAAACGACCCTCCCGAGGGAGAAATATCCTGACGCTGTCTCCATTCGTCGTCAGATATAAGTCGGGAACTCCTATCAGGGGAAGGGATTCCGCCCGCATGTTTGCGGGTCTCTGCAGGGCCAGGGCAAGACGCGCGGAATAAGTCCCGTCCCGGTTCCGGAAAGTGAATCGCGCCCTCGTCCGCATGACGGGAAAGGAGTCCTCGCGGGAAAGCGAGTCCAGCACCTTTTCGGCGGAGACGGAAGGAGGAACAGCCGTGGAGGGAGTCAGCGGCCTGGGAGTGCACCCGGCGGCAGCAATGAAGACCGCAGCGATGATTAAGGCGACTGGGCGTAAGACGCGCATCGATCAGCGGGTCGTGAGTTGTTTTATTTTCAACGGGACGGACTTGCTCAAGGGATTGATCTTCAGCGCCCGCTCGTATGCCTGCAGCGCTTCCCGGTATGATCCCGCCTTTTGGTAAGCGTCCCCAAGGTGTTCCGCGACCACCGGATCGTTCGGGAGCAGACCGGAAGCCTCCTTCAGGTAGCGTATGGCGAGCGGAATATCGTCCTTCTTGAAATACAGCCATCCCATGCTGTCTATAATATAGCCGTTTCCAGGCCTGAGCTGGAGCGCTTTTTTTATCATGGTCTCGGCCTGATCCAGCTTTATCCCCCGGTCTGCGTAACTGTAGCCTATGAAATTGAGGGCCTCGTAGTGTTCCGGGTCCGCTCTTAAGATCTCCTCCATCTGCTGGATGCTTTCCTGGAAGCGGTCCGTAGATTCGTAAAGAGCCCCAAGGCGGTAGAGCAGATCAGGATTGCGCGGAGACTTGGCGAGCCCCTGCATCAGAACCTCTTCTTCCATTTTGAATTCTTTCTCGTCGTGGTATATCTGCCCGAGAAAAACGTAAATACCGGAATCGGCTCTTCCGGAAGCGATCTCTTTCCTCAAGAGCTTGATCGCCTCGTTCGTCCGCCCGGTTTTTTTCAGAATTATTCCGATATGGATCCGGGCTTCGGAGAACAGATCTGATTCCGGGGGGATTTTTCCGAACTCCTCCATCGCCTTTGCATTTTGATTTGACTCCTCGTAAGTCGAAGCCAGGAAAAAGCGCGACCGGTGGTCGAGGGAATCATCATCGAGAAGCGATTTGAAAATCTGCTCGGCGCGCTCGTTTTTTTTCCAGAAGAAATATACCAGTCCGAGATTAAACCGCGGCTCCTTACCTCCCGGGTCCTGCTTCAGCATTTCCTCGAGAATGCCGGCCGCTTCCGGATACTTATGGTCCCGGATGAGCAGCCGTGAGAGCTTGATCTTCGCATCGGGCCGGTGGGGGTAAAGAGACGCGAATTTTTTGTATACGCCCGCAGCCTTTTCCCGCAAATCACGTTTTTCATACATTGCGGCCAGGTCCATCCAGGCGGGTTCGAAGGATGGTTTGATTTCGATTGTCTTCAGAAACCATTTTTCCGATTCATTATAATTTCCGGCATCCGAGTACACCCGCGCCATATAGTAATGGGCCATGTAATTGCGGGGCTCCAGTTTAATCAGTGCTTCCAGAATATTGGCGGCTTCCCGCAGCTTCTTGTCCTCGGCGTAAATGATGCTCAGGAAGAGGTAGGGCTCGAACTGTTTAGGCTTGAGCTCGATCACCTTCAGAAATTCCCTCTCGGCGTCCTTGTATTTCTTGAGGTCGAGATAAATGCCTCCCAGAATGAGCCGGATCTCGACATTGCCGGGGTTGTAATCGCGCGCATTCTCGCAGACGGCGAGGGCTTTTTCGACCTGACCTCTTTTCGCCAGCAGGGCCGCAAGCTCCATTGCCAGAAGCGTCGAGCCGCGGTCGTAGGACAGGGCGTTTTCGTATTCGGAGACAGCCTCGTCGAGGTTGCCCTGAAGAAGGTTCAGGATGCCGAGGGAATAATGAAAGGAGGCGCTACGGGACGCCCCCTCGGCTTCTTCGCCGTTCCGGACGGTTCCGGCGAGCGAAGCGCAGGAAGCGGCCGCCGGTATAATCAGAATTGAGAACAGTATCAGCGCCGCTCTCTTCCGGGATGCGGAAAACCTGATCATTTTTTCCTGCCTTTTTCCTTGATAATCCTTGATGCCGGCACGATTTCGATGCGCCTGCGGTCCAGAACCGAAGCTATTTTTCGGATTGTCTTTACGGTTTCGGGCCGCGCGTGTCCGATCAGGACCTTATGTCTCCAGTCCCCCTCCACGATCCGCGTCCGTATTTCCTCTTTCGTCCATTCTTCCGGATCGCGGTCTATGAACAGGTCGCGCTCTGCGAACGACGTGCCTGACCGGGCCGCCAGATCCCCGGCTCTGGATCGGCCTGTCGTCAGGCTGTCAATGAAATAGAATCCCCGAGCCTTCAGGGACCGGAGGACGACCATTACCTTGTCGTCTTCCTCCATGAATCTGGATCCCATGTGGTTGTTCGCCCCTACGGCGTGCGGAACGGAAGCGATGTTGCTGCCAAGCTCCGCCCGTATTTCGCCGGGGTCCATCCGGGTCATCAGGGCCCCGCGGCCCGGGTCTTTACCGGGGTAGCCGTGGGGTTCCATCGGGAGATGAAGGATTACCTCACGCCCGGCCTTATGGATCTTTTCCGCGGCTTCCCTCGAATGGGCAAGACGGGGAAGAACGGCGAACGTGATCGGCTCCGGAATGCGGAGGAATTCTTCAAGAATTCCGGGATCATGTCCGATATCATCGAGGATGATCGCAAGCTTCTTCCTGAGCCTGGTCTTCCTCGCCGGGGGCCATGAATCTTTGTCCCCGGCCGATATTGCAGGTTGCGTCGGCCCGCGATGCCCTCTTTTCTCCTTCAGTGCAAAATAGGCTCCAAGTGCGGCCAATCCTGTAATCAGGAGAATGATAAGCCCGGTTGCCGCAGTCTTGCGGAATCTTTTCTTCCTCCTTCCCAAGAGTAAAGACCGGGGCTTCTCAGCCGACCTGCTTCTTGCGCATTATATCCCAGCCCTTCAGAAAGTTTACAGCCGCTTTCAACTGGTTGTCACGGTCAATGTTATCGAACTCTCTTTTGGCCGGCTCCCGGGATTTCGGGGCCTTTTCCCCCTTGCCGCGGATATGCCCCACCAGATCTTTCTCCCGGATCGGAGCCTCCGGCTCCTTTTCTGCCGGCTTCGCATATTCAACTATAATATCGGGCAGAATGCCTTCGGCTTGAATTGATCTCCCTTTGGGGGTGTAATATTTTGCGGTAGTCAGCTTCAGTGCGGAGCCGTTTTCAAACGGAATCACCGTCTGAACGGACCCTTTGCCGAAAGTCTGGGTGCCCATCACGATCGCCCGTCCATTATCCTGGAGGGCGCCCGCAACGATCTCTGCGGCGCTGGCCGAACCCTCGTTGACAAGGACCACGATCGGGCAGGAAGGCTCATTACGGTTGTTGCTGGCGGTGAAGCGGTTTTCCTGCGATTTTGTCCGCCCCGAGATGGAAACAATGACCCCGGATTTCAGAAAAATGTCGGAGACTCTGACCGCCTGATCCAGAAGGCCTCCCGGGTTATTTCTCATATCGAGCACCAGCCCGCAGGGAGTCGTAGCCTTGCTGATCTCGGCGATCGCCTTTTTCACGTCCTCCGTCGTCCGTTCCTGAAACGAAGCAATGCGGATATATCCGACGTTCTCTTCGATAACCCTTGATTTTACACTGCGGACATTGATGATGGCGCGGGTTATTGAGATATTCAGCGGCTGCGGCGTATCCTTGCGCATTATCGTCAGTTTGACCTGGGAATTCTCGGCGCCTCTCAATCTCTTTACGGCCTCCAGAATGGAAATCCCCTTGGTAGACTTGTTGTCGATCCTGATTATCTGGTCGCCTGCCTTGAGGCCGGCGGCGTAAGCGGGAGTGTCTTCAATCGGGGAGACTACGGTAGGGAAATCGTTCTGAATGGTGATTTCGATCCCTATCCCGCCAAAAGACCCTTTCGTATCGGACTGGAGCTCTTTGTACAGCTCCGGACTGAGATAAGAGCTGTGCGGGTCCAGCGATTTGACCATCCCGTTTATGGCGCCCTGGATAAGGGTGTCGGAATCGACCTTTTCCACATAATGCCGTTCGACGATGTCCATCGCTTCCGTGAACAGCTTCAAGTTCTTGTATGTAGCGTTATCCACCGCGCCGACCCTGCTGTCGCAGTGCGGTCCCATAATGATAAACAGCAGGACCGCGATAAAGATCAGGGTAACGGAAACGTATTTTTTCCTTATGAATCTCGACATCGAAACCTCCGAGCCTGGAACTTTTGAGCTGAGTATAATAACACCTTTTTTTTGGAAAATTCCAATATTTTTATGGCATGCCGGAATGTGTGGATGGAACTTCCCAAAAGCGTTATAAGACGGCCATGCAAAGAAATTCCAAATCCCAAGCACCAAATCCCAAACAAGCACGAAATCCGAAATTCAAATTTCAGAAACCGGCGTGTTTGAATTGGATTTAGATATTTGAGATTGTTTGGAGTTTGGTGCTTGGGATTTGGAATTTGAAACCCGGAGGTTTATTATGGGCCTGAAGTTTGTTGATCTGAGCATAAGTATTGAGGCGGATCTTCCGAGCGATCCGCCCATGATGATTCCCCGGATCGATTACGTTGATCATACCCGCGGCGCGGAGCAGATGAAGGATTTCTTTCCGGGGCTTCGCACCGAGCAGCTCCCGGCCGGCCTGGGATGGGCCCTCGAATTCATGCATCTGACGACTCACAGCGGGACTCACCTCGACGCGCCTCTTCACTATCATCCGAGAATGGACCGTGGGAAGCCGGCAATGGCCGTGGACGATATACCGCTCGAGTGGTGCTTCAGCGACGGAGTCATTCTGGATTTCCGCCACAGAGCCGACGGGGACAGGATTACCGCCGGGGACGTCGAGTCCGAGTTGAAGAGGATCCGCTATGAATTAAAGCCTCTGGACATAGTCCTGGTCTGGACGGGAGCGGATTCCGCCTGGGGTACGCCGCAGTACCTGACCCGGGGGGCCGGCATGGACCGGGAAAGCACTCTCTTTCTTACGAGCCGCGGGGTCCGGGTCACCGGGATAGATGCCTGGAGCTGGGACCGGCCGCTTCCATTTCTTGCCAGGGAATTCCAGCAGACCGGAGATCCGCGGGTTATATGGGAGGCCCATTTTGCCGGGATCGAGACCGGCTATTGCCACATGGAAAAAATGGCGAACCTGTCGGCCGTGGGCAGGCCTTTCGGATTCAAGGTCTGCTGTTTCCCGATCCGGGTCAAAAACGCCAGCGCGGGGTGGGTCAGGCCGGTTGCAATTATCGAAGATTAGTTTACAGTTCACTGTTCACAGTTGCCGAAAAGGCCGGTTTAACAGAAATAGAGATTGTAAACCGGACTATGAACTGGAACCGGAAACTTTGAACTTGCGCTGGAACTGGGAACTGGGAACTGAGAACTGTTACTGTGACTCTTGACAACAGGATAGTCCTGGCGCAAAATTAATTATTCCCCGGTTTGATCCTGGAACAAGAAATCCTGGCAAATAAGAACGAAAAAATGAAAAGATTCATCTTCCGGTCGGAGCTGTGGGTAACACAGTATACCGGCATCAGGGTCGATACGCTGTCCGATTTCCGGAGAGCCATCGCCGATGCGGATGACGATACCCTCTATTATCATCTCTTCCGCAATATGTTCGAGTACCACTTCCTGATCCCTACCTACAGCAACAGTTTTGCGTACTGGTTCAGCGAAAGCGGCAGGTACATCCTGGCGGAGCGTTTTTCGATCATCGACCCCCTTGCCTACACATCGCTCAATGACGTGCGGCGCGAGATTCTGGAAATTCTGGACAATGCCGGAGAGGAACGGAGGCGGTTTAAAACCCCTTTCTATTTCCGGCGGGCGGTCCGCGATGTCGTCGAACTCGGCATGGAAGCCCGCGGGCTTAAATCGTTCATTAAGTGCTTCGAGAGTTCGGGAATATATTCCCTCTTTTATCACCTCGTCTCCGCCCGCCTGAGGCTGGGAGCGCCCACCAACGATTATTCGGAATGGCTGCGTACCGCCGGACAGGACGGGATCGCGTCGCAGATCGAAGCGTTGAATCCGTGGATGTTCGATTTTTACGAAATCAAGAGATTTATCCTGAATATCCTCAAGAACGGATCAGAACAAAAAGGGTAAGTATGCTGATCGAGAACTATACGCCTTTCGTGGGCCGGGGAGATGTGGAAGAGATAAAGCGTCTGGCGGACTCCATCCGGGGCGCGAAAGTCCTGCATGTAAATTCGACGATGGTGGGCGGAGGCGTCGCAGAAATCCTGCACCGCCTTGTCCCGCTCATGAATGACGTGGGCATAGATACCGACTGGCAGATATTCAAGGGCGACGAGAATTTTTTCCGCATTACGAAGAAAATTCATAATCTCCTGCACCTCCCGTCGGCGGAGGGGCTGGATTCGCGCGAGATACTTACGTTTCACGATTATACCTGCCGCAATCTGGGCGCTATCGATACTTCCCCCTACGACGTTGTATTCATCCATGATCCCCAGCCGGTAGGTCTGATCATTAAAAGGGGAAACGGCCAGAAATGGATATGGAGATGCCACATCGATGTCTCGACTCCGACGGAATCGGTGTGGAGATTCGTGCAGACATTTTCCAACGGATACGACGGCTCCATTTTCCACGTTCCCGAGTTCATATCCGCAGACCTTGAAATTCCGGCCTTCATTATTCCGCCCTCCATCGATCCCCTTCACGATAAAAACCGGGATCTGGAAGAGGACTTCGTTCAGTCGGTGCTCTCCCGGTTCGGCGTCGATCCTGACCGTCCCATTGTCGCCCAGATTTCCCGCTTCGACCGGCTGAAGGACCCTATCGGCCTGATACGCGCCTACCGGATCGTCAGGAAAACCCTGGACTGCCAGCTTCTCCTTGCCGGTTCGTTTGCGGACGACGATCCCGAGGCGGTCCAGGTGCTGGAGGAAATTTACGCAGAGATCGGCAAAGACCCGGATATCCGCCTTTTAAATCTGCCCGCAAACAGTCATCTGGAAATAAATGCCTTTCAGCGGGCGGCGACGGTGGTCGTGCAGAAGTCAGTCCGGGAGGGATTCGGACTTGTCGTGTCGGAGGCGATGTGGAAGGGGAAACCCGTCATCGGCAGTTATGCCGGGGGCATCCGCCGGCAGATAATCAACGAATCGACGGGCTTTTTCGTGCACTCGATCGAGGGCTCCGCGCACAGGATAAAGCAGTTGATACTTAACCGGGAACTGCTCGAAAAGATGGGACGAAATGCGCGGGAGCAGGTCCGGCACAATTTTCTGATAACAAGACATCTGAAAGATTATCTGATGGTGGTAAAGAAACTGCTGAAGGGATAAAAAGCAGTTCCGAGTCCCCGAGTCCGGAGTCAGTATGCAGGGAGGTTGCTCATAAAAAAGTAATTAAGGCAGTTCTCCAGAACAACTTTGAACGCTGGACCCTGGACTCGGGACTTATTTAAAGACAGGCGTGGTGAGCTCCAGGTTGACGAGGTCGGCGTCGCCTGTATTATATTGCACCAGTTTTTTCAAATGGAAAAAACTTTTCTCGTCCATCGCCAGGAAAGCTATGGCCGTTTCCAGCGGGGTCGTCCTCTGTATTTTCCCCGCGATCCGGATACGGGTGTTTTCATTCAGCCGAATGCTGACCGTGCAGGGTATCCCTTTCCGAAAGTGGTCCCGTGTCTTGCAGAGCAGTCCGGTAAGGCTGACGTTATCCGATTCGACTCTCGCTCGCTTTCCCTCCGATGTGACTGTTACGGTCATCCGGACAGGGGCTCTGGTGCGCCTTCTTCTTTCCTGCGTCATGGGTATTCCTTTACCTTTTACCTTTGTTTTTCACTGATTCGATCGCAGTTTCGAGTACGACAAGGAAGTAATCGGAATTGTCTCTCGAGGTCCGATACTGCCGCTCCGATATCAAATCCGGATGGATTTCAAAAAACTTGTCCACCAGCGACACAAATTCCGACTGAGCCTTGTCGACCGATTCCCGATCGGATCCGAACAGCTTTCCCTGGAGATAAAGAACGGAATATTTAAAGTGGAGAATCGATTCCAGGCAGTCCATGGCTTCCGGTTCTTTATATCAGTGAAGGAACGCTGTGGCAAGATTAAGGTTCGAAGAGGGACGAATGAAAAGGAGAGAGTTTATATTTGCAGCCGGGAAACCGCTTCCGCAACAGTTCAGGGATGTCCTGTCCGAATGTTTCGATCCGAGGGACGTCGAGATGCTGGAGAAGAACGGAGGACGGGTCATCGTCTCCGTGGCGACGCCGTCCCCCTCCGCAAGGAGAGTGGACCGGCTTTTTGTGAGGGAGCTCGAATACCTGAGTTTTTCTCCCGACAAGATCATGGAGATAGTAAAAGGCCTCAAGACAGCGGAGCTGAAAAAACTGTCCCGTATTCTGAATGTCGCGTTCAATCCCGACCGCATCGATGATACGAGAGGCGAACTGGTGCGGCACTTTCTTGATCCGCAGAGATTCCGGACCCGGATTGAGGAAAAATAAGCGGTTCAGGCGTTTTCAATGGTTCGCGCCCAATCCGGCGGAAGGTTGATTTCGATGTCTTCAAGGGTTTCGCCTTCCAGGGACTCTTTTGTGACGGAAAGGACGGTGTTGACGAGGGTATAGGCCTGGTCGTAATCCAGAGCGAACAGATCGGCGATTTCAGCGATGTATTCTTCCACGCTGATGGTAGTAGCGCGTTTCTGGTGTCCCCGTAATTTGTCCAGCGTAAGCGGTTCCGGCAGCTCTCCCGCCATCCTGGCGGCCTGGGGTTCCTCCATGCGGCTCGCGAGAATCCCAAGGACGGCCTTGATGGCCGAATCCGCCTCGTCAGGATCGTTGATAAAATCCAGGTTCATAATTTCGCTGAGGAAGTCTTCATAATCCATGTCCACACCTCCCTATACTTTTCTCCAGGCAAAAGGGTTTCTGGGTTATAGGTTCTGGGTCATAGGGAAAAAAGGCTTGCCACCGTAACCTGTCGCCATTACCTATTACCAATTACCCATTGGCCGAGAGGGGGCAATCGGCGGATTCCTTATTTCATGCTTCCGGGAAGGCAAAGAAGAACCGGAAGGACGTATCAAGCATCCGGCTTTGCATTTCATATTCTCAAGTTCTGTTTTTCTGTATTCTCCTGAGCACGGCTTTCCAGGAATCCGTTACGAGAAAACTCTCTTCCATGTTGCCGATCATGGTCAGGAACCTGTTGAAGGGGACCGAAAAGGACAACCTGTCTTCTCCCACGAACGGCCGGGCGGACACGTCGAACATTCCGAGGACCGCGCGGGGAAGGGCGGCGTTCCGTTCCAGCCGGGGATAAAGGATCGCCGTGCTGCATCCCGCTCCGAAGGGGGAGTAGGCGCCGTCCATATCCGGCCGGTCGAAATTGGCGAGAGTAAAAAGTCCGGAAAGGACGTCGGCCCGGGCGAAAAAAACGACGGCTTCGGGGATCTCCTCTCCAACCTTGTCCCATCTCTTGAATACCAGATACTTTGCGGGAGCCTTCAGTTCCGGCCCGAGCCGCATGAATTCGCGGACCAGTTCCGGGGATTTCTTGTACCGTTCCCCTTCAAGCTTCCCCGGAATTTCATCGAACCCGGCATCATCCCGGCAGGATTATTAACTGTTGCGATTCCGGGATCTTTCCTGTATCTAACAAGGCGTTCAACTAACCTGGAAGGAGACGAGATCGATGAAATTCCGTTGGATTATCCCTTTCGTATTCATTTTAGCGGCGGCCGCTCCCGTCGCCGCGGATCCTTTCGACGGGGCGGATGCGAACGGCGACGGGAAAGTGGATAAGCGCGAATTTTCCGCCGCGGCAAGGGAGAAATTCAGAGAATACGACCGTAACGGCGACGGGTTTCTGGACAGGGAAGAGATGAAGGCGGCATGCAGGTCTTTTGAAAACGAGAGCTGCATGCGGGAATTTTCCGGAATCGACAAAAACCGCGACGGCAGAATCAGCAGAAAGGAATTCCTCGGCGGATCCGGAGCGAGGTTCCGGGAATACGACCGCAACGGGGACGGCATCCTCGACCGCCCGGAAGTTGATTTCCGGAGTCATTACCGGGACCCGGCATCCGTGTCCAAGCTTTTCGGCGGCTTCTATTTCTGATCGGCAGCGGTATTCAGACGACGGTATCTATCGGGACGCCAGACAAATTTCCTGTCGGGGGTGCATATCTCCCACCAGATTCCGTAATAATCTTCCATCCAGTTTCCGGTATATCGCCCCTTAACGGCTTCCATGCCCTTTCGATTCCCGTCGAAGCCGGCATGCAGGTTTGTTCCTGTACAGCACATTCCGCTCACCCGCAAATTTTCCCCATCTTAAGACCGAACAACCGGGCTGCATATAGGGAATTTCCGGAATGAGATACTCCTTCCGGCCTAAAAAGGGCGTCTGCAGGGATTGCGCGGATCGGGGAAGTACTGATTGACACAAACCTGACGCGATCTAAAGTTAAAGAAAAAGGAGGTAAAAGGACATGGAAAGAAGATCTGTTCTTCTGAAAGCGGCCCTTGCGCTGGTTGTTTTCTTTTTTGCGGCGGGAGCGGTTTTTGGGGCCGAGCAGCCTGCAGCCAAACCAGGGGCCAGGTCAGCCGATATGCCGGCGATGAAGCAGGAAGCCGCTCCGAAGAAGGGAGTCATTGACATCAATACGGCAGGTAAGGAAGAGCTGATGACCCTCCCGGGGATCGGGGACGCCACGGCGCAGAAAATCATCGAGGGGCGCCCGTACAGAAGCAAGGATCAGCTTAAAACGAAAAAGATCGTTCCCGCTGCAACATACGACAAAATCAAAAACGGCATTGTCGCAAAGCAGCCCAGGAAGAAATAACGCAGCAGCGGCCGAATGCAGTTCAACGACTTCATAAACCGGGTAATGGACCAGAATCATCTCCTCGGCTTGAGCGGCGGTTCCAGGGCGTCAAGAAGCTCATCCAGGCGGACGGTCGCCAGACAGACGCAGGTGTCGGCGGCGCCGTAATACATCCACAATTCGTCGCCTCTTCGAATCAGGCCTGTGGGGAAAACGGTATTCGGAACAAGCCCGGACTGTTCGTACGCGGCGGTTCCTGTAAAAATGCATGTCGGACCGCGCGCCTTGATGAGATACGGTTTCTGAGCATCGAGGATCACCGCGCCGGCTCGGTACACCAGGTGGCCCGCGTAATACTTCGCGCCGTGATATATAAGCAGCCATCCCTCCTTTGTTTCGATGGGCGGCGGGCCGCTGCCTACTTTCACGGCGTCCCACGCCGGTCCCTCTCCTTCCAGGAGCACGACATGAGGCTCTCCCCAGTACTTGAAATCCGGGGAGTAGGCGATCCAGATATTCTCTATGGCCCCCGATGCTTCCGGACGATGGAGAGCCGCCCAGCGGTCTCCCAGCCGTGTCGGGAACAGGACTGCGTCTTTGTTGTTAGGCGAGAAAATCAGGCCGATGCGGTCGGCGGTCAGAAAGTCGCGGGTGCAGGCGAGCCCTACCGCCGCCCCGGCGGGGGAGTAGGCCGTGTAAGTTATATACCACTTTTTCATTTCGGGGATGTATGTGATTCTGGCGTCCTCGCAGCCCCATTCCTCGTATCTCCAGCCGGGCTCTCCCCTTTTCAGGAAAGGCGCGGGCTCAATCCGCCAGTCCGTTACTCCGTTCCGGCTCCGGGCCGTATAGATGCTGGAAAACCCGTCGTTCTCCTCAACCCGGAGGAGAAGGACGATATCCCCTTCGTGTTCCGCGGCGCCGGGGTTCAACACCGACTGCGCCGCGAAAGGGAGATCTTCGATCGTCAGAATCGGATTTTGCTCGGAACGCTTGAACAGGGATTCCATGGGCCGTCCTCGACACAATATTTATAAAAAGCGTAGTACGTACTCCTGCTTTTGCAAAGAATAAAAACGCGGCTGTCTTTCAGGATTCAATAACGGGTTGAGAGGGGGGCGGTCCGGCGGAAAACGCGAGGAACTCCATGGACGCCACGGACACAGCCGACAATTTTATCCGGCAACGCGGATTTTTTCCAGATTGCGGAAGGCGGATGCGTCCATATGAGCCCGAACCGAACGCACCAGGACCGGGTTGAGGAGATATTCGGGAATCCCCAGCCTGCGTAAAACCGCCGGCGCCAATTCATCGGCTCCGGCGGAAGGGGCGGCGGCCATTTCATTCAGTACCGCGGAATGAATTTTCTGGAGGAAACCGGCCGCCTTGGCCAACATGTCCTGGATGCCGGCCGTGCGGGGCTCGTCCCAGGAGGAAAGCAGGACGCTGAGAGGACGGATCGACTGGATGGTTCTGATGGAGCGCATGGATTCTACTGCGTCTTCATAGATCGGCAGAGATCCGGGGGCCGGCACGGCGTCGCCGGAGAAAAGGGCGCCTTCGCGCCGGCAATACAGAGCGATATGGCCCCGCGCATGTCCGGGGGTGTCAATGACCTCAAGAGAATAGCCCTCCCCGAGACCAACGGTGTCCCCGCCGCGAAGCAAGGTTTCTATCTTCACCGGGCCCCCGACGATGGTGCGGAATCCGGGGACCGGTCTTTCTGCAAACTGTCGTTCCGTGTCCTCGATCCAGGGAGCGGCGTCGGGGTGGGCCGCTGTCAGGCAGTGCGCAAGTTTTCGTATTTCCCGGGCTCCGCCGATATGGTCCGGGTGAGCATGGGTCAAAACGTTGAGCTTCAATTCGTCCGGCTCACGTTTCAAGCTTCTCAGGTAATCGAAAATAATTTCCGCGGAGCCGGAGACGCCGCTGTCGATCAGGCAGATTTCCTTGCCCAGGATAATATAAGCGTACACGAAACGTTCCAGCGTTTTCCCCGGTCCGACAGGAAGGCTGAAAGGTATTCTCAGGGCGTGAACGCGGTCGGTTATGCGCATGCTCTCCTCCGATTCTGCAGTCGACAGATAATAAATGAATTCCGGGAAAAGGTAAAGAAAGTTGAGTCCCTAGGCAGAATAACTTCGGGCGAGGAATAAGAGGGCCGGTCGGGTCCTATCCAAAGAAAAAAAGCAGAACAGGATTTCGGCAAGAAGGAGGGGGTAGGTAAGGGCAACTCCCTTTGGAAATCCTGTTCCACTTAGGGCAGGAGTACGGCATGAACGGGCTTTCGCCCTCTGGTTCTATGGTTGAGAGTCCCGAGTCCCGAGTTCGGCATTAGATAACTTTGAACACTGAACCCGGAGCACTGAATTTCCGCATCACATTTTGCGTTCGCCTCTGGCAAAGAAACGCCTGGCCGCTTCATTGACTCCCGCCAGCCATGCGTCGACGGAGGAGGTCTTTCTTCCTCCCCTTTCCAGCCAGTTAAGGTAATCCAGAAACCTCTTTCCTTCGTTGAAACCGGGATTTATGTGCAGGGCGCTTTCGAGATTCTGCCGCGCCAGGTCCAGATCGCCTTTTTCGTAAAAGGCCCGTGCGATGTTGTAATAAATTCCCTCGTCGTCCGGGTATATATTGAGGACCCTTTTATATTCCGAGATAGCGCCGCTGTAATTCTGCGACTTCCGTAATTCGATCCCCTTCTCATTCATTTGATTGACGACGCGCTCCAGCAGCAGCTCGTTTTTCTGCAGGGCCTCCCTCGCCTCGCGGTATTTTCCCTGCTCAACCAACCGGATTGCGTCTTCGGCGGCTTTCTGCAAGGTGTCCTGAGGGTCCTCTTCCCGGCTTTCGACCGCCGCTTCTTCCTCCCTCTTTGCAGCGCGAGTCTCCTCCCGGCCTGCAACCGCTTCCGGAGGCAGGGGCTTTTCGAGAAGGTCGTTTTTCAGCCGCTCGGTATTTACTTCTATCAGCTGCCTGATGAACGAGAGAATGACGTCGGAATTGGCGCTGCTGCTGAAAGTTACAGGTCCGAAGATATTCTTGAAGGCCTCGTTCGTCTGCAGTTCGTCAACGAGGCTCTTAATTTCCGCGTTCAGTTTTTTCCGGTCCGGGGGAAGGATCTTCCCCGCGCTCATTGCCTCCAGGGCCTGCTTGAACGTGACAAGGCATCCCTGAATATTCTTCTGGCGAAGAAAGCGCCGGGAATCGACCAGTTTCTTTTGTGAGGTGCTTGCCGGGTTTCCCCAGATCTGGGCCATAATGCAGTCCTTCCTTGGTTGAACAGTTTATCGGCCCATTCCGGAGCGGGATATGTGACGCAGGTCACAAAAATCGGAGATAAGACAGGACGGCGCGGTTGAAATCCGCCGGATGCTCGATGTTCGGCATGTGGCCGCAATTCTCGAATATCTGCAAACGAACCGCAGGAATTCTATCCGCAGCGGCGAGGGCATGGCGGAGAGGAAGGACCCGGTCCTGCCTGCCCCAGATTATCAATGTGGGGCGCCGGACTGCATCCAGTTTCTCGAGGATGGGATTCAAGACCTCCGGCCTGGCTCCCCGGAATGTAACCGTGGCGGACAGGACACGGGAGCACGCCGTCCGGCAGCCCGGATCTGACAGGTATTCGACATATGTATCCACAAGCTCTCCGGTAACGGCGGAAGGATCGTACACGAGCCGTTTCATGAACCGGGCAAGGACCGTTCTCGGTATCTTTGGGAAACCACCGGGAAACAGAAGCGCCGCCAGGCGAAGGGGAAGCCCTACCTCTGCGCCCAGGCCCGCACTGCCGACCAGGACCAGCTTGTCCACTTTTTCGGGGTGTTTGATCGCGCACATCAGGGCGATGCCCCCGCCGAGGGACAGACCTGCCAGCGAGGCCCGCTCCAGCCCGGCCGCCGCCATGAAATCCAGAACGGAATCCAGGAGGAACCGGGGGGAATATTCAGCATCCGGCTTTTCCGATCTGCCGAAGCCGGGAAGGTCGGGGGCGAAAACGCGAAACGAGCGGGAAAGGGCTGAAATATTTTCTTTCCAGATCTCCGCGGATGCTCCCAGCCCGTGTATGAGCACGAGGGGAGGCCCTTGCAGGCCGGCGCTCCAGTATCGGAGCTTCACGCCGGCGGCGCGGACGTAATTGTCTTCATAAGCCATGGAATCTGCGCTTCCCCGAAGCCGTTTAGGCTGACTGCTTGATCTACGCTGTTTTTATGGATATATTATCATCTCAATTTTATATGATTCGAGATCAAAGAGCCACAGGGATCAGGGTCATGAAAAGCACGGGACGTTCCAGGACGGTGCGACCGGCGTCGGGTAAAAAAAACGCGCCGAAGGTCGAAACGGCCTTAAAAAGAGTCGGAAAAGAGAGCGAAAGAAGGCTCCTGAGCATCATTCAGGGGTCGCCGATCCCTGCCTTTGTTATCGGAAAAGATCATCGGGTGATGTACTGGAACAGGGCCCTCGAGGAGCTGAGCAATATAAGGGCCGGCGAAGTAGTTGGGACAAGTGAGCATTGGCGGGCCTTTTATGATTCCGCCCGCCCGTGCATGGCCGACCTGATCGCGGACGGAATAACGGACAGGGTCCCCGAGTGGTATGCAGGAAAATTCCGAAAATCGGATCTCCTGAATGAGGCTTACGAGGCAACGGATTTCTTCCCCGCGCTGGGTGAAAGAGGCAAGTGGCTGCGCTTCACCGCCGCGGCGGTCCGGAATTCCGGAGGAGGACTCGTGGGCGTAATAGAGACGCTCGAGGATATAACGGACAGAAAGGCGGCGGAGAAGGCCCTTTCCGATAGCGAGCAGAGGCTCTCCAACGTAATCCAGGGTTCGCCCATTCCTGCGTTCGTGGTCGGCAGGGACCGCAAAGTCCTGTACTGGAACCGGGCCCTTGAAGAGCTTTCCGGGATACGCGCTTCCGACGTCGCCGGAACCGACAGGCACTGGAAGGCCTTTTACGACTCCGCCCGCCCGTGCATGGCCGATCTCCTCGTGGAAAACAGGCTCATGGAAATTCCCCTCTGGTACACCGGAAAGTTCCGGAAATCGGAGCTGATCAACGAAGCGTACGAAGCAACGGATTTTTTCCCGGCTCTGGGCGAAAGGGGAAAATGGCTCCGCTTCACGGCGGCGGCGGTCCGGGATTCCCGCGGGGAGCTTGTGGGGGCGATAGAAACGCTGGAAGACATCACGGACAGAAAAATCGCGGAGCAGGACCTCCTGCGGGCCCGGGATGAACTCGAGTCGAAGGTCCGGGAGAGGACGGTGGAACTGGCCCGCGCCAACAGGGAATTGGAGAACGAGCTTGTACGGCGCAGGCGGATAGAGGGAACGCTCCAGCAGACAACGGACCAGCTGTCTCTGATTCTTGAATCGCTTCCCATCGTCTCATTTTCCTGCAGCGCCGAGGACCCGTTCGAGATTACCTTCATCAGCCATTCCATCGAAGAGGTTACCGGTTTCCCGCCGGAGAAGTTTACCGGAGAGAGGCGCTTCTGGGCCGAACGCGTGCATCCGGACGACCTGCAAAAAATTATTTCGGAACTGCGTGCGGGACCTGTGGGATCGGAAAAGGGCTCGTTGCGTTTTAATTACCGCTTCCGGGTGGCGGACGGCTCGTACCGGTGGTTTTCCGATTACCGCCGGTATCTTCGCCTTCCGGACGGTTCCATGAGCATCATCGGCGCGTGGCAGGACGTCACGGAAGAGAGGCGGATCAGGCAGGAAGCCGAGCTTCGCCTCCAGCAGATGATCCAGTCCCATAAACTTACAGCCCTCGGGGAGGTCGTGGCCGGGGTCGCCCATGAGATCAACAACCCCATAAGCTTCATCTCCTATAACATACCCCTCCTGGAGGAAATCTGGACCATGCTGGAGCCGGATCTTTCCCGGGAAAACAACGAAAATCCCCGCGCCGGGGAGATCTCCGAGAACATGCGGGAGATCATCAACGCCTTCAAGATTGCGTCGAACAGGGTAAACAGGGTTATCGCCGGACTGAGGGAGTTCGCCCGCAGCGACGAAGCCTCGCAGAAAAGTCCCGTCCGGATTGCGGACGTGGTCGAGAGCGCGATGATCATTGTCGGATCACAGGTGCGGAAAACCGTTCCAAATATCGAAATTACCATCCCCCCCGGCCTCCCGGCCGTGCAGGGCCATTTGCAGAGGCTCGAGCAGGTGTTGACGAACCTCCTGATCAACGCCCACCAGGCGATTCCTCCGGGAAGGAAGGGCAGAATCATGCTGTCCGCCATGCACTTGGAGCACCTGAACGCCGTCGTGATCTCGCTCGAGGATAACGGAATAGGCATGGCCAAGCCGATCCTGGACCAGATTTTCGATCCGTTCTTCACCACCCGCAGGGACCAGGGCGGGACGGGTCTCGGCCTCTCCATTTCCTACGGGCTGATTAAAGAACACAGCGGTTTGATCGGCGTGCTGTCCCGGCCGGGGCGGGGAAGCCGTTTCAGTATTTTCCTGCCGCTCGATGGAAAAGCAAAACTGAACCTGCGTCCTTCCATTCTCTGCCTGGACAGGGATTCAGGGTTTCTCAATGAACTCAAGACCCATTTTGTCGATGCCTTTCCATGGCCGGTTAAGGCGGGGTACGACACCGATGAGGTCATCACGTACCTGGAACTCCATCCCGAAGCGGATATCGTTCTTCTCGAAATCGAAGCTTCCGGGAGCCTGGATATGGCCCGGCTGATAAGGGAAAAATTTCCTCTCCTCGGGTTGATACTTTATGCGAAAATTCCTTTGGGGGATGTTAAGGAGGAGGTGCGTTTCTGGGACGGTTTCGTGCAGAAACCTTTCCGGCTCCAGGAGCTGCAGAAGATCATTCACAACCTTGGCAGGATGAGAATATGAAAATTCTGATTGTCGACGATGAAGAAATATCCTTGAGCTCGGTCCGCCGTCTTCTGCAGTGGAGGGGAATCAGGGATGTGAAAACATGCGACAGCGGGAAAGATGCCGTCCGTATCCTCATGGAGGAAGATTTCGATATCGTTCTCCTTGATCTGCTCATGCCCGAAGTGGACGGTATCCAGGTGCTCGAGACAGTGAAACCGCACCGTCCGTCAACGGAAATCATCATTCTCACGGCTGTTCACGACATTCCCACGACCGTCAAGGCGATCCGGCTGGGCGCCTACGATTACCTGGTGAAACCTGTCGATAACGATCTCCTGTTCCTGACGATCGAACGGGCGTATGAAAGGAGAAATCTTCTCCTCGGATTGTCCGCTTCGACCCGGGCTTCGGATCTCGAAATTCCTCCCGCTTTTTCGGCTATCATTACAGGGTCTCCCCTGATGAAAGCCCTTATCTCCTATGCCCAGGTCATGGCCAGGGGCGGTGTTCCCGTTCTCATCACAGGCGAGTCCGGCACCGGCAAGGAGCTCATGGCCCGGGCCATACACGAGGCGGGGCCTTCCCCTGCGGGGCCGTTCATCGCCGTCAATGTCTGCGCCATTCCCGCCAGCATGTTCGAAAGCCACTTCTTCGGCCATGTCAAGGGAGCGTTCACGGGAGCGGAATCGGCCCACCGCGGCTATTTCGAGCAGGCGCACGGCGGAACCCTGTTTCTGGATGAAATCGGCGAGCTGCCGCTTGCGCTCCAGGCCAAGTTTCTGCGCGTTATCGAGGAGAAGTCCTTTACGCCCCTGGGCGCGACAAAGCCAATTCACGTGGATGTCCGGTTCGTTTCCGCTTCCAATTCCGATCTCGACCGCGCCTGCCGGGAGGGCCGGTTCCGCCTGGACCTTCTTTACCGGATCCGTTCCGCCCGTATCCATATTCCGCCGCTCCGGGAACGCAGGGAAGATATCCCCCTCCTCGCGGGGGCTTTCCTCAGGCAGGCGGCGGAGAGGCACCACCGGGATGTGCGGGGGTTCAGCCCGGAAGCAATGGACCTCCTGTGCGGGGCCCAGTATCCGGGGAATGTCCGGGAGCTTGCGCAGGCGGTAGAGAGCGCTGTCCTGCTGGCCGACTCAATCGTGATCCTGCCCCGCCATCTGGGTATCGCGGCGCCCGCGCCGTCGCTTTCCGCCCGCCGCCTCTCCACGCTGAAGGAGAACGACGACGAACATGTAATGTACATTTTTACCCAGACCGGAGCGGACAGAAAAAAAACTGCGCGGATTCTCGGAATTACCGTCAGGCAGCTCCAGCGCAAGCTGTCTGCGCTGCGCACGGACAGCCGCTGGCAGGCCCTCCTTGGCGACCTTTGATTCATATCCCCTGACATTTATGTCATCCGGAAAAGTGCCGGAAAAATAGGCTTCTGCACGCCTGTCAAGTTTTCCCCCCAAAAACAGGCGGACATTTCCGTCATCTTCCCGCAAATCCCTCCCGAACCCCGCATGCGCAATTCCTTTGTAATTTTCGAAGACTGAACAGGAATTATCCCGCGGGCACGGCCGTTGCTCTGCATTATGGTGAAAGGATAGTCGGGGCGGAACAGTCCGGCGGATCAGACGAAAGGAGGATGATCATGAAGGCTTATGCCACCAAACTGATCGACGTGACGGAGCGCCACGCGGAAGAAATCGCCCGCAACTGGTATGAAGATGTCCGGAAAAACGCGCGGACCACATCCTACCGGAAATTTAATCCGGAGGACGCAATCAGGCAGGCAGTCGAATTTTACCGGAGCTTCCGGGGTCTCTTTTTTACGGAAAAGCCCTACGAAGCCGCGGAAAAATACTTCCGCCGCTATGCGGAGGACCGTTACCGGGATGGAGTGCCGCTCGATGAAGCAATTTATGCTCTCGTGCTGATGCGCCGCCACATGTGGCTCTATGCCGAATTCCAGGTAACCTTCCAGACCGCGGTGGAGCATCACCAGGCGGCGGAGAACCTGAACCGCACAATCCTGATGTTCGATTACGCCGTCAACGTGATCAGCAGGGAATACCAGTATCTCGTCCGGGAGGAGATCGATCGCGAACTCGGAGCCCTCCAGTCCATCCGCATGGATGAGCCTTCCCGCAATTCCTTCAAGACAGGCGTCATCGGGGCTCTCTTCCTCGGCATCGCTTTTCTGACCTATTACTCCCACGCGGTCATTGGATCCGGCATTATCTTCACCCATCTTTTCTATATACCCATAATTCTGGGGGCGATCTGGTGGAGGAAGAAAGGTATCCTGATCGCAGCGGCTCTCGGCGCCTGGCTCATCTTAAGCCATATCATGTTTCTCGCGGGCGCTCCCCTGATCGAGGATGTGATCCGGTCCGTAATGTTCATCGTCATCGGAACAGTCGTGGCCCTGCTCAGCGAGGGCCTTGTCAAGGCGGAGACGCTCTACGGCGTCGAGGTACACTAAGGAGAAAAAAATGGAGCGACTCAACACAGGAACAGTAACTTCCGTGCGGGGAAGCGTCATCGATGCGCGTTTCCCCGGTACAATTCCACCGCTTCGAAATGTGCTCCGGGCGGGTGATAACGAGAGGATCCTGATTGAGGTGGCCACCCAGCTCAGCGCTGAGATGGTCAGAGGGATCGCCCTGACTCCGACACAGGGACTCGCCCGGGGCTCTCTTATCGTGGACACGGGCGAGCCGTTCAAGGTGCCGGTAGGGAAACACCTCCTCGGCAGGGTCTTCAACGTTTTCGGCCGGACGATCGACGACAAGGAGAAGATCGAGTCAGGGGAATGGCGCTCCATTCATCACGAGCCGATTCCCATTTCCAGGCAATCCACCGTCTCGGAAATATTCGAGACGGGCATCAAGGCCATCGACGTTCTTTCCCCGCTTGAGCGGGGCGGGAAGGCGGGTCTCTTCGGGGGGGCGGGCGTGGGGAAAACCGTTCTCATCACGGAGATGATCCATAACATGGTCGGCCGGCATGAGGGGATAAGCATATTCTGCGGGATCGGGGAGCGCTGCCGGGAAGGCGAGGAGCTCTATCGCGAGATGCAGGATGCCGGCGTCCTTAAGAACACGGTGCTTGTCTTCGGCCAGATGAACGAACCTCCCGGGGCCCGGTTCCGCGTGGGACACTCGGCCCTGACGATGGCCGAGTACTTCCGCGACGACGCGCGGCAGGACGTGCTGCTGCTGATCGACAACATATTCCGCTTCATCCAGGCGGGCCAGGAGGTTTCCGGCCTCATGGGACTTCTTCCTTCCCGCCTCGGATACCAGCCGACGCTCGCCTCCGACCTCGCCGAGCTGGAAGAGCGCATCTGTAACACCACAACCGGCGCGATCACGTCAATCCAGGCAGTCTACGTCCCGGCGGATGATTTCACCGATCCTTCGGCGGTCCATACCTTCGGGCACCTTTCGGCGTCAATTGTGCTGTCCCGCAAGCGGGCGAGCGAGGGCCTCTATCCTGCGATCGATCTCCTCCAGTCCGGCTCCAAGATGCTCATGCCCACTATAGCCGGAGAGAGGCATTACAGGACCGCTCAGGAGATACGCAAGACGCTCACCATTTACGAGGATCTGAAAGACATTATCGCCATGCTCGGGATTTCCGAGCTTTCCCGCGAGGACCAGCGGATAGTTTTCCGCGCCCGGCGCCTGGAGCGGTTTTTCACCCAGCCGTTCTTCACTACCGAACAATTTACGGGGAAGGGGGGAAGGGCCGTTACCCTTGAGGAGACTCTCGTCGGATGCGAAAAAATACTGAATGATGAGTTCGCCGACCTTCCCGAAAGCGCCCTGTACATGATCGGAAACATCGACGAGGTGAAGAGGCCATGAGGCTCAAGGTCCTGCTTCCATCCGAAATTTTCATGAGCGAAAACGCCTCAAAGATCACGGCTGAGGGCGCCAACGGTTCCTTCTGTCTTCTGCCGGGCCATATTGATTTCGTCTCGTCGCTGGTTCCCGGTATTTTTTCATTTGTTGCTGCTGAAGGCAGGGAGGTCTATCTCGCGGTCGATGAAGGAACCCTGGTGAAAAAAGGCGATGAAGTGCTCGTCTCCACGAGAAACGCCATGACCGGCCCCGATCTCGGTCTCCTCCGCAAGGTAGTGGAAGAACAGTTCGAGGCACTTAATGAGCGGGAGAAAGTTGCCCGGACGGCGGCAGCAAAACTCGAAGCCGATCTGATCCGGCGCTTCATGGAGTTGAACGAACATGTCCGCTGAAAAAAAAGACGCGCGTGAAAGACGGCAGGATAGAGCCAGGGCCTTTGTTTTCCGGATCGGGCGCAAGGAGGAAAGAAAGATCCGGAGCCGTTCCGAATCGGATCAGACAGTCTGGTTCGGTCTCGGCGTATTCGGCGTTGTCGGCTGGTCGGTAGCCATACCCACCCTGATCGGAACGGCGATCGGCATCTGGATCGACAATACATGGCCGAGCAGATTTTCCTGGGCGTTGATGCTGCTGATCGGCGGAGTCATGCTGGGCTCGATCAATGCCTGGTTCTGGGTAAGAAAGATGGGTATCAGCAGAAATAACAACGGAGAAGCGTCATGAATCCCGTTATTCATCTGTCGGCCGCCCTGCTGGCGGGAATTCTTCTCGGGGGATTTTATTTCCGGCACCTCCGGTCCTCTCTGGACTCACTTCTGGAGAATCCAAGGCCGGTCCGGGGAATGCTCTTCGGGTTTGCAGTCCGGCTTTCGGCCGTAACCGCGGGATTTCTGCTGGTCGCCTCCGGCTCCTGGGAGAGGATGCTGGCGGCGCTCCTGGGATTTATCCTGGCGAGAGGATTCCTGATCCGTCGATGGGGTTCCGGACCGGCGGTTCAATCGTAAAGGAGGCCAAACATGGAAATCGTAGGAATGGATCAGATCAGCCCCGACCAGGTCATCTTCTGGACGTGGGGTTTCGTCACTATCAATGCGACCCTGGTTTATACCTGGTTTGTTATGGCGATCCTCGTCGCGGGGTCATGGTGGATTACCCGGAGGATCTCCCGGGACCTGACGATCCCCAGGTGGCAGAATTTCCTCGAGGTCGTAGTGTCGGGCATCCGGGGAGAAATCCGGGAGATCGTCCCCGAACGGGCCGATTATTATCTTCCGTTCATCGGCACGCTTTTCCTTTTTATCGCTCTTTCGAATCTCCTGGCCGTCGTGCCGGGCTATGTCGCCCCTACATCCTCGCTTATGACGACCGGGGCGCTGGCGATCTGCGTGTTCATTTCGGTCCCGCTGTTCGGGATCGTGGGACACGGAGTGAAACATTATATAAAAGAATATTTCCAGCCTACGTTCATATTTTTCCCCTTCCACGTCATGGGAGAGATTTCGAGGACCCTGGCGCTCATGGTGAGGCTTTTCGGAAATATCATGAGCCACGAGAAGGTTATTGCGATCCTGCTGGCGGTAACGCCGCTGTTTTTTCCTGTTGTCATGCAGGCGCTCGGCCTCCTGATCGGCCTGATCCAGGCGTACATCTTCGCGATCCTGGCCATGGTTTATATCTCTTCCGCTGCACAGGCCCACGATGAACAACTCCATCGCTCCGGCGGGGAGAAAGCACATTAAAGAAAGGAAAAAGACTATGGACACCATGAGTTTCATCGCAATCGCCTCTATCATCACGGCAGGATTCTGTATGGGAATCGGCGCGATCGGGCCGTCTCTGGCACAGGGCCGCGCTGTGCAGGGGGCGCTGAGTTCCATCGCCCAGCAGCCGGATGAGCGCAACTCACTGACGCGGACGCTCTTTGTCGGCCTCGCCATGATCGAGTCCATCGCTATTTACTGCTTCGTCATATCCATGATCCTGATATTCGCCAACCCGTTCTGGGGAGTCGCAATACGGAAAATCGGAGGGTGAGCCATGCATATCGACTGGTTCGTGTTCTTTGCCCAAATCGTCAATTTCCTGATTCTGGTCTACCTGCTCAAACGCTTTCTTTATGGGAGAATAGTGAAAGCAATGGATGCCCGGGAAACCAGGATACGCCAGGCATATGAAGAGGCGGAGAAGTGCCGCTGCGAGGCCCGGGAGTTGGCGGACGGTTACCAGCGCAAGCAGGATGAACTCCGGCAAAACTCCGAAAGAATGCTCAATGAGGCCCGCGAAGAGGCGGAGTCGTACCGGAAGGATCTCCTGCAGAAGACCCGGGATGAAATAGAGGCCGTGCGCACCCGCTGGCGCGAAACGGTGGATCGCGAAAAAGACACCTTCCTCGAAGACCTCAGAAAGCGGGCCGGGATGCAGGTATATGCAATCGCCCGGCGGGCGCTCGCGGACCTTGCGGGGAGCGGTCTTGAAAGCCGGATGGCGGACGTCTTCATTGACCGGATCAGGGATCTCGGCAGCGATGAAGTCAAGATAATCCGGGATGCAGTCCGGACGAGCGGCGGGGTCGTAAAAATACAGAGCGCATTTCATCTTTCGCCGGAAATCCGGCAGCGGGTAGGAGAGGCCGTGCGGAGAAGCTTCGACACAGACGGAGTCGCCGTCGACTTCGATGAAAATCCGGACGTGATTTCCGGGCTGGAACTCAGGACCGCCGGTCACAAGATGGCCTGGAGCCTGGGCGACTACCTGGAAAGCCTCGAAGAGAATTTCGCTCTCGCCCTCCAGCAGGAGGCGCAGAGCCGGTAACTATTTGCGGAGATCGATATGAACAGACCAGCACTCATGATCGAAGGGCGGTTGAAAGGATTTCTTGACGGCGCATTCCTGCACCTGGACCGGGTCCTCGAAGAAAACAGGCCGCAGCTTCACCAGCGCGAAGTCGGCATCGTGACATTCATCGGCCAGGGAATCGTCCGTGTGGGAGGTCTTCCGAATATAAAATCCGACGAACTTGTCAGGTTTCCCCGGAACCTGCAGGGTTTCGTATTCAATATCGATCCGGAGGAGATCGGAGTGATTCTCCTGGATCCGGCAGAGCATCTGAGCACAGGCGCGGAAGTCCGCAGAACCGAGCGCGTGCTGGACGTTCCCGTAGGGGAATCGCTCATCGGCAGGGTAGTGGATGGCCTCGGACGTCCCCGGGACAACATGGGGGAAATCAGGGCCGTGCGGAGGCTTCCCGTCGAAAGGGAGGCGCCCCCCGTCATGGCCCGGTCGCCCGTGACGGTTCCGCTGCAGACGGGCATCAAGGTGATCGACGCCCTGATTCCGATCGGACGGGGCCAGCGCGAGCTTATCCTCGGAGACCGCCAGACCGGCAAGACAGCTATCGCCGCGGATACGATCATCAACCAGAAGGGAAAGGATGTGATCTGCATCTACTGCGCGATCGGAAAGAAGAGTTCGGATGTCGCCAAGGTTATCGCGGACCTCCGTTCCTACGGGGCAATGGAATATTCACTGGTGGTCGTGGCGACCGGCGAGGATCCTCCCGGCCTTCAGTTTGTCGCGCCTTATGCCGCCACCTCCATGGGAGAGTATTTCATGGAGAAGGGGCGGGACGTGCTGATCGTCTACGACGATCTTACCTATCACGCCAGGGCATACCGCGAACTCTCTCTGCTGCTTCGCCGTCCCCCGGGCAGGGAGGCTTTCCCGGGAGACATCTTCTATATCCACTCGCGCCTTCTCGAGCGTTCGACACATCTCAAGGAGGACCGGGGCGGCGGATCGCTGACGGCGCTGCCCATTACGGAAACGGAGGCCCAGGACATATCCGCCTATATTCCGACCAATCTCATCTCGATTACCGACGGACAGATATATCTTTCGCCCCGGCTGTTCCAGAAAAGCATCCTCCCTGCGGTTGACGTAGGAAAATCGGTTTCGCGCGTCGGCGGGAAAGCACAGATCCCGGCTTACCGGGTCGTGGCGGGAGACCTTCGCCTCTCCTATTCGCAGTTCGAAGAACTGGAGACTTTCTCCCGATTCGGTACCCGTCTGGATGAAAATACCCGGCGCGTGCTCGAACGCGGCTGGCGGGTCCGCGAAATCCTGAAACAGCCCCAGTACAGGACCCTTACCGCCGCCGACCAGATCGCCGCCCTCCTTGCCGTGACGGGAGGCGTATTCGACAGCGTGCCGACGGAAAGAGTCGTAGAGGCGGAAAAAAATCTGCAGGAAATCATTCGCGCGCAATATCCCGACCTGTGCGCCCGCATTGAGGCGGGGGAAAAATTCACGGATGAGGACCGTTCAGCGTTCCTGGAAGGGGCAAAAACGGCGGGAAGTCCCGCCGGGGGAGAGAGCCGTGCAAACGATTGAATCACTGAAACGGAAGATCAAGAGCGCCGAGGACCTGTTGTCCGTCGTGAAGACGATGAAGGCGCTGGCTGCGGTAAGTATCCGGCAGTACCAGAGGTCCGTCGAATCCCTGTCCGATTACAATCGCACCGTCGAGATGGGGCTTCAGGTAGCATTGCAGGCCCGGCGGGAAATCATGGCAGGCTTCCAGACGGAAGCCGTGGGAAGTGTCGGGGCGATCGTCTTCGGCACGGACCAGGGCCTCTGCGGACAATTGAACGAGCAGGTCGCCTCGCATGCCCTGGATACCGTGAATGCGATGAGATTCAAAAAAGAAGACAGCCTTATGCTGACTGTAGGAATGCGGGTTTCGGGTTATCTGGAGGATGCCGGCCAGCCTATCGTCGAGACCATAGCGACCCCGAGTTCGACCGCGGGTATCACGCCCGTCGTCCAAGATATCATTCTGGCTATCGAGGATTGGCACTTCCGGCGGCAGATCAGTCACGTTCTTCTCTTTTATTGCGAATATCTTTCCGGGGCATCCTACCGCCCCCATTCGGTCCGCCTGCTTCCCGTGGACGGCGAATGGCTCCGCAAAATCGCAAAAAAGAAATGGTCGTCAAGGACTCTGCCGATCTTCACCATGGACTGGGAAAAACTCTTTTCAGCCCTTATTCGGGAATACCTTTTCGTTTCTCTTTACAGAGCCTTCGCGGAATCCCTCGCGAGCGAGAGCGCGAGCCGGCTCGCGTCGATGCAGAACGCCGAAAAGAACATCGGGGAGCGACTCGATGATCTGCACAGCCAGTTTCACCGGCAGAGGCAAATGACAATTACGGAAGAACTGCTGGACATTGTCGCCGGATTCGAGGCCCTGGAGGTCAGGAAGACCTCTGTCGGATGAGTATCAGAAAAGGAGGGAGGTTGCCGCCATGATAGATTCGAGAATTTGCTCAGTCTGCGCCTGGCGCGAACAATGCAAAAAACGTTTTTCCAGTAAGAGTGACTCCCTGGTCCATTGTCCTGATTACAGCCGGGATGTGAAAATAAAGAACACGGATTCACGATTGGTCGAATATCAGCTCGGAAAATGGCAGGCCGAAAAGAGAGAAAAGGGACCGAACATTACAGTTTCGCGCGAAACGGGAAGCGGTGGAAGCGAAATCGCCCGGATCCTGGCGCGGGATCTTGATATGGACCTCATGGGGGGCCAGATAATCAGCAAGGTTGCGGAAAGCGCCCGGATGAGTTCCAAAGTGGTGGAGACGCTGGACGAAAAGGCGATGTCAAACCTGGACAGCTGGATCAACTCTCTGTTTACGTCCCGCCATCTCTGGCCCGATGTTTATCTGCGGCATCTCACAAAGGTGATCGCCGCGATCGGGGAACACGGTAACGCGGTGATCGTGGGCCGGGGGGCCCATTTCATCCTGGCCGCCGAGAGCGCATTCAGGATTCGCTTTATCTCGCCGATGGAAATCCGCGTGCGGCGGATAATGCGGGACAGGGGCATATCCAGGGAGGAAGCAAAACAGTATATCACAAAGAGGGATTCGGACCGGGCGTCCTTTGCGAGAAAATACTTCAATGCGGATATGAGCGATCCATCCCATTACGACCTCGTACTGAACACGGACGCGCTCGGAATAGAAAAGGCGGCGCAATCGGCAAAGGAGGCCTTTCTGTCCTGGAAATCCCTGCGCAGCTCCGCGGGAAAACCCACAAGCGCACACAGCGAGGTCCCGGCGCGGTGAGGAACATGCAATATGAAAAAAGCGGAGCGGGATCTGCTACTCGGGATCGCCGAGGAACTTATCCTGCAATTAAGGACGAAAATGCAGGAAATCGAATCTCTCAGCCCGAAGGGGTCCGCGCTGTCGATTGCCACTTTCCGGGAGCGGCTCTGGTATCTGGAAGACATGGTGGAGAAAATCAGAGCGGATTCGGGCGGCGGCGATACCTTCAGCCCGTAAGGGAGAAAGGAGGATGCAAATGAAAGAATCAAGAGAGAAAGGCCCCATGCCGGCGCCGCAGTCTTCCGTTCGCGATGGGATTGATACGGAGGGCCGCGCCGCGTTCAGCATAGTCCAGGGTTTTTCCATTCCGGCTTTCGTAATCGGGCGGGACCACAGAGTGATCCACTGGAACAGGGCGCTCGAGGTTTTGTCCGGGATTTCTGCTTCCGACATCATCGGTACGGACCAGCACTGGCGGGCTTTTTACGATTCGACGCGGCCGTGCATGGCGGATCTCCTCGTTGAACAGAATACGAACGATGTTCCGCGCTGGTACGCCGGGAAATTCCGGAAATCGGGACTCCTGGACGAGGCGTATGAAGCAACGGATTTCTTCCCCGCACTGGGGGAAAGGGGGAAGTGGCTCCGTTTCACCGCGGCGGTCATCCGGGATTCCCGGGGCGACCTGGTCGGAGCAGTGGAGACGCTCGAAGACATTACGGACTGGAAACAGGCGGAATGGCAGCTGCGGGAAAGCGAACGCCGTCTCTCCAATATCATCGAAGGATTCCCGATATCGGCTTTCGTGATCGGAATTGATCACAAAGTCCTCTACTGGAACAGGGTCCTGGAGGAAATCTCGAAAATACCGGGACGGGAAGTCATCGGGACAAACAGGCACTGGCGGGCTTTTTACCGCGAAGAGCGCCCCTGCATGGCCGACCTCCTGGTGGATGAGACGGTGGAGACAATTCCGGAATGGTACGAAGGGAAGTACTCCAAATCCAAGCTGATGGACGAGACCTATGAGGCGACCGATTTCTTCCCGGCCCTCGGCACGGAGGGAAAATGGCTGCGGTTCACCGCCTCGGCGATCCGCAATTCCCTGGGCGTCCTCATGGGCGCGATTGAGACGCTGGAGGACATAACCGAAAGCCGGACGGCGGAGGAAGCTCTCAAAGAAAGCAGGCAGAATCTTCTCAGCATAGTCCAGGGATTCTCAATCCCGGCCTTCGTCATCGACAAGGAGCACCGCATCCTCCACTGGAACCGGGCCCTCGAAAAACTGTCGGGCATTCCGGCGCAGGAGATAGTCGGGACAAACGGGCACTGGCGGGCGTTTTACGGCGAAGAGCGCCCCTGCATGGCAGATCTCCTCGTGGAAGTGGCTCTGGATAAGTTTCCGGAATGGTACTTCGGAAAATTTAAAAAATCGGAGTTGATCCCGGAGGCATATGAGGCGACGGATTTCTTCCCCGCGCTGGGAGAAGAGGGACGCTGGCTCCGCTTCACGGCTGCGGCCATCCGCGACTCCGGCGGAAAACTCGTGGGGGCCGTGGAGACGCTGGAGGACATCACTGAGAAAAAGTCGGCCGAGTCCGCGCTGCAGGGAGCCCATAGCGACCTGGAGACCAGGATTGCCGAAAGGACAAGCGAGCTGGAAAAAACCGCAGAGGCGCTGAAAAAGGAAATCAGCGAGCGCCGGCAGACGGAAAGCGAACTGCGCCGCAGGGAGCAGGAACTCGAACTCAAGACGAAGAGCCTCGAAGAGGTGAATGCCGCGCTTAACGTTCTCCTGGAACGCAGCGGCATCAGTTCTGAAATCAAGGGGCGCCTCAAAGAGCTTGCGCACCCGCGGGAAAATGCGGGCGGCGGCAGGACGGCATCCCGCGGCGGTTCCGGCCCGAAATCCCGGATGCGCTCCGGTCCGTCGAGAAAAAAGGGAGCCGGCGCCGACTCCGGCCCCACCCGGAGCTGACGACCCGTTTATTCGGGGGAGGGAGGCGAAAAATGAAAGCATATGGAATTAAATTGATCGAATTGACCAAGCAGCACGCGGAAGCGATCGCCAGGCAGTGGTACAACAACGTCAAAATGAATCCGAAGACGCCTTCCTACCGCAGACTGCCGGAAGAGAGGGCTTTGCGCCATGCCGTGTATTTTTACCAGAACCTGCACAAGCTTTTTTTTACCGATACCCCTTTTGAGGAGGCCGGGAAGTTTTTCACCCGGTACGCGGAAGACAGGTATGCGGAGGGGCTTTCTCTGACGGAAACCGTGTACGCCCTGGTTCTGATGCGCCGGCACATGTGGCTCTTTGCGGAATTTCAGGCCTCTTTTGTAACCGCGGTCGAGCACCACCAGGCCACCGAAAGCCTGAGCCGCACGATCCTCATGTTCGATTACGCCGTCTACGTCATCACAAACCGCTATGAGGAGCTGCTGCGCGCCGAAATTGAAGATAAATTGAAATCCATGAAGGTAAAGATGCCGGCCGGGTTTCTCAGGGCGCTCCAGCCCCGCCCCGGGACGACTCAGGAGCGATCTCTGGCTTGAGCGCCGGCGGTCTCTGAGGGGGCGTAGTCATCCCGGGCTGTTCGAAGCGTTGAGGAGGCATATCCGGAAGCGGCGGCCCGGCCTTCCGGATAAAGAAAGGAGCGAAGCTATGATGATCAAAACGGAAGACTTGAAGGGATTCACGTTTTTCAAAGATTTCGGAGACGATCAGATCGGAGTAATGGCGGGGATCGCCTCGCGCGAAAAACACCCGGGAGGACATCTGTTATACAAGGCGGGAGATCCGGCGGATAAGTTCTATATACTGGAGGAAGGAAAAGTATTTCTCCAGATGGATTATGAGGCGGGTCCGTACAAGCCGGTCATTCCCATCGTCGTCGATGCGATATCGCGTGGTGAAGCAATGGGCTGGTCGGCGCTGGTGCCGCCCTGCATATACACGCTGGGCGCGCTGTGCATGGAGGAGACCCGGCTGATTACCTTCGACTCCGCCGGACTGAGAGAGCTGACCGTCAATGATCCGGCGATGGGTATATGTATCTACAAGGGGATCACGGATATGCTTTCTTCGCGCCTCAAGCATACGAGAATGCTCCTCGTCGGTGAAAGAGCCATGCTCAATATGATGAGTCATACGGAATATGCGTGAACGGGCGCACTTCAGTTCCGAGAAAAAGTTTGACTTTTTAAATTGTTTAAGACAAGAAGTTGAAAAATGCAAAAAATGACTTCAGAAATGCGCGTTCTGATCGTCGACGATGATAAAAAGATATGCGATCTCATCAAAGAGGAGATCGGGGTTCCGGGGCGCACCATCTTTTGCGCACATGAGCTGGAGGAGGGACTCCGCATTGCGCAGAACGGCGCCGTGGACCTGGTGTTTCTCGACATCCGCATGCCGGACGGGAACGGGCTGGAGTACCTTCGTAAATTCAGGGAAGCGCCGGGCGGGCCGGAAGTGATTATCATGACCGGAAGCAGCGAGGCCGACAGCGCCGAAACGGCCCTGAATAACGGTGCATGGGATTATATCCAGAAACCGGCCCCGCTGAGCGCCTTTACACTCGCCGCCGCCAGGGCGCTGGAATACCGCAGCGCCCGGATGTCCGTGGCGGCGCCGGTCGTGCTGAAGCGGGAAAAAATAATCGGCGAAAGCCGTGAAATAGTATCGTGCCTGGAGATGGTTGCCAGGTCCGCCGCTTCCGACTCCGCCGTCCTCATTACGGGAGAAACCGGCACCGGCAAGGAGCTGTTAGCGCTTGCCATCCACGAGAACAGCCGGAGGTCGGGAGGCAAGTTCGTCATCGTCGATTGCAGCGCCCTTCCGGAAAACCTGATTGAGAGCACTTTGTTCGGCCACGAGAAAGGTTCGTTCACGGGCGCGGATCGAGCCAGAGAAGGCCTGTTCCTGAATGCAAACGGGGGAACACTCTTCCTCGATGAAATCGGGGAACTGCCCCCCTCAGTCCAGCGGACGTTCCTGCGGGTGCTCCAGGAAAGGCGATTCAGGCCGATCGGCGGCAAGGCGGAGGTTTGCAGCGATTTCAGATTGATCGCCGCTACCAATCGAGATTTGAGAGAAATGACGAAATCGGGGCAGTTCCGCAGCGATCTTCTTTTCCGGATCACGTCCCTGTGGATACACCTGCCCCCCCTGAGAGAGCGCAAGGAAGACATAAAGGACATAACCCTTTACTGTTTGAGAAATCTGGCCGAACGCTACGGGACGGAAGTAAAGGGCTTGTCTCCTGAGTTCTTTGAATGCCTCCTGTCGTTCGACTGGCCGGGGAATGTCCGGCAATTGATCAACACCATCGACCGGGCCTACGTCATGGCCGGCCGGGAGCCGGTGCTGTTTCCGCAGCATCTTCCGGTTGAACTCCGCCTCGACCTGCTGCGGAAGTCGCTGGCGGAAAGAGACGAGAGCGTCTCTTCGGGGGTCGATCTTTATCCGAATCTCCTCGAATTCAGGAAAAAGATGGACTCGGATTATCTCGCCGGCCTGATGCGCAAGACCGGCGGGGACATTGATGCGGCATGCAGCATATCGGGGCTTTCCCGCTCCCATCTTTATGCTCTCCTAAAAAGTCATAAACTGACGAACATAGGTAATCGAAAATCCGAAATTCCGGACGCTCCATCCGAATTATCGGACGAATAGCCCTCAAGAAGACCCTCCACAAAAAGCCCTCCCCGGCTAAGGTAATGAAATTTCTGCCTTCTTCTTTTTATTTTCTGTTGGCATGCCTGTTGTAATGGATAAAGTCAACTCAAGAAGGAGGGGGAAAGTTATGAAGAGGTCTCTGAACTTTAAAATGATATTGGGGGGGGTTCTTATAATCCTTGTTCCACTGCTTGTAGTCGGCCTTTTTGCAGCTATGACTTCTTCCAGCGCGCTGGAAGACGCGGCCAAGACACAGGCGACCCACATTGCCAGGAACCTGGCCGAGATGACCCAGACGATGCTGCTGGAAGAGGTCAAGCTCGCGTCGGGACTGGCCAATTCGGTTTCCCTGAGCGAGGCGGCAACCGCGGTTTCCCGGAAGGGAAGTGATTCGGCCGGCGGCGACGTAAACCGCCTGGAATCGGAGCTTGCGTCCGCCGTGAAGCGCGTGGGCAAGGATTATGAGGGTATTTTCATCGCCGACATCAACGGCATCATCTATGTTGACGGAGTCGGCGGAAAATACAAAGGTCTGAACATCAAAGACCGCGATTACTTCATGAATGCCGAAAAAGGCAAGGTCAATATCGGACAGATGACAAAGTCGAGGCAGAGCGGGAATCCGATCCTCCCGATCGGCTCTCCGATATACTCCTCTGAAGGGACTTTAGCCGGGGTGCTCGGCCTGATCCTCAAGACCGACTTCCTCAATGAAAAGGTGGTCTCGGTAAAACTGGGCAAAACGGGATACCCCTGGGTCGCGGACAGCTCGGGGCTCATCGTGGCGCATCCCAGGAAGGAGTTTATCCTGGAGCTGAACCTGGCTAAAGAGGACGGGATGCACGACATAATGAAGAAGATCCTGTCCATGCAGGCCGGGGCCGATTCTTACGTGTTCAAGGGTGACGCGAAGATAGCCGGTTTTGCGCCCATCCCGGTCGCCAACTGGGGAATCGCCGTGACCCAGAACAAGGACGAGTTTCTCCAGAGCGCGCACCACATCCGGAACTTCATCCTCCTCACGGGAGCATGCTTCCTCGTCCTGACGGTCGTGTGCCTCTACTTTTTCTCCAGGAGCCTGTCCACGCATCTGACCCGTTCGGTGCACAAGCTGAACGAGGCCGCGGAACACGTCAACAGCGCGGCGGGCCAGCTCTCCGGTTCAAGCCAGTCTCTGGCGGAAGGAGCTTCGGAATCCGCCGCCTCGCTTGAAGAGACATCATCCCAGATTACGGAAATGGCGGCGATGACCAAGCAGAACGCGGAAAACGCGACCCAGGTCAACCAGCTGATGAACGGCGCCATTCAGACCATCTCCCGGGCCGACGTCTCGATGAAGGAAGTCATCAGTTCCATGGACGAGATTAAGATCGCCAGCGAGGAGACTTCCAAGATCATAAAAACTATCGACGATATAGCATTTCAGACCAACCTGCTTGCCCTGAACGCGGCGGTGGAAGCAGCGCGCGCCGGTGAGGCGGGAGCAGGATTCGCTGTGGTTGCGGACGAGGTCAGAAATCTCGCCATCCGCGCCGCCGATGCGGCCAAAAACACGACGGGTCTGATCGAAAACACGGTCAAGAAAGTCCAGGACGGCTCGCATCTGGTCAGGAAAACAAACGATGAATTTGTCGAAGTCAAGGAAGTTTCCGGAAAGATAAGCCAGCTTGTTGACGAAATCGCCGCCGCCAGCACCGAGCAGGCCCAGGGCATAGAGCAGGTCAGCAGGGCGGTCGCCGAAATGGACAGGGTAACCCAGCAGAATGCAGCCAATTCCGAAGAATCGGCCAGCGCATCGGAAGAGCTTAATGCGCAGTCCTCCGAGATGAAAAACATCGTGAGAGAGCTCCACAACCTCGTCGGCGGGAACGGAGCGGCGGGAAACGGAGACGGTGCGGTTCCGCTGGAGGGCATAACGGACAAGAGACGGCTTCTGCCGTTCTTCAGAGCGAAAGGAACTCGTATAGCCAAAGAATTTTGATGAAGCCGCATCAGTGGAAAAAGACCGGCCCCGGCCGGTCTTTTTTTTGCGCCGGCGGCCAGGCGTCTTCTCTCCCCGGGAAAAGCGCTTTACGAATGGAGGAAGAAAGCTGCTCGATCTGCTATATTGATTCCATTACGGCAAGGAGGTCGGAAAATGAAAAAATCATTCGGTCCGAGGACGCTTGTGTATCCCGTTCCGGTCTGGGCGGTCGGGACATACGATAAAGAGGGGAGGCCCGACGTCGCCGCCGTGGCCTGGGGCGGCGTTTGCTGCTCGATTCCTCCCTGCGTTACGATATCGCTCAGAAAAGCGACCCTCACTTACGCAAACATCATGGAGAGGAAGGCCTTTTCCATCAATGTCCCGTCAGCCGGGCTCTTTAAGGAAGTGGACTACTTCGGCCTTGTTTCCGGCAGAGAACAGGACAAGCTCTGCCGGGCCGGCCTGAAGGCCGTCCGCTGCCGCATTGCGGACGCCCCCTATATTGATGAATTCCCTCTCGTCCTTGAATGCCGCCTCCTGCAGGCCCTGGAAATCGGACTTCATACCGCCTTCATCGGGGAAATTCTCGATGTCCTTGCGGATGAGGACGTCATCGGAGAGCAGGGATTCCCGGAGATGAACAAGATAAAGCCGGTCCTTTATAGTCCGGAGCTTCACGACTATTATGAAACCGGCGCATTACTGGGGAAGGCGTTCCAGTCGGGGAAGGATATCCTGCAGAAATAGCCGCTTTAAACAGATGAACGCACGAATTTCGTGATGCCTGGCAGCTGCAGGCGCGGAATATTCGTGCGCCCGATTCAGCCGAACTTTCCAGGTCCCGATCCGGATACGCTTCCCTTCCATGAAGGGAAAAACCTGCCTGCGTGAAGTCTTCAGCCTGCACCTGTAGATTGCAGCGGAAATACCCGCTTTAACCGTCCTCTCTTCGCTGTTGCCGGAAGGGCCTGCATTTCCGGAGAGCGCCGTCCACAGGTTATCGATGTGGCACGTATTTTGAACAGTATTTTCCATGTAGCGGTTGTCCGCCGGCGCATTTTCCCTCGCCGAGGAAAAATTGGTGCAAAAAAGCTGTTGTTTTCAAAGGAGAAAAAATGAATCGAGATGACGGCAATACGGGCTCTCCCGTCCGCTCCCGCCTCTACCTGGTTTCGCGACACGCAGGGGAAAAGCAGGCCCTGACCGGCAATGAATTGCCGGAAATGGAAAGGGGCTGCATCCTGCTGGTCGACGATGAAAACGTTATCCTGGAAGTGATACGCGAGATCCTGAAGAAACTCGGCTACCGCGTGTTGACTGCCGGCTCGGGTCCGGAGGCGATAGAGACGTACAAGCTCGGCCGGACGGAAATAGACCTGATCCTCATGGGGATGATAATGCCGTACAGCTGCGGGGACAGGGTCCTGAGGGAACTGAGGTCGATAAATCCTGAGGTGAAAGTGATTCTTTCGAGCGGGTACAGCGAACAGTTCTTTTCAGTCGGAGGCCTGCTCCAGGAATGCCAGGGATTCATCCAGAAGCCCTTCGGCGTAAAAGACCTCAAGGAAAAAATAGAAGCCGCGCTGGGGTAAAACAAATGAGGATTATTTTCCGCAGATTGCCGATATTTCTATTCTCGAGTTTCTGGGCAACGCTGCAGCCTGAACGGTTTCCCTGGCGGGGAGGATGTTTCCGAAATAGCGGGCATAGACATTGTTGAAAGCCGTGAAATCTGCAAGGTCTTTCAGGTAAACCGTTGTTTTCAGGACATGCCTCAGATTGAAACCGGCGTCCTCGATTACGGCCTTCAGATTCTCCAGCACGAGCGTGGCCTGGTCTTCAAAACTCCCGTAAAACGGTTCGCCCGTTTTGGGATCCAGCGGGATCATTCCGGAAACGAAAAGCAGATCCCCGTAGCGGATCGCCTGCGCATACGGGCCGATCGCCTTCGGCGCCCTTGCCGAGATTATTATCGACCTTTCCGCCATAAAGCCTCCTTCTCGATTATGCTCACCGCCCTTTTTCCTGCGGAATGGTTCGTGTTTATATCACTTAAAGAGTGAAAAGTAAAAAGTGAAAAGTGAAAAGTTGAAGCCGGTTTGAAAAGAAAAACGGGAAGGCTGTTCAGAAGCACCCGGAGACGAGGCCCCCTCCTTCGACTGCGCTCAGGATAAACTCCGGCCCCGATGTCATGGTGAGCCTGTCGAACCACGAGGGGCAAGGGGAAACGAAGCATATGGGCGATTCTGGACAGCTTTCTTAGAAACGGAAGCCCGGGCCGATAAGGAACAGGTCCGTATCACGGTCGTAATCTGTTATGATGCGGCTCCAGGAAGCGCGTATCTGCCATCGGAAGCTTACGCGGTAACTGCCGGTAAACGTGAGAAGGCCGGCAAAGGTCATTCTGCTGCGTTCGGAACGATCATCACGGCAATCATCCAGGACCAGATAAGGACCGAGTCCGATACCCAGAGCGAGCCTCTCTCCCGGCAGGCGTTTCACGGCCCATAGCTGTGTTGCAACTCCGTATCTGCAGAGGAGATCTTCTTTTTCTCCCTCATTCAGAAGAGAAAAAGTCCAGTCGATATAACGCCCGATATGCCGCCTGTATTCCAGATATTGGGAAAAGGAAGTTTCGGAATCGAAGCTGTTGACGGTAGCCTGTCCGACCAGGAGGGACACTTCATTCCGGGTGTCCTCTCCGGGCGATAAGGGGCGGACCTTCTCTTCCGCATCAAAGCCGTACCCGATTCCGATCAGGGCTGAAACTGTGCTTGTGCTGTGATCCGTTCCGATCAGGTTCATTCGCGCCTGGAGGCTGAATTGACGGTCCAGGTAATATATCCCCGCCAGGCTGAAAACAGCCCCCAAGCCGTGCCGTACGGAATAGGGGTTTCCGGAAGAGATCACCGTGTCGCAGTAGTGATAAGTCCCGAGGCCCGCTTCGAGCGAGAGTCTTTTGTCCAGGACAAGAACTTGTCCCCACAGTTGGACCGTGACGCCGTCCCGCCGGTGTTCCGGAGGATGCCCCTCGTTTATATATGAGACACTGAAGCCGAAACGATCGGAAATTGCCTGGCGGTATTGGGCCTGCCATGTATAGGATGTATCGCCGGAATCTGAAGCCCTGAGGGCTCCTCCCAGGAGATAGATTTCCTCGGAGCAGGCGGGTCCGGAAGCCAGAAGCAAAAGAATGACGGCGATCATTGCGGGCGGTGTTTTCATCAGCACATCGGTCACTCAGAGAAGTAAGGAAAGGGGAGATGAAGAAAAAAGCCGATATATAAACTTAGTCCGGGAGAATGGAGAGTCAATCGGCGCCCGGCCTGATATCGTCCGGTAAAAAAAGCGTATGCGGGAAAAGAATTAATTATGGTATTAAGGCGGCGGAATCAGCAGGATATATTAAACAGGCAAAAAAATGATCGTGCAGATTTATGAGGTCCGCAGCCCGGCGGAGGCGGCTGCCCTGTCCAGGTTGGGAGCGGATCATATAGGCGTGCTCGTCGGGCCGGGAAGATTCCCCGGGGAGATCGGATTCGGGGAGGCAGGGATAATCTTTGCCGCGGTGGGGCCGGCGTCAAAAAAAGTCGCCCTGACTTTATCCGGCGATGCCTCCGAGATCGAAGAGACGGCCGGGCGCCTCCTCCCCGACATCCTTCATGTGGGAACACTGCCGGAAAGGGCCGGTCCGGCCGATCTCCTGAGAGTGAAAAGGAGGATGCCGCATCTGAAGATCATGCGCTCGATCGCGGTTACGGGGGAGGATTGCATTGACGCCGCCCGCGAATATGCGGGCATTGCGGATTACCTTCTGCTCGACACTCACCTCGCGGGGGATTCCCAGATCGGGGCCACCGGCGAGACCCATGACTGGGGGATCAGCCGCCGTATTGTCTCATCCGTAAACATCCCTTCAATCCTCGCGGGAGGACTCGGACCCGACAACGTGGCGGAAGCAATCCGCCTGGTCCGTCCGGCAGGCGTCGATTCAAAGACAAAGACCGACCTGCCGGACGGTTCCGGAAAAGACCTGGATAAAGTGCGGGGTTTCATCCAGGCGGCAAGGGCGGCGGGGGAGGCGTTCGGCCCTTTGCCGGGAAAGCGGAATACTTATTTATAAACGCCGCAGCCCAGGAAATAGTCGTCTATCCGCTGCACATAAGACGTCTTGCTTTCCAGTTTCTTGGTAACCGGATTGGTCCATTTATAATCCACCCAGCCGCTTCCCTTTGACTTGGCAAGGGCTATCATATCCCTGATAAAGGGAATTTTCGAAAAATCCTTTCCGACCAGTTTCGGATTGCCCCCCTGGGCCAGTACCTTCCCGTTGAAATCAACGGCAAAGATGTAGAGATCCCTGTCGTTAAAGGCGCCTTTCCGGTTGTTGAATTCAGCCATTGCCTTTTCTTTGCCGTTGGCCTTTACGAGTGCAACCCCTTTTTTCACGAGCTGTTCGGCCTCCGCCGGCGTGCCGTTGTCGGCCGCTCCGGCGAGTCCGGCGAGAAAGAAACACAATACGAAGGTCACGAGGATTTTTTTCATAAATTCTCCTTTCTCTTCAGTAGAAAAAACGCCCTTCCGTTCGAATGGGCATATGTCATTATCGGCAT
>JAQTPK010000010.1:0-14279 GCA_028712885.1 Syntrophales bacterium | reverse complement strand
CCCAGGTACAGGATGAATCGCAAAGTGATTTTTGAACAGATGGGGTGGTTCAATCCGGCCACGGCGGCAGTGGCGCGGGGGGAAAAGGCCGTCGCTAATTACGACGAGGACACCGTCACCATGGCGGTTGCGGCCGCGATGGACTGCCTGGACGGATTGAGCAGGGACGGAGCAGGAGGGCTTTACCTCGCCTCGACATCCCTGCCTTTCGCGCAGCGCCAGAATGCCGTAATCGTCTCTGAAGCGCTCGATTTCCCCGCCGGGGTGAGGACGGCGGATTTTACCGGCACGCTGAAGGGAGGCACCACCGCGCTCCTCGCCGCGCTTGATGCGGCCGGCGCGGAAGGGTCGGGGCCTTTTCTGGTCGCGGCAAGCGAGTCCAGGGTCGGCAAGCCCGGCAGCAGCCAGGAGCATACGTTCGGGGACGGGGCGGCCGCCCTTCTCGTCGGGAGGGAAAACGTCATCGCGGAATTCAAGGGCTCTTTTTCGGTCTCCCATGATTTCGTCGATTACAGGAGACTGAACGAAGAGCGCTTCGAGCACGGCTGGGAAGAGCGGTGGATCCGGGAGGAAGGATACGGGAAGATCATTCCCGAAGCCGCGCTGGGACTGGCGAAGAAATACCGCCTCAAACCCGGAGATTTCGCCAGGATCGTTATCGGCTGCCCCGTTGCGGCGCTGGTGGCGGGACTGGGAAAGGGCATGGGCGCCCGGCCGGAACAGATCCAGGATAATCTGGCGGCTTCCGCAGGCGATACCGGAACGGCGCTCCCGCTGATGATGCTCGTCGCCGCTATTGAGCAGTCCAAGCCGGGAGACAAGATTCTCGTTCTGAGTTACGGCAACGGAAGCGATGCCCTGTACTTCGAAGTAACCCCGGAAATCGAGAAGAGGCGGGACAGAAAGGGGATAAGCGGGCATCTTCCCCTCAGGGCGGATTTCACCAGTTACGGCAAGTACCTTGTTTTCAGGGACCTTATCCCTCTTGAGGTCGGAATCAGGGGAGAGGAGATCGCCCCTATGGCGATGTCCGTTCTATACCGCGAGGGAAAGAGCATCTCGGCTCTGGTCGGCTCGCGATGCAGGACGTGCGGGACGCCCCAGTATCCTCCCCAGAAAGTCTGCGTGAATCCAGCCTGCGGGGCGGTTGACGACATGGAGCCGTACCGCTTCTCGGATAAAATAGGCAAACTGGCATCGTATACGGGGGACAATCTGGCCTTCAGCCTTGATCCGCCCGCCGTTTACGGGCTGGTGGATTTCAAGGAGGGCGGCCGCCTCTTTCTTGACATCACTGATTGCCAGCTGGAGAAACTTAAAGTGGGAATGCCCGTCCGGATGACGTTCCGCCGGAAGTATGCAGATGTCAGGCGGGCGATTTTCGGATATTATTGGAAAGCGACACCGGCGTAAAAAAGGGCATAAGACATTGGGCTTGGGGTAAAAAGAGAAGATAAGATGAGAAGTTGAGCGTGGAGCGGTGATGGCATCTATGGCTTTCATTTCAGGAAACCCGATGCCCAACGTCTGACGCCCAACGCCCATAATGGGAGGATATATGGCAAAGGGAATAAAGAATGAAGTGGCGATCATCGGAATGGGATGCACCAGGTTCGGCGAGCTCTGGAACAAAAGCGGGGCCGACCTGATTATAGAGGCGTTCCAGGAAGCGCTTGCCGACGCCAACATGGATAAAAAGGCTATCGAAGCGGTCTGGTTCAGCAACTGCTTCGAAGAGATTAATTTCGGGAAAAGCGGAATACCCCTCCCGAGAACGCTGAAGCTTCCATTTTTGCCGGTGACCCGGATAGAAAATTTCTGCGCCAGCGGATCGGACGGCTTCCGCAACGCCTGCTATGCGGTCGCGTCGGGCGCATGCGACATCGCACTGGCGATCGGGGCGGAAAAGCTGAAAGACACGGGGTACGGCGGGCTTCCCGATTTCGGGACAGTCATGGGATCCGAGAACCGCATGCTCTTTCCTAATGTTACGGCTCCGGGAGGGTTTGCCATGACGGCGACGGCCTATTTCGCCAAATACGGACTTTCGGCTGAAGAGGGCAAGAGGGTTCTCTCCCGCATTTCGGTAAAGAGCCATCATAACGGTACGTTGAATCCGAAGGCCCACCTGCGCCGCGAGATCACCATCGAACAGGCGATGAAGGCGCCGATAGTGGCCTGGCCCCTCGGTCTCTTCGACTGCTGCGGGGTGAGCGACGGCGCCGCCTGCGCCATAATCTGCCGGACGGACATGGCAAAGCAGTTCCGTAAAGACCCGGTGTACGTAAAGGCGCTCCAGATCGCGGCGACCTCAGGCGAAGAACTCGGTTATCAGGACTGGGACATCACTCATATTAAAACGACCCGGCAGGCGGCGGAGCGGGCCTACAAGGAAGCGGGTATTACGAAGCCCCGCGAAGAGATAAGCATGATGGAGGTCCACGACTGCTTCTCCATCACGGAATTTGTCACCTACGAGGATCTTATGATTTCGCCGGAGGGAAAGGCCAGGGAGGACGTAGAGTCCGGCTTCTTCGACCTCGACGGGAGAATTCCCTGCCAGCCCGACGGCGGACTGAAGTGCTTCGGCCACCCGATCGGCGCGTCGGGACTCCGAATGATCTATGAGATGTACAAGCAGCTCCAGGGAAAGGCGGATAAGCGGCAGATCAACAATCCGCGAATCGGGCTCACCCACAACCTCGGCGGCTTCCCGTCGATGAGCGTGGTTTCGCTTGTCATCGTGGGAAACACGTTATGACAAAGGAATACTCGCCGGAAGACCTGAAACGGTATTTTATCAAGGACAAATTTGCGCGCCACGCGGGGATCGAAATTGTCGATGTGGGCGAAGGCTCGGCGCGGGTGAAAATGGATGTAAAAGCGCATCATCTGAACGGCGTCGGGCTGGTCCACGGCGGCGCGATATTCACGCTTGCCGATCTGGCGGGGGCAGTGGCTGCCAACTCACGGGGGAATGTTTCCGTGGGCGTCAGCTGCACAATATCCTATATCAAACCGGTCTCGGGCAAAACGGTTTACGCCGAGGCGCGCGAGGCGTCGCTGAGCCGCCGGATAGGGACGTACATCGTGAACGTTACCGATGAGGCCGGGGAGGTTGTCGCCATATTTCAGGGGACCGCCTACCGGAAAGATGACGATCTGTCATACTTTGAAAAGAACGAAATTGAGAAGCTGAGAAGATAAGAAGTCAGGCGGGTTTTATCTTTTCAGTTTTCTCTATAGTCTACAGCCTCAATTCCAGTCGAGAAACAGGATTCTCTCGTCCCAAAAAACGCGCAGGGGGTCCTCGTCCACTTCGCGCAGCAGGAGCTCAAAATCGAGTTTGGGACTCAGGTAATATTCATGCCACGCGGAGTCCGCGTCCTTATAGTACAGCGTCCAGCGATTTGTCCTGTCGCTGTAACGGAATTGCGCCACGTCCAGGATCGAGCTTCGCGCGGAATCGAAGAGGAACCGCCGCTCTTCAAATACGGTTACCCGGTCGCCTTCTATCCTGAATCCCAGGATCAGCCGGTCCCGGTACATCTCCGATATTTTTCCACGGCAGAACTTCTCCAGCTTTGTTTCAACCAGTTTTTTTGTAAATTCTGATAAGGCCAACGCTCTTCCTCCCGAACGTGACGCTTAATCCTATCACATCTCACGTCCCGGACCATATCTTATTGAAGGAGAGTTACGGGCGGGCGGTCAATCCGAAAAGGTTATCTGGGAATGGGGATAAAGGTCGTTCAGAATGGAGAGGATCTCCTTCCGTTCTTCCGTGTCGGCGACGGGTTCGACCAAACTGTAGGTACGGCCTGATTCGTCGACCCCCTTCTCCCATTCCGAAACGTAGCCTGAGACCTCCAGGAAACGGGCGCCGCCGGGGCCGCAGCAGGAGTTATCGATCACGCTCACTCCCACGGCGAAAAGGACCTTGCGGCCGCGGAATTCAAGCCTGGCTTCTTCTATATAGGACATGTAACCCGAAATGGAGCGGATCTCTTTTCCGGGATCTATATGGTAATGCACGCGCATGAAACAGTCCTCTTCCCGCCGGGGGGGCGATGTATGAAATATTTTTATAATGGAGAGGCGCCGCGAAGTCAACGAAGCCGTTTCATTTTTTTCTTTTTTGTGGCATTGTTCGCAGACCGGCAGGGCATTTTCGGCCTGCGAATGAGGTTTCAGGAATAGAATAGCGGATCGGCATGAGGATGAGTGAATCTGATTTATATCCCGGACACGGAAAGGATCTCGTGAAGGATTTCCTTTTTGGAAGTTCGGCCCTCGAGCCGGGAGCGGAGCGGTCCGCCTGCAAGTTCCGCTATACGGATAAAGCTGAGGGCTGGGTCGGGATTCCCCATGGCGGGATCGGGATGGGAGCCCTGGTGGAGCTTTCTTCGCATCTCCGAAGCGGCTCCCTTTCCTATCCGTTCACGGCGGAATTCCGGATGGGCGGCCGCCGGCCCGCAATAGGAGACACCGTTCATGCGGAAGCCGTTTCCGCCCCCGGGGGATCGAAAGGAACGATCTCCCTCGGTCCGGGCATTCCCCCTTACATGGAATCCCGCCTGACGCAGGGCGAGCCCGATCCGGAGAAAATGGGACCGTTCGATGCCTGGCGGCCGGGATCTTACAGGGAATTAGAGGACAGGCTGCTCCCGCTCCCTTTTTACAGGAATTGTTTCGTCTGCGGACGGCAGAGGAGCGATCCGGGCCTGGAGAGGCGTTTCTACGCACAGAATCCGGAAGACCCGGCGGAGCGCACCCGGATCGTCGTTTCGCCGGTGGGGCTCGATGATCGCAACGATTCATCTTTATTTCTCTTCCGGAGAGGAAGGTTCCTTCACCCCCTGGTATTTCTTGCCCTGCTGGATGAGACTTTGGGGTGGGGGGGCTTTCTTGCATCCGCCGCCGGCGCTGTTACGGTCCGTATAGAATTCAATTTCCGCCGCGCTGTGTCCGCGGGCGAACGGCTGGTCGTCTTCGGGCGGGGCGAGAAGGCGAAAGGGAGGGCCGGCTCGCGCCTCATGTTTTGGGCTTCCGGCGGAGCGGCGGTGTTCGGAGACGGCGGTACTTTCGAAACGGTCATTACCGCATCGGGACAGTGGTACGGACTTCCGGAGCTTACCGATCAATTGCGGACGGAGCTCATCCCGGCGGATCTGACGCGGCGCGTTTTCGAGCTGGCCGGCGCAAAATAGGGATATCTCGATGTGCCTCGGTCGTGTTTTGCGAGCCGGTCAATCCGTAAGGAAGCCTCTAAAATCGACTGCCGGGAGTTCCGCTCCGGAACCGTCCCGGCAGTCCGGCGTTTAAGAGTTCAGCCTGAATCAGACCGTCAGAAAGAGAACTGGAAACCGAGCAGAACGCGCCAATCGGGAGATTCATCCCACAGGCCGATTCCTCCGCCCAGAGATATCACGGCATCGGGCCTGATCTGGGAGCGGATCCCAAGCTCGAACATGTTCGTGTATTTCCCCTCTCTCCTCTGCTGTTCCCGAAAAATGTCCGCAACCAGAAGCATGCTCTTATTGACGGGAATATCCACGCCGAGGACGGCCGCATAGAGGTTCTCCCTCTCGCCCTGATCCCGGCCGCTGTTGCGCTTCCATTCGAGATTCAGGTGGGCCCTCTGCATGAGGGCTTCGGAACGGAAGGATTTGGTCGCGATCAGCTTCAGGACGGTGTCGAGCCCCGAACTTCCCTTCCCGGTAGGAATTTCAAACCGCCCCATCAGAGCGAAAGAGGGCAGTTGTCCTGACTCCGTGTTGAACCGGTAAAGGGCCTCAAGGCCGATATCCCCGCTTCCCTTTTCATCCGAATTGTCGATGTAGGGAACGTCGGCCGCAACCTGAAGGTTCGGAGCAATGCCCGCAGCGATGCGGGGCTGAAAATAAAATTCTTTTTTCCCTTCATCTGGATCCTGATAGCGCACTGCAGCCTGGATCTGCCTGGCTCCGGAGGGGATAGGCACAGCATCGACCACCCGCAGGGGGAGATTCGGTTCAAGATTCGCAAGATCAACTCCGGCTCTTTCCTGGGCGATGCAGTTCCCCGTTCCCGTTAAAACGACCGCGGTCAGGCAGAAAACACATATGATTACGTTCGAGACTACCGCCTTGATATTCATGGCCGGCCCCTTTGAAGTTTTTTTGTTTCGTCGGATGTTTCTGACGATATTATTGAAGCCGATCCTGTGCGCGGGTGCCATCAGTACTTTTTCTTATTTTGCGGGTCTCCGGAACCTATGCGCCTCGGAAGAAAGTGCCGGAGATTTCGTAGGACAGGCCGGGCGGGTTGGAGCAGCCGAAATGAGGGAAATCCTCATGGCATCCCTTCAAGACTTTGAACATCTACGTGCCACCTGCATATTGAATTCACCTGAAAGCAGGCGGAAATGCGAGTAAATCGGCGTAAACCTTAACCATCGGCATTCCAAGACGGACAGTCCGAATTACGTCCGGACATGCCGGGAGTCCTGCTGAGGAGTAGGGGATCAGAAAATGAAAAATGAAAGGTAAAATTGAAAAGCTGAAAAGCAAGCGATACAACCCGGCGCTCAGGTTTCCCTCGCCCCCGGATTTCAATCCGATTTTTCCGAGGTACGCGTATCCTTCTTTTCCGCCGTTTGTTTCTTCCCGTCTTTTTTAACCGGGCTCTGTACGGAGTATCCTTTCTCCTTGGCCTTGTAGCCGCCGTATGCTCCCGCTCCAGCGGCGGCGGCGTACCAGCAGCCGGAAAGAGCGGGTACCGCAATGATCAGAATAAGAAGGGAGATCGATTTTCCGAGATTCATGCAACTCCTCCCGCATGTTGAATTAAATATCGATCTTTGAATGAGTTTTCATCTTCATACAATATGCAAAGGAATGACGCAAGCGCATTGCCGAGTGAAAAGTGAATGAGGAGAGAGGAAATTAATTGATCAGCGGGCCAATTTTCCCGAACAGATGTCACTCTTCGCTCTTCTTTTTCTTTGCGGTTAAGACCGCTGCCGCGGTGAGGGCCAGGCCGATCGCAAGGTAAAAAATTCCATCCGCCGTGACACCCGTCCCGGCTGCCTTCGCCGCGGCGGAGACGGCCGTTCCAGCCCCTTCCGTCCGCGGGGGGACCGTCCATGCCAGCAGGTTGGATTGCAGCCAGGCCAGCAGCCCGATAATGAACGTAAGAACCAGGGAGTGTTTGAAGGTGAAGCGGAATATTTCGCCCTCGCGGCCGACGAGGCCCGCTGCGGCCGTGGCGACGCTCAGCGACTGGGGAGATATCATTTTCCCGCATACGCCCCCCGAGCTGTTCGCCGCCACCGTGATGACGGGATCGATGCCGATCTTTGCTGCGGTCGTCTCCTGAAGCCTGCTGAAGAGCGCATTTGAGGACGCGTCCGATCCCGTCATGAAGACGCCGATCCATCCGAGGAAGGCGGCAAAGAAAGGGAAAACCGCTCCCGTCCTGGAAAAGACGATCCCGAGCGTGATCGCCATCCCCGAATAATTCATGATATAGGCGAATCCCAGGATGCCTGCTATGGTCAATACCGCCCACTTAAGCGTGTTCAGAGTACCCGCGAATACGCGCGCCGCTTTCCGGAGGGGGACCCCCGTAACCGGTATGGAAAGAAAGCCCGCCAGCATGACGGCCGTGCCTGCCGCGCTCAGGAAGTTGACGTTGAAAACGGCGGGAAGCGGAGTCCCTTCTCTGATTATCATCCCATGGAGGCCGCAGATGGGAATACTCGCCTGCGAGTAGTGGTCGAGCAGCTCCTTTACGGGCCGTATGCCCCAGAAGGCCACCAGGATGGAGAGGACGATAAAAGGCGTCCAGGCCCGGAATACTTCTCGTCCGGAATAGAGGAGCCGGGCCCGTCCCCCGCCCGGCGGCTCTCCCGGAAATCTCCAGCTCTCCGCGGGATGCCAGATGCGCAGAAACGCCGTCAGACTGACGATAGACGCAATGGAAGCGAGAATGCTGGGGAGGAGAGGACCAAGGTAATTTGAGGCCAGAAACTGGGTGAGAGCGAAGGAGCCGCCGCTGACAAGCGCTGCGGGCCAGATCTCCATACCCTTTTTCATTCCGCTCATAAGGACCACCATGTAAAACGGAATGATCGCACTGATCAGGAGGAGCTGCCGGCCGACCGTCTGGCTCAGCCCCATCTGGTCCACGCCCGAGACCTGCGAGCCGATGATGATGGGAATGCCGATGGCGCCGAATGCGACGGGGGCGGTATTGGCCAGAAGACATATCCCGGCCGCGTAAACCGGGTTGAACCCGAGGCCGGCGAGCATGGCGGCTGTTATCGCCACCGGCGTTCCGAATCCGGCGGCCCCCTCGATGAAGGCGCCGAAGGAGAAGGCGATAAGGAGCGCCTGGATGCGGCGGTCGTCCGAAACCGCGGCGAGGGAATTCTTGATTATTTCGAAATCGCCGGCGGCGCTGGACAGGTTATATACAAAAATCGCCGCGATGACGATCCATGAGATCGGCCATAATCCAAACAGCGCGCCGAAGAGAACGGACAGGAAGCTCAGCCGGACGGGCATGCCGTAAACGGAAACGGCGACGAGAACGGAGATGCCGAGGGCGCCCAGCGCCGCCCAGTGGCCTTTCATCCTGCGGACGGCGAGCGCCCAGAAGAGAAAAAGGATCGGCGCGGAGGCGGCCAGAGCCGAGAGCCCGAGATTCCCGAGCGGGTTGGTATCGATGGTCCAGGGCATAGCCATATCTTGGCCGATGACCTTCTCTACGGGCAAGGTTAAAAGTATGGAAAGGAGACGACCGGGATGAGGTCAGGCAAATTTTCCCATCCTTCTGAAGAGCCGGTGTAACGTTTCCGAAAACGGCCGTTTCTTCAGGGGCGAAGCGAGCTTTCTGATGAGCTCCAGGTTCTCCCATGCACACCGCTCGCCTTCGCTGATGGCTTCCATCGAACGGGACAGATCAAACCACTTCATTTCACCTACGCGGGGCCTGATCACGAGGTCCGCTTCACCCGCACAGAAATTCGCCAGATGGCGGCTTCCTATTTCGGCGGCCCGGGTATAAATATCGATGGCGTTCCTGAATTCGCGGTCCGCGCCTATATCGCGGTCCACGTCGACCCCGATGACGGCTTCCGCGCCCCATCGACGCGCGACACTGCACGGCATCATATTGACAATGCCTCCGTCCACAAGCAGCATCCCGCCGATCCTCACGGGAGGCATGAAGCCCGGAACGGCGCAACTGGCCATAACGGCGAGTCTCAGGGATCCGCTTGAGAGCACCGCTTCCTTTCCTTCGATCAGGTCCGCGGCTACGGCCCGGAAGGGAATTTTTGTTTCTTCGATTCTGATATCGGGGACGAAGTGGTTTACCACGGTCTCGAAATCTTTCCCGTCTATCATTCCGGGATTGAAAAGGGCCTGCGTAAAGAGCCACTGGCCCTTGAAAAAGAGGCCGATCTTGTCGGCAAGCCCCATCTGCTTCTGAGCCGGCTGATCTTCCATCGCCTTGAAAACCGGAAGCTGCGAGAGGGGACTCTGCACGATCTCCTCGACTTTTTTTACCAGTTCCGCCTGTCCCAGGCCGCCGGCGTAAGCGCCTCCTATTACGGCGCCGATGCTTGTGCCCGCAATGATTTCGATGGGAACGCCTTCCTCTTCGATGACTTTCAGAACGCCGATATGGGCGAACCCCCGGGATCCCCCGCCGCCGAGGGCAAGTCCGACCCGCTTTCTATTCCCTTCCGCCTGCCGCATAGCGCCTCCGGAAAAATCAATATAGGAATTCGCTCGATACGTCAAGAATGCGGAAAGGATCCCGGGAGGCGGACGGGAAGAAAATACGGGAATCGCGGGGAAATCTGGAGTATACTGATTGCCGTGAAATGCATTTCCTGATCCTGAAAAGCGACCCGGGAGGTTTGAAATGAACTCCGACCTGGATCTTCTCTGCGTGAACATGCTGCGCTTCCTTTCCATCGATGCGGTACAGAACGCGGAGAGCGGCCATCCCGGCCTTCCCCTGGACGCGGCGCCGATGGCTTACATGCTGTGGGCGAGACATTTGAAGCACAGCCCCCGCAACCCCGAATGGTTCGACAGGGACCGGTTCATCCTTTCCGCCGGGCACGGCTCGGCCCTGCTGTACAGCCTTCTTCTTGCATCCGGTTACGAGCTTCCCCTGGAAGAGCTGAAGCGCTTCCGCCGGTGGGGCAGCCTGACGCCCGGGCATCCCGAACGCGGCCGGACGCCGGGGATCGAAACGACGACGGGACCCCTGGGGCAGGGGTTCGGCAACGGGGTGGGGATGGCCGTCGCGGAGGCGCACCTCGCGGCGAGGTACAACCACCCCGGCCATGAGATCATCAACCACTTCACCTTCGGCATCGTGAGCGACGGCGACCTCATGGAGGGAGTTGCTTCCGAAGCGGCGTCCCTGGCAGGGCATCTGAAGCTCGGGAAACTCATATATCTGTACGACTGCAATCGCGTGTCGCTCGCGGCGGGAACGGACATCACATTTACGGAAGACGTGGAAAAGCGCTTTCGCGCATACGGCTGGCATACGCGGGCGGTGGACGACGGAAACGATCTTGCCGCGCTCGACAGGGCGATACGTGCGGCAAAGAGAGAGCGGGAGCGGCCCTCACTGATTGTCGTGAAAACGCATATCGGCTTCGGTTCGCCCCGGCAGGACTCATTCAAGGCGCACGGCGAGCCGCTCGGCGCGGAAAACGTGAAGCTGACGAAAAGGAATCTCGGCTGGCCGGAGGAGCCGGACTTTTTCGCGACCGAGCAGGCGCTGAAGCATTTTCGCCGCCGGACTGCAAGAGGCACGATGGAAAAGAGGTGGAACGCGGCGCTTGACGCCTATGCGGCGGCTTACCCGGAGGAGGCAGCCGAGCTCAGGAGAGCGATGAAAAGCGAGCTGCCGGAAGGCTGGGACCGCGGCCTGCCGGAATTTCCGGCGGACCCGAAGGGCGCGGCCACGCGGGCCGCGTCGGGAAAGGTCCTGAACGAGCTGGCGGCCAGGATTCCCTCGCTGGCCGGTGGAGACGCCGATCTGGCCCCCTCGACCAACAGCTCGCTGAAAGGGATGGGGGACTTCGAGCACCCCTCCCGCGCGGGGGGCGACGATCAGGGATCTGCGGGAGGCGGATGGAGCTATGCCGGGAGGAATATCCATTTCGGCGTCCGCGAGCATGCGATGGGGGCGATCCTGAACGGAATGGCGACCCACGGGGGAATCATCCCGTTCGGCGCCACTTTTCTTGTCTTCTCGGATTACATGCGGCCGGCGATCCGGCTGGCCGCGCTGATGGAAATCCGGGTGATCTATATTTTCACCCACGACAGCATCGGCATCGGCCAGGACGGTCCCACGCACCAGCCCGTAGGGCACCTCGCATCCCTTCGGGCCGTTCCCGGGCTGGTGGTCATCCGTCCCTGCGACGCCAACGAAACTGTTTTCGCCTGGAAGAAGGCCCTGGAGATCCGGGACCGGCCGGTCGCCCTGATACTTACCCGCCAGAAAGTTCCCGTCCTGGACCGTCGGGAATTTGCTCCCGCGGAGGGTCTGGAAAAAGGGGCCTACGTCCTGGCGGAGGCTTCCGATGAAAAACCGCGGCTGATCCTGATCGCCACCGGATCGGAAGTTCCGCTGGCCGTGTCCGCGCGCGCGGAACTGGAAAAAAGAGGGATCTCCACGCGGGTCGTGTCCATGCCCAGCTGGGAGCTCTTCGAAGCCCAGCCGCCGGAATACCGGGAATACGTGCTGCCGTCTTCCGTGCGTGCGAGGATCGCCGTGGAAGCCGCATCTCCCCTCGGCTGGCACAGATATGCGGGAACGGAAGGGGACGTGATCGCGGTAGACCGCTTCGGCGCTTCCGCCCCGGGTGACGAGGTCATGAGGAAATACGGGTTTACGGTCGAGAATATTCTGGAGCGGGCGTTAATTATTATTCGAAAAGTTCACAGTTCCCAGTTCACCGGTCACAGTTAAACAGCAGAGAAATCACGCGGTCCGACTTGAACAGAATTTTCTTTGTACTCAGGCGCCTCCCCCCCAAAGGCAGATCCTCGGCATGACTTCAGGGGCAAAGGATCTTCTCCACCTTGAGCCGCCGCAGGGTCGTGGTGCCGCTGATAAGTTCCACATTGGACCCGTAACAGGATTCTTGGCCAAAATTATTCAGAGAGGATCTGACGCATTTCCCCAGGTCAGACCCGGCGGCCTTCGTGAAATCTCCGTTGAAGCTCTTTGTCGCGTACCCGTTGAAGAGCGTTTTAAACACGTGGCCTTCGATGGCTGACGCACGCCAACGCGCGGCCTCGGCCCCGGTGATTTGAATGGTCGCATTATCACCTTCGCCCAGGATGCAGAGATCAAGGGCAATCCTTTCCCCCAGCGGGTCGGCAAGGGCGGTAAAGGAAGGAAGAAGCAGGAGCGCTGTCACCAGAATGGCGACAGGGAGTCTTGTTTGCATCACACACCTCTCTTTTTTTGATCCTGAGTGGAGGGGAGCGTTCGTCCGCCGGCCACCCTTATTGTTTGCAAAAACCGTATTGGTTATCTTTTAACGGAAGGACCACCACACCCGCCTTCCAGCAGATCTTCCATCTCGAATCCCCAGGCAAAGGCTTGAAATCGGAGACACCGGTCACATCGCCCCCGGCGATCGTCACCGGTCGGAGCTTTAACCACCGGCCGTCGACCCTGATCTTCCCCGTGAGCCCCGAAGGCACGTAATGCAACATATCGAGATTAAGCGTCTCGTTGGAATGCACGCCGATGGTCATGGCCAATTCGCTGGCGGTCGATCCGGGAGCTACTCCGTAACCATCAACGAAAACGAGGTGCTGGGTCGGATTCGTGATCGCGGCCTCAAATGCCGAAACGAAGGAACCGCTTGCGAGCATCACCGTGACTACCATAAACATCAATGTCTTTTTCTTCATCTTTGCCCCCATTTCCAGTCAGTAGCAAGCCTGTGATGAATCCAAGGTCCCTTGTACTTGCCCATCGCTGAGCAATTCACATGCCTGCTGCGACGTATCGCCACAACCCACGGAGGACCCTTATCAGGCCGGATCGGTTGTGTAAAGATTTTTTAGCTTTTTTCGGCACAACTTTTTTTACATCACTCCGTACTTTTTCAGCTTCTGATGGAGAGTCCGCCGCGTTATTCCCAGCCGGCGCGCGGCCTCGCTCTTGTTCCCTTTTGACTGCTCCAGCGTTTTCAGGATCGTCGCCTTTTCGACCTCGTCCAGGGGCAAGCCGCCCTCCGCCGGCTGGTCCGGCCTGCTCTGAGGCGGGGCAATGTCCGTGAAGAGGGGTGCGAAATCCTCTTCCGTGAGACAATCGGACCGGGACAGCACGACCGCCCGCTCCACCGTGTTCATCAGTTCCCGGATATTTCCGGGCCAGGCGTACCGGAGAAGGCGGTCCATCGCCTTGGCGCCGAATCCCTGTACGTCTTTCCGGTTCTTCTTTGCGAAGACGTCGAGGAAGTGCTGGGCGAGCAGCGGTATGTCTTCCCGCCTCTCCCTGAGCGGCGGCATCGTGATGCTCACCACGTTCAGCCGGTAGAACAAATCTTCCCGGAACCGCCCCTTCCCGACCTCGCCGATGAGGTCGCGGTTCGAAGCGGCGATGACGCGCACGTCGGCCTTGATTGCTTCGTCCCCGCCCACGCGGGTTACCTCCCGGTCCTGCAACACGCGCAGCAGCTTTACCTGCATCGCCGGGGACATCTCGCTCACTTCGTCGAGGAAAATCGTTCCGCCGTCGGCCTGACGGAATTTGCCTTCCCGGCGCCGGTCGGCGCCGGTAAACGCCCCCTTCTCGTGGCCGAAGAGCTCCGACTCGAGGAGGGTTTCGGTGAGCGCGGCGCAGTTGATCTTCACGAACGGACCGTTCCGGCGTGGGCTGTTGAAATGAATGGCCCCGGCGATCATCTCCTTTCCCGTTCCAGATTCTCCGGAGATGAGAACCGTTGCCTCGGAGGGCGCAACCTGCGCCACCGTCTCGAGGAGCCGCATCATCGACCGGCTGTTGCCGATCAGATTGCCCCGGTCGAAGCGCGCCCCGAGGCTTTCCCGGAGCAGTTTGTTTTCTTCCCTGAGGATGTGGTGGTCGAGAGCCCTGCCGATGGCCAGTTTCAGCTCGTCAAAGTCCAGCGGCTTCGTCAGGTAATCGTACGCCCCCTTTTTCAGGGCATCCACCGCCGTCTCCACGGAAGCGAACGCCGTCATCATTATTACCGGCATCGCCGGATTGAAGGTCTTGAT
>JAQTPK010000009.1 GCA_028712885.1 Syntrophales bacterium | reverse complement strand
GGGGGCGAGGGACGTCGAACCGAAATTGCATTTGCTGTTTTCGGCCACTCCCTTAACGACCGTCTCGATTTCGGCCAGGGTCTGCCTGCTGCCCGTTCCTTTGCTCATCCCGCGGAAAAGATCGATCAGCCGATCGATCCCGATCATGCACACGGAGCATTCTCCGCAGGAGATCCTCCGAATCGCTTTCAGGTAATGGAAGGTGAGGGACGGAATATCCGTCTTCGGGTCCATGACCACAAGGCCGTTCCAGCCCATCATGGCCTTTACCTTGTGCCCGTTCAGCCGTTCGGGAATTTTGACATCTGCGGGCTTCGCTGATCCCTTCCTGTTGTCCACGATCTTCCCGTTCCAACTGCTGAATGAAACTGCGCTCATTATGCGTACCTGTCCCTATTCTTTATTGGTTACTCCAGCCAGGACTTCGATGTTTCGACCTTATGGAGCAGTTTTTTGAGTTCCTGGTTGACTTTTTCCTGCACCTTCTCAATGTCCGCCGGGGTCAGATGGCGGAACCGGCCCTGGAGCTTCAAATAATCGGAGACGGGCCTGAGTTTTTCCGGCATTTCAACGGTGAGCCTGTATTTTCCGTTTTCAACCTCGTAAAGAGGAAAGACCCCCGTCTCCAGCGCGAGACGGCCAAGCTTGATCGTTTCGGAGGATGCGGACCTCCATCCGGTCGGGCACATTGAGAACACGTGAATGTAAGACGGCCCCTGGACGCGCTTCGCTTTTTCGACTTTGTTCATCAGATCCAGGGGGTAGCTGGGACAAGCCGTCGCCACATAAGGAACGTTGTGCGCGACCATGATCTCGGGAACGTTCTTCTTCCCGGTCTTCTGCCCCATGCTCACCTTCCCCGCCGGAGAAGTCGTCGTGGCCGCGCCGAACGGAGTAGCGCTCGAGCGCTGGATTCCAGTATTCATGTAGGCTTCGTTGTCCAGGCAGAAAAAAGTCATGTTGTGGCCGCGCTCCATGGCGCCGGAGAGCGCCTGAAGCCCGATATCCACGGTCCCGCCGTCGCCGGCGACAGCAACCGTTTTAACGTCGCGGTCAGGAATCCGCCCCTTGCGCCGGAGCACCTTCAAGGCCGCTTCCACGCCGGAGCCCACCGCCGCCGCATTCTCGAAAGCGACATGGATCCAAGGCACTTCCCATGCTGTATGGGGATAATTGCTCGATATGATCTCCATGCAGCCGGTCGCGTTGGCTACGACGATATCGTCGCCCAGGGCCTTGCAGATATGCCGGAGCGCCAGCACTTCGCCGCACCCCTGACATGCCCTGTGGCCGGAGCAGAAGGATTCCCTCTTGTCGACCAGCTTGTGAGCAAACAAATCAAAATTTTGGACGATGCTCATTCTCTCACTCCGTAAAAGATGTAACCGCCTGCGGGTTTTTTATTTATTGCCTGAACTCCCTTTTCCAGTATGTCCTTGAAATTCTCAACCGTAACATCGCGGCCGCCGAGTCCGATCAGGAAATTCAGGACCGCAGGCCGGCCGGCGTCATTGTACAGGGCCGATTTCACCTCCGCCGCCACAGGTCCTCCCGGGCCTCCGAACGACACGGCGCGGTCGCAGACGATCAGGACTTTCGCCCCCTTGATCGCCTCCCTGAATTCTTCGAACGGGAAAGGTCTCCACAGCCTCAGCTTGACCAGCCCGGCCGGAACGCCTTTCGCCCGCAGCTCGTCCACGGCGATCGAGGCGGTCTCCCCCATCGAGCCCATGGTCATGATGAGGACTTCCGCGCCGTCGGCCTTATAGGTCTCAACCGGTTTATACCAGCGGCCGAACTGTTTCCCCCACTCGTCCCACGCCTTCAGGATCGTCTTCTTGGAATCGATGAGGACGCTGTCCTTCACCTTCATCACTTCAGTAAATATATCGGGGAAGGCGTAAGCGCCCATAGAAACCGGCTTGTCGGGATGGAGCGTCGCGAGAGGCCTGAATGGAGGAAGATACCTGTCCACTTCCTTCTGTGACGGGAGTTCCAGCGCCTCGATCATGTGCGTGAGCTGGAAACCGTCGATATTGAGTACGATGGGAAGCATGACCTCGGGGTCCTCCGCGATGCGGAAGGACTGAATCGACATGTCCACCGCTTCCTGGCCGTTTTCCGCAAAGAAGCTGATCCACCCGGAATCCCGCTGCGGCATGATATCCGAATGGTCGTTCCAGATGTTGAGCGGACCTGAAACGGCCCGGTTCGCCAGCCCCATTACCACCGGGAGCCGCATGGCCGACACGATCGGCAGAATTTCGTGCATCAGCATGAGTCCCTGGGAGCTCGTGGCCGTATACGCCCGCGCCCCGGCGCCCGAAGCGCCGCAGCAGGCGCTGATGGACGAATGCTCGGATTCTACCGTGATGTACTCCGCGTCCAGCTTTCCATCTGCTACGATTTCCGCCAGGTGCTCGGCGATATGCGTGTTTGGAGTAATGGGGTAGACGGCGGCTACATCGATCCTGCAAAGCGCCACGGCTTCCGCGGCCGCGATCGCCACTTCCATGCCTACGCGTTTCGCCATGCTACACCTCCTCCTCCTTCATTTCTATTGCGCCGGGCCAGCATTCGTGCGCGCAGATGCCGCATCCCTTGCAATATTCCAGGTCCGCCGCGTAATATCCTTCCTCCGTCCGGGAAACGCAGGCTTCCGGGCAGTAGATGTAGCATACGCCGCATTTGATGCACTTCCTGTTGTCCCAGACGGGATGCTGCGCCTTCCAGCTTCCGGTTTTATGCGCCTTGGCGCTCCCGGCCTCGAACACCATGCAGCCCGGGTTCAATTCCGTCCATTTCTCCGGATATTTTTTTTTGGTAGTCATATTTTCCTCAATTTATATTGCTCATCTTCACTTCATTATAGGCCCTTTTCAGCGCCTTCATGTTCCTTCCGGCGAGCTTCCCGAACCGGTGCTCAATCGGCACTTTCAGCGAATCCAGCTTTATCACGCCCGTCGCCTTGATAACCGCTCCCAGCATCGTGGTGTTCGTAATGGGAGCGCCGAGCTCCTCGCGTGCTATTTTTGTCGCATCCACGGTTGCGATTTTCCCCTTGAAATTGAGAATCCGGCTGATTTCTTCGGCCGTCTTGGTCGTGTTGACGATCAGGATCCCTTTCGCCTTGAGCCCGTCCGCCACATTGACCAGCCCGATCAGGCCGGGGTCCAGGACAACCACAATATCGGGGTTGTAAATATTGGACCGGACTTTTATCTGATGAGTGTTAACGCGATTAAATGCAGCAAGAGGCGCCCCCCTTCTCTCGGGGCCGAAGCTTGGAAATCCCTGGGCGTATTTCCCTTCTTCGATCGCCGCCAGGGCCAGCATTTCCACGGAGGTGACCGCCCCCTGACCGCCCCTGCCGTGCCACCTGATTTCAATCATTGGATCCTTCTCCCATGCTTTGTACGTTTGAGGTTGCTTTTTGACTGCCGGATTGTGTTTTGTTCAATGCGGAATCGCGTTACAGGTTGTGCAACTATTTAATATTCTTAAGTATATCCATGCCGCCTCTTCGTATTTTTTTGCATCGCCAAAAGGCAGTATGCTGAAATGTGCATGTAATATAGAACTTGTCTCCTCCTGTCAATACCTTTTTACCTTTGTTCAGCAAAGAAATCGCGGCCCTCGGAATCATTGAGAACAATGAGGGGAAAATTCTCAAGCGTCAGTCTCATGACGGCTTCCGGACCCAGTTCCGGCCAGGCGATTACGGCTGCTTCTGCAACGCATTTCGAAAGCAGCGCCGCAACACCTCCCGGCGCCCCGAAGTACACGGCTGAAAAGCGGCGGATCGCTTCCGCTACTTCGGCGGAACGTCTTCCTTTCCCTATCATTCCCCTGAGTCCGTGCTGGAGAAGAAGAGGCGTATAACGATCCATTCTGGAGCTTGTGGTCGGACCGACGGAGCCGATCTTTTCGCCGGGCTTTGCCGGCGTGGGCGCGGCATAAAAAATCACTTGGTTTTCCAGGGATATCGGGAGGGGACCTCCCTTCTTCAGGGCTTCGAAAAGCCTTTTATGGGCCACATCCCGCGCCGTGTATACATCTCCGCTCAGGAGGACCCTGTCCCCCACCCTCAAGACCGAAACAGCCTCCTTCGAAAGCGGCGTGCGCAGTTGGATTATTTTCTTCATTCCATTGCCCGATAAAGTGTAAGTATAAATAGTATATCTGCATTTTTCAAGACCACCCTGCTTAAATCCTAAATCCGAAGCGCTGAATCCTGAAAAAATTCCAAATTCAAAATTCCAATTAAGTAGACAAGAATATTAATTCCAGGGATTTTAAATTTGGCACTCTGGAATTGTTCAGGATTCGGATTTAGAATTTAGAAATTCGAATTTGCCTTATATGGTGGCTTCCCTGTGGCGGGCCGAATGGCACTGGATGCTTACTGCGACAGGCAGACTGGCGATATGGCATGGAGCCGCTTCGATATGAACCGCAAGGGCTGTAGTTTTGCCGCCCAGCCCCTGCGGACCGATTCCCAGTTTATTTACGGCGATGAGTATTTCCGATTCCAGCTCGGCAATCCGGGTATCCAGGCTGTTCACCTCCCCGACCCGGCGCAGGAGCGCCCTTTTCGCCAGGATGGGTGCAAGATCGATCGATCCGCCGATCCCCACTCCGATGATGACCGGCGGGCATGGATTGGGACCAGCTTTCACCACGGCATCAATAACAAACTTCCGGATTCCCTCCGGACCGGAGGTCGCGAGGATCATGCCGACCGCGCTCATATTTTCGGCTCCTCCCCCCTTCGGCATGGCTATAAGACGCAGCCGGTCTCCAGGCACAATTTCAACATGGATGACGGCGGGGGTATTGTCGCCCGTATTCTCCCGCGAGAGGGGGTCGCAAACCGATTTTCTCAGGCAACCCGCAGCGTACGCCTTCTTTACTCCATCCTGAATGCAGCTGTTGAAGTCGCCCCCCGTTATATGCACGTCCTGCCCCAGTTCGGCAAAAACTATAGCAAGCCCCGTGTCCTGGCAGAGAGGCAGCTTTTCCTTCCGGGCGATCCCGGCGTTCTCGAGCACCTCTCCGAGCGCCTGACGCGCAGAAGGTGATTCCTCCCTTTCCAGGGCGCTCCGGACCGCGCCGATCACATCTTCAGGGAGCTCCGTGTTTGCCTCAATGAAGAGACGGCTCACGGTATCCGCAACAGCGCGGCACGATATCTCCCTCACCGGCCCGTCAGTCCTCGCCTTTCCCTTCCCCATATTATCCCGGCTCACATTCCCCGGCGGAACTCGAGCGCCTTCGCCAGCGTTACCCTGTCCGCATACTTGAGATCGCCGCCCACCGGAATGCCGAAGGCGATCCGGGTAATCCGGATCTCCCTATCCTTCAGGAGCTTCATTATCAGCAGGGCGGTCGCATCACCCTGCATGCTCGGATTGGTCGCGATAATGACTTCGCGCACCCCGTCCTGCTCCACTCTCCGAGCCAGTTCCGCCAATTTCAACTGGTCGGGCCCGATCCCGTCAAGGGGGGAGAGGGTTCCATGAAGAACGTGATAGGTCCCGCGAAAACTCCCGCTCGCCTCTACGGCCAGAAGTGAATCCGGGTCTTCCACGACGCAGACGATATCTTTTTCCCTCGACCCGTTGCGGCAGATCTCACATGGATCATCCTCGGTAAGATGAAAGCAGACGGAACAGAGGCGGATCTTCCTTTTAACGTCCAGAATGCTTTCCGCCAGCCTGCGCGCATCGTCTTCCGAAGATTGAAGAATGAAGTTTGCAAGACGGCTCGCGGTCTTTTCCCCGATACCCGGAAAGCGGCCGAGTTCCTCGATCAGCCTCTTTATTGGAGGTGCATATCCCGCCATGAGAGACTCAACCTATTCCCGGAATATTGAGCCCGCCGGTGATTTTAGACATTTCGGCCTGCGCCATTTCCTGGGCCCTGCGGATGCCCTCATTTACAGCCGCGACGATCAGGTCCTGCAGCATTTCGATATCGTCCGGATTGACCACATCTTTTTCGATCCGGAGGGATACCAGTTCATGCTTCCCGTTGACAACGGCAGTAACCATGCCTCCCCCGGCGGTTGCCTCGACGGTTCGGGAGGCAAGCTCCTCCTGGAGTTTCAGCATCTTTTGCTGAAGCTGCTGGGCCTGTTTCATTATGTTGCCGAAGTTTTGTGCCATTTATTCTCCTTTTCTGCGAAATCTTACAATATCCTGGACGCAAGCGTTATTTGCCGGGGTTCAATCCTCGCTTTTTGTCTTTTTTTCGAGGGGAACGACTTCGCGGATCTCGGCGCCCTCGAAAACGTCCAGGATTTTCTGGACCATGGGGTTACCAAGCGCCTCGCGCCTTACCTGCTGGTGGTTTTTCCTGTTGTTTAATGAACCGTTCCGGACCAATCCGCTTTCTCCCGCGCCGGCATCCAGCGCTTCTATTTCAACAGACGCTTCCCGCTTAAGCAATTCCGCCGCAATCTCGCTCAGCCTGGAATTTTTTCTGAGGCTGTCCATGAACAGGTAGTCCCGAGGAAAACCTATGCGCAAGCGGCCGTCCTCGCAGCCAAGAAATACGCCCGCATTGACCTGGGACCAGAGAGGAGGGCTTTTGGCCTTTACCAGATCCTTGAACTCCTGCCAGAGATCGCCTGATGATTTCGGCATCACTTGGCCTGCCTCCTCCGGACCCGCGGCGGAGGCAGGAGAGAAGGAGGCAGATCTGTTCGGTTCGGCCTCTGCCGACAGCTTCTTCTCAAGATATTCTATTTTCGCGAGGATCTCATCAAGGGGAAGCCTCGGCTCGAGGTTCGCCAACCGGATCAGAACGCATTCGAAATACATCTTCGGGTTGCCGCTTCTCCTCATCTCTTCGTCGCTCGAAAGCAGAATATCGAGCATGCGCCGGAGGGTTTCGCGCGAGGCCTTCTCCGCCTGTTCGCCAAGGGCTTTGCGCTCCTCTTCGGAAAGATCGGCGGGGCCGCTATCCGTCCCGGAAATTTTCATCACGATCAGCTTCAGAAAATGCTCCGTGAGCCGGCCATGAAACTGCCTGATGTCCAGCCCCGCGTAATACGCCTCGGCGGCTGTTTCCAGGCATTTTTTCCCGTCCCGGTCCAGGATGGCTCCGGCAAGAGAAGTTATCAGCTTCCGGTCGGACCTGCCGAGCAGATCGCTGATCGCTTCCTCCCTGATCTCGGTTCCCGCATAGGAAATTACCTGGTCGAAGATGCTCTCCGCATCCCGCATGCTCCCCTCGGCTGCTTCGGCGATCCAGCCGAGAGCCGTTTCACCGACACGGATCGATTCCGCATCTGCAATCTTCCTGAGCTGTCCCCTGATCTGAGCGGAAGATACTCGCCGGAAATCGTGCCGCTGGCACCGGGACAGGATAGTCATGGGAACCCGGTGAATCTCGGTTGTCGCAAAAATGAAAATGACGTGCCGGGGAGGCTCTTCGATCGTTTTGAGGAGGGCGTTGAAGGCCTCCTTGGTAAGCATGTGGACTTCGTCGATTATATAGACCTTGCAGGGAGCGGAAGCGGGTGTGAATCTCACGTTTTCACGCAATTCCCTTATTTCATCTATTCCCCGGTTGGATGCGCCGTCTATTTCCCGAACATCCATGGAAATGCCGTCGGTTATCTCGCGGCAGTTGACGCATCCGTTACAGGGGATGCCCGTGGGTCCCTTTTCACAGTTCAGGGCCTTCGCCAGAATCCTGGCGACGGAGGTCTTGCCGATCCCCCGCGGTCCGCTGAAAAGGAGCGCGTGCGCCACCCGTCCCTGCCGGACGGCGTTCCCCAGCGTTTTTGTGACATGGTCCTGCCCCACCACGTCCTCAAAAACCTGCGGCCTCCACTTCCTGGCTAAAACAAGGTACTCCATAATTTCTTTAATCTCTGGCCGAAGACAAAGGTTGTGAACCCGTGCAACTTGCACAAACTGTCCAAAAATGTCCAGATGCAAGGCTCCTTCGACAAGCTCAGGACAGGCTCCGGCTTTGTCATGGTGAGCCTGTCGAACCACGAGGGGCGAAGCGCAACGCCGCAGACTCCGTCCCCGCGGAGGCGGGGATGGGCGTTTTTGGGCAGTTTGTTGAAGGTGGCCGGGTTTCCCCACAGCACACGCAGTAAATTGTTGCCGCTGCTTCCTTCCGGACCTGACGGGGTTCACAATCCTGCGTTGCGCGGGACCCGGCCATTTTCAAGCAATTCAAAGTGTTGAATTATACGAACCGCCGCCGGGAGCTGTCAACCTTTTTAGTAAATGGAGGAAAGTAAAAAGCGAAACTGCCCGAAAGACCCAAACTCTTCTTTCTTTCCATTTTCCCCCGAATCGCTTAAAATGAACACTCTTTCTTTTACCTTCTACCTTTTTACTTTCACCTTTCACTAATATGCGGGAGGCGCATTCCATGAAAACCAAACGTGTGGACGGGGAGGACCGGGGAAATGTCATGCTTTACGCCCTCAGCACCTGCGGGTGGTGCAAAAAGACAAAAGAGCTGCTGAAGGCGATGAATGTCGGGTTCCAGTACACGGATGTAGACCAGCTGGGCGAAAAAGACCGCGCCGAAGCCATGGACGAGGTCAGGAAATGGAACCCCGCCTGCTCTTTTCCTTCCATGGTGATCGATGATGCCCGGTGCATCGTGGGATTCAATGAGAAGGAAATCCGGGAGGCCCTTGGAAAATGAGCGAAACGGGCGGCTATGAGCCTTCGGATCAGGAGATCGAAGCAGCGTATCAGAAACTCAAGAAGGATGTTGAACCCAAGGGCTACTTTCTCAACCCGGACGAGTCGTTCACAAAAGACCTCATCCGCGGGATGCTGATCAACGAAAAGAGATACGGCTACTGGTCGTGTCCGTGCCGCCTCGCCTCCGGCAGTAAGGAAGAGGACCGCGATATAATCTGTCCCTGCGATTACCGCGACCCTGATCTCGACGATTTCGGAACGTGCTATTGCGCCCTTTATGTATCCGGGGCGGTTCTTAAAGGCGAACAGAAGGTTTCCTCCATCCCCGAGCGAAGGCCGCCGCCCGACGAGAGAAAAGTCCTTTCCGAAAAACCCGCCGGGACCGGTCCCGTTTCCGCTCTCGCCTATCCCGTCTGGCGCTGCAAGGTCTGCGGATACCTTTGTGCGCGGGAAAAGCCGCCGGAGGTGTGCCCGATATGCAAGGCTAAGCGGGATCGCTTCCACCGTTTCATGTGACCGGCTATCCATAAGCGTCCATCTACTTCGTTTCTCTTGCCCCTCGTCTGCTCACATACGCAAAAAGTATGCTGCGCGCCTCGGGGCTGCGGGGGCCTCGTATCTGGGCACTTCTGAATAGCCGGTCGACATACAAAGTTCGGCATGCCTCATTACCGGAATAGGGTTTTGCACCCCGCACCTGGAATAGCCCCCGAATCCGGGTCTGGGTAAGCTTCTGAACAGCACGGTTTTCAAATCCCAACAAAAAAGGCTTGACTAATATGTCCATATTAGCTAAATTGGCTTTGCCAATCGGGGGGAGTGGATTATGAAGGGAACAAATGCTACGGATGCAAAAAACAAGTTTGGCCATTTACTTGAAATGGCGATTACCGAGCCGGTCGCGATCGAGAAGCAGGGCCGGAGGGTGGCTGTTATCATATCTGCGGCCGAATACGAGCGGCTGACCGCACTGGAAGACAAAATCTGGGGCGAAAAGGCCCTGGCCGCTGTTTCGAAAGGTTTCTTGAGCGAGAAGGAAACGAAGGACTGGATTAAAGGGAAACTGAATGCTGAAGCTCCTGTTAGGTCGAGAAGCAAAGAAGTTTCTTGACACCCTTCCTCCGAAACAGTTCAGACAAGTAATAAACAAAATACTTTCCTTACTTGAAAATCCTCGACCAAACGATTCTGCCGAACTGAAGGGATATCCCTTTTTACGGGTTGATATCGGGGAATATCGAATTATTTACGATAAATATGAAAATAACGTATTAAGGATCATCCTGATTGGCAAACGGAACGATAACGCAGTCTACCTTTCGCTCAAGCTAAAATAAAATCCCGGCTACATCCGTATTTTCTTCGCAAATAAAAAAAGCGCCCGGGTGCGGACGCTTCATAATTCCAGGGTTCAGAGCCCAGGGTTAAACTCTGAACCCTGAACTCTGAACTCTGAACTCTGAACTTTTTTTAGAACCTCCAGTTGACGATGACCATGCCGGGAGCCAGTTCTCCGGGGAGACCGGTGAACCACTTGTTTTCCGGCAGGATATTGATTACCCCGATCTGAACGCCGCCTGACGCCTTTTCGGCATAGTTGATGATTCCGAGCTGGAGACCCTTAAAATTCTCCGCATAGTTAACCGCGCCCGTCTGAAGTCCTTTCATCATGCCGCCCGTGTGATTATAAAAGGCGCTCTGCCACCCGGTGAAGTTCTTTTTATTGTAGTTGACGATCGACCATTGCACGCCTTTATAGTTATCCGCGTAGTTGACCAGAATTCCCCAGGTAAAGCCGACGCTGTCGCCTGTAGATCCGTTCACAAGTCCCAGGGCAAACGCTGACTGAGGGTTTTCACTCCAGAAACCGAGACTGAATCCTTCAATTCTAGTGGTTCTGTCGTAGATCGCAACATCCGGGGTGAGACTGAGCTGTACCGGCTTTGATTCAGCCATTGCCTGGCCGGCGCCGAACACGATAATCCCTACGCATATCAGCAAGAGCATTTTCTTCATCGCGTATCTCCTTGTACAGGGATTTAGTATCGATCTATATACCAGATTACAGGCTTAATTGGAAGGTATGCTAAATTACATCCTGATGAACCGGAGGAAGAGCGACTGGAACACCGCCCACACGAGTATTGCCGCGGTAATGAAGACCAGGAACGCCCCGAGACCGCGGTGAAATGATGTTTCCGGCCTTTTTTCTTCGTAGCCCAACAACCAGCCGATCAGAAGCCCGCAGGCGAGTCCTCCTCCGTGCGCCCAGTTGTTGATGGCTGGAACGAGCAGGCCGATCACGGCAATGCCGATCACCCAACCGGTTGCCTGCTTGTAAATAGCCTGCCCGTAAATTCCTCCCCTGCTCTTTCCGTAGTAAAGGATCGCGCCGATCAGGCCGGTGAGGCTGGCGGATGCGCCGATCGTAAAGGGTATTCCGGCGACATACGAAACCAGGAATCCCGCGACCCCGCTGATGATGTAAATGGAAAGGAAACGGCTCGCCCCGTATTCGGCCGCGACAAAGGGTCCGAGCTGGCGAAGGGCCGCCATGTTGAAAAAAATATGCAGAATGCTGCCGTGCAGAAAATTGGCGGAGACAAGCGTCCACCACCGCCTGAATATGCCGATCGGGATAGTGCCCGTTGCGCCGAGCACGAAAAGGCTCTCGTCGGACGGGGAAAGGAAAGCGAAGGGGTTGGCGGAAAAGCCGATCCGGGTAGGAAAAAGCAGGATGGAAAAAATGAACAGCGCGGCGTTCAGCCAGATGATGCTGCGGACGAGGTCCTGGGGATTGCTGTAAAACCTGCTTAAGCTCCCCTTCCACCAGGAGCCGGGCCGGGACATTCCGCAATACGGACAGTATTCCTCGTCGGAACTCACCAGCTTCCTGCACCTTGGACAAAGGATCGACTTTTTCCGCTGCTCCGTCATGCTCGGCCTCAGGAATGGAGAAACCGGACTACGAAAGGAATGGCGATGAAAGTGCCCGCAGCCGCCGAAAGATTCACAATAGCGATAAGTATGAGCAGCCTCGTGATACGGTTGCGCCAGAATCCCCGAACCGATCCGATGTCTTCGGCAAGGTCCAGAAAGTCCTTGACCCTCGGTTTCCTGATCGCCGCTTCCATCAGGCCCGCCACCCAGCCGGTGGCTATCAGGGGATGAATCGTCGCGATCGGGGCTGAAAACGCGGCCGTCGCTATCGTGAGCGGATGCGCCAGGACGAGGATTGCACCCAGTCCTGCCGATGCCGCCGTGATCAACGTCCACCATTTGATCATGTTCAGACTCGCCTCCTCGCCGGCATAAAAAAACCCGGCGATGAAAAGCCCGATTACGGCCGCGAACATTCCCCAGGACAAAACCGGCCCGAAACGCGAGCGGGGCGGAAGTTTCTCCAGTTCGGAAATATCCGTCTCCCGGTCCAGGTTTTCCAGAATTCCGGGGACGTGGCCCGCCCCGACGACAGCGACGATTTTTTCTCCGGGCGCAAGCGAAATTTTACGCGCAAGATACCTGTCTCTCTCGTCTATCAGCGTCGACTTCACTTCCGGCATCTTCTTCCCGAATGTCTGAAGGGCGAGCTCGAGCGCATCCTGCTGTTTGAGGCGCTCTACGTCCTCCTCTTTTATTTCCTCGGACATGATAATGGAAACAAGCGTCTCCGGCAACAGCTTGAATTTTGCCCAGAACCCCATTTTTCTCCATGCGCGGAGCAGGGTAGTACGGATGTCCCGATCCGCCAGGACCACCTCCGCCCCTGTCTCTTCCGCCTTCTCCACGGCCCTTTTCATTTCCTCGCCGGGCCGGATTCCGAATCTGTCGGCGATCTTCTTCTGAAAAGCAGCCATCAGGAGCTGGAAGAGAAGCAGGGAAGCCCTCTTCTCCCGGATCACTTTGATGATGTCGGTGTCCCGCCATTTTTCCGTCTGCTTGATAGCCTCGTAGCGAGACCGGCAAAGCTCGACGCAGACAGTGTCCGGTTTTTCCTCGGCAATTGTCCTTTCCACGAGATCCGCGCTGTCCCGCGAAACATGGGCGGTGCCGAGCAGGATTATATTCCTGCCCCCCTTTTCGATGCGATGTACATTCCGCTGCTGCAATGAATCCTCCGGCTACAGGCAAAAACGGCGAATGAAGTTAGCAGGTATCCGGCCGGTTGTAAAGGGGCGGCAAAGCCGGATCCCGCCGCTGCTCCATTTACCGGGCAGTGAAAAGATGTTATAGCTTACACCGATATCGTGGAGGATTCCAGGGAGATCCGGTATTTACATGAACCTGGGTTTTTACAGGGGAAAGCGGGAGCGGACCGCCGTAAGCAGGCTGGCGTACGGGGGAGACGGCGTGGGGAAGATAAAGGATATGGTAACCTTTATTCCTTTTGCGGCGGCAGGTGATGAGGTGGAGGTCCGCATAACCGAGGTCCGAAAGCGCTATCTGAGGGGCCGGCTGCTGAGCGTCCTGAACCCGTCGCCGGATCGCGTCGAGCCCCTGTGCCGGTATTACACGCGCTGCGGAGGCTGCCAGTACCAGCATATCGCTTATGAACGGCAATTGAGCGCCAAGCGGGAACAGGTTATCGAGTGTTTCCGGAGGATCGGCGGTTTCGACTCCATCCCGGAAGCGATTCCGGTATGCGAGACAATTCCCTCGCCGCGCAGTTACGGGTACCGCTGCAAGGCGGAATTTCACCTCGGAATGCAGTGCGGCTATTCGGCAGGATTCATGGACACGAGCGGTTTCAGGCTGGTGGATATCGAGCGCTGCGAAATCGTGGACGAGAGCATAAATGAAAACTATCGGATTTTCCGCAGCACGCTGCCGGGGAGAGAAAAGGCCGGAAACGGTTCGGAAATTTTCTGGTCCGGCATTCCCTTCGAAACGTCCGGAAGCAGGCCCGACCGGGTCGCGAGGGAGGTAAAAAAAAGGGTCCTTGCTGCTCCCTATCACGGCTTCTTTCAGGCCAATTCACTGCTTACGGAACGGCTGGTGGACTCCGTGCTCGAGATGAGCGGAGAAGAGGGGAACGGGAACGTCCTCGACTGCTATTGCGGTTCGGGATTGTTTACAGTCTTCCTTGCGGAAAAGGCCAAAAAGATATACGGAATTGAAACCGATCCGGAAGCGGCGGAGTGCGCCAGGGCGAATCTGGAGGATGCGGGATTTTCCCGGGACTCCGTTTTGGAAGGAATGGTGGAGGAAAAGGCCGGGGAACTGGCTGACCGGGGATTCAGTCCCGACGTGATTATTCTGGATCCGCCCCGGACCGGCTGCGCCGGGTCCGCTCTGACGGCAATCACGGAGCTGGAGCCCGAAAAAATTGTATATGTATCCTGCGACCCCGCCACTCAGGCCCGCGACATCAGTCTGCTTGCCGGTCGCGGTTACCGGCTCGAACTGCTCAGGCCGATAGATATGTTCCCGCAAACAAAGCATATTGAAACAATAGCCGTATTGAAAAAGTAATTGGAAAATGGAGACAGTAGAGCCTAAAGATGCCGCGACGGTCATTCTGGTCAGGGATTCCGAGCGGCGGGGAGAAAGGGCAATCGAGGTCCTCATGGTGCTGCGGCATCCGACCAGCCGGTTCGTCGCCGACTCGTACGTCTTTCCCGGCGGAGCGCTGGATGAGGAGGATTGCTCCGGAATGGAGCCGCTGTGCGCGGGTTTGACCGGGGATGCGGCAAGAAATATCATGACGGATACGCCATCCCCGGCGCGTTCTCTCGGTCTGTGGGTCGCCGGCATCCGCGAGACTTTTGAAGAAGTCGGCCTTCTGCTCGCGTATGATCGCAGCGGGAAAATCGCATCAATCGATTCGTCCGTCGATTCGGACAGATTTTCAGGGTATCGGAAAAAACTCTGGCGCAAAGAGATCGCCTTCAGAAGCTTCCTTGAAAAAGAGGGATTACTGCTGGCCGCAGATCGGCTTCATTATTTCGCGCATTGGATAACGCCGGCGCCCCTGCCGATCCGCTACGATGTGCGATTTTTCCTTGCCGCCGCCCCGCCCCGCCAGAGCGCCAGGCACGATGGAAGGGAATTGACCAGACATGTCTGGATCACGCCCGGCGAGGCCCTCTCCGAATACGAGAACAGGCGCTTCCGCATGGTCCTGCCGACGATGATGACCTTGAAAGAGCTGAACGCTTTCCGAACAGTGGAAGAGGCAATCCGGTCCACACGCGGCAAAGAGATCCCGGCTATCCTTACCCGGATGGCGCGCAGGGGGAACCGGGACGTCGAGATAATGCCGGACGGCTCCATTCACGGGCCCTGTCCGGTATAAAACGCGCGCATCAGCCCGGCAGGCAGTGACAATGGAAATGGAAAGAGATCCGAAGATTGATACCGGGACGGCCGATCCCGGAGACGGCGGTTACATACTGGTCGTCGACGACGATCCCGAGTCGCTGGAGTTCATGGCGGACGTTCTCAGGGATTCCGGCTATGAAGTCGAGACCGCCGCAAGCGGCGACGAGGCCATGACCAAGGAGCTTAAAGGCGTTCCGGACCTGATCCTGATCGACTTCCTCATGCCCCGGGTGGACGGAATTGAGCTTACGCGCAGAATTCGCACCCTGCCCGGCTTCTCTCTAAACAAAATCATCATCGTTTCCGGGGTGGACCGCAGAGAGGGAGCCGTTTCAGCTCTCGAAAGCGGCGCCGACGATTTCATCGCCAAGCCTTTCGATCCGAAGGAACTCACGGCCCGCGTGCGGAATCAGATAAGGATAAAGCGGATTGAGGACAAGATTATGGCGGGCAATGAGGAGCTGCGCCGTACAACTGCAGTTTCGGAGGAAAAAACAGGGGCCCTGCAGTGGCAGATGGAAACCCTGAAAAAAGAGCGGGACGATCTGGCTTTGAAAAACGCCAAGCTGGAATCAATCAACCGCAGGCTGACCAGGAAAAAGAAGGCCAGGAAGACGGGAATATGGCTTGTCATAATACTGCTCGCGTCGGCGCTCGCCGCAGGCATGGTCTTCGGGGTCGGGGAGATCGTGAAGAGCTTTACAAAGATCCGCGACTGGGGGTATCAGCCCATGGATCTGAAGCGCCACATTGATGCTAATTTGCCGAAACCTGAAAGGCGGTGAAGTAATGAAGAAAATGGGTGAGTTGTTCAGTATAAAGGGCAAGACGGCCCTGGTGACGGGAGGGGGCAGGGGAATCGGAAAATTTATCGCGACCGGCCTGGCTGAGGCGGGAGCGAACCTGGTCGTCACCTCGCGTAAAATGAAAAACCTCGAATCCGCCGCTGCGGAAATCGAGAAGCTGACGGGCGTGCGCTGCGTCCCCATCGCGTGCGATCTGGGAGACGAGAAGTCGATCGACGCCATGTTCCGGAAGTCTCAGGAGATTTTCCCGAAAATCGATATCCTCGTGAATAACGCGGGAGCAACCTGGGGCGCCCCGACGCTGGATTTTCCCCTGGAGAAATGGGATCAGCTTTTCAACATAAATGTGCGGGGACTCTGGATATTGACCCAGAAAACCGCGCGGGTCATGAAAGAGCAGGGCGGCGGCAGCATAATCAGCATCTCTTCAATCATGAGCTTTCGCGGATCGGACGAGGCGGTTCATCCCGCGGTGCCTTACAATTCCACGAAAGCCGCAGTCAACCTCCTGACGATGAACCTGGCTGTAAAACTCGCCTCTTACAATATCCGGGTCAACGCCATCGCTCCCGGATTCTTCCGGACGGACATGATGGCTTACATCGAAAAACCGGAATTCAAGAAAGCCTATGAGGAAATGCTTCGGATGATTCCCCTGCGCCGCGTCGGCGATATCGATGATATAAAAGGCCTCGCCGTCTTTCTCGCCTCGGATGCATCCGCCTATGTGACCGGACAGATCATCGCGGTGGACGGGGGGTATCTGGCAAGGTAAGGCAGGGGGCAAGGGGTTTCGAGGGTTCAAGTGAAAAAAGCGCTGCATGGTGCGACAAGCTCGCCATGCAGCGCTTTTCTATAAAGCAGTTTATTTCTCGGGTCCTTCCAAACGGAGAGCAGTTTCCTGTGTAATCTACCCAACGCCTGAAGCCTAATGCCCAACGCCCCTCAGAATTTTACCTGCGGCGCGGCTTTCGCGGCCTCCGGCACTTCGAAAAAGGCCGCCCGCTCGAATCCGAACATTCCCGCCACGATGTTTTCCGGGAAGCTCCGGATTTTAACATTATACTGCCGCACGGATTCATTATAGCGCTTCCGCTCGACCGCGATCCTGTTCTCGGTGCCGGCAAGCTCGTCCTGGAGCCGGATGAAATTCTGATTGGCCTTGAGATCCGGATATCTCTCCACTACCACCAGCAGCCTGCTGAGGGCGCTGCTCAGTTCGTTATTGGCCTCGATCTGGCTGGAAACCGTCCTGGCGCCCCCCACCCTGGCCCGCGCGTTCGTTACTTCGGTCAGGACTTCCTTTTCGTACCGCGCATACCCTTTCACCGTCTCCACAAGGTTGGGGATGAGGTCATAGCGGCGCTGAAGCTGGTTCTGAACCTGGGCCCATGAAGTCTTGACCTGCTCATCCAGGGAAACGAGACTGTTGTATGTGCCCTGGAAAAAGAAGTACCCGGACAAAACGACTATCGCCGCAACAGCCAGGGCGATCAACATACCTTTCTTCATATTAACCTCCTGATTAAAAATGGTTTCGGGAATCAGGTGTCGGGTTCCGGGCATCGTTCGTTAAAGCCTGATACCGGAAACCTTTTATTAAATCCGGTCCACTTTCCGGGCGAGATTTCTCGCTTCCCTCAAGTAGGCCCGGAAAATACTCTTTGTTTCGTCGGCGCTGAATTTCCTGCCCTCTTCCTTTATTTCTATGCAGTCAAGGAATGTCTTCTTATCTATCCCGAATAAAGCGCAGGCGGCATCGACGAGATCTTTCCGTCCGCGGGGTATCTCCACACCTTTCATATGGAGCAGCCCTCTGAATATGGACAGGAATGCGATAATTGACACTCCGATCAGCTCCCGTATCCGCTTCGCATCTCCCCCGGTTTCCAGAAAACGCCCCTGCAGCAGGAGGGCCTTCCCCCGGAGCTCCCTTTCGCACTGCAGCCGGACCGATTCAGGATCGAGGGCGAGGTCCTTCAGGACATCCGGCCCGTGCACGGGGATATAGCTCTGTTTTATATTCAGGAACTCCAAGGGAAAAGAGTCGATGGAGCGGCACAGGTCCTCCTGCGTCATGAACAGAGGCGCAGCGATTCTTCTTTTTCTCCACTTCTTCTGCAGAGGCGCGGCGTCCTCGAGTTTCTCCAGGGCGCTCTCGTTCAGCACGACGAGGAAATTAAGGTCCGATTTCCCCGGTATATAATCTCCGCTCGCCCCGCTTCCATACAGGATAATGGAGGCCAGCCCGTCCCCGAACAGCTCCCCGAGATCGCCGGAAAAATCCGAAAAAACCTCCTCCGGCTTTTCAGGTATTCCCGCCATACTTCCTCCTTTGAAGACTATCCGGAGCAAGCTCCGGAGAGTCTTCTATCCTTAAGGAAAATGCTTAAACATGATTCGCTCGCTTACCCCGTCCGCCTAGGCGGACCCGAGGCGGACGGGGAATGCGCTCGCTACCGGATTCAGAAACCCCGGCCTGCGCCTCCGCCTCCGCTCGATCCCCCGCCGAACCCGCCGAACCCGCCGCCGCCGAAACCGCCGAAACCTCCCCCGCCGGATCCCCTGCTCGAGCTGATAATCATCCAGAGCAGGAGATAGCGCCCGGGTTTTGTGCCGATGAGAAAGGCGAGTACGATTCCGATCAGGACCCATTCCCAGAGGCCGAGCCTGCCCGGAATGCGTTTCATACGTTCCCTGGCGGCCGACGGCCCGTCTCCGATCGAGACCCCTGCATCCGCGGCAATGACCTCGGAAACCGCCTTTACCGTCCCCAGGAGTCCGCGCCCGTACTCCCCCTTCCTCAGAAAGGGAATCGTATGCCGGTCGAGTATTTCCCCGACCAGGCCGTCGGGCAGGATGCCCTCCACGCCGTAGCCCGTTTCTATCCTGATTTTCCTCTCCTTCAGGGCGAGAAAGATCAGGACGCCCTTATCTTCCCCCTTTTTCCCTACGCCCCAGTCCGCGTACAGCCGGTTGGCGAATTCATCGGCGGAGATGTCTCCCGCCGTCGGGAAGGTCGCAACCACGATGGATGCGCCTGTTTTCCGCAGCGTTTCTTCTGCGATACTGTTCATCCTGCTTTCGTATTCGGCAGGGATGATTCCCGCAAAATCGTTTATCGCACCCGTCGGACGGGGAAATTTCTCCTGCCCCCCGATCCGCCCCGGCAGGAGGAAAAGAACAATTAACAAGAAGAATAAAACGCGGCTGTAATTTTTCATGTACGTTCGCTCGCGCTTATCATAATCATGACGGCGGGAAAAGGCAATCTCCTCCGCCCTGTCGCGGCCTGCAGGAAATTGCTGGATTTTTTCCCTTCTTTCCTATATTTGAGGTGTGTACCAACCGGAAAAGGAGGGTGATATGAAAGGAAAGCTCCTGATTTTCCTGCTTCTAAGCGGTGTTTTTGCATTTTCCGGCTGCGCGGGGTTGTCCAAATGCATGGACGGCAGCTACGAAAAAAGCATCAAGGAACTGACGACCGCCAACGAATCCCTGAAAAAAGAGGTGGCCGGACTTGAGGCTTCGGTTAAGGCCCAGGAAAAAACCCTGGCAGAGCGACAGGCGGAAATTGCCAGACTGGAGGCGGAGAGGAAAGCCCTTCAATCCGGAATGGCCGGACTGAACGAAGAAGTTCGGAAGCTGAAAAAAGAGCTCCAGCCCGAAAAGCAGAAAGACGCCGCGGCCGAAGCCCAGGTATTGAAAAAGGATCTCAAAATAAAGATCCTGGCCGGCAATACTCGGCTCTCGTCAGCTCGGGCGCTTTCAAAGAAACTTTCTGAAGCCGGCTACTCGGTAGGCAGGGTTGATCGGGCGCCCCGTTCATTTGCCATTACGACAGTGTTTCATGCGGCGGGCCTGGCAAACGAAGCCAAGCAGGTAGCCCAGAAAATCGGCGCGAATGCCGTCACGAAACCGATGACCTGGAGTTCAATGTATCAGCTGATAATCGTCGTCGGGAGGAAATGAGCGGGTCGAGGAAAACCGGCAAATCGGAACCCGCGCGGATCTTCGACGGCAAGGCTCTGATCGCCGACCCGATTCACCAGTACGCCTGGTTCACCATCCGCTCCGCGGATTCGCTCGCGGAGGGGACAGAACAGGACCTCATAGATTCGCCCTGGCTCCAGCGCCTGCGCAGGATATATCAGCTTCAGAGCGCCAGGTGGGTGTACCCATCCGCCGAACACAGCCGCTTCCAGCACTCCCTTGGAACAATGCACATCGCCGGCGAATTCGGGAGATACCTTTATCCCAGCCTCGCCGGCGTCTGCAGGAACTGCCCTTCGATTCATTTCATTGAAGAGTGCCTCCGGGTCGCAGGGCTTCTCCACGATATCGGCCACGGGCCCTACGGACACTTCTTCGACGATCATTTCCTTGACTCATTCGGCCTTAACCACGAACTGATCGGGCAGCGGATCATCAGGAAAAAGCTTGCGGAAACGATCCGCGGGATCAGGCGAAGCCCGAACGGCCCGTTTGCCAAAGGCGAGACGCTGGAGCCGGAATACATCGCTTTTCTCATCAAGCTGCCGGCAGGCGGGGAGCCGGCGGACAAGCCGTCCTGGCTGCTGCACCTGCGCCAGCTATTTTCGGGAATCTACACCGTGGACAACCTGGACTACGTCCAGCGCGACGCATACATGACCGGCTTCTCGCTCGACCTTGTAGATATAGCAAGGTTGCGGTCTTACACATTCTTCACGGACCAGGGTCTGACGCTTCACCAGGCGGGGACCTCTGCGCTCAGCCGCTTCATCAACGCCCGCCTGAATCTCTATTCCAATGTTTATTATCACCGGACGACGCGCGCCCTGGATCTGCACCTGCAGGAGATATTCCGGGATACCATGGGCATGGCGTACCCGTTCAATCCGGCGGAAAAGCTCGATTCCTATCTCCGCTGCGACGAATGGAGCCTGTTCCAGACGGTGCGGCAATGGCTTACCTCCGGCGAGAAGAAGAAGAGATCGGTGGCGCTGGAATGGGAAAAGCTGCACAGCCGCAAGGTCAAATGGAAGATGTCCTACTCCGCCGAGCTTTCCATCGACCAGCTACAGAAGGGAGCAAGCTTTTCCGGAGAGAGGGAATACGAGGCTCGCATCCGTAGGCAGCTCCCGCCCCGTTTGAAAAAGCTGAGATTCAGAGTGGATCTCGCCACCCAGGACCCCCGGCCCCTGAACCCGATGTCGGAAAGAAACAGGCGCATCAACATCTATAATCCGGCAACGGGAACGACCTCGCCCGAGCCTCTCCAGGAGATCTACAGGTTCATTCCGGCGCGTGTTGTCCACCTCCGTGTGTTCTCGCTTTCCCACGACCACGACAGCGACCTGACGCAAGCCGCGGAACAGGCCCTGGCGGGGGAGATGAATTATCACTCTAAAACCAATCTGTGAGTCAGGCAAAAGGCTAAGGGCCCAAGGCTAAGGGCGAAAAACCTGACAGGAGATCTGAATCTGTCTGCTGTTTTTTAAGCCATTTGCCTTTTGCCCTTTACCTTTAGCCCGGGTAAAAATCATTTGACAACTGCAAGATTCCTGAATATGCTTTAAAACAACAAAGCGAAAGGGATTACATGTTTTCCGTCATCACGATGCAGGCGGCAGCGGCAGCCAGGGCTAAACGGCCCATGGCGTGTGGCGGATCCCTCTGATTACAAAATCTCACAGGCCATGGGCAGGATAAGCAAATTGTCCATGGCCTTTTTTATTGAGGCCCTGGATGTATTTTTCAGGGCTTTTTTTTACCGGCAAGGAGAGGCAGAAAATGGAAAACCACGATGACTTTATCAGTTTTTCAAGAAGAATGGACATGCTCCCGCCGTATGTATTCGGCAGGATAAACAAATTGAAACTGGAAAAGAGGAAGGCCGGGGCAGATATTATCGACCTGGCCATGGGAAACCCTTCCGACCCGACGCCCCGGAACGTTGTTGACAAGCTCTGCGAGGTCGTCCGGGATCCGAGGAATCACCGCTATTCGGTGGCTTCGGGAATTCATAACCTCAGGCGGGAGATTTCCCTCTATTATGAGCGGCAGTATGGAGTGTCGCTCAGCCCCGATACGGAGGTCCTTTGCACGATCGGCTCGAAGGAGGGCGTTTCTCATCTGTCCCTGGCGCTGCTGGGGCCGGGAGATGCCGCGATTGTCCCCGTCCCCGCCTTTCCGATACATATTTATTCGGCCGTAATTGCCGGCGCGGAGGTCGTCCGCGTGCCTCACGAGGATGATGAAACCTTTCTGAAGAGCGTCGATGAGATCTGCCGCACCCATTCTCCCGCCCCAAAAGTTCTTTTCCTGAATTTCCCGCATAACCCCACGGCCCGGACGGTGGATCTGGGATTTCTGGAGGAGGCGGTCAGGGTAGCGAGGCGGAGGCGGCTGATCATCATCCACGATTTCGCTTACGCCAGGGTGACTTTTGACGGATATGAGGCCCCGAGCATTCTGCAGGTCAAAGGGGCCAGGGACCTGGCCGTTGAATTCGGCACTCTTTCCAAATCGTACAACATGGCGGGCTGGAGAGTAGGCTACTGCCTCGGGAATCCCAGAATCGTCGACGCCCTTTCGCGCATAAAAGGCTATTACGATTACGGCCTCTTCCAGGCGGTGCAGATTGCGGCGATAATCGCCCTCCGCCACTGTGACAAGGAAATCCTGAAACAGGCTGCGATTTACCAGAGCAGAAGGGACGTGCTCTGCGACGGACTGAACTCCATCGGATGGAAGGTCGAAAAACCGAGGGCGTCCATGTTCATCTGGGCCCCGATCCCCGAGCCCTTCCGCGCCCTCGGATCAATGGACTATTCTGTTCGTCTCATGGAAGAGGCGGAAGTGGCGGTCTCCCCCGGAATCGCTTTCGGCCCGGAGGGCGATGGCTATCTGCGCATTGCCCTTGTCGAAAATGAAAACAGGATCCGGCAGGCGATCCGGCAGATCAAGCGGCTCTCTTTTACCGGAATGGAAAAGAAACAGGCCGCCGGGGCCGGCGCGTGAGGACGAAGCAACGTACACCCGTGAAGAAGGATACGACGGATATTACGCTCTTCGTCAGGACGTCCAATGAGGATGTCGTCCAATGGAACCGGCAGAAGATAGTTGACGCCCTGCTTCTGGAGACCTATGTGGACGGCGATACGGCGGAAGCCATAAGCCGGGAAGTGGAAAAGCAGATTTTCTCCTCAGGAATCGCCACCCTCACGGCCCCTCTGATCCGCGAGCTCGTAAACGCCCGCCTGATCGAAAGAGGGCTCGAGCACGCGAGGCGGGCCCATGCCCGGCTCGGTTTTCCCCTCTACGATATCGGCAATCTCATCGCCCATCGAAACCGCGAGAACGCCAATGTTCCCCACTGGCCGGAGGGGACCAATCTTACCCTGGCCCTCGGCATAAAAAGGGAATACGCACTGAACAGCGTCTTTTCTCAAGACGTGAGCGAAGCCCATCTTTCCGGGGATTTCCACCTCCACAATCTCGGGTATATCGACCGCCCTTACTGCTCGGCCCAATCGCTGGAGCATATCAAGGAACACGGAATCGATCTGCCCAACCTGTCTTCCCGGGCGAAGCCGGCACGGCATGCAGAGGTGCTCCTCGCGCATATGGTGCGGTTCAGCGCCGCCCTGCAGGGAAATTTCGCCGGGCCGATAGAATGGAAGGCGGTGAACGTCTGCTTCGCCCCGTATATTACCGGCTGGACGGATGAGCAGGTGCGGCAGCTTGTCCAGATGCTCATATTCGAATTCTCCCAATTGGCCGTCTCGAGAGGGGGCCAGGTCATGTACACCAACCTGCACGTTCATTGGGATATTCCGGATGAGACGGCGGCCCGCGCGGCGATAGGGCCGGGCGGGATCCCGACCGGCAGGAAATACGGAGAGTATGTGAAGGACGCCCGCCGCCTCGCCTGGGCCATGATGGAAGTTTATCTTCGGGGGGATGCCGGCAATAAGCCTTTCTTCTTTCCGAAACCGGTCCTTCACGTATCGGCATCGATGTTTCGCGAGGCGGGAGCGAAGGACTTTCTCCGCCACGCCTGCAATGCGGCGGCAGATAAAGGAAACCCCTTCTTTGTGCTCGACCGGACGCCGCCGGCAGGGGAGGGTCTCGGCGGGGATGAAAGGAGCGCGGCCGTCCATATGGTCACGCTCAATCTGCCCAGGATCGGGTATCGCTCAAAAAACGACGATGCGAGACTTTTTTCCCTCCTCAGTTCGCTGACGGAGCTCGCAGCCAGGGCCCATGCGCAGAAAAGGGACTACATGAAAACGCTTCAGTCCCATGGAAAGGAAGGGCCCCTGGCCTTCTGCGCCATGGACCGGGACGGGTCGCCTTATCTCGATTACGATAATGCCCGGTACCTGCTCGGTTTCGTCGGCCTCAACGAGCTCGTTAAAATGAGATCGGGAGGGCAGGCCCGCTCCGCGGTGGAAGCCCTCCGTTATGGAAAAAAAATCCTCTCCCATCTGGGTTCCGTCGCGGGTAAACTGGGGCGAAGGTACGGCATACGCCTGTCGCTCGCCTGCTCGCCTGCTGAGACGACCGCGTATCGTTTTGCCAGGCTGGATCTCAGGTATCACTCCCCTGAAGCAGGCCGTCATATCAGCGGAGATCTGGTCAGCGGAGGCGTATATTATTCCGGCTCAATAACGGCGGATCATGCTGCAGACGTGATGACTCGCCTCCATCATGAAGGCGCCTATCACCCCTTGGCCGGGTGGGGCGCGGTCAGCCATGTATGGCTGGGGTCCGCCATGCCGCGCGGGAGCTCCCTGGTATCCCTTATGAAGAGAGTATTCAGGGATTGCGGGAACACTCAATTGACGTTCTCCCCCGATTTTACCTGCTGCCGCTCCTGTCTTGACACCAGCCGGGGATTCACTGAAAAATGCCCAAAATGCGGCTCCGAGGACGTGGACGGCATTACGAAGATAGCGGGCTACTTCGCCTGGAAATCAAGCCTGAATCGTGGAAAACTCGAGGAATTAAGACGTCTTCGCCCGGACGTGCTGCCGGACGAGGACTGAAAAAATCCGATCCCCACTCCGGCTCAAAACACGGAAATCCTCTGCATCGTTCTCAAAGAAATCTCTAAGCTGGGACTCTTTGGACCGCGCCTTACTCAGATTCGTGATTACCTCCAGGACCCGGACGCTCCATTTATTCCCGTTAAAACTGCAATCATTTTCCGCATTATCTTGACAGGGGGAAAACCATTAATAAATTATGGCCAGTTGACCATGGAGAGATTTAGTAAGTTATGGAAGATATTGAAGACATTCTGTTGCGGATTTTCAAGGAAAGCAGTCATCTTAAAGAGGTTTTCATAAACGAGAATCTGAGCAGGCTGGCGAGGGTTGTGGAGGTTATTACGGCGGCCCTCAAAGCAGGCAACAAGATTCTGCTCTTTGGAAACGGCGGAAGCGCGGCGGATGCCCAGCACATTGCGGCGGAATTCGTAAACCGATTCATGATCGAGAGACCGCCCTTGCCCGCCATCGCCTTGAACACCGATACCTCAGTCATCACTAGTATTGCAAATGATTATGATTTTTCTGAAATTTTTTCAAAGCAGATCAGGGCCATCGGACAGCCCGGCGACGTGGCCTGGGGCATAAGCACCAGCGGCGCTTCGCCGAACGTGATCAAGGCCTTTGAAACGGCGAAAAAAATGGACCTCATCACCATCGGGCTGACCGGTCGTGACGGGGGAGAAATTGCCAGGATCGCGGATCATTCGCTTAATGTATCGGGAGGAAGCACCCCCCGGATTCAGGAAATTCATATCACCGTCGGGCATGCCATCTGCGAACTGGTGGATTACAGGCTTTTCCAGAAGCCTGACCATAAGAGATAGGCGCTGTTCAAGCATAAGCGCGCGGGCATAGCGGAAGAGGAACTGACGATGGGAAAAGGTGCTGACCACAACAAAAAAGGCTCCGCCGGGGAACAGATCCCGGAAACGAAAATGCCTGCGGAGCCTGAAAACAAGGAATCGACAGACCTGAAAACGAAACTGGAAGAAAAGGAAAAAGAGTCCAAAGACAATTACGAGAAGTATTTGCGCATTGCGGCCGAGCTGGACAATTTCAAAAAACACTCGATCAAAGAGCGATCGGAACTCGTCCGCTATGGAAATGAAAACCTTATAAAGGAGATCCTTCCTATCCTCGACAATATCGACCGCGCATTGGAGCACGCTGAAAAAGCGAGAGATATCGATGCTTTTATCGATGGCCTGAAGATCATCCGCGGCCAGTTCCTCCAACGCCTGGGAAAATTCGGGGTGAAGCAGGTGGAGGCAGCCGGAAGTGAATTCGACCCGAACCTGCATGAGGCTGTATTGAGCGTGGAAAGTCCGGACCATGAAGACAACAGGGTCCTGGATGAATTCGAGAAGGGCTATCTCCTGAACGACCGCCTGCTGAAACCGGCGCGTGTTTCCGTAACCAAGCACAAGCCGGAAGCGGAGGAACTCGATCAAGGCAAATCGTAAGCAAGGAGGATTTTTAATCATGGCTAAAATTATCGGAATCGACCTGGGAACGACGAATTCGTGCGTTGCGATCATGATCGGCGGCGATCCCGTCGTCATCCCGAATCAGGAGGGGAGCCGGATTACTCCGTCCGTCGTCGCTTTCACGGACAAAGGAGAGAGAATTGTGGGGACAGCCGCCCGCAGGCAGGCGATCACCAATCCTGAAAACACCGTTTACGCCATCAAGAGACTGATCGGACGGAAATACAATTCCAAAGAAGTCCAGTATGACAAGACGATCTCCCCATTCAAGATCTCGGAAGCATCCAACGGAGATGCGCAGATGACGATCCGCGGAAAGAACTACAGCCCCGCGGAGATATCCTCGATGATTCTGGCCAAGATGAAGGAGACCGCAGAGGCCTATCTCGGGGAAAAGGTTAACGACGCCGTAATAACCGTTCCCGCTTATTTCGACGATTCCCAACGCCAGGCCACCAAGGACGCCGGCAAGATCGCCGGCTTGAACGTGGTCAGGATTATCAATGAGCCCACAGCGGCTTCGCTTGCTTACGGACTGGACAAAAAGAAAGACGAGAAAATCGCGGTTTTCGACCTCGGCGGAGGAACTTTTGATATCTCCATTCTCGAGATCGGCGACGGAGTATTCGAGGTCAAATCGACCAACGGAGATACTCATCTGGGCGGCGAGGATTTCGACCAGAAAGTGATGGACTTTATCTGCGACGAATTCAAAAGGGAGCAGGGTATAGACCTGAAGAAGGACCGGATGGCGCTCCAGCGGATCAAGGAAGCCGCTGAGAAGGCAAAAATGGAGCTTTCGACGACTCTGGAGACCGATATTAACCTGCCGTTCATTACGGCGGATGCGTCCGGGCCGAAACACCTCACCATGAGACTGACAAGGGCTAAGCTGGAGCAGCTTGTCGACGATCTTATTATGAAACTCGAAGGACCCTGCCGCACGGCGATGAAAGACGCCAACCTGACGCCGCGGGAAATCGATGAGGTCATCCTTGTCGGCGGCATGACGCGGATGCCGCGGGTGCAGCAGAAAGTGCGCGAGCTTTTCAGCAGAGAGCCGCATAAAGGAGTCAATCCGGACGAAGTAGTCGCGATCGGGGCCGCTATCCAGGCCGGCGTGTTGTCGGGAGAAGTCAAAGACATTCTGCTCCTCGACGTCACCCCGCTTTCGCTGGGCATTGAAACCCTGGGCGGGGTAATGACCAAGCTGATCGAGAAAAATACGACGATTCCGACCAAAAAGAGCCAGATTTTCTCGACGGCGGCAGACAACCAGCCGGCGGTGAGCATCCACGTGCTCCAGGGAGAGCGCGCCATGGCCGGGGACAACAAGACTCTCGGAAGATTCGAGCTGGTCGGTATCCCCCCCGCACCCAGGGGCGTGCCGCAGATAGAGGTCACATTCGACATCGACGCCAACGGGATCGTGCACGTTTCCGCAAAAGACCTCGGAACCGGCAAGGAACAAAGCATCCGGATCACTGCATCGAGCGGCCTTTCCAAGGAGGAAATAGACAAGCTCGTCAGGGATGCGGAATCTCATCAGGAGGATGACCGCAGAAGAAAAGAGCTGATCGAGGCGAGGAACCAGGCCGATTCCATGATCTACTCGGTAGAGAAAAACATAAAAGATTTCGGCGATAAAATCTCGTCCGATGACAAGGCCAGGATCGAGACGGCGGTCGCAAAAGTCAAAAAAGCCCTGGAAGGAGACGATCTCGGCGCGATCCGGTCCGCTCAGGACGAACTCACCCAGGCATCCCACAAACTGGCCGAGGCGATGTACGCGAAATCTACGGAGCAGCAGGCGGGCCAGCAGGAAGGTGCGCAGGCCGGAGCGGGACCTCAGCCCGGCCAGGGGAAAAAGGACGACGACGTCGTAGACGCTGATTTCGAAGAAGTAAAATAATCCCGTCGTCTTGCAATCGAAGGGGGGATCTGAAACATCTTCAGGTCCCCCCATTCATTTTTTGGAACACTTTCTGTATAATAAATCACATGCGATTTCTCTTGACCAATGACGACGGCATCTATGCCCAGGGACTCCACGCCCTGTACCGGGAGCTTTCCAGAATAGCCCAGTGCGTAATAGTTGCCCCCGAAGCGGAACAGAGCGCCGTCGGCCACGCCATTACGATAGCCCGCCCGCTGATGGTAAGGAAAGCCAACCGGAACGGGAGCTTCTACGGCTATGCCGTTTCGGGAACCCCTGCGGACTGCGTCAAGATCGGAGTTAAGGAGCTCTGCGAGAATCCGGTCGATCTCGTTGTGTCCGGTATAAACCGGGGAGCAAACGTCGGCATAAACGTTATATATTCGGGAACGGTTTCAGCGGCGACGGAGGGAGCGATCCTCGGAGTCCCGGCCATGGCTCTCTCTCTCGACAGCCACCGGCGCAACAGCGACTTTTCGTTTGCGGCAAAATTCGCCCGCAGGATGGCCCTTTTCATTCTTGGTCAAAATCCCCTCAAGAGCGTTCCGCTGAACGTGAATGTGCCTGCCCTCCCGGAGGACCGGATCAGGGGAGTCGCGGTCGTAAGGCAGGGCAGAGCCCGCCTGATAGAAGATTTTGACAGGAGAATAGACCCGAGGGAAAACATCTACTACTGGCTGGCCGGGGAGACGGAGATAAGCGGAGCGGAGGGAATAGACTGCGACGCCGTCGCCCTGAAGGAGGGCATGATTACGATTACGCCCATTGATTTCGATTTAACCCGCCAGGACGCACTTACATCGCTGCAGGAATCCGTCCGCACCTCTTTCCCCCCCGGATCGTTTGAATGCGAGCCGGCCCCGGAAAAAGAGTTAAAGGTGAAAGGTAAAAAGTAGTCTCAAGGGCCTGTTGCCTAAACAGTCCAGCGGTTTTCCGGAAATTTTCGGTGCGCGGGTGGGGCCAGACATTGAAAGTATAAATGAGTTTATTTGAGCAACAGGCCCTCAAGCAAAAGCAGACCTGCTGTTTTAAATATTATGTTTCCTGGTTGAGCAACCTGGGACTTGAGACTAACTTCATCCAGATAGTTAATGGGTGAGCAGTACCGGAATCGGACTGTTTCGTATAATGAACGCCGTCGTGCTTCCCAGCAGGAATTCCTTGACCCGGCCCCTCCCGAACGCACCCATGACCATCAGCTCGACAGATCCTTCCTTTATGAACTTAAGGATCTCCCGATCCTCTCTGCCGGTAAGGGTGATTACTTCGCTGTCTATTTCAAAAGGCTCGAGGAAAGATTCCGCCGACCGGATCAGCCTGGCCGCAGCTTCCTGGGAATCCGAGACGACGATCACGGTCAACGGCCAGCGGACGGCTGCCGAGAGTTCCGCCGCGATTTTCATGGCGGTTGCAGCCGGGGCGCTCCCGTCGTAAGCCAGCCCGATGCTCTCTATTTCCTTGAATTCGCGCGGGGTAATCATAACAGGCTTCTGGGATTTTCTGGCAACAGCTTCGGCCGTGGACCCCAGAAGAATGCCCTGGCCGAGATGGGAATGCTCGCCTCTTTGCGCCAGGAGCGTCCAGTCCGTTTTTTTCCCCTCGGAAAGGATCGTCTCGTCGATTATCCCCCTGGCTTTTTTCAACTCAAACGGCACGCCGGCGCTGCGGCAAAGCTTTTCGAATTCCCCCAGGATCCTGTCCGCCCTGCGTTCCAGGGCGTCTTCTATCGTCGGCAGGAATTCGTAATATGCGGGCAGACCGCTGTAAAACGCGATGTCGCTGAAGAGAGGACCCTGAATAATCTTCAAGTCTACGACGTGAAGCCCGGTTAATCCGGAATTCAGCTTCCCCGCAACGTAAATCGCATAGCGGATGGCGGTCCCGCTGTAATCGGAGCCGTCCGCCGGCACGAGAATATTACCGGGCGGTGCGGTCCTGACTTCATTTCGGCTCTTCTCCATTCGGACTCTCCAGCTTCTTCAGCATCTGATCGAATTCCCGTCTCGCCTCTTCGTTTTCAAGATCCGTATCCTCATCCTGGAGAACCGAGGGCTGCCCCCCTCTCTCGTACGATGTAAATTCTCCGACAAGCTTTCCGTCCTCGTAATGCGCGCGCTGTTTGACGCTTCCGTTCTTGTAAAACGTTACGTACTCGCCGTGTCTCTTGTCGTTCCTGAAGGCGCCCTTTTCCCGCAGTTCTCCGCTGCGGTAGAAAGATCTGTATTCGCCGTTGAAACGACCATCTTTGAAATTCTCCTCTTCTTTGAGGATTCCGCCCGGAAGATAGAATTCATATTTCCCGTCCGGCTTACCGCCTGCATAGTACTCTTTTTCCTTGATGGATCCGTCTTCGTAATATGATTCATACGCGCCGTCAAGCTTGTCCCGCTTGAATGCGCCCTTCTCCCTTATATTCCCGTTCTTGTAAAAAGATACGGCTTCGCCTTCGCGCATGCCGCCCCGGTAAAATTGCCGAAGCATCACCTGGCCGTTGCTGAAATAAGAGACGTACTCCCCTTCCAGCTTTCCATTTAAAAAGCTTTTTTTCTCTTTTAACCGCCCGTCGGGAAAAGTGGTGTCGGCCTGCTTCAATTCTTTCCGGGAGAACATGCGCCTCGCATCCCTGTGATCTTCAAGGAAGCCCGAGATCTTTCCGGATCATTTCGACCGGAAAGGCAAGGATATCGGCGTTTTTCATTCCGCGCCGCACAGCCCTTTCATTCTCGTTTTCCAGTTCCTTCAGGAGGTCTTCCAGCTGTTTTCTTCCCTGCGGCAGCTTCATCGCCTCGCGGGGCGTCATATTTCCGATGGCCGGCAATCTCTCGTTTACCCAGTTCCTGTAATGGCAATCCACAATTTCCTTCAGGATGTCCCGACATTCCGGGATTGAATAGAGCCACTTTTTCCCCGGCGGATTCGGGCACAGAGGGCTCTGCAGGCCCTCCTCGGGTTTTTCGTTAACGGCCATTTTCATCTCGATCATCCCGCTGAGCATCCGGTCGAGAACGGCCCGCAATTTTTCGGACCTCTCGAAGGAATTGCATTTTGCCTTGAGCGTGTTTCTTTCCAGAAAGAGAATCCCCCGTATCCCCATTCCCTTTCTCCTCCCCCGGCCTTTGCGGATCCAGATATAATCCGCCCTCCGGAAGCCGCCCTCCTCATCCGTATGGAGCAGGTCCAGGTGCATGATCGAGCTCCGGTCCAGCGCGGCCCTCACCTGTTCAGGATCGTTGACGTGATAAACCAGGGTGAAAAAATTCAGCAGTTCGCCGTCCGAGTTTTTCTGAGCGGGCCTTTCGTAACTTATTATGGCGTCCTCTATCGCCGCATTGACCTCTGAGGAGCTGCGCCGGAGAAAGTCCCTCATATTCGAATAATTTTTTCTCTCTTCCAGAAAGAGGTCCCGGACAGTCATTTCAATAGGCGTTTTCAGACGGGGGGGCATTATCAAGGGGTGGAAACCTCCCAGGAAATGGAATCCTCCGGCCTTGATTATCCCGGCGTAAAGAAGGTCCCATTTGCACAACTGCACGGAAAGCGATTCGTCAAAGATGATACACGTCTCTTCGGTGAAGATATCCTTCAGCTCCAGCCCGGCGCCGGCTTCGGAGGACTGAACCTCGTAGACGCTGAGAAAGGATTGCGCCATTCCTTCCAGTATTTCCTCTTCCAGGGATGAGGCCTGCCGTCCCTGACTCTGCAGATAAAAATCGGGGAAGTTCCTGCCGAATTCGTCCGTAATGAAATAAAAGGAATACCAGGAAAGGAAGAGGGTGAATTCGTCTTCGCTGCGGAAGACGTCTTCCTTCACATCGTCCTCGGTATCGGTCCCGCGCGGTTCGAAAAACTCGTACAGGGCGAGTTCGTACTCCTCGAAAAAACGGTCAGACAGGGAAAAAGAATGAATTCTGGCCACGAGATCGGGGATAAGCTCCCTGCATTTGAAGAACTCATAGCTGAGGACCAGACCGGAATGTCCCTGGTCCCTCCTTCCGGGTTTTTTTTCATGGATTAACGAAACATGATGGCGGTCTGACGTCATTCGATCAAGCTGTGCATCCTGTTTTTTCTTTAAATTATAATATTTTAACCTGCAAGTCGAGACAAAAAAGGCGGGCCTTAAGCCGCCTTTCACGCAATTCGCTCATATGGCCGCTTCACGAGCGCACGATCAGCGTCGGAATTTTTGTCCCGCTCAGGACGCCCAGCGCGACGCTGCCCAGCAGCATCGAGGAAATAGGTTTCCGCCCGTGGGAACCCATAACGATGAGATCGGCGCCCGAATCCTCCGCCTCCCGGATTATCTCGCGGGCCGCCTTGCCGCTTCGAATGGACCTTCGCAGATTGATCTTGCCCTCATTCGCCAGCGCTTCGATGCCGTCCATGAACGCTTCCGCGGCCTGGCGCAGGTAATCATCGATCGGCTCAATCAGGTGCGTTGGGGATTTCTTTCCCGCCACGTATTGACGGGCGGTCAGGACTGAGAGGTCGATCACGTTGACCAGGATCAATTCCGCCTTCAATTTCCCCGCGAGTTCGACGGCATATCCGGCCGCCTTGCGGGCCGTTTTCGAGCCGTCCACGGCCGCCAGTATCTTCCTGAACATGGCCACCCTCCATGTGCTACTTGCCGGATTCTTTCTGCTGGCTTCTCTTGTACGGAACGGGAACGAACTGTACCGAGGGGCGCTGCTGCGCCGTCTGCGGGAACAGCTCCATCAGCTGGTAGATTTCTTCGGGAAGGTTCAGCGAAACGGGTATCCCCAGCTTTGCCGCTTCCTCATGCGTTATCGGGTAATCGTGGGTCCACCGGCCCTCGGTCATGGCTGCGGCCAGTTCATCCGCTTTAGCTTCATCCAGGCGCGGAACGAGCAGCACCTTGACGAATTCCCGCATTTGCTTCAAGGCCTTTTCAGCCACGTCCGCCAGGATCATCGTCCTGTCCTCAATGTCTTTTGGTTCTTTCTTTGCGACGGCCCGCAAAATGGACGCTGCCGGGAATTCCCCCAGCTGCGGGTCTACGGGGCCGAGCACGGCGTTCTCGTCCAGGATAACCTCGTTCGCCGCCAGGCAGATCAGCGTTCCGCCGGACATGGCGTAATGGGGAACGCAAATCGTTACCTGCGCCTTGTGCCTTTTCAGCGCAAGGGCGATCTGCTCGGTCGAAAGGGCCAGCCCGCCCGGCGTATGGATGATTATATCGATCGGCATATCTTCGGGAGTAAGCCGGATGGCGCGGAGCACGTCTTCGGAGTCGTTGATATCTATGTACCTCATGATGGGAAAACCGAGGATCTTCATGGTTTCCTGACGGTGGATAAGCGTGATTACTCTCGAATTCCTCTTCTGCTCAAGCTTGCGGATCAACGCCAGGCGTTTGGCCTGCATGATTTTCTGCTGCAGGAGAGGCATGAAAGAAGCAACTATTATGAAAATCCAGAAAAACGACCACATATTATCCATCGCACAACCGCCTGCCTGTTTGTCTATGCCCGGAATGAAAAGATTACCTGTGGACTTGTGACCTTAAACAGCGGACCGTGAACTGCAAAGTGTGAACTGTGAACTTTCTTTATCCCCCATCCAGGCTGTGCCTCTCCCTCCAGGTGTTCCAGGAAGCGGGGTCCGTCATCAGCTCCTCCAGTTCGCGCAGGGAAAGAAAATGCCCATGCTCCATTGATGCAAGGAGATCGAAAAGGCGCTTCTGCGCCGGATCATTGGAACTGTCCCTCATCTCCTCATACCGTGATGCTCCTTCGGCTTCAAATTTTATAGCGGTCCTGACGGCGTCCAGGTCGCCGGCGGAACTGCGGGGTGCTTTTTTTGCGTTTAAAACCTGCCGCCTCAAAACGTCCTTTATTTTTTCCGAGGCCTCTTCGGACATCCCGATCTCACCTATGTCCCCCTTGAGCAGGCGCTTCAGGGCGTCATAATGCTCCAGCTCATCGTCCGCAATCAGGCGGAACATTGCCTTTTCGATCCTGTTCTCCGTCTTCTCGGCATGGCGGAGGTAAAAAGCCCTTTCCGCTTTCTCGTTTCTCAGGGCAATGCTCAGAAGACTTCCCCCCGCTGCAGTTTTCCCCGCAATTCCTGCGTTTCCCGTTTTTCCCGTTGTCCGTCCCGCGAACTTTCTTTCTGCGGGCGGGCCTTTCCGTTGTCTCAGCATTTTTGCGACATCCTTCTGCCTTCCGGTGATTCTTTCTTTCGCCAATTCACCCCCCCTCCTTCCGGTAGGTATGAATTTTCCATGAATCGCCTTCCCGGACCAGCCGGAACCACCCGCGGGTCTTTTTCATGGGAATTCCTTTTCGGTATTTTTCAATCATATGGTGCACCGCCTCACCGGCGGAAACGACCGCTTCGAGGTTGTCGTCCTGCTCCGCCGGCATGACCTGTGCTAAATCCCCCAACAAAACCATAAGATCCGGCGCGGCCACTGCGACCTCGACTCCGGACCCGCCATCCAGGAGTTCAACCCTGCCTATTTCGCACGAAACGTACCGCGCCATGCCCTGCCTCAGAAAACGCTCTTCAAAGGAGGAGGCGCCGGACATCCCGGCCAGCAATTTCCTTTCCGGGCTGTCTGCGGACAGGTACTTCGCCGCTTCATCGGCGCGCCCGCGGGCCAGTGCATCAACGTAATTCAGGACGGCATCCCCCGGCCCCGGTTTTTTTTCGGTTTCCGCACATGAAAACAGAGCGCCGGACAATAACAGACAAACAGCTGCTGTAATGATCCTTTGCTTCACTTCTGATCCTCGGATGCACCGGCTCCAATGACGGGAACTCTCACAAAGAATCCGGACAGCTCTTCACGCGTCTGCGCCATGCTTTTAAACAGGATGCACTTCATGCCGGCTTCATCCGCACCCCGGATGTTGACGGGGCGATCGTCGATAAAAACGGATTCCCGGGGTTTCGCTCCGATCCTCCGCAGTGTTGTCATGAAAATCTCCGGATCCGGTTTTGTGATCCCCTCGCTGCAGGAAAATACGCGCACGTCGAACATAGAATAGTCCCGGCGGAGGAGAAAGCGTACCGAAGGCGGCTCCGTATCGGACAGGATGCCCGTTCTGTATCCCCCTTTCCGCAACCCGACGGCAAGCCGGAACATACCGGCCCTCTCCCGGTATGCGGCCGCGAATCCGTCCGTCCAGAGAGAATGACTCGCAGGGGCGGGCCTCTCCAGATCGGAGCACAGACGCTTCCAGAAAACCTTCTCTGTCACCATTCCCCGCTGAAATTCCAGGGTATGCAGCCGGTAAGCCGACCGGAAGACATCCTGATCGACCCGAAGCTCGCGTGAAAAAAAATTAATCATTCCCGGAACGGGGTTCCTGATCAAAACGCCCCCGAGATCGAAAATCACCGCCCTGATCACCTTGAGTTCTTCCCCCGCCGGAAAAAGAAAAAATAAAAGGCCGCCAGGCAGATAACGACGAACCCGATCATTCTCGCCTTGAGACCCAGGGCCCAGACCTGCGGGTGGCCGGATTCCTCGGGAATCAACAGCCAGAGCGCCGCGATGATCGCCAGTGACGCCGCCAGGTAAAGCGCTTTGAAACCGGACATGGTTACTGCTCCGTTTTCCGGCATCTCTTCCGCAAATCATCCAGGGAGGGAATGCCGGCTCTTCCTCCCATGCGGGTGCTGACCCGGGCGGCGGACCATGCGGCCAGGTCGAGGCTCTTTTCCTCATTCCAGCCCTGAAGCAGACCGTAAATTATATAATCAAGGGAACACTGGCCGAGCCCGAAGACTTGAACTGTAGAGGAAAACGGCATCCGAATCTCTTCCCCGTTCATACGCCCGGGAAATCCTTGAAACAGATCGGAGCGGCCCCGGGAAATTCCTTGCTTACATATTTATCGTTTCAGGAGAAGATTTGCAAATGCAAAGGATGGAATCGATGGGAATTCGGTCAGCCCGGCCCGGCTATTTTTTCCGTGCGGCGGCCAGCACTTCGGCCACATCGGGGATCTCCTTGATCGGATATATTTTCACAAAAATCGCTTTCCCGTTCTCGTCGGCGAGAATATTCGCTCTCTCGGTAATGCCTTCTTTTTCGCGGAAAACCCCCATTGACTGCGCAACCCCCCCATGCGGCCAGAAATCCGAGAGCAGCTTCACTTTATTCAATTGAATTTCTTTCGCCCATGCGGCGTTGCATGGGACGCTGTCTACGCTGATTCCGAAGACCATCGTATTCGCAGCTTCGAAATTACCGGCATTCTCTTCCAGAGATTGAAGGTGCCTGAGTCAGACTTCGGTCCAGTCCAACGGATGAAACGAGAGCAGGATTTTCCTGCCCCGCGCCTGCGAAAACCTGAAATCGTTTCCATCCTGGTCTTTCAGGGTGAAGTCGGGAATTTCTGCTCCCGTCGAAACAGGTTCTTTCATTTTTCGCCTCCTCTGAAGTATTCTTATTATCACTTGACCCTGCGGCCTTTCCCCAATACCTCTTCCAGGAAAGATTTCATGGCTTCCCATGAACGCCTGTCGGCCTTTTCGTCATACGCAAGCCCTTTTTTTCTATCCTCTCCGGAAGCAGGATTCGTAAAACTGTGAACCGCCCCTCCGTAAATGTTCATCTGCCAGTCCACCCCGCCTTTTTGCATCTCATTAATGAAGGCGTTAACCTGCCGGAGCGGCACAAAGGGATCGTCCGCGCCGTGCAGCACCAGTACGCTCCCCTTTATCTTCCGGGCGTCTTCGGGCCGGGGGGTTTCGAGCACGCCATGGAAACTGACAACCCCGGCCAGGTCGGCTCCGCTGCGGGCCATCTCCAGTACGGTCATTCCTCCGAAACAGTAGCCTACGGCCGCAATGCGGGCCGCATCGGCCCTGGGACTCCTCCTCAGCACGTCCAGACCGGCCCCGGCCCGGCGTCTCAGCAACTCGCGATCTTTCGAGAATCTGCCGGAAGCCTCCGCAGCCTCTTTCTGGTCCTTCGGACGGGTGTCTTTACCGTAAATATCGACGGCAAAAACCACATAGCCGAGACCGGCCATCTGTTCAGCCCTCTTTTTGATGTAATCGTTGATGCCCCACCATTCATGAACGACGATGATGCCGGGCTGTTTCCCCGCCGGCTCATCGTCGTACGCCATCCATCCTTCGAGCCGGACATCTCCGTCCCGGTAAGCCACCGGCTCCGTCCGGACGGCTCCGAGCGCGGAATGCGCCGATACGAACAGCGACAAAATCATAATCAGGAGTTTTGCATGCATGTTCCTCCTCCCTCGCGCATTATTCGGATCCTCTCAAGACACAGAGAAACATGACCCCGCTCTTCGCGATAAACCGTCACTTTCGCCCCGCCGACGACAGATTGCGGGCGGCGAAGTCCCAGTTTGCCAGATGGTCGAGAAATGCGGATATGTAATCCTGCCGGCGGTTCTGATAATCAAGATAGTAGGCGTGCTCCCACACATCCAGATTCAGCAGCGGAACTCTTCCCTCCGTCAGCGGGTTTCCCGCATTGGGGGTGCTCTCGATTTTGAGAACTCCACTGTCGGAGACAAGCCATGCGTATCCGCTCCCGAACCGGCTCGCGGCCGACTCTGCGAAAGCGCGGCGAAAATTTTCCATGCCGCCGAACGAGGATTCCACTTCCTTTTTCAATTCCCCGCCGGGCGCCCCGCCTCCGCCCGGTTTCATGCTGTTCCAGAAGAAAATATGGTTCCAGGACTGAGCCGCGTTGTTGAAAATCGCGGACCGGTCCGGAACTCCGGCGGTTCTCTTCATGATCTCCTCGAGGGAAAGTCCCTGGAGCCGGGTATTCCGGATCATGTCATTGGTTTTTTCTACGTAACCGCGATGATGTTTCCCGTAATGAAAGTTCATGGTTCTTGACGATATGCAGGGGGCCAGCGCATCTTCCGCATACGGCAGCGGAGGAAACGGTATCGGTCCGGCGGACGATCCCGCATGCAGGAGGGATTGAGGCATGCTGAACCGGGCGGCAATAAGCATTGCTGCCGCGCCGGCCCCGATGATAAACTGCCGGCGATTCAGCCGGCCGGCTTCCGACTGTTCGATTTTCATGTTACCCCTCCCGGCAAAGTGATGGAACAACTCATATCCAGGTTTTCAGCAACAGATCGGTCCTCATCTATCCGGAGTACTTATCTACAGAAAAATCATCAACAGCATTTGATATGAGACATGCAGGCGGAAGCGGCCGTCTCACGGGAATACTTCGAATGGGGCCGGGATTTTTTTCTTTTTTGGCGGGAATAACGCGCTCCGGATCCGGAACGCGTTATTCCGCCGGCATACCGATGGATGGAATCAGGTCTCCAGTGAAATGAGCCCCTCGCGAAGGGCGTACTTGATAAGGTCCGCGATGCTGTGGCTGTTGAGCTTCGACATGATATTGCGACGGTGCGTTTCGACCGTCTTGATGCTGACGTGCAATCCGGACGCAATCTCTTTCGTCGTCTTGCCTTCCGCCAGCAATTGCAGCATTTCCCTTTCCCTGTTCGTCAGCGTAGGCGGCGAAGGCGTCCGCGTTCTCGAGAATTTATTCACATAATTCTTAACCACGATATCGGCGACTTTGGGGCTGAGATAGGTGCGATTGGAAGATATGACGGATCGGATGGCGCTGGTAAGCTCCTCGAACGCACAGTCCTTCATCAGGTATCCGGAAGCGCCTGCTTCCAGAGAACCCGAGACGAAACGCCGGTCGGAATGCATGGACAGCGCTATCACTTTAGTCATTGGAAGCTCGCTCACGATCTTTCTGGTGGCGTCAATACCGTTCAGGTCCGGCATGGTTATGTCCATAATAACCACATCCGGCTGAAGCTTTCTGGCAAGATTCACCGTGGTGCGTCCGTCTTCAGCCTCAGCTACGACTTCCATATCGGCCTGCTTTTCCAGCAGTGTCCGAAGCCCGTCTCGAACGATCCTGTGGTCATCGGCTAAAAGTATCCTGATTCCCATAAATCTGCTCCTTGAATATTTCTGTTCTATTTTCTCGCGTCCGGAACGGCATTGCTCTCGCGCATTTCTGGAACGAAGAGCGCGCGATTCGACATGCCTGAACAGATTTACTTCAGAAATCGGCTGCAGAGCTTGAACGTGAACACGTTGCAGCAAGGGTGCTTCAGGAACCAGTGGTAAGGAAAATCCCCTTCCCCCGGAAGTCCCGGGTTTCCGGAACGGAGACATCATATTTAACAATAGTCTTCTCTATTCTCAAGAGAGAATCAACCTTTTTCTGATGCGCAAGGGATTAATTTTCAGGTCCGGGGGGATCAGGATGCGCTTCGCATGCAGGCCGCAGGGATGCGCCGGAACGGAAGGAATGTTACCGTTGCGTATCATCCTCCGTCCAGCTGAGGGAAGGCGGTATTGGCATACAGATATTCTACTTTCTCCTCCTGATGCCTTGCCCCCGTTTACGCTTGCAAGAGGACGCATCCTGGAATAGTCTGCGGGAATGAAAGTCTGCCATGCCTGCCGGAAGGAAATTACGGATCTTTTCACCGGCCGACGGGACGCTTGTCCCGCCTGCGGGAGAGACCTGCGCTGCTGCCTGAATTGCGTGTTCTTCGCGCAAGGCTTCTCCAACAACTGCCGCGAGCCGCAGGCGGAAAGGGTTGCAGATAAGGAAAAATCGAACTTCTGCGACTTCTTCCGCTTCCGGGATTCATCCCCCGCCGGCGAAAAACCAGGCTCGGACGCCAGGAAAAAACTCGAAGACCTTTTTAAAAAGTGAAAGGGAAAAGCAAAAAGCCGATGCTCCGTGCAGAGAATTCCCGTTGCACGTAATCCATTCTCTTCACTCTTCACTATTTACTATTTACCAATAAAAGGGGTGATAAGGATACCTGTCCCAGTACGGGCGGGGACCCCAGAATGGATCATACCAATACGGGGGGATCCGGGCCGGATCAATTTTCTCCCACAATCTGATCTCGACTGCGCGCACGACCGGATAACCGTATTTGATTTCCCCGAGCAGGGCAGTGCTTATCCCCTCTATTTTTCCGGCCACTGTCACAAGGCGTCCTGATTCGTAAATGGCCGGATCGAGAAAACCCGGATACCTTATTTCAAACCGGCCTTCGGGCTTGTCGGACCTGGCCGGCTTTTTTTGCATATCCAGATCGAATTTAAGAATTCTCAAAACGGTTTCACTTTTCTGATTGATGGTCTCCAGTATGCTCCCCCCCCAGAGAACCATTCGACCGGCGTATTTTTCGGGGGATTGCTGAACGTCCCGGACCGTCAGGACCTCATCCGACTGCCTGATGATCTCCCGCGAAAACGGCGCACATGAACATAGGAATGTGGCGCAAATAAGCATCAAAAAAATTCTATTGCGGCGCATTGCTTTCGCCTTCGATTCGGTAATTATCTTAACTCCGGACTCCCCGCATTAAATGCCGATACCGATGCCAAACATAAACTGAGGAGATGAGTATGCCGGTTCCTCCTCCCAAAGATGCGTTTCCCGGTTAATGAGAACAGGGTAAGAATACTGCATCTCTCCCAACGGAAGGACTTCCCGGCCTGCTACTTCGCCGGCAGCGGTGATTCGGCGCCCCTGCCGGTAAACGCCGGGATCCAGATAATTCCGGTACTTGATAATGAATCTTCCCTCCGAAATATCGGTATTCTTCGGCTTCAGCCTGCCGCCGAGCGGCTGCTGCAGAACTTCTATCCATGTTTCATTCTTTTTCGGAATGCTTTTAATAATGGACCCTCCCAGAACGACTATCCTTCCCCGGTATCTTTCCGGATCACGTAAAACATCCCTGAAAGAAACGGATTGATCCGCCTCACGGAGTACATTTTCGGAAATGACGGAAGCACAGCCCGCAAGCAGGATAAAAGCGAGAACCGCTGCCGAAATCCTCTGCATCATTTTCCCCGGTCTATCCAATATTTCAGGTCCCATCCATCTTTTCTTTGAAATAGACCCTGAACGCATCGAGAATGGAGGCCTCCGGCGATGCGGCATCCGCGTGCTGTTCCCCATCGAAATACCTGAGGACAGCCTGAATAATGGCCGCCGTTTCCGCCTGGCCCCTGCTTGTGCCTATCTCCATATTCGACCTCTCTTTTCAAGCCGGATTTGAAATAAACTTACCTTTTCTTATTGTATTAAAGGCGGCGCCGGACAATCGGAGAAAGCCCGATGCGGAGCTTCTAAATATCCAAAATAAGAATAGGCGCAGGGATGATCAAACCAGTGTGATAATGCCCATGGAGTCCAGCCCTCCCGGAACTCCCGGCGCCGTCATCCGGGCAAGCACAACCCTGTCCCCCCGCCCGGCCAGTCCCTCGTTCTTCAGAAAAACTGCCATCTCTTCATGGCTTGCCCCGGCGTCGGTCTCGCCGGATGGCGGCGGGAACGGAAAAACTCCGCATGTGAGCGAGAGAAAAAGGCGTATCCTTTCGTCCGCGCAAAAAGAAAGTATCCAGCAGTCCGGCTTGAATCGCGAGATCCTTCTCGGCGTGCTTCCAGTATGCGTCGGCGCCAGGACGTAATTAACCCTCAGGATCCGGATCGCCTGCATGATGCTGAGGGAAATTGCTTCGCCGACAGCGGCTCTCTTTCTCTTTTCAAGGCCGCGTCTCACAATATCTTCCAGGGCCGGAACGTCTTTCCGCCGCCGCTCCGCCTTTCTCGCGATTCTGGACATTATGCGGACCGCCTCCACGGGATGCCTGCCGACGGCTGTTTCCTCCGACAACATGACCGCATCGGTCCCATCGAGGATCGCGTTCGCCACGTCCGTTACTTCCGCCCGCGTCGGCCTGATGCTGGAGGTCATGGATTCGAGCATCTGGGTGGCCGTGATGACCGGTTTGCCGCGAAGATTTGCCTCGAATATCAGTTCCTTCTGGACAAGAGGAACATCCTCGATCGGTATCTCCATCCCGAGATCCCCGCGGGCGACCATGATCCCGTCCGCCGCGTCCAGAATCTCGCGCATGTTCCTGACGGCTTCCCCCCTCTCAATTTTGGCGATCACAAAGACTCTGCCGCCGCGCTTGCGCGCATACTCTCTCACCCGGACGATGTCGTCCGAACGGCTCACAAAAGACACGCAGAATATGCTCAGCCCCGCATCCAGCGCGAAATCGATGAGCTGGAAATCCCTTTCCGTAACCGCCGCGGGCATCAGCCTGGAGCCGGGAATGTTCATTCCCTTGCGCGACTGGAGAAGACCACCTTCGACCACCCTGCAAAATACACGGGGGGCCGCTGAATCCAGGACACGGAGACGTATCCGGCCGTCGTCCAGGAATATGGTCCCTCCCCTGGAAACGCTCTCGTGCAGGCGGTCGTAATCGACGGGAATCTCGCCGGCTCCGGCCGCGCCCGAAGGCGCAAGGACGACATCATCGCCTTTCTTCAATTCGATCGGCCCGCCGGAAAGAATTCCTACCCGTATTTTGGGGCCCGGCAAATCCGCCAGCACGGGCACCGGCCTGTTCTGCCGGGCGGCCTCCTCCCGGATGATCCTTATGGTTTCAGCATGCTCCGCGGGGGAGCCGTGCGAGAAATTCAGCCGCGCGGCGCTCATGCCGGCCCGGATCATTTCCCTGATCTCGTTCGGCCCCCGGGAAGAGGGGCCGATGGTGCATACTATCTTGGATTTATGGTCCGGAAGTTTCATGGCCGTTCAGCCGCTGTCTGCTGCCGCGGCATCGGGATCGGCTTGCACGATCAGCCCGATGACCTCTCTTTTCTTCTCTTCCATCAGTTCCGGGTCGGAGGCTTCCAGATTGAGACGGACCACCGGTTCCGTATTTGACGCCCTCAGGTTGAACCACCACCGGCCTGCGGATACGGTCAGGCCGTCCAGGTAATCCCTCTCATACCGTCCGTACGCCTTCTCGAGCGCCGCAAAAACGTCCCCCTGCCGGCCGGAACGCAGGTTAATCTCCCCGGTGGAGCTGTACCGGCGCAGGGCTTCCATGCGTTCGGAAAGAGCAGGCCCTCCCGTCGCAAGCAGATTGAGCATCTGAATCATGGTGAACAGCGAGTTATCCGTATAGCCCGTGTCGCGGTAGTAATAATGCCCCGAAAGCTCTCCGGCAAAGACCGCCCCCTCCTGCCGCATCTTCTCCTTGATGAACGAATGTCCCACCCGCGTGCGGACCGGCTTTCCCCCCATTTTAACGATGGCTTCGGCCACCGCGCGGCTGGAGCGGAGGTCGTAGATGATTTTGGCGCCGGGCTCGCGCGCCAGGTACACTTCGGCGATCAGGGCGGTAACCAGGTCCTCGTTTACTTTCCGTCCTGTTTCATCGATGAATCCGCACCGGTCGGCATCGCCGTCGAAGGCGATTCCGATATCGGCGCGTTCCGCGCGAACCTTCTCGCTCAGATCCCTCGTATTCTCGGGCAAAAGGGGATTGGCGACGTGGTGGGGGAAGCTCCCGTCCGGCTCCATATGCATGCAGACCGCCTGCCAGACGGGAAATCTCTCCAGCAGGCGGCTGATTTCGGGCCCCGCCGTCCCGTTTCCGGAATCAATGACCATGCGGAGCGGGGCAGGCTTCCGGACGAATCCGCTGAGACGATCAATATAGGATTCGAGCAGATCCGCGGTTTTGTATCCCCCCCTGGCGGCGGCGCGCCCCGTATTCACGGCCGCTCCTCCGGCCATCTCCTCGATTTCGGCCAGCCCGTGGTCCCGGCTGAGGGGTATGGCCAGCTCTCTGCAGAGTTTGAAACCGTTCATATCTCCGGGGAGATGGGACGCGGTCACCATCGCGCCTCCCGGGGATCCCGTCTCGATGACCGCATAGTACAGCAGGGGAGACGTGACCATTCCAATATCGGTTACCTGCGCGCCTGCGGTCCTGGCTCCGTCCGTCAGCGCCCGGCTCAGCGCCGGGGAGGAAAGACGCATATCTCTGCCCACCACGATTTTCTCCGCGCGCAGGAACCGGACAAAAGAGAAGCCGATCCTGAACGCCTTCTCTTCATCCAGTTCGTCGGGATAGCGTCCCCGTATGTCGTAAGCCTTGAAAATTCCCATGAACGTGTCACTGCTTTTTCAGCCGCAACTCCTCTCCGCAGCATGAAAAAACGCACGCCGAATCCTCGGGAACGGCGCATCGGCATTCTTCCTCCGTTTTTCCGAGATCTTCGCAGCTCTTCACTACCTGCAGCTCGATTCCGCATTCTTCGCAGACGTAAATCTGCCCGGTTTTCATCTCATGACAGTTGAGCATATTCCAGCCCTCCGTTTTTAGTTTCTTGACCCGCCGCCGGCCGGTACTTATTTCCGCTCCGGGGGTTTTATCTTACGGCTACCCCCACTGTTCCCGTATTGCCGGTCCGGTGGTCCAGCACCAGGAAAAGCGCTTTCTGACTCGGTGGAAGCTGCATAACGAGATTCACAAAGTTTTCCATACTGTCGATTATCTGTCCGTTGATTCCGAGAATAAGGTCGCGGGGCTCGATCCCCGCGGCCCTGAGCGGGCTTTTCTGCGACAAACTTTCAATCACGACTCCTTCGCCGGCCTCCAGGCCGTACTTTTCGGACTCCTTCAGCGTGGCGGGCCTGAATTCCGCGCCAAGCCTCTCCTTCACTGAGGCGACAAGGGTCTTGGCCGCCGTTTCGAGGCTGCCGATCTTTGCCGCCAATTCCGTCTTCCGGCCGTTTCTCCAGACGACGATTTCGGCATCGCTTCCGATCCGTGTGACCGCGACTTCGTTTCGGAGAAAGCTCGCGTCCATTACGTCTTTCCCTCTGTAGGAGAGGACGACATCACCCTCCTTGAGCCCCGCCTTTTCCGCCGGACTTCCCTTAACCACTTCCGCGATCAGGGCTCCTCTCGCTTTCTCCAGTCCGAAGGAGCGCGCAAGGTCGGGTGTGAGGTCCTGCACGCTTACGCCGAGCCAGCCCCTTTCCACCTTTCCTTTTGTAATCAGCGCATTTACAATGTTGCGAACCATGTTGCTGGGAATGGCGAATCCGATTCCCTCGAAGCCTCCGGAGGCCGAGGCAATCGCCGAATTGACCCCGATGACTTCCCCCCTCAGATTCAGCAGCGGCCCGCCGCTGTTTCCGGGATTGATGGCGGCATCAGTCTGAAGGAAGTCCTGATATCCGGACGGGTCGGCTATTCCCCTCCGGTTTTTCGCGCTGATGATTCCCTGCGTGACCGTCTGGTCCAGCCCGCGGGGATGCCCGATCGCAACCACCCATTCGCCTACCTCGACCTTGTCCGAATCCCCGAAGCGCACATAGGGGAGCGATCCTTTGGCCGTGATCCGAATGACAGCCAGATCCGTCTTGGGGTCCGTCCCGATCAGCCTGGCGGCATAGCTTTCACCGCTGCTCAGGAGGACCTGGATTTTCGAGGCCCCCGACACGACGTGGCTGTTGGTGAGGATGTTCCCCTTCCCGTCAAGGATCACTCCGCTGCCCAGACCGACCATTTCCCTCCGGAATTTTTTCGGCAGCCGCGGCCCTCCGAAAAAACGCCGGAAGAACGGGTCAGTGTCGAACGGGGTCGCGGGACCGGACACTTCGGTCTTCTGGGTAACTTCGACATGGACCACCGCCGGGATGTTCTCTTTCGCCACCTTGATGATCGAAGTACGCAGATCGGGCTGTTCGGAAAAAACCGGAGCCACGAGCGCGACCGGAACAAAGAATGACAGCATTATAGAAAACACCGCTGCCTGAAACCTGCTGCGCGATACCCGAGGATAGATGTGAGGGCGCATGTTCCCCTCCTGAAGTGCTTTCTCTGCTGATTAACGCGAACGTCCGGAAAGAAAAACGAACGGAATTCCGCAGGGGATTTACCCCTGATAATGCGGGACCGTTTACATTATAATGTGATGAAAGGGGAAAACCTGTCAAGCCTTTTATCCCCCGCGCATGCGCCGGGCGTACAGGCGCAGCGGGAGGATAAGGCCGAAAAACGGGACGATATACATGGCGGCGACCGTGGGCTCGATCGGTCCGAAAAAATGCGATGAAAACACGATAACCAGAACGTTATTCATATTGCCGAATACCACCGCTCCTGCCAGGCGGTCTTCGACCGCCCTGCTTCGGAAAAGGGAAACACCGAGCAAAAAGTATACAGCCGCCAGGGCCGTCGCGACGACCAGGGCCCCAAAAATCGTCCGCGGTTCCTGGAAGAAAAAATCGGAATACCGGGAAAAGATGCCCAGATTGATCACGGCAAAGAGGGTGAGCGAGGCCGGGTAGCTCTTCGCCGCTATCATATCGAGCAGCTTCGGGGCGGCCTTTCGGAGGAGCTCGACCAGTATTACCGGAAGGAATACGATCAGCAGCAGGATGCGGAACATTTCCGGCAAGGACAGCTCCACCGTGCGGGACAGGAATACATGGATCAGAACGGGAAGCGTAAAGGGAACGAAAAATGATGTGGTCACGACAATGGCAAGGACCAGTACGGCGTTTGCTCCGACGAGATTGGCCATGAAGGGAGCGACAACTCCCGTGGATATGCCGGAAAGGAGAAGAGCCGCGGGGGCATAAGCAGGACAGAACGCCTGGAACATCAGAAAGACGAGCGGCGGAAGCACGATCAGCTTCATTACCGTGAAAATCAGGATGACCGCCGGAGCGGAGCGGATTTCCCGGATAATATCCCCCATACGGATGGGGAGATAGCTCAGGAAAAAAAGGGCCATCAGGGCGTAGGTGGGAAGCCCCTGAAAAGGTGCGCAGAGGCCGGGGAACAGCACCCCGAACGCGAGCGAGGCGAAAACTATGAAAAGGAGGACCCAATCCTGTCGGCGCATAAATAAAGTTCACAGTTCACGGTTCACAGTTCCGAAAAGACCTTTATAAAAATAATGGTGTCCCTTAAACTTCAGCTGCCGACTGAACCGGGAACTGAGAACTGTGAACTGATTATGTACAGCCGGATCTGGCCGCACGGTACGAGCTTCTGACCAGCGGTCCTGATTCGATGCGGCTGAATCCCATGTCCCGGGCGATTTGCTCCAGTTCGAGAAATTCGGACGGGGTATAATATTTTCGGACGGGCAAATGCCCGCGCGACGGCTGAAGGTACTGGCCGATAGTCAGCGAACGGCAGCCGGTCTCCCTCAGGTCGGCTGCGAGCGCGATAATATCTTCCCTTCGCTCCCCGAAGCCGATCATCAGTCCCGACTTGCTCCAGACCCCCGCGGCAGAAGCATGCCGGAGAACTTCGAGCGAAGCATCGTAATTTCCCTGAGGCCGCAGCGCCGGAAAGAGCGGCTTGACAACTTCCATGTTGTGGTTGAGGAGGCAGGGACCCGCGTCGAGAACGCGGTCGAGCGCTTCACCGTTTCCGCCGAAATCCGGGACGAGGGCCTCAACCCGGCAGTCCGGGCTGGTCCGCCGGATGCTCCTGATGCATCCGGCGAATATATCCGCTCCCCCGTCCGGCAGATCGTCGCGGGTTACGGAAGTGATGACGACATAATCGAGGCCGAGCTCCGCAACGGCTTCCGCCACCCGCTCCGGCTCGCTTCCATCAATTTCCGCCGGGGTCCCGTGGCGCACGTTGCAGTAAAGGCAATTCCGGGTGCACACGTCCCCGAGGACAAGAAACGTAGCGGTTCCGGAATCGAAGCATTCCGAGATGTTCGGGCAGCGGGCCTCCCTGCATACCGTATGCAGGCCATGGCTGGAGACGACGCGGTTCACACGGGCGAACCCGTCGGTGTGCGGGATTCTGACTTTCAGCCAGCCGGGCTTGCGCGGCGGAGCGGGATTCATTTCTTCCCGTCCGGAGTGATATGCTTCCCGGCCGCGCTTTCCACTCTCTTCGCCTCGGCCTGATTTGCGCCTGCGGAAGCGGCTTCCAGGAATGCCCCGCTGCGGGGCAGATTGAGATCAAGGCGGTGCAATTCGGCGATTTCCGCCTGCCCTCCGGCCAGCGCGCAGTCCAGTACGTGCCCGCCGGATTTCCGGTCGTCCGTCAGAAAATGAAAATGGTAACCGGCGAGATTTATTCCTTCCATGGACCGGGGAAGACGGAAGCCGACCATAGTTCCCCGGACGGCGCGATACTCGAATTCAGGCTGATTTCCCGTAACCTCGGCCAGGCGGGGGTAAGGCTTCTTCTGCGCCGGAACGCTCCTCGCGTGCACGCGGGTGAACACCCCCTCGATTTTTACGGCGTAGGGCAGGTTCTGCGACCGCATCGCCTTGTCGAGCACGGCCTGCAGTCCCTCCATGTCCGGCTGTTCCTCCAGCCGCAGGATCTTGCCGGGTTTAAAGGAGGTCACAACTGCAAAAGGGGTGCGCATGTCGTCCTTTGCCGGGCGAACGGATCCATCGGCCCCGGCCTGGTAAACGGCGCCGGCCAGCACGATCATCTCTCCGTCGAGGGCGTCGAACGTACCCAGGCCGAAATCGCCTTTCTTCTTAAGATCCCGGACGGTCCATTCGCCGTCATAGACTCCTTCCATCAGTGCTCCCAACGTCGATACCTGGCACATCGAACCGCGGGGGGGCGAACAACCGGCCGTCAGCATGATTACGATGAACAGAGCCGCTGCCGCCCTCAGACCTGCGTGAAATTTCACTAAACTGCTTCCCATTACCGCCTGCCTCCTCTCCCGGCCGGATTCCAGCGCACGTCCGGCTCCCTCGCCGCCTTTACCTCGTCCATCCGCCTCACCGGCGTAGTCAGGGGCGCTGATTTCACCCGCTCCGGCTCTTCTTTCGCTTCCCTGGCTATCGAGATCATGGCCTCGCAGAAGGCGTCGAGCGTTTCCCTGCTTTCCGTTTCATTCGGTTCGATCATGATCGCTTCGGGTACGATCAGCGGGAAATAAATAGTAGGAGGATGATAGCCGTAATCGAGCAGTCTCTTTGCGATATCCGATGTATGTACTCCGCTTTCCCTCACCTGTCGCGTCCCCGAGAAGACGCACTCATGCATGCAGGTGCGGTTGTATGGGAGGTCGTACCACGGCGCCAGCTTCGCTTTCACGTAATTTGCATTGAGGACCGCCGCTTCGCTCGTCCAGCGCAGACCTTCGGGCCCGAGCGAACGGATATAGGCAAGGGCTTTAACCATCACGTTGAAATTCCCGTAAAAAGAACGGACCCTGCCGACGCTGTCGGGAGCATCGTATTCCCACCGGTACCGCGTCCTTTCTTTCACCACGCGCGGTACGGGAAGATAAGGAACAAGCTCCCGGGCCACCCCGAGGGGGCCGCTCCCGGGTCCGCCGCAGCCGTGGGGAGTCGAAAAAGTCTTGTGAAGATTCAGCTGGATCAGATCGAATCCCAGGCTCCCGGGACGGGTGATCCCGAGGAACGCGTTTGCATTCGCCCCGTCGCAGTAAAGAAGGCCGCCTTTTCCATGCAGGACGGAGGCAACCTTCTCAATATTCCGCTCGAAGAGGCCAAGCGTGTTCGGGTTCGTGAGCATAAGCCCGGCTGTTTCCTCCGTCATGAGCTCGCACAGATGCCCTATGTCCACGCCTCCGTCCGCGCTGGTCCGGACGGTGACCGTCTCGAATCCGCACAGAGCGCCGGATGCCGGATTGGTGCCGTGGGCGGCGTCGGGAATCAGGATTTTCGTCCGCCTCTCCCTCTTTTTCTCGAAATGCCTCTTGATCACCATGACGCCGGTAAGCTCTCCGTGGGCTCCGGCCGCGGGCTGAAGGGCAAAATCGCCCATGCCGAATATCTCGCTGAGATGCCTTCTCAACTCGTACATGAGGCGCATGCTCCCCTGCGAGAAAGACTCGGGCGCGTACGGGTGCAGGGCGGTGAATCCGGGAAGGCGCGCCGCGTCTTCATTGACCTTGGGATTGTACTTCATCGTGCAGGAGCCGAGCGGGTAGAAGCCTGCGTCGACCCCGAAATTTCTCCGCGACAGCGCGGTGTAATGCCGGACAAGATCGATTTCCGCGACCTCCGGCAGATCCACATCCTCCCGCAGCAGCTTCGGATCGATGCACTGCTCGACCGGGACAGCGGGAACGTCGCTTTCCGGAATGCCCGCCCCCGAGCGGCCGGGCCTGCTCTTCTCAAAAATAAGTTCCATAATGTCCTCTTTTTCTGATTAGGCCGCCTCTCTTGCGGTCCCTTCAACCTTTGCCGAGTATCCCGGCTGCGCGGTCCATCCGCTCTTTCGAAACCATTTCCGTCGCGCAGAAAATGAGCACGTCGGACAGTTCCGGGTAATGGCGGCCCGCTTCGTATCCGCCGACTATCCCGTGCCTTTCGAGCCTCGCGTTTGCCGCCGCCGGATCGGGGCACCGGACGGCGAATTCGTTGAAAACCGGACCGCTGAATGCCGGGCCCCAGCCCGGAAGTCCGGAGAGTTTTTTCCTGAGATACTGAGCCTTCTGGACGTTGAGCCAGGCCAGTTTGCGAAGATTCTTTCCGATGCTCGCCAGATAAACTCCGGCCGCCAATGCGCAGAGCGCCTCGTTCGAACAGATATTGGAAGTCGCTTTTTCCCTCCGGATGTGCTGTTCCCGGGTCTGAAGCGTCAGCACGAACCCGCGCCTCCCTTCGCGGTCCACCGTCGCCCCCGCCAGCCTCCCGGGGATCTTCCGCAGAAGCTTTCCCGTCGCGGCGAAGATGCCCAGGTAGGGGCCGCCGAAATTCAGGGGATTTCCGAAACTCTGCCCCTCTCCGGCGACGATATCCGCTCCTGCTTCGCCCCCGGGCTTAAGCAGCCCGAGCGACACCGCCTCCGTGAAACCCGCCACAAGCCAGGCCCCTTTGGCGTGCACGTCCCGTTCGACGGCCGCAAGGTCCTCGATCACCCCGAAAAAGTTAGGGCTCTGGACCAGGACCGCAGCCGTTTTGTCGTCAACGGAATCGAGCAGGGCGCCGCGGTCAAGCCCGCCGCTCCCGGTAAAGGGCGTCTCTACAACTTCATAACCGTTCGCCCAGGAATAGGTTCGGACGACCTGCCTGTACTCGGGGTGGACGGAGCGGACCATGACGATCCGGCTCTTTCCCAGCGTCTTTGCGGCAAGGACCGCCGCCTCCGCCAGCGCCGAGGCCCCGTCGTACATGGAGGCATTCGCGACCTGCATCCCCGTCAGGCCGGCGACCATGCTCTGGTATTCATAAATAGCCTGAAGTATGCCCTGGCTTATTTCAGCCTGATAAGGCGTGTAGGCGGTGTAAAATTCCGACCGGGAAATCACATGTCCTACGACGGCGGGAATAAAATGGTGATAGGCGCCGGCGCCGCGCAGCGTCGCCGCGGGGATCCGGTTTTTTGACGCCAGTTCCTGCATCAGGTTCAGGGTTTCCTGCTCGGACAGCGGCGGCGGGAGCTTCAGGGCCCTTTTAAGCCGGAATTTCTTCGGAATGTCCTTAAAGAGTTCTTCCAGGGAGCCGATCCCGATCGTCTCCATCATATGTTTCCGATCTTCGGCGGTGTGGGGAACGTAGTTCATTTCCATGCCTCTCAGTGCTTCAGATCCTTGATAAATTCCTCGTATCGGGAAGAGCTCATCAGCGAGTCCAATTCCTTCGGATCGTCCATCCTGATCCTGCACAGCCATCCTTCCCCGAACGCGTCCTGGTTCACAATCTCCGGCCGTTCTTCGAGGATCCGGTTCACCTCCGTTACTTCGCCGCTCACGGGGGAATAGACGTCCGAAACGGATTTAACCGATTCCACAACGGCGACTACCTGCATCTGCTTGACTTTTTTTCCGGTTTCCGGAAGCTCCACAAACACGACATCGGTCAGCATTTCCTGGGCATAATCGGTTATGCCCATTGTGATCGTTCCGTCTCCATTATCTTTTGCCCATTCGTGCTCCCGCGAGTATCTCCGGTCATCCGGACTGGGTTTTGACATCGCCTCCTCCTCCTTCTTCAGCCATTGGACATTAGACTTTAGACTTTGGACTTTGGACGTTAGACGTTAGGTGCCGGAACCAGATTAATGGGGCTTGGCTTACATACCTGAAGCATGACGTCCAACGTCTGATGTCTAATGTCTGTCTCTTTTATAAAACGGCAGTTTCGCCACCCGGGCCCTCGCCTGATTTCCCCTGATATCTATCCGGATCTCAGTGCCGGGCTCCCTGAAAGAGAACGGAACAAACGCCAGGCCGATGGGACGGTTCAACGTGGGAGAGAATGTCCCCGACGTGACCTCCCCGATCTTTTTCCCGTCATTTCCTGTAACGCTGTACCCGTGCCGGGCGATTCCCCTGTCCTCCATTTCGAAACCGACAAGTTTTCTCTCTAGTCCCTTTTCCTTCTGCCGCAGGAGGCAGTCCCGGCCGATGAATTCCTTATCGAGATCGGTGATCCATCCGTACACGACTTCAAAGGGGGTGACGTTCTCGTTCATTTCGTTGCCGTAAAGCATCATCCCCGCTTCCAGTCTCAACGTATCCCTGGCTCCCAGCCCGACCGGCTTCAGGCCGCGGCCCCGTCCCTGCTCCAGGAGAGCGTCCCAGACTTCGCCTACTTTATCCGCGGGGACGTATATTTCGAATCCGTCTTCTCCGGTGTACCCGCTCCTGGAGACAATGGCCGGATTACCGAGCACGCGCGTCCGGGAGAAAGAGTAAAAACCGAGAGAGCCGGGATCGTCGGCAGTGATCTGCTCCAGGATAGATGCTGCAAGGGGGCCCTGAAGATCTATTTTCCCCGTAATATCAGTAATATCCCGCAAATTCACGCGGGCGTACCCTTTTTCCTCCCTGACCTTCGTGATCCAGGCAAGATCCCTGTCCTTTGTCACGGCATTGGTCACTACCATGTAATTGTTTTCCGCCGTCTTGTAGACGGTCAAATCGTCGATAATGCCTCCTTTTTCGTTAAGAAGCAGGCTGAGCTTCATCTGCCCCGCAGACTGCTTTTCCAGATTCCTGCTCATGACATGCTGGAGCAGGGAAAAGGCGTCTTCGCCCTGTATTTCGATCTCCCCCATGTGGCATATATCGAATATTCCCGCATTCCGGCGCGTCGTCCGGTGTTCCTCGATGACATTGGTGTACTGGACCGGCATTGCCCAGCCGCCGAAGTCGATCACTTTCGCGCCGAGCGCAAGGTGCCGCTCATAGAGGGGGGTCTTTTTCATCGCCATCTCCTGGAGGGAAGGAAGTCCGGATATTGTTAAAGGGGTCAGTGGCCCAATTACTTTAATGAATATTTATATAAAGCGATCGAGACTGCAATCAGAAGAAAAAGGATAAAGGCCAGAAGGGATCCGCTGCCCCAGGTGACCGGACCCGTGACAAGGCTTCTGCAGCCGGTGCAAAAAGCGAAACGGGATGTAATCGGAGATCCGCACCGCGAGCATTGAATGGGATTCTCCGGCCCGGGTATCCGTTTTAACGCCCCTCTCCGGAGTTCTTCCCGGACGTCGTAATTCCAGCTGCAATCGGGGGTGGGACACTTGCCCTGGAGCGGCATGTTATCCGTCCAGATGAAACTCTTAAGGCATTCAGGACATTCTATTTTCTGCACAGGGGAACCCCATTCGGCATGTCCTGAGCGCTCCGGAGCAAGCCGGCGAACCCAAGCGATACCGGATGAGTACTACAAGACGACCTCAAATTCAAGGCCGAATACCCCTGAATTTCCATTTTGAAGAACAGCAAAAAAGCTCGTAAATACATCCATATTCAATTAAGATGTTTTTATCCTGCTTCTTGTGGCCCGACATGACCCGTTTTTTCGTCCTTGCAGCTTTGCTGTCTTTAATTTGCCCTCCATGCGTTCCCGCATTCGAGATTGAACCTTTTAATACTTACAACCAGAGCCCCGTAATCAGGATCTTCGGTCTGCCGGGAGCAGGAAGCCCCCGTGTCGTCAAGGCTGGGAAAACGGAACTCGAATTCTCCGCCGTCCTTGCCAGCAATTATATTCTGGACGAAAACCACCGGGAGTCACTGCTCATTGACGGCGAAACGCACTCCTTCGCGCTCGGAGTGAGGCGGGGCCTGGGGCAGGATACGGAGGCGGGGATCGACATTCCCTATGTCAGCCAGACGGGGGGATTCCTCGACGGTGTCATCGATACCTGGCACCACACTTTCGGGTTCCGGGAAGGCGGCAGGAATCTGGCCCCGAAAAACAGGCTCCTATACCGTTATGTCCGGGACGGCGGCGAGCGCCTGAAACTGGATTCCTGCAGCGGCGGCATCGGCGATGTACGGCTCCAGGGGGCGAGACAATTATACAGGGGAGGAAATGGATCGGCCGCGCTTCGCGCCAGCCTCAAACTCCCGACAGGGGACAGCGGATCGCTTATCGGCAGCGGGAGCACGGACCTGGCCGTCTGGGTGACCGCCGACCGTCCTTTCGATTCCCGGTACGGCCGATGGTCGATATACGGAGCCGGAGGCGGTATGGCCATGAAGGGCGGAAGCGTGCTCGCGGAACAGCAGAGGAACACCGCCGTTTTTGGAACTCTGGGAGGAGGCTGGAAACCCGGCGAACGTCTGGTCCTTAAAATTCAGGCGGATGCCCACACTCCCTTCTACCGGGACAGCGAACTGAAAGAGCTCGAGTCGCCCGGCATACAACTCGTTTTAGGGGGAACCGTCGCCCTCACCCGCGAGACGACTCTCGATATAGCCGTTTCCGAGGACATTCTGGTCAAGTCTTCGCCGGACGTGGTCTTTAACTTCATTCTGAAAACCAGATTTTAATTATAAATTTCAGCGAAAGAGCGACGTCAGAGCGGGCTTGAGGATTTCCACCCTGTCGGACATCTTGTTGCTGAGGCAGATAGCCGCCGTTATGAGCTGCGCCGCGGCTTTCGGATCCATTGCGCTCGTATTTATCGTCAGGTCGTAAGTGGACGAATCGGCAATATCCGCATGGAAGTATTTGCGGATAAACTCATTCCGGTCCGATTCGATGACAATAATCCGCTTCCTGGCCTCTTCCGCGGAAAGTTTGAATTCCTTCTGAAAATTTTTGATCCTTGCTTCCATCGGCGCGACAATCCTGACGCGGAAAGTCTCTTCCGCCGGAAGGATCAGGTGCGCCCCCCTTCCGACGATAACGGCGCGGCCGTGGCGCCCGATCGTCCCGATTACTTTTGTCAGGTGACGAAGGTATTCGTAGCCCCAGAGATTCTTTTCCGTTTCCAGGATGGAAATCCAGTCTTCAAGCATCGAACGCCCTTTTTCATCCAGCGTCTCGACGACCGCTGTGCTCATTTTAGCGCTCTTCGCGACCTCACTGACGATCCGGCTGCCGTAAAGGTCGAGTTTAAGGTATTCCGCAAGATACCTGGCGACCTCCCGTCCCCCGCTGCCGGCTTCCCTGGATATCGTGACGACCGGATAGGGTTTTTTCTTTTTCTCCCTGCCCATAGTAGTCCATCGCTGTATCTGTTCCTCTACGAGCTGCTGAACTGTAGCGGCGGTGATTTTTGGCTTCATTTCATCCCCTCGAGTATTGTTTGCCGTAATTGAGATATGGTTGAAAAACTTCAGCCTGCAGGTCAGCAATATCAGAAAATTGCCAATAATTTCAAGTTAAATATGATCAGAACCATTTTTTCCTCTTGAAATAAACGAGCATGGAAACGGCCATGGCAATCATGAACAGCCAGAGGATGGGGTAACTCCATTTCCATTTGAGCTCCGGCATGAACTCGAAATTCATCCCGTAGACGCCGACCAGGAAAGTGAGCGGGATGAAAATGGAGGCAAACATCGTAAGTATTTTCATGACCTCGTTCATCCTGTTGCTCAGGCTCGAAAGGTATATGTCGAACATGCCGTAGACCATTTCGCGGAACGTCTCGGTTGTATCGAGCACCTGGATGACATGGTCGTGAACATCGCGAAGATACGCCCTCGTTGTCTCATCAACCAGTTCGGACCCGCAGCGCTGAAGCGAGCTCACCATTTCCCGCAGCGGCCAGACTGATTTCCGCAGAAAGAGCATCTCCCGCTTGAGAAGATGGATGTCGTTGACCGTCTCCGCGGAGGGTGTGGAAATCAGCTCTTCTTCCGTCCTCTCGATGCGCTCGCCCAAACGGTCGAGGACGAGGAAGTAGCGGTCGACTACGGCGTCCAGGATGATGTACGCCAGGTAATCCGGCCCCCGCCGGCGGAACCGGCCGTTGGCGCTGCGGAGAAGATCCCGGACCGAGGCAAAGGTTTCATCCTCGTGTTCGCTGAACGTCAGGACGTAATTCGACCCGAAGACGATGCTGATCTGTTCTGCACTGATCTCATTATCGATCCCCTCGGGACCGTCTTTCATCTCAAGCCTTTTCAGCACGATGAAGAGATAATCATCGTGCTCCTCGACTTTTGGATGCTGGCCTGCGGTTACTATATCCTCCAGCAGAAGAGGGTGCAGATTCAGGAGCTCCCCCGCCCGGCGCACGACTTCCGTATCATGGATCCCGTCTATATCGATCCAGGTTACCGCAGGCTTGCTTTTGAGAGGGAAACATTCATCCAGAGAGCGGATTTCCCTCTCCTGGAAGCGGTCTCCTTCGTATTCCACGATTCGGATCCGGACTCCCCCTTCCCGCTTATCGCCCGTATGCACCAGGCTTCCGGGCGGCAGGCCGATTTTCCCGGACACCTTTTTCGTAAAGCGCCGGCCTTCCGCTCCGGTGATACCTTTTTTCCTTTTATCGCGCTTCCATTTTTTCATCGTGAGGGCCTTCCATCAGTTCTTGACAGCGGCGAGCTTCTCCTTGAGCCCCGTGAACCTCCCGTCGGCGCGGCCGTTGCGGACCGCCATGGCGAGCGCCCGGCGGGAGCCGACCAGAACGACGAGGCTGCGGGCGCGTGTAACCGCCGTATAGAGAAGGTTGCGCTGAAGCAGTACGTAGTGCTGTGTGAGGAAAGGAATCACCACGGCCGGATATTCCGAGCCCTGCGATTTGTGGATGGTGATGGCATAGGCGAGCGCGATTTCTTCCAGCTCCGCGAAGTCGTACGGAATCTCGCGCCCGTCGAAAGAGATCGCCAGCTCGTGCTCTTCCGGATCTATCCGGACTATCCTCCCGATATCCCCGTTGAACACCTCTTTGTCATAGTTATTCCTGATTTGCATTACTTTGTCGCCGCGCCGGAAAGACCTGGCCCCCCGCATGATCTCCTGTCCGGCGGGATTCAGCAGGTCCTGAAGCGCGGCATTGAGGCTGATCGTGCCCGCGGCGCCCTTGTTCATGGGACTCAGGACCTGGATATCCTCTACGGGATCGAAACCGAATTTGTCCGGAATCCTCTTCCCGACCAGATCGAGAACGGTCCGGACGGCCTCATCCGGGTCCTCGCGCTCGATGAAAAAGAAATCGCCGCCCGTCTCGAATACCGGTGATTCGCCGTTTCTGATCCGGTGCGCGTTCAGGATAATGGCGCTTTCTCCCGCCTGCCGGAAGATCTCGTTCAGCTCGATAACGGGAACCGCCTCCGAGGCGATCAGGTCTCCAAGGACGTTGCCCGGTCCTACGGAGGGCAGTTGATTCGCATCCCCTACGATAATCACGGCCGCTCTGTCGCGCACCGCGGCGAGGAGATTGTCCATCAGGAGAAGGTCTATCATCGAGGCCTCATCCACGACAAGGAGGTCGCAATCGAGGGGGTTTCCCCTGTCCCGCTGGAAGCCGCCCCTGGGAACGCTGTATTCGAGCAGCCTGTGAATGGTCGAGGCATCCCCTCCGGTAGACTCGGACAGCCTCCGCGCGGCTCGCCCCGTCGGGGCCGCCATGCGCACCCTTGCCCCCGCATTGCGGAAAAGTTCCAGGACCGCCCGGACAAGAGTGGTTTTGCCGGTGCCCGGCCCGCCGGTAATGACCAGAATTTTTTCCCTGACGGCGCGCAACAGCGCTTCGACCTGTTTTTCCGCCGGGCTCAGTCCCAGGGAGGCAAGGGCGCTTTTCACGGATCTTTCCGTGTCTTTCACCCCGGCCGGCCCTCGGCCCGCGCGAATAGCCCGGATGCGGGCGGCAACGGCGCATTCGGCGGCATGCAGGCCGGCCAGATAAACAGGCCGGCCCTCTTTGTCCTCGATGCGGACCTCCCCCTCGTCCTTTAATACCTCCAGCTCCCGGGAGACATGCTCATCGCCTACTCCCAGCAGCTCCCGGGATTTTCCGAACAGCTCCCGCTCCGGCAGGAACACGTGGCCTTCCTCGATCCCTCTGCCCAGGACGTGAAGAATGCCTGCCCGTATCCTGCGGGCGGAATCTCTTTTGACGCCCATTTTTTCCGCAATGGCGTCGGCCGTCGGGAAACCTATGCCGAAAATATCAGCGGCGAGCCGGTAGGGGTTTTCCCGGAGGACCCGGACGGCCTCCTCCCCGTATCGCCGCGAAATCTTGACCGCATGCGCGGTGCCGATCCCCTGCTCCTGCAGGAAGGCAAGGAGCCTTCGCACTCCTTTCTGCTCGTCCCATGACCGGCGCATCGTTGCGAGGCGCTTTTCCCCTATTCCGTCGATTTCGAGCAGCCTGCCGAAATCGTTCTCGAGAATATCAAGAGCTTTTTTGCCGAATCTGAGGACGATGCGGGCGGCCGTCGCCGGCCCGATCCCCCTGATCAGCCCCGAGCCGAGGTATTTCTCGACGCCTTCCGCCGTCACCGGAAGAACCGCCTCATAGGACTGAATCCTGAACTGGTCTCCGAACCGGGGATGCCGCACCCATTCTCCCCTCGCCCTTATCGTCTCCCCCGGATAGGGCGAAATCAGATTCCCGGCGACGGTTACAGGTTTTCCGTATCCGTCGGCGATCAGGCGGGCGACCGTGAAACCGGATTCCTCATCAAAGTAGGTGATCCGCTCAATCCTGCCCTTCAGTTCGTTCGGCTGTTCCATTTTCATGTTCTTCTTATCTGCTACTATTGTAAAAAAGTAAATTCCGGACAAAGACGGCGGAAAGGACATTTTCATATTGTTATATCATATTCAAATCTTATATAGGTAATGGGTAATTAGATGGGCAATAGGTTATGGGTGATGGGTCATAGGTCTGGGTCATCATAGGCCCACCCATAACCCAATACCCAATACCCATAACCTATAACCCATTACCCATCTTATATCCTTTGACCGCCCGCCGTAATCCTGATATTTATTTTCAGCTTTCAAATTCATCTAAGGACGACAGTTTTGAAAGTCATTCTGGCCGGATACAATCTTGATGCCGACGTCATCGAGGAGCTGAAAAAAAACCACCCCGACCGCAACGACCTGACGCCGGAGACCATCTCGGCGGCTTACGCCCGGATCAGCCGCAACCCCCTGGCGGTTGACGAACTGAGGCGTGAAGCCCGCAAGGAAGTAGACAAGGCCAGGAGCTCGAACCGTAATATCGTTTTCGGCATGGGGCACAGCTCCATCGCCGAACATACCGTATTCAACATCGACGTCCTCGGCGTTTCGCGGCTTGTCGTCGAAGAGATCGAGAAATTCCGGCTCTGTTCCTATACGGAAAAATCCCAGCGGTACGTGCTCCTGACGGACGACTTCGTCATCCCGGAGGAAGTCCGGTCCGCCCGCCTGGAAGCTCCCTTCGTGGAGACGGTCCGGGATCAGAATTCCTTCTACCAGTCCCTTTTTGAAAGATTGAGAGACCTGGTCTTCCGGAAGCATGAAGATCTTGCCCGGGATCCCGCAAACCGCTCCACGCTTGAGGGATGGGCGAAGGAGGATGCACGCTACATCCTCTCCCTGGCCACGGAGACGCAGCTCGGGATGACTCTGAACGCCAGGAACCTGGAGCATATGCTGCGCAGGCTGGCGGCTCACCCGCTCGCGGAGGCGAAGGAGTGCGCGCGGAGGCTGTACGACGCAACCGCCGGCGTCGCCCCCTCGCTCGTCCGCTACACCGATCCCACGCCTTTCGACCTGTTTGCCGGACCGATGCTGGCCGAGGAAGCGGAAAAATGCATTCTCAAGTGGGGCAAAAAAAAATGGGAGGACGAAACACCCAGGACTTTCCGGAAGGGGAATGTAAATCTCTATTCCTGGACCCCTTCGGCGGATGAATTCCTTGTCGCCTCGCTGATCCATGCTGCCGCCGGCCAGCCCATGGAGAGATGCCTTTCCATTGCGGGACTGATGGACAGGGAGGAGAAGGAAGAGCTGGTAAAAAAGGCGTTTTCCCACATGAAGGCGTACGACGCGCCCCCGCGGGAATTTGAAAACATAGACCTCCATTTCGAGGCGGTGGTAAGCGCGTCCTGTTTTGCCCAGTTGAAGAGGCACCGGATAGCGACGATTGTCAGCCAGGATTATGATCCGGCCCTGGGAATCACCATCCCTCCTTCCGTGCTTGAGGTCGGAATGAAGGACAGGTTCCGGGAGATCATATCCCGGACGGAAGATCTCTACGGGCGGATACGCAGAATCTCGCCGGCCGCCGCCGGCTATATCCTTACCAACGCGCACCGGCGGAGGACGGCGATAAAGGTAAACGCTCGGGAGCTCTATCATATGTCCCGTCTTCGGGCCGACCGCCATGCCCAGTGGGACATACGCGAGACATGCGAAAAGATGCTCAGCCTCGGGCGCCGCGTCATGCCGCTGACGCTCATGCTGGCCGCGGGCAAGGATGGATTCGCCTCCCTTTACAGCCGCATCTTTCCGGACGAAGATTCTTCGCCCCGGCAATGAAGATTTTCAGCACCGAAGAGGAATCCGCCCATTGAACGGCCAAGGCCCGATCTTCTGGATCTTTATCGCCGCCATGCTGGTCTCCGCCGCATTGAAATGGAGCCTGGCCGCCCTCAACATCGGCCATCTCCGAAAAAACGCCGGCCGGGTGCCGGAAGGTTTTGAAGGCGAGATCGACGCCGGCACCCTTTCCCGGATGAGCCGGTACACGGCGGAGAATTCCCGCTTCAGCTCGCTGGAATCGCTGTTCGGCAGCGGTCTGATACTGGCTGCGGTTCTTTCCGGGCTCTTTCCCCGGCTCTCCGCCCGCATCGACGCCGCCGGGCTGCATCCGGTCGCATCAGGCCTGGTCTTCTTCGGGATTGTCGGAATTGCCGGCGCGCTGCTCGACATCCCCTTCGAGGCCTACAGGACATTCCGGATCGAGCGCAAATACGGATTCAGCACGATTACCGCAAAGATCTGGACGGCCGACCTCCTGAAGGGGTTTCTGGTATCGGCGGTCCTCCTTGTCCTGCTCCTGACGCCGCTCCTTTTCCTGATCCGATATTCCGACCTGTGGTGGCTTTTCTCCTGGGCCTTTATTATTGCCTTCCAGATCCTCGCTTTGTGGCTTTATCCCGTCGTGATCGCACCCCTTTTCAACAAATATGAACCCGTCCGCGACGAATCGCTTCGCGAAGATATTATCGCCCTTTCGAGGAAAGGCGGCATTCACGTGGAGGGGGTATACCAGGTCGACGCCGCGAAGAGAAGCCGGCATTCCAATGCATACTTCACGGGATTGGGAAGGACAAAGAGGATCGTGCTCTTCGACACACTGCTGGCTTCCCACTCCGGAGCGGAGATACTTGCGGTGCTGGCGCACGAGATAGGGCACTGGACGCGGAAGCACGTGCTGAAACAGATTGCTTATTGACGAATCGGTCCGCCTCCTCGGCGGCCCGGAACCCCTGATCTCCGCCCTCAAACGGCTCGCCAAAGACAATCTGGCCAATCTCCACCCCCATCCGCTTTTCGCCGGCTTCTACTACTCTCATCCGCCCCTCGCCGGGCGCATCGCGAGACTCCGGCTGCATTCCCCCCCGAACTTGATTTTTTTGCAGGAAGAAGTAAATTATTCACCATAGTGTTATCCCCCCGCCGGAGGCGTTTATGCCCGTTTACGAATTCTATTGCAGGAGATGCAACACCCTTTTCAATTTCTTCTCGCGCAGGGTAGATACGGAAAAGATTCCCGACTGCCCCAGGTGCAGGAAGGTGAAACTGGAACGGCAGATGTCGATTTTTTCCAGGGCATCCAGGTCCAAATCCGGGGCGGCGGACGAGGAAGGGCCGCCCCTGGACGAAGCCAGAATGGAAAAAGCCATGTCCATGCTCGCCAATGAGGCGGAGCACATGAACGAGGAGGACCCCAGGCAGGCCGCCGCCCTGATGCGAAAGCTCACCGATGCCACCGGGCTGTCGCTCGGCCCGAAAATGGAAGAGGCGCTCCGCCGGATGGAAAAAGGGGAAGACCCGGAGAGGATAGAAGAGGAAATGGGCGACCTGCTCGAAGCCGAGGACGCCTTGTCTTTCGACGCCGCGTCGCCGAAAAAGGGCAGAAAAAAGGCCAGACCCGTTGTTGATGAAAAGCTGTACGACCTGTAATCAGTTGAGATCTATCTGCGGGCGCTCGGATTGAAGCTGCATGCGACTCCTGTCTCGGCTCAGTTATGACAACAAGTACTCGGAACTGATCTCAGCGCGGCGAGGACATGAGATAGGATCTGAGGTTCGCTTTTCTGTTTTTCAGTTTCAGTTTTTTTCTTATGTTGTTGCGGTGAAAATCGATCGTACGCGATGAAGCATTGGTGAGTTTTGCTATTTCCTTCGTGGTATGCCCTTCTTTGATAAAATTGATGATCTGGATTTCCCTGGGCGTCAGGTCGGGGTGTTTCAGCGACAGATTTCGAATATAAGGGGAAACGATCTCGTTTGTATTCGCCTCCAGTATATTCAACTGATTCAACTGATAGCTGTCCACACTGGTCATTTTTAATTTTTCTATGTACGGGAGAATGAATTCCCGGATATTGTAGCGGACTTTTTCTTCAAGTTCGGCCCTGTCCTCCTCCCGGTGCTTGAGCAGGACCTTCAGCGCCATGTTCGCCTCTTCCAGGTTGCGGGAGTTCTCCTCCAGTTCCCGCTCCCTCCGCTTCAGGGCCTCTTCCATTTTTTTTCGCTCGGTAATATTGCGGGCGATACCCTGAATAGATACCGGAACTCCTTTTTCGCGCACCAGGCGCGTGTTGACTTCAATCCAGACCGCTTCTCCGTTCCTGGTGTACGTCAGAAATTCCTGGGGATTCGGCTCGTCCGAACCTCTCATTTTCTTCAGCATGACCTCGCGCGCCACCGGCAGATATTCACGGTCCATCAGATGGCTGATATTGAGCCCTACCATCTGCTCGGGTTCGTAACCGTACGTCCCGGCCGCGGCGGCATTGCACGACAGGAAATTGCCCTCGAAATCGAGAAAATAGATTATATCGTAGGCATTTTCGAAAAGTTCCCTGTATTTCTGCTCCGATTGCCGCATGGCTTCCTCGGCCTTTCTCCGCTCGGTAACATCGGTGACGATCTCGAGAATACCGGTGAGCGAGCCTTTTGCGTCCCTCACGGGATAGCTGCGGAGGCCCCATATTTTCCCGTACGAGCAGATGTCGTCTACTTCATGCGGCTCTCCTGTCCCCAGCGTCTTGTCGGCGGGGCAGACGCCGCACGCCCTAGTCCTGTTATGGATCGCTTTGTAACAGTATTTTCCGTCAAGCTCGCCGGGTTTGAAGTTGAAGGCGCGATGCATCGCCTTATTGGCCCAGATGACCCTCATTCCCCTGTCGAGATATAAAACGAGCTCGGACATTGAGTCCAGGATGACATACTTCTCCTGCTCCGATTTGTTCAGTTTTTCGATAATGCTGCGGTATTTGCGCTCGATCTGCTTGTCTTTCCTGTCCGGTTTCGAAGCCAGCCGCAATTTTTCGTTTTCCATGGCTATCTTCTCCGTCCTTTTTCAGGCCAGGAATTTTACACGAATCCGGGAATTTTTAAAAGGTCTGTCCATACCACAACTTTCAGTTCAGTCCTGAATATGTTGAATTCGGGTGCGGCAGAACCAGTCCTCGACTCCTGCTCAGGACTCCGGACTCTGAACTGAACCGGGCAGTCCGAACAAATCCAGCAGCTGCACCGGGTTATCGATCAGAAAATCCGGACGAGCCCTTTCCAGCATTTCCCTCGTGTGCCATCCCCAGGCGGCGGCCACGGTCTTCACCCCGGCGGTTCTCGCCTCGAGGATGTCTCCCGTCGTGTCGCCGACATAAAAAGTGTTCTCCCCGCGAGCCCGGAAAAATTCCATCGCGTAACGTATCTTTTCGATTTTGCTGAACGTGAAATCGCAGCCCAGCACCTGCTGGAAACAGGAATCCGCCTCCGGGAATATCGCGCGGATGGCGCGAGAGGAATTGGAAGAGATGATGATCAGGTCGTTGCCGTTTTTCAGCAGGAACAGCAGATCGAGCACGCCCGGGTGGATTCTGACGCTGCCGTAGTCCAGATCCGGCGCAATCGCCGCCGACGCCTCCGCAAAAGCCCGGAGATCGATGCCGCGCCTGGCGATCACCTCGTAGAAATTCTCCTCGAAGAGCGAGAGAAATTCCAGCCGGTTTCGGACCGGCTCGAATCCGATCCTTTCGAAACACATGTTAACCGCGGATTCATACATCTCCAGCGAATCGGCGAGAACTCCGTCAAAATCGAAAAGGATAAGGTTTCTGTGATCAGGCATCGGACTCAGATAAATTCCCTCTCCCCCCGCGGGAGAGGGGCAGGGGTGAGGGGGATCTCATTATTCTTCCAATAGCCTGCCGGAACGGCTTCCGGATGATTCCTTCTTCCGTTATTATCGCCGTAATGTACCGCCCCGGGGTCAGATCGAAAGCCGGGTTGTAAACGGCGACACCTTCCGGCGCCGTGCGGACGCCGCCGCAGGCGGTGACTTCCCCGGCCGCCCTCTCTTCAATCGGGATTTCCCCGCCGCTTCGCAATGACGGATCGAAGGTCGAGAGAGGGGCGGCGATATAGAAGGGAATCCTGTGGCTCCGCGCGAGCACGGCAAGGGAATAGGTGCCGATCTTATTCGCTGTGTCGCCGTTGGCCGCAATCCGGTCGGCGCCCACGACCACCAGGTCTATTCTCCCCTGCTGCATGAGGAAGCCCGCCATGCTGTCCGTGATCAGCGTGGCGGGAATTTTTTCCCTGGCCAGCTCCCACGCGGTCAGCCTGGCTCCCTGCAGAACCGGCCGGGTCTCGTCCACGTACACCTCGATACGCTTCCCCTCCTCATGCGCCGCCCGGATGACCCCGAGCGCCGTGCCGTAGCCGGCGGTGGCGAGGGCGCCGGCGTTGCAGTGGGTGAGAATGCGGTCGCCGCTTCGCACCAGAGCCCGGCCGTGCAGGCCGATTTTCCTGTTTATTTCGATGTCCTCCTCGCAGATACGGATCGCTTCCGCGATCAATCCCGATTTCATGGCCTCTACCGGTTGCCCGGAGAGCTCCTCGAACCGGCGCTTCATCCTTTCGATGGCCCAGAAGAGATTTCTCGCTGTAGGACGCGTAGCCGCGAATTCGCCGCAGATGGAATTGAATGCGCGCCTCATTTCAACCGGCTTATTTTGGGGAAGCGAGGAAACCCCGAGGGCGATGCCCATTGCCGCGGCGACCCCGATGGCGGGAGCGCCCCGCACAGTAAGGTCGCGGATGGCGGCGCAGACTTCGCGGTAATCCCGGCAGACCAGATATTTCTCTTCGTTAGGCAGGGCCTTCTGGTCGATGAGGGAGACGGCGCCCCTGTCCCAGAATACGGTTCTAATCATCGGCCGGACAGAATCTTTTTCAAGATGTCGTTAACCATGGCGGGATTGGCCTTGCCGCCGGTCGCTTTCATGACCTGGCCGACAAAGAACCCGAAGAGCTTCTGTTTGCCGCTCCGGTACTGTTCGGCTTCGGAGGGGTTTGCGGCAAGGACCTGTTCGATGGTCTTCTTCAGAGCGTCCTCGTCCGTGATCTGGACGAGTCCCTTTTCCTCGATGATCGCCTCCGGCCCCTTTCCGGACCGGTACATCTCCTCGAAAACCTCTTTGGCCATTTTGCCGCTGATCGTACCCCTTTCGATCAGGTTGATCATATCGGCGAGCGAGGACGGCTTGACCGGGGACTCGCGGATATCCCGTTTCTCTTCATTGAGGTAACGGAGCACGTCCCCCATCACCCAGTTGCTCGCGATCTTCGGTTTTCCCGTCAGCTTGACCGTTTCTTCATAGAACTCCGCAAGGGCTCTTGTCGCGGTCAGGACGCCGGCATCGTACGCCGGGATGCCGTATTCGCCGATAAAGCGCTCGCGCTTCTCCATCGGCAGTTCGGGGAGGGTCGCCCGGACTTCTTCGATCCAGGCATTGTCGATCGCCACGGGAACCAGATCGGGATCCGGGAAATACCGGTAATCGTGCGCTTCCTCTTTTCCGCGCATCGAGAGGGTGGTCCCCTGGGCGTCGTCCCACAGGCGGGTCTCCTGGGCGACTTTCCCTCCCCCTTCTACGACGTATTGCTGCCTCTTCACCTCATATTCCAGCGCGCGCTGTACGTTCCGGAAGGAGTTCATGTTCTTGAGCTCGGTCCGGGTGCCGAATTCTGCGGCGCCCCCGGGGCGGATCGAGACGTTCGCGTCGCAGCGGAAACTGCCCTCCTCCATATTGCCGTCGCATATCTCCAGGTAAACCAGAATTTCATGCAGGCGCCTCAGGTAAAAGGTTGCTTCCTCGGGACTGCGGATATCCGGCCGGCTGACGATTTCAATCAGGGGCACGCCGGTCCGGTTGAAATCCACGTAGCTGAACGGGCTGGTCTCGTCGTGAACTAGCTTGCCGGCGTCTTCCTCCATGTGTATCCTGATGATTCCAATCCTCTTCTTTTTTCCGTCAATCTCGATATCCACCCATCCGTCCTCGGCAAGCGGCCGGTCGAACTGGGAGATCTGGTATCCCTTGGGGAGGTCGGGATAGAAATAATTCTTGCGCGCGAACACGTCTTCCGGATTGATCCGGCAATTTGTCGCGAGTCCCATCTTGATCGTGTATTCCACCACTTTGCGGTTGAGAACCGGCAGAACACCCGGCATCCCGAGGCATATCGGGCACGTGTGGCTGTTGGGGGCCGCCCCGAATTTCGTGGAGCAGCCGCAGAATATCTTGGAATCCGTCAGGAGCTGGGCATGCACTTCCAGCCCGATGACCGTTTCGTATTCCATCAGAGCGCCGGCCTCCTCTTTTCAAATTTGGCGTTCCGCTCGAGCGCCGATGCGGCCTGGATCAGCTTTCCCTCCTGGAAATGCCCCGCAAGCAGCTGCAGCCCCACCGGCAGCCCCTTCCCGGTGTAGCCGCACGGCGTGGAGATCCCGGGAATGCCGGCCAGGTTTGCCGAGATGGTGAAAATATCGGAAAGATACATCTGCAGCGGATCGTCCGTCTTCTCGCCGATGCGGAAAGCCGCCGTGGGAGCGGTGGGAGTCACGATCACGTCGCATTTCCTGAAGGCCTCTTCAAAATCCCTCTTGATCAGAGTCCTGACCTGGGAGGCTTTCTTGTAGTACGCGTCGTAGTATCCGGATGAGAGCGCGTACGTGCCGATCATGATGCGCCTCTTAACCTCCGCGCCGAAGCCCTCCGATCGGCTCTTCCTGTACATCTCGATCAGGTCCCTTGCATCCGGAGACCGGTAGCCGTATTTGACTCCGTCGTAGCGGGCCAGGTTGGAGCTCGCTTCCGCGGGCGCGATGACGTAATAAACGGCTACGCAATATTCCGTATGGGGGAGGCTTATGTCGACGCGCTCGGCGCCGAGGGATTCGAGAACGCCGATTGACTCCTCCATTAGCCCGGCGACCTCCGGATCAATACCCTCGATAAGGTACTCGCGGGGAACTCCGAATTTCCACCCTTTGATGTCTTTCCCCACGAAAGACCTGTAATCCGGCGTCTCCACAGGAACGGACGTGGAATCCAGGGGATCGTATCCGCAGATCGCGTTGAGCAGGATGGCGCAGTCCTCCGCATCCCTGGTAAAGGGGCCGATCTGGTCCAGTGAGGAGGCGAAGGCTATCAGCCCGTAGCGTGATACCCGGCCGTAGGTCGGTTTCATCCCGACAACACCGCAGAGCGACGCCGGCTGCCGGATGGACCCTCCCGTATCGGAACCGAGCGAGGCGATGCATTCGCCGGCCGCAACGGCGGCCGCGGAACCCCCGCTCGAGCCCCCCGGGATACGTCCGAGGTCCCAGGGGTTCCTGGTGATCCCGTAGAAGGAAGTCTCCGTGGAGGAGCCCATCGCAAACTCGTCCATGTTCGTCTTCCCAACGATGACCGCTCCCCCTTCCTTGAGCTTCCGGACGACCGTCGCGTCGTACGGCGGGAAAAAATTCTCCAGGATGCGGGATCCGCAGGTCGTCCGCACCCCTTTTGTGCACATGATGTCCTTCACCGCAATCGGGATTCCCGTGAGGGGCCCGGCTTTCCCGGCGCGTATCGCCTCATCGGCCCTTCTCGCACAGGCTGCCGCCGAATCCCGCATAATGGTGATAAAGGACTTTATCCGCCCATCCACCGCCTCGATCCGGGAAAAGACCGCTTCCGTTATTTCTGAGGCGGTGACGTCGCCCCTGCGCAATTTTTCCTGCAGCTCGTGAATGGTTGACTCATGCAGTCCGGCCGCCATTACTCGATGACCCTGGGAACTCTGAAGCAGCTCCCCCTTTCTTCAGGCGCATTTTTTATCGCTTCTTCCGGCTCGAGGGATTTCCACACGACGTCGTCGCGAAAGGCGTTCCTGAGGGTAATGGCGTGGGTCTCCGGAACCACTCCGGACGTATCCACCCGGTTCAGCATATCCATGTAATCCAGGATGCTGTTGAGCTGGGAAGTAAACTTCTCCTTCTCCTCTTCCGAGAATTCAAGCCTCGCCAGTGCGGCGACGTACTCCACTTCAGCTTTGGTCAGCTTCAAGCAAAGACTCCTCTAATAAAAAAAGCTCATGGCTCGCCATAAGCGTCAGATCTCGGAATGAAATGCATATTCGCATTTCACAACCCGAACGCACATCTGAACCCGGAATCCCGGAACTTATCGCGCGTTTCTTTTTCCGGCCCGGTATTTCTTCACTTCGGGCGCAGCGATTTCCAGATAGGCGCCACCTGATCGATTACGGCATTGATGACCCGGTCAATCGAAGGAGCGGCCTGGGCTTCGGCGGCGGCCAGTTCCGCTTCGGACTTTACCGTCTCTCCCATCATTTCATTGAGGACGGCTTTGGCGGATTCCGTCAGCCCCCCGATGTGATAGCCTCCTTCCAGGATGATGCCGAACCGCCCGCCGCAGCATTCCTCCGCAAGGTTCAGGAGGACGCGGGCAAGCGTCGCAAAGCCCTTGGGGGAAACTTTCATCCCGCCGAGCGGATCCTGAAAGTATATGTCGAATCCGGCCGAAAGGAGAATCATGCCGGGACGGAATTCGCGCGCGACGGGGCTCAGGATTTTCCGGTATATCTTCAGGAATTCCGCATCTCCGGGCCCCCTCCCCAGGGGGACATTGATCGTGTATCCAAGCCCCTTCCCCCGGCCGATTTCCTGCAGTCCGCCGGTGCCGGGATAAAAGGGGTACTGGTGAGTGGAAAAATAGACGATGTTCGGGTCATCATAAAACGAATGCTGCGTTCCGTTGCCGTGGTGCAGGTCCCAATCGACAATCAGGACCCGTTCCACCCCGTGCTTCCGGATCGCGTGCATGGCGCCGATAGCCACGTTATTGAACAGGCAGAATCCCGCCGCCCTGCTGGCCTCGGCATGATGCCCGGGAGGACGGACGAATGCAAATGCGTTTTTTACCGTCCCTTCCATGATCCGGTCGATCGCGTTCAGGAATCCTCCGGCGGCCAGCAGCGCCGCGCTGTACGATTCAGGCGACGTCTCTGTGTCCGGATCCAGGTAGGCATGCTCCATCTCGGCCGTCCTTGCGACCGTTTCGATATATGCAGGCTTGTGAATCATCCCGATTTCGTCCAGGGATGCCGGCCGCGGTTCTATTTCGAGGAATTTTCCCTTCATATCGACGGAGTCGAGCATTTTATAGATCGCCTCCAGCCGCTTGGGAGATTCCGGGTGAAATACGCTGGTTTCGTGACGAAGATATCTCTGGTCTCTGACGATACCTGTTGTTGGGGGCACAGCCACTCCCTCCTCGCTCCGGCCGCCGTTTACGTAAAGCGACCGTGTATTGAAAAATCAAGAATTTCTATCATAAAATACCCTTTATGGCAAAGTGTTTCGGCCTGTCCGGGGGGTCCGAGGGATTGACAAACTCCCGCAGAAGATATATTCCGTCTGGAAAGGGGAAGCCATGCTCAACATCGGAGTGCCCGAACTGATCGTCATAATGATTGTAGCCCTGATTGTGATCGGGCCGGCAAGGCTTCCGGAACTCGCGCGCGCGATCGGAAAAGGCTTTGCGGAGTTCCGGCGCGCAATGGACGATGTCAAAGAGGAACTGGCCCTCGATAAAATGAAATCCGGCGCCGACGACCTGAAAGAATCCATGCTTTTCAGCCGGAAGCTGGAAGAAGAAGAAAAGGCCCAGGCTCCGGAACAGAAACAGGAACCCGGCCAACCCCCCGAGTCAACCGGACCGTCTCCCCGGCCGGACAATCCCTGAATGAGCGACCGCCTTACCTGCTGGAGCTTCTGCTGATGAGTGATCTCCCCAACGAAAAAATGCCCCTTCGGTTTCACCTGGAAGAGCTGAGAACCAGGCTGATCCGGTCGCTCGTGGCGGTAGGGGCGGCCATGGGCGGGTCATACTACTTCCGTGAAGAGCTGATGGCGATAATCACCCGCCCGCTCGTCTCTGTAATGCCGAAGGGAAGCCATCTCATCTTCACCGGTCTTCCGGAGGCTTTCCTGAACTATCTTAAAATTTCCTTATTCTCCGCCCTCGTCATTTCGGCGCCGTTCATCCTTTACCAGCTCTGGAAATTCATTTCCCCGGGGCTGTATGCGTCTGAAAAAAAGTATGTCGTGCCTTTCGTCCTCTCGTCCACTATCCTGTTCTCGGGAGGAGTCCTGTTCGCCTATTTCCTCGTCCTGCCTCCAGCTTTCGGCTTCTTCATGGAATTTTCGACGGATTTCCTGAGGCCCATGCTCACCCTGCGCGAGTATCTTTCGTTCGCCACCAGGCTGCTGCTCGCTTTCGGCGTTATTTTCGAGATACCGGTCGTTATTTTCTTTCTCTCGAGAATAGGAGTCGTAAGCGCCCGGACGCTTTCGCGCCAGAGGAAATACGCAATATTGATAATTTTCATCCTTGCGGCTATACTCACGCCCACGCCCGACGCCTTTACCCAGATGATGATGGCGCTCCCCATGATCGTGCTCTATGAAGCCGGCATTCTCGTGGCCCGTTGGGGAGAGAAAAAGGCTCGCAGGCAGGATCAGTAATGAAGGTTTTCGGCAGGACATCCCTGAAAAGAATCCGGAAAAAGGCCCGCGGAAGCTCCCTCTTCAGAAAATTCGTAATCGGAAGTCTGATCCTCTTTCCCCTGGTTCTTATAGCCGGAGGCGCATCCCTGTACTGGATCATCCGCGATCTGCCGGACATCTATTCCCTGAAGGATTACCGCCCCAGCATTACCACCAGGATATACGCCGACGACAACAATCTCCTGCACGAGTTCTTCATGGAGGACAGGCGGGTCATCTCGATTTCCAAGGTCCCGAAATACGTGATCAACGCCTTCGTCGCGGCGGAAGATTCCAGGTTCTTCGAGCATGAAGGAGTCGACCTGTACGGGATTGTCCGGGCGTTCGTGAAAAACCTGGAGCACGGCGCAATCGTCCAGGGGGGGAGCACGATCACGCAGCAGGTGGCCAAATCTTTTTTCCTTACCTCAGAAAAGACCTACGGACGGAAGATAAAAGAGGTCATCCTCGCCCACCGCATCAACAATTATCTGAAGAAATACGAAATCCTGAACCTTTATCTGAACCAGATCTATCTCGGCCACGGAACGTACGGCATCGAGGCCGCCTCGCGTTATTATTTCGCTAAAAGCGCCAGAGAGATCACCCTGGCGGAGGCGGCCATGCTGGCCGGACTCCCCAAGGCCCCCAGCAAGTACTCCCCCTTTGTGAGCTCGGAGAAAGCCTACCAGCGGCAGGCCTATGTGCTCACCCGGATGGTCGAGGACGGGTATATCACCGAGGAGGAAAAGGAGAGGATTATAAAGACGCCCGTCCGCCTGAACAAGGAGGGGGCGAAGGCGAAGATCGCGCCGTATTTCACGGAAAACATACGCCGCTACATCCTGGCCAATTACGGAAGCGACGTGCTTTACAAGGAAGGCCTGGACATCTACACCACCCTGAACATCAATGCCCAGCGGGCCGCGGAGGCGGCGGTGGAGCGGGGGCTCCAGGAGCTTGAAAAACGGGAAGGCCTGAAAACTCCGATGCGCAGGATCCATAAGGGCGCCTACAAAAGCTTCCTGGAAGAGCTGGACAGGGGACTCGAGGCAAGGCCGCTCGAGCGCGGCCAGGTCGTAAAGGCCCTGGTGGAAAAGAACGATGCAGAAGCAAAGGTCCTGCACTTGAAAGTCGGCACCGCCCGCGCGGGCATGGCCGATTACGACGATATCGTCCTTGAGCCCGCGGCCAGAGGAGCGGGGAAAACTCCGGCAACATCCTTCCAGCCCGGCGACGTTGTGTACGCGCGGGTCATCGACGGAGGCTCCGAGCTGCGGCTGGCCATAGAAATGGGGCGGACCGTGCAGGCGGCCCTCCTGTGCATGGACGCGAGGAACGGCGAGATCAAGGCGATGGTGGGAGGCAGGGATTTCAACAAGAGCGAATATAACCGGACAACGCAGGCCCGGAGACAGCCCGGTTCGGCTTTCAAGCCGATCATATATTCAGCGGCCCTGGACAAGGGAATGACCCCGGCGACGATCATCGTGGACGAGCCGATATCTTTCGACACCCCTGCAGGGGAATGGAAGCCGCAAAACTTCGACCGCCAGTACTGGGGTCCCACTACGCTGAGGAGCGCCCTGGTCCACTCGCGCAATGTTGTAACGATCAAGATCCTCCAGGAGATCGGGGTGAATTACGCGGCCGACTATGCGGCCAACATGGGGATTACTTCCCCGGTCTCGAAAAACCTTTCCCTGGCGCTCGGCACATCGGGAGTGACCGTCCAGGAACTGGTCAGGGCATTCGGCGTTCTGGCCAACGAGGGCAGGCGTGTAGAGCCGTTCTACATACGGAAAATCGTGGACCGCACCGGAAACGTTTTCGAAGAGCACAAGCCCGTCGTGGAACAGGTGATCGACCCCAAAGTCGCGTATCTGACGACTTCGATTCTCCAGGACGTGGTGCTGAGGGGAACGGGATGGAGGGTAAAATCGCTCGGAAGACCGGCGGCGGGAAAAACCGGCACGACGGATGATCTGAAGGACGCCTGGTTTGTGGGATATACGCCCTCTATTGTCGCGGGGGTCTGGGTAGGCTATGACGACGGGAAGCCGCTCGGAAAAGCCGAGGTCGGAGGGATGGCGGCCGCCCCGATCTGGCTCTATTTCATGGAGAGGGCCGTCCAGCAGCTGCCGGCCGAATCTTTCCCGATGCCTGAAGGGGTCATCTCCGTGAAGATTGATCCCAAAACGGGTCTGCTCGCCAAGCCGGGCGCTTCAAATACGATAAACGAGGTTTTCCTGTCGGGATCGGCGCCTGCCGATTACTCTGCAAATCCGGTCGAGAACAGGGTCCTGAAATTCTTCCTCGGCACGCCCGACCAGAAGAAGACGGAAAACAGGGGTGATGATCCTCCAGATGGAAAGCCCAGATAAGAATTGTCATCCGGCCAGGACCTCGCGAAAGACCCGAATCATTACTTCACGGTCCAGCCTCCCCGCTACGCCCAGCTTGGCGAGCTTATGCCGGCCGGCTGAGAATTTTTTCCTGACGGCGGCGGAAAGCCCGAGAAAGAGATCGAGGTTTTCTTCTCCGTAGTGGGGGCCGGAATTCTCTATTTCGACAAACGCCCGTTTTATCCATCCGCGCGCCTCTTTCCAGTCCATCGTCGCATGTTTCCATTCCATCATGTAGCCGGTGAGATCGTATCTTTTCCTCATCCCGGGCTCATAAACGGGGCTCAGGGGGGCAAGGATAAACGGATAGATTGACCAGGAAAAAACCCCTTCCAGTTCGGGATGCCCGCTTTCCTTGATGAATTGGATGGTCCTGCGGACCGTCTCTTCCGTTTCGCCGGGGAAACCGAAAATGAAACAGCAGGAGGCATTTATGCCGGCCGACAGAAGGTCCTTCACAACGCCGGCATAGAGGCCGGGGTCGGCCTCTTTGTTCATGTTCTGCAGAATGCGGCCGGCGGCGGATTCGAGCCCAAGCTGCATTTCCACACATCCGGCCCGCCGCAGCAATTCCAGATCGGAATTCTTCAAGGTGCCTGCGCGGATGAAGCTCATCCATTTCAGGTTTATGCCTTCATCGATGAGCCTTCGGCAGACCTGGTCGAGATCCATCCTTCCCAGACGGAAATTGTCATCGATGAAGCGGACATAACGGGCGCCGCGGGCGGAGACGCTTTTCAGCTCCGCAATCAGCCGGTCGAGCGGTTTTACGTAAGTCAAGCGGCGGTCCTTGATGAAATTGCAGTAGGCGCATTTAAAAGGACAGCCTGTACTCGCCTGGATGGGAACGACCTCCGTCCTGAAAACCCTGTCCGGAAGGATGCTCCAGTCCGGGATCAGGCCGGGCCCGACTTCATCGTTTTCTGCGTTCGGAGGGCCGAACGCGTATCTGTTTCCGTCCAGCCAGGCCGTACCGGGAAGGCCTTCCGGCTTCCTTCCGTCGCGGATTCTCTTCAGCGCCTCCCTCAGGACGGCATGTCCGCTCCGGCCGATAATGTAGAGATCGACCGCGGGCTCGTCCCGGACATCGAGGAAAAGAAAATCATCTCCGGCGGATTCCGTTTCATAGGAGGGATCGGCCTTTTTCTGCATCAGCAGAAAAGACGAGTAAACGAACGGCCCCCCCAGGATGACCGCGATGCCGGGCGCGTGCGTCCGTACATCCTCGACAAGCCTGCGGATGGCCTGTTTGGAAATGATGAAGGTTGTCGAGATTACCACCGCGCGGGGACTCTGTTCAAGGTGCCGGAGAAAGAGGTCCTTTTCAGCGTAGTAGTTGTTGATCAGCTCCGCCCGGAATCCGTGCCGCTCAAGCTCGTGAAAGAGGTGAATTCCGTTCAGCCTGGGCGCGGAGGACCAGCTCAGGCGGTCTTCGTCCCGGACGGGAGGCGTTATCTTTCCGCCATTCTCCAGGAAATTCAGGACGGCGGGAAGCGTGGCGGGCCTCCCGTCTATTTCCAGCCTGAGGGGACTCGATCCGGAGAGGCTGTCTCCCCCGATATCCGATATGATTATTGCATCCAGAGCCATTTCCGTCGTCAGGGCGAAAATAAAAAGAGGCACAAGCGGCTTTACAGCGGCTTCGTACCTCCCCAGATCGAAGAGCGCCATTTCACGCGGGATCAACTGCTCGGCAGTGCCCGTCCGAAATCAGTTTATAGTGAAACATTCAGAGAATAGTAGCTATCAGAGGGAAGCCGGATTGTCAAGAAAAGGAAAACAACCTATCGTCCCGGTATTTAAAATCATCTTGACATATGCGGAATGAACTGTTAGCTTCTCAATCTCACAAGGAATAATCTGATGAGATGCCTTGAAACCATCGCCTTCGTACTCGTCGTTATCGTAGTCCCCTGCACAGCAGGGGGGTGATGGTTGCACCTGTTCGGCAATGAACCGTTACCACCCTTAAGAGATGGTAACGGTTTTTTTTATTCAAGAAGGAGGTGTTTCCCTTGAAAATTAAAGGATCCCAGATCTTGATCCAGGCATTAAAGCAGGAGGGAGTCGACGTGATCTTCGGATACCCCGGAGGCGCGGTAATTGATATCTACGACGAACTGCACAAAGGAAATATCAGGCATATTCTCGTGCGGCACGAGCAGGGGGCCGTTCACGCCGCGGACGGATACGCAAGGGCTTCGGGCAAGGTAGGAGTGGCGCTCGTCACGTCCGGCCCGGGGGCCTCCAATACCGTGACGGGGATCGCCAACGCCCACCTGGATTCCATTCCGATCGTCGTCTTCACAGGGCAGGTCCCTACATCCCTGATCGGGACGGATGCCTTCCAGGAGGTGGATATTATCGGGATTACACGCCCGTGCACAAAACATAACTTCCAGGTAAGGCGCGTAGAGGAATTGACGAGGACGATAAGCGAAGCCTTCCATATCGCAAGGTCCGACCGCCCCGGCCCCGTTCTGATCGATCTTCCCAAAGACGTCATGAACGCGATGGCGGAATATACCCCCTCCTCCTTCCGGGACGAGGAGGAGCCCCAGCCCCGCCCGCCCTCCAAAAAGGCGTTTCAGGTCCTGGACATGCTTTCGGAAGCGAAGAATCCTCTAATTCTCTCGGGAGGAGGAATCATCCTCGGCGGGGCTTCCCAGGAATTGAGGGAAATGGCCTGGAGGACGAAGACTCCGGTGACTTCCACGCTGATGGGACTGGGCGCGTTTCCGGGAACGGACCCATTGTGGCTGGGAATGCCCGGCATGCACGGCACCTATTACGCCAATATGGCGATCAGCCATTGCGATCTCATGATCACCCTGGGTTGCCGTTTTGACGATCGGGTCACGGGCAAAATAGATACTTTCGCGAGAAACGCCAAGATCGTACACGTGGACGTGGACCCTTCCTCGATCAACAAGAACGTAATGATCGACGTTCCGATCGTAAGCGACTGCAAATCGGCACTGAGGAGTTTCAATCAACTCTTGAAAGAAAAGAATTTTACGGTCACCGGCGATCAGCGCCGCGAGTGGCTCGGCCTGATCGACGGCTGGAAACGGGACGTGCCGCTGTCCTACTGCCGGAGCGACGAGGTAATCAAGCCGCAGTTCGTAATCGAGACCCTCTACGAACTGACCAGGGGAGGAAATACCATCATCACCACCGAGGTCGGGCAGAACCAGATGTGGGCCGCCCAGTTCTATAAATACGATTATCCGAACACGTTCCTCTCTTCCGGGGGACTGGGGACAATGGGCTACGGATTCCCGGCGGCAATCGGAGCGCAGCTGGCGCATCCCGACAAGCTGGTCGTGGATATCGCCGGGGACGGCAGCATCCAAATGAACATCCAGGAGCTGGCGACGGCCGTACAGTATAAAATTCCGGTAAAGATAGTCATTCTTAACAACGGATACCTGGGGATGGTCCGGCAATGGCAGGAGCTCTTTTATGAAAAGAGGTACTCCCATACCGACATGACCCATGCGCCCGATTTCGTAAAACTCGCCGAGGCATACGGCCTGACGGGATTCCGGACGGGAAAACCGGCCGAAGTCGAAAAGGTGCTGCGCCGGGGAATCTCCACTCCCGGGCCGGTGATCATGGATTTCCAGGTCGCCAGAGAGGAATGCGTTTATCCGATGGTGAAACCGGGCGGGCCGATCCACGAGATGACGCTCGGCAGCCGGGAAATGGTTAATTAAATGAGGCTAAAGGCACGAGGCACGAGGCGCGAGGCAGAAAATCAGAAGGATACCCTTAGCCTTTTGGCCTTTAGCCCTTAGCCCATTCACGAGGAGACAAAATGGAAAGGGAGAAAAAAGAGCGCATATTGTCGCTGCTGGTTAGCAACAAGCCGGACGTCCTCGCCAGGGTTGCGGGAACTCTGGGAGGAAGAGGTTACAATATCGAGACGCTGTGCGTGGATGCGACGCTGGACCCGAAGGTCTCGAAAATCATTCTGACCACGATCGCCGACCAGCCCACGCTGACGAAGATCGAAAAGCAGCTCATGAAGCTGATCGACGTCCAGAAGGTTACCGATCTGACGAAGATGGCCACCGTCATGCGGGAAATGATGCTGGTCCGGATGAGGCTGACCGACAAGAACAAGGCGGACGTGGCCCTGATCATAGATACCTTCCGCGGCAGGGTGGTTACGCTGAACGGGGACCACTGCGTTATCGAAATCTCCGGAATGCGGGAAGAAATCGAAAAGGCGCTGCAGAGCCTGACGCCGCTCGGAATCGATGATATGGCGCGGACCGGAATCATAGCCCTGGAACGCACAAAGTAAGAGAAAGGAGTCTTTAATGGCAAAGATTGATTTCGGCGGAACCATCGAAGAGGTCGTTACCTCGAAGGAGTTCCCTCTTAAAAAAGCTCAGAAGATCCTGAAAAACGAGACCGTCGCCGTCCTCGGATACGGCGTCCAGGGCCCGGGACAGGCGATGAACATGAGGGACAACGGAATCCGGGTAATCGTCGGTCAGCGCAAGGGGGGCGCCACCTGGAAGAAGGCCGTCAAGGACGGGTTCAAACCCGGCGAGACCCTGTTTCCGCTGGAAGAGGCCGCACGCCGAGGGACCATAATAATGTATATGCTTTCCGATGCGGGCCAGAAAACCGTGTGGCCGTCCATTAAACCCCATCTGACGGCGGGCAAGGCCCTCTATTTTTCTCACGGTTTCTCCATCACCTACAAAAATCTCACGAAAATCGTCCCGCCGCCGGATATCGACGTTATCCTCGTTGCGCCGAAGGGGTCCGGAAGAACGGTAAGATCGAATTTCCTGGACGGCAGCGGCATCAATTCCAGTTATGCGGTTTTCCAGGACTATACCGGGCGCGCCCTGGAACGCACGCTCGCCCTTGGCATCGCGATCGGCTCAGGCTACCTTTTCCCCACGACATTTGAAAAGGAGGTCTACAGCGACCTGACGGGGGAAAGAGGCGTGCTCATGGGCTGTCTCGCCGGAGTCATGGAGGCGCAGTACAACGTTCTGCGCCGCCACGGGCACAGCCCTAGCGAGGCTTTCAACGAGACCGTGGAAGAGCTCACGCAGAGCCTGATCAGGCTTGTCGCTGAGAACGGCATGGATTGGATGTACGCCAACTGCAGCACGACGGCGCAGAGGGGCGCGCTGGACTGGAAAAACAAGTTCCGGGATGCGGTCGCCCCTGTATTCGACCGTCTCTATGAGCGGGTCATTTCCGGAAAAGAAACCCGGATCGTTCTCAAGGCGAACAGCGCCCCCGATTACCGCGAAAAGCTCCAGAAGGAGCTCGACGGAATGCGCAACATGGAAATGTGGAGGGCGGGCGCAGCGGTCCGGTCCCTGCGGCCGGAAAGACGCAAAAAAGCTCGAAGTTGAGAGGATGAGAAGCTGAGACGACAGGAAAACCGGGAAGCCGGTAAGAGGAGCGAATGCGGAAAGTAGTCTTATTTCATCTGAAGCATCGAACCCTTGAATCCTGGGACCCTCTTTTACTTGAACCCTCGACCCCTTGAATCCTCGAACCCTGCTGGAGGTAATAATGCGCAGCGATATGATGAAAAAAGGTCTGGAAAGGGCGCCCCACCGCTCGCTGTTCAAGGCGATGGGATATACCGACGAGGAGATCGCACGCCCCATTATCGGAGTAGTGAACTCCGCCAACGAGATCATCCCCGGACACGTACACCTCGACCGGTTAGCCGAGGACGTCAAGGCCGGCATCCGCCTGGCGGGAGGAACGCCCGTGGAATTTCCCGCTATCGGCGTCTGCGATGGAATTGCCATGGGCCACGCAGGGATGAAGTATTCGCTTGCCAGCAGGGAAATCATCGCCGACTCCGTCGAGATAATGGCGACGGCGCATCCCTTCGACGGACTCGTTTTCATTCCGAACTGCGACAAGATTATTCCCGGAATGCTTATGGCTTCCATGCGGCTCAATATTCCTTCTATTTTTGTCAGCGGCGGCCCGATGCTGTCGGGGACCGTCGAAGGGAAGTCCGTCGACCTGATCAGCGTATTCGAGGCAGTAGGCAGGGTCAAATCCGGGCATATGAGTTCTAAAAATCTCCAGGCTCTCGAGGACCGCGCCTGCCCCGGCTGCGGTTCCTGCGCCGGCATGTTCACGGCGAATTCCATGAACTGCGTGACGGAAGCCCTCGGGCTGGCGCTGCCGGGGAACGGGACCATCCCGGCGGTCGATGCGGCCCGCCGCCGGCTGGCAAAACAGACCGGGATGCAGATAATGGCTCTCCTGAAGAAGAACACCGCCCCGCGGGACATCGCAACGCTCGATGCGTTCCGAAACGCCATCGCGGTCGATATGGCCCTGGGCTGTTCGACAAACACGGTGCTCCATATTCCGGCCGTTGCCCACGAGGCGGGGATAACTCTCGATCTGAATATATTCAACGAAATCAGCCGCAGGACGCCAAACATCTGTTACCTGAGCCCCGCGGGAAGCCACTACCTTTCGGACCTGGACCGCGCTGGAGGCATCCAGAGCGTCATGAAGGAGATCGCCAAAGCGGGATCGATCCGCAAGGAGGCGCTTACCGTCACGGGAAAGACGGTCGGAGACAATCTGAAAAAGGCGCGCGGCGCGGACGGCGGCGTGATCCGCAAACTGGACGATCCGTACGGAAAAGAGGGGGGGATCGCCATTCTGCGGGGAAACCTGGCGCCGGACGGAGCGGTCGTAAAACAGTCCGCCGTATCTCC
>JAQTPK010000084.1 GCA_028712885.1 Syntrophales bacterium | reverse complement strand
AGGCGAGCCGGTAGGAGACCAGCAGAGACGTGAGTTCCTCCTCGCTCAGCCAAAAGGCGGGCAGCTCATATGCGTCGTTCTCATAAGCGAATCCCCTGCGCTCCGCGATATAACGAAGAGGCGCCCGCAGCCTGTATTTCATGAAATCGATGTCGCGCTGGGCCGTTTTGCGGGTAATTTCGAATCTTTCGGCGAGAGACTTGGTATTGGGATATTTGACGTCCTTGACCCGGGCATGGAACCAGAGGAAGCGTTCGTAAATCGCTTTTGCAGGCATGCCGCTATCCTTTTTACAGGGTTAGGTTGAATTCCGCAGATGCAAAAGGATAAGAACAGAAGCCTTGATGTTGATTAAAAGTAAGGAATGTTTCCGACTTATCTCAGGCGATGGTCAAAGTCAATGCAAGAAAATCTCCTGGACCCTCTAAAAGGACGAAGGCGGGAAGGTGAGAGGGTGTAAAAGAACAGGGATGAGCCCGGAAGGCGGAGATGCCGGGGGAAACAGGCGGCGGCCCGAAATCAGCCCGGGAAGTTCGCCAGGCTCTTTCCCCTGTTGCCCCGGCGCTCCTGCCGTAAGGGTTTGGCGCGGGCAGAGGGAGGCGGCGCGCCGTAGTTGAAGTCTTCCAGAATGCGCCTTTCCATTTCTTTTCCCAGCGCCTTTTCGATATCCCAGACAAAGGCCCTTTCATCCCTCGTCACGAATGAAAGGGCTATACCTGTCCGCAGCGCCCTCCCCGTCCGGCCGATGCGGTGCGTGTAAGCATCCACATTGTCGGGCATGTCATAATTGATCACGTGCGATATCCCGAGGACGTCGATGCCCCGGGCCGCGATTTCCGTAGCCACCAGAATCCGGTATTTTCCATTACGGAAGCCGTTCAGCGCTTCTTCCCGCCGGTTCTGGGAAAGATCCCCCTGCAGCAGAGCGACGGGGAATCCGGCTCTCTTCATTCGCGAAGCGAGATGAGTGGCGCGGATTTTTGTCCGTGTAAACACGAGCACCGATTCCATCTCTTCGCTTTTCAGCAGTTTTATCAGGAGCGGGGTCTTAAGGTGATCCTCCACAGTATAGATGGCGTGCGACACCGTGGAAACGGGAACAGGCGCGCCTACCCGGATATTGACGGGATCATTCAGAATTTCTCCGGCAAGGGCGCGCACGTCATCCGGCATGGTCGCCGAGAAGAGCAGCGTCTGCCGTTGGGGCGGAACGCGTTTTATTATTCTCCTGACGTCGGGCAGAAACCCCATGTCGAACATCCGGTCCGCCTCGTCGATGACGAGCACTTCGACGCGTGCGAGTTTTATGATTGACTGCTCCATCAGGTCGAGCAGGCGCCCCGGGCAGGCAACCACGATGTCCGCTCCTTCGCGCACTCTTCTGATCTGCGCTTTTCTGTCCACTCCTCCGTAAACCGCAACGCTTTTCAGTCCTGTATGGCGCCCCAGACCCTGGAAAGCCTCGTGGATCTGTTCCGCGAGCTCCCTGGTCGGGGCGATGACGAGCACGCGAACGGGTTTTCCGCTTCGTTTCAGGCGCCGGAGGATCGGGAGCACAAAAGCCGCCGTCTTTCCGGTTCCGGTCTGCGCCAGCCCCGTTACGTCCCTGCCCTGCATTATATGCGGAATCGCCTGAACCTGAATTTCCGTGGGCTCGGTATATCCCATGTCTTCCACCCCGGATTCGATTTCGGGGGTGAGATCAAACGACTTGAAATCCATTTAAATCCTTTTTCAGATCACTGCCGGTCCGGTAATAAAAAACCCAGCAGCCTTTCATCGGCTCTGGGGACCGGGCCAAAACCTTTATAAAAAACTTGGGGTTATTTTAGATATTACGAATGAATATGTCAATATCAAAAAACGCGGCGTCAGCCGCGGACCGTTTCACATGTGCGCTTTGAATCCGGAGGATCAATAATTTTTTCAAAAAACCTTCTAATTTCCCGATTCATGCTTGCTCCCCGTGAACATTTATGCTAATGAAATTACCCAGTCCCACTTAACTCTCAAATAAAAGCCCCACAGCTGATTATAAAAGAAAATTAATGCAGTCACTTACGCAAGACACTTACGTGCGGAATTAAACAATTCTGCATGGATGCGTTTTACGGGGGGGTTTTTTCATTTAATCCTAAGTTGCCGACATTCCGGGGTATCTGGATCGGAATCCCGGAGATCGAAATTGCGAAAGACGCAATTCCACTGAATCCAGTCACGAAAGGGGGGGTCCTGCCGGGAGTCTATTTTAGCCTGTTGTCTTAATGGTCTGTTGATGGAATAGATAACGAACTCTTTTTTATCACCTCAACCGCTTACAGGAGGGAGAATCTAGATGGCCCAGAAACCGATTGCAAACAAAGGTAAAGTTGTAATGTCCACACCTCTGCAGCAGAAGCTCAGAGACAAGACGATCACCGCCAAAAAATGGGCGGAAATGGTGAAACCCGGCGACTGGATAAACCGCGGCGGCCCCGGCTCCGATACCCTGCCCACGATGGAAGCCCTGTCGGCGAGACTGGCCGACGGCAGCCTGAACAACATTGAAATCTGGAACCAGGCGATCATGCTCGGCAACAACTTCTTCGCGGCGGGAGATCCTGAAGGGAAGAACCATGTTCTCCATGAAGCCTTCCTGCTCCCCACCCTGCGCGGCCTCCTGAAGAAGGGATACAAGGGCTTTGACTGGAAGCACTGGGGCTGGGCGCTGGGAATGGACGCCGAATACGCCCGTTTCTACAGGAAAGAGAAAGCAAAACGCGCGATGGACTGGGGCGTCCAGGCCTGCGCAATTCCTGAAGCAGGATTCGTGAACGCCAGCTACGGCGTCAACAACTTCTTCATCACCGCCAAGTCCTGCAAGAAATTCGTCTGCGAAATCCGAGACGATTACGCCTGGTGCGAATCGGGACGGTGCATGAATCTCCCGATCGACGAAGTGGACTACTTCGTCGAAGTGGATACGAGCAACGAGAAATACCAGTGGATGTACATCGCCGAAAAGGACATTAAACCGGACGCCGTACAGACGGCGATCGCCAAGAATTGCGTTTCCATCATGCGCGACGGAGACTGCGTCCAGGTCGGCATCGGCGCCCTCCCCACGGCCGTCGTCATCGGTATGAGGGATTCGGGCCTGAAGCACCTCGGCATCCACAGCGAGATGATCGGCGAGTACGCCTTCACGCTGGCCGAGGCGGGCGTCGCCGACAACATCAGGAAGACCGTTGATCCGGGGCGTTGCGGCTGGGCCTACATCATGCCCGTCGACACCCCCCGCTACTACGAGTGGATGCACCGCAATCCTTTCTTTGCCGGGTTTGACATCGGTTACACCAATAACGTCATGACGCTGGCCGCCATGGACAACATGGTGACCGTCAACAACTTCGCCCAGATGGACCTCCGGGGACAGGACGCAGCGGCAAACGTCGGCGGCCGTCCGATCTCCTCGACGGGCGGGCAGTTCCAGTTTACCCTCGGCGCCTCCATGTCCAGGGGCGGCAGGGCTATCCTCGCGGCGACGTCGCGGGATGCCAAGGGAAGGTCCCGAATTGTCCCGATGCTGGAGCCTGGGAGCACGGTGGACGTACCGGATTGGCTCGTCACCTGGGTGTGCACGGAATACGGAATTGTCAATATCCAGGGCTGCACGGATGCGGAAAAGGCGCGGAAAATCATCTCCATCGCCCATCCGGACGACAGGGCGGGGCTGGAGAAAGCGGCCGTTGACGTTCTGGGCCTCAAGACAAACCACTGGATGTTCAAGTCCGCTCCGGACCGCAGGTTCCCCTCCGTGAAGGACCAGCAGGACCACAGGTACGGCTATATGCAGCCCGTGGTACGGCCGGCCCCGATCGCCAAAGAAACCGATTAATCCTGCTCTAAAGCAGACAGAGTAAAAAAGGCAAGGCGCGATGCGCCTTGCCTTTTCTTTTTCAATCGGCCGAATGCCTTTTTCTAATCCTCGGAGTGCCGGAAGGAAAAAGGAAAATCGTATTTCAGGCCGAGCTTGACGAAGATTTCAAACGAGCCGTAATCGCTCAGGATGTTTTTGCATTTTTCCGGACGGAGCCTCGAAAAACCCTTGAATTCCCGGTCGAGATACCGCTCCATCTGCGGAAGGATCGGAACATCTCCCGTGTACGGCTTCCCGGAAAGGCACAGCAATCGGGACGGTCCTCCTCCGTCGCCCCGCAAACAGGCGTCCAGAGTGGGGCTGTCGAGCTTCAGCGTAACGTAGGCGGCGGAGATAATGCATCCCGCCCTGTAAGCCAGCACAAGGTCGCCTTCCGACATCAGCTCCCAGATCGAGTGGTTTTCGCCCCGGTCGGGAACGGCCCAGATATAACATACTCCGCCCGGATAGAAGCTTCTGATGTTTTCGGCATGAACCTCGCCGCAGATTGAATTCAGGACATCTTCAAGCCGGCATCCTTTTTCATCGGCTAGACCTGAGTTCAGTTCCGGCGACTTACCGTCAACTGCGAAAACAAATACATTCCCCATTTTGATTCCTTAATTACTTAATCAGTGTTCATCCGACATACGTTTCAACCGGGCTTATTCCTCGTTTC
>JAQTPK010000048.1 GCA_028712885.1 Syntrophales bacterium | reverse complement strand
AAGGAGATTCCGCCCGCGCGGGAGGCTGAAGGCCCCACCCTTTGACCTGCGCGCGAAAGTTCAGAAGATAGGCGGGTTTTATCTTTTCAGTTCAGGCAGTCACCTATCCCCGCAACCTCGCATCTTCGGAACTTCTAAATATAAAGTCCCGCTCCATTAACTCTTGTTTTCGGTCTAAAAAAGGCGTCCGGAATCCGGACGCCTTTCGTCTGATCTCTGCTGAATCAATATCTGCCCCCTTTTATAAACGGGGACAGGAGGGATTTCCTTACTTGACCCCCAGGCTCTTTTCCGTCTCGATGATGTCGAGAGTCGTCTTGATCACCGTATCGGAATTGAGAGACATGCTGTCTATGCCGCATTCGACCAGGAATCGGGCGAATTCCGGATAATCGCTCGGGGCCTGTCCGCAGATCCCTATTTTCTTTCCCATCTTGTTGGCCTTCGTGATCGCCTCGCGGACCAGCGTCAACACCGCGGGGTCCCTTTCGTCGAAAACATGTGCGACCTGCGCGGAATCCCTGTCAAGCCCCAGCGTAAGCTGGGTAAGGTCGTTCGATCCGATCGAGAACCCGTCAAAGATCTTTCCGAATTCCTCGATGAGAACCACGTTGCTCGGTATCTCCACCATCATGTACAGCTCGAGATTGTTCTCTCCCCTCACCAGACCGTACTGCCGCATAGTCTCCACGACTTTTCTCCCCTCGTCGAGGGTCCGGCAGAACGGGATCATGAGTTTCACGTTCGTCAGTCCCATCTCGTTCCTGACTTTCTTCATCGCCTCGCACTCGAGCGCGAAGCCTGCCTTGTATTTCTCATCGTAGTAACGGGAGGCACCCCGCCAGCCGATCATCGGGTTTTCCTCTTCCGGTTCGAAAAATTTACCGCCGAGGAGGTTGGCGTACTCATTGCTCTTGAAATCGCTCATTCTGACGATCACGTCGTTGGGGTAGAAAGCGGCGCCGATCTTTGCGACACCCTGCGCCAGCTTGTCGATGAAGAAATCGGATTTGTTCTCGTATCCCTGCGTCAGGTTCTCGATCTCTTTCCGGATCTCCGGATCGGAAACTTTATCGAACTGAATGAGGGCCAGGGGATGTAACCGGATATTGTTGATAATGAATTCTAGCCGCGCCAGCCCGACGCCGTCGTTGGGGATCGACGCCAGATTGAACGCGATATCGGGATTTCCGAGATTCATCATGATTTTGGTCCGCGGCCGCGACATGTTCTGAAGGTTTATCCGCTGGACGTCGTATTTCAGGAGTCCGGGATAGACGTTGCCGATTTCTCCCTCGGCGCAGGAGACCGTGGCTTCGCTGATACCCTTCAGTTTTTTCGTGCCCTCTCCCGTTCCGACGATACACGGAACCCCAAGCTCCCGGCTGACTATGGCGGCGTGGCAAGTCCGCCCCCCCTTGTTGGTGACGATGGCCGCGGCGATCTTCATAATGGGCTCCCAGTCCGGGTCGGTCATATCCGTGACGAGGACCTCTCCCTTTTTGAAGCTTTTTATGTCGTTGACCGTCTCAATTGTATTGACCGGGCCCGCGCCGATTTTGGAGCCGACGGCTGTGCCGGTGACCACCGGCTTTTTGGTCTCGAGGAGGACGTAGCTCTCCAGGACGTTCACATCCTTCTGTGACTGGACCGTTTCCGGCCTCGCCTGGAGGATAAACAATTTCCCGGTCTGTCCGTCCTTGCCCCATTCGATGTCCATGGGTTTGAAGAAGCCCGCCTTCTCCGAATAATGGTCTTCTATGATCAGCGTCCATTTGGCCAGGGTGAGGATCTCATCCTCGGTGATCGAGAACCGCTTCCGGTCCGCTTCCGGAACGGGGACCTTTTTCGTCGCTTCCCCCTCGGAGTCGGCGTAAACCATTTTTATCTCTTTAGTTCCGAGCTTCTTCTGGACGATCGGCCGGAAATTTGTGCGCAGGGTCGGCTTGAAGACGTAGAACTCGTCGGGATTGACGGTTCCCTGAACGACCATCTCGCCCAACCCGTAAGAAGACGTGATGAGAATTGCGTCGCGAAAACCGGTTTCGGTATCAATGGAGAAAATAACTCCGGAGGACGCCAGATCGGACCTTACCATTTTCTGAACGCCGATCGAGAGCGCAACCGACATATGGTCGAACCCCTTGTCGACCCGGTAGGAGATGGCCCGGTCGGTGAAAAGGGAGGCAAAACAACGCTTGCACGCGTCGATCAGCTCTTTTTCTCCCCGGACGTTCAAAAAAGTCTCCTGCTGTCCGGCAAAGCTGGCGTCGGGAAGGTCCTCGGCGGTAGCCGAACTCCGCACGGCCACGTCGGTTTCTTTCCCGTACTCATCGCACAGCTTCCCGTAGGCCGCGATAATTTCTTCCCGGAGATCCTTCGGCATCTCGGCGTTGTAGATAAGAGACCGGATCTTTTTCCCCCGCTCGCTCAGGTTTTTGATGTCGTGCGTATCGAGATCCGACAGAAGCTTGTTGATTTCATCCGCAATGCCTGCCGACTCGAGAAGATAACGATAAGCATGGGCCGTTACGGCATAACCATCGGGAATGTTGACGCCCTTCGACGTAAGCTCGCGGATCATCTCGCCCAGCGATGCATTCTTGCCCCCGACTTGTGGAATGTCCTTCAGCTCCAACTGATCAAACCAGACCACGAGTTTGTCGTTCATATGTCCTCCTGATTCGGCATCTTGCAAGGATTATTGATGTAGTTGATATTTTAAAGCCTTGGACCCATGCAGCGAGGCCCCCGGCAGGGACGAGCTGTAATTCCTTTTAAGTGATTGTATAAACGATGGAATGGTAGCAAGACTGATACGAGAAGTCAATCACTTATGATGGGGTAAACGGCGGGAAAAGTTGTAATAAAAAAGGCCGGAGCAAAATTGCCCCGGCCTTTTGTTATCAGTAAAGACAGTTACTTCTTGTCGTCTTCCTCTTCTTCCTCCTCATAATAATCCGCGGTCTGCTCGGCTCCTTCCGGGACCTCCGCTTCGATCGAGCGGGAGATGCCCCTGGCGAGAAGGGCGGAAATCAGGAACAGGAGGATGATCGAGACAATAAGAATGAAGATGATCGTCGTCGTCCAGCTCTTCGCCTCTTTCTCTATGTTCTTGGAAGTGGCGATGGCCAGCTCGTTAAATTTCTCTACGTCCACGCCCATGCCGATCCATCCGAATCCGCCCGGTTTAGGCATTTCGGACGTATAGAATGGAATAGGCGCATACGCCACGAACTTGGTATGCCCGGCGAACTTGTATGTCTTTATGCCGGATTTGCCGGAATTCGCGTCTTTTGTTATTTCCGGAAGAGCGGGATCAAGGAAACCGAGAAGATTGAGATTGAGCACTTCCTGGCCCAGCTTGATCTGCTCTTCATAGTTCTCTTTCGTCAGCGGCGGAACCCAGGTGCCGTCCGCGAAGAGTCCCTCTATGTGGTAATCGTTCGGATGGGAGATGATGAATCCCCTGTTGTCGACCATGTAGGCATAATTGCCCGTCGACGCATCCGCCTCGTAAACCTGGGCGGCCTGGGTGGGAATTACATGGTCGGTGAATCCGGCGATATGCCGGTAATCCAGCGCAAGCGTGATAACTCCCTGGAAGCCGTCCCGGCCGAACACGGGCGTTGCCATTCTGACATAGCCGCCGAAGCGCTTGCCTTTTTCGAATTCACCGCGATTGACGTACCAGCCGGTTACCGGCGCAATATGGATTTCTCCCTTGTTGAGCTTGACTGTTTTGAGGAAATAATCCTCGGATTTATAAATGGTATTTTTAGGACTGCCCACGTTGACCATCGCGGATTTGGGTGCGATCTCTCCGTTGACGATCTTGATCACCTCCATCCCGCCCCGGTCAATGAAAGCCATCTCGGAATACAGAGGAACCATTACCTGTCCGATCTTGTTGTCCTGTTTTACCCAGACCGCCTTTTTGTTCTCGTTGATGAACTGTTTGTATGAGGATTCGGTCGTCGGCAGGATGGTAGCGATTAACAGGTCCTTCTTTCTTTCCGTGAGGAAACTGGCAACCTCCTCGGCAGTATTGATGGCGCGTATCTTTATCTCTTCCTGAGATTTCTGATCGAGAACGGTAGCAGCCCGTTCCTTTGCGATATCCCCCAGCTTGAATATGCCGTTGGCGATCAGGATCGCCATAAGGGATACGGGGATCACGATAAGCAGGAAGAATACGCGGGCGACAGTTAAGAACTGCTGCTTATCTTTTATCGTATCTGGCATTGCCTTATCCCCCTCACATGTTTTGTTGAGTCGTCCTCTTCAGGGAGTCTCAGCCAAGGAAATAGCGCATATAAGGGTTCGCATAAAGGAGGACAAGAGAAACGACCAGCGCGTAGATGGCGATCGATTCGGCCATGGCCATTCCGACGAGCATGGTCATCATGATTTTTCCCTGCACGCCCGGGTTTCTCCCGACCGCCGCGCAGGCTCCGCTCGCCGCGGTTCCGATGCCGAGACCGGCTCCGACCGCTCCCACACCGATTGCAAATCCAGCCGCGATCATGGCTCCGACCGCAAAGAGGACCTTCGTATAGGATTCACCTGTCGGCAGCGTCTCCGCGCAGAACGCGAGAGGCGCAAGCGCCAGGAGGGCTATTACCAGGGTAACCAGCATGACAAGCGACTTCTCCAATTTCTTTGACATTTCGAATCTCCTTTCATCAGCACTATATTGGCCCGCAAAATTGGGCATCAAATCGTTGCGAAAATTTTGCAATGGTCATGCCATCCGGTTCCCGGCCGGAACGCACCTGTCTAAGGCTCTACAAATATTCTTCTATTTACGCCCGCCCGATCGGACTGCCGCACGCCCGGGGCCCCTTGTTTTCGATATTTCATTCAATAGTCGGCGGGCATGTTTTAACGAAACGTTCAAAAAGGGAAAAAGGCAAAAGACAAAGGGCAAAGGGCAAAGGGCAAAAGCCCAAGGTAAAAAATGGCAAAGATGCAACTCTTGATCCATCGTGCTTTGGCGCATCCGCAGTAGTTTCATAGCGCAAAGACATGAAAAAGAAAAGACTAAAAAGGATTGATGCAAAAAGCGGGATCGGGCAAAGGGCAAAAAGGATCAAGATCAAGTCTGAAATACCAAAGCGCAAAATGAGCACACATTCCCCTCGGAGTTTTCCCCCTCAGCCTTTTACCTTTAGCCCTTAGCCCATTAAATATGTATAATTCTTATTGAAAAATTCACGCCGGAAGGATATTAACTCGCTTAGAGATGGAGATTCCGCCGGAAGCGGATCCTCCTGCGAGAAGAACCAAGGAGATTCAAACAGGGTATGCAGGAGATTTTAACGGCTGTTACGTACCTCGTTGTCTGGCTCGGGTGCGAAAAGGTTTTAGGCATCGAAAGCGGGCTCACGAAACTCCTCATTTCTCTCGGGGCCGCTGTCGGCGTTTATGTTCTGATCGCCGTCAAGGAACGCCGGGGCAGGAAGCCAGGAGGGAGTTCCGAAGGAGAGTAGATTTGCCGGGTAAGGGAAGAGAAAGGCTGACCATCTGGCTGAGCACCATTGCGGTGATCTTCATGATTCTCCTGTTCTCCGCCATGATTTACGGGGCAAGGGAGCGGGAGCAGGTGGATCAGTTCAATCGGCAACAGTTCGCCATTGCGAGGGGAGCCGCCGCCGGCATTGACGATTTCATGGAAGGGCTTGAAAGGAGCATCGCTTTCCATGCCCGCCTCGCGCCCGGGTTCCCGGATTCAGGACAGGTGGACGGTCTGAGGGCGTTATATGAGGACATGGGGGGCAAAACCGATTTCGTCGGTTATGGAAGAGGATCTTCCTTAAAGGTCTATCCGTCGTCTTTTCTCGGAAAAAATTCCGAAAAACTGAAAACCGCCCTGATCGTGAAGCGCGGAAAGCCGGGCGCGGCCATAAAATTCATACGGGGCGAGCCCGGCCGCGATGGCCGGGTTCGGAACTGGATAATCGTATCGGTTCCGGTCGGCGCGGAGGAAGGGCGCGCAGCGGGCGTCGCGTTCGCCGCCGTATCCCTTTCCGGTATTCTCAAGAGATACATAGATTCGTCGAAGCATGACATCCCCTGCGATACGTGGGTCATGGACGAAGACGGCACAATCCTCTCCCACCCGGATGAATCATTTATCGGACGGGACGCGTCCGCGCTCGAGCCTTCCGACCGCAGCAGGGGGTCGCTCAAGGAGCGCATACTGAAAGGAGGAGAGGGCGAAGGAGAGTATTACCTGGCGGCCGGAAAAAGCCCGGAAAAATACGTTGTCGCTTTCATCCCTATCGATCTCCAGGTCCGCAGGTGGTATCTCGCCGTCGGCACCCCCCGTAACATGGCTGCCCCCCATCTGAAGAAGACGGTTTACACCGTTATGGCGGGGACGGCCGCCCTCATCGCCGCCGCCCTTATCGGCAGCGCCGCGATCGTCCGCTCGGGGGAGAGGCGGGTGCGCCTTGAAGAGGAGCTCAAGCGCCTCAGGGTCAAGGAGGAGTGGCAGGAGAAGCTGGCGCGGGAAAAGAGGACGATCGAAGGGATTATCGAAGGGTCGCCCATTCCGACCTTCGTCATCGACCGGGACCACAGGATCATTTTCTGGAACAGGGCTTGCGCCGATCTGACCGGGTATGCCGCCGCGGACATGATAGGAACGGACCGCCAGTACCTGCCGTTCTATCCGGAGCGGAGGCCCGTCATCGCGGATCTCATCCTGGACCAGGATTTCGGCGCGCTGGAACGGTATTACGGCAAAAAGGAAGTCAGAAAATCCGCGGTAATCGAAGGCGCATACGAAGCGAACGATTATTACGAGAACCTGGGCGGGCGGAAAAGATATCTGTATTTTCTGGCTGCTCCGATCCGCGATGAAAATGCAGAGATCATCGCGGCCATAGAGACCCTGCAGGATGTCACCCGGGAAAAACAGATGGAGCTGGACCTGAAGCGGTCGACGGGTGTCCTGAGGAACGAGTTGAACGAGAACCTGATCCTCAAGAAGACGATCGAAGGGGTGATCGAAGGACTGCCGATTCCGGCCTTCGTTATCGACCGGAACCACAGAATCATGTTCTGGAACCGGGCCTGTGCGGAATTGACGGGGTACGGCACGGGGGAGATGGTCGGAACGGACCGCCAGTACCTGCCGTTCTACCCGGAGCGGAGGCCCGTCATCGCGGATCTGATCGTGGACAGGAATTTCGACGCCATCGAGAAATATTACGAGGGCAAAGTGGCGAAATCCGCGGTGATCGAGGGGGCGTTCGAGGCCACGGACTTTTATGAAAATCTCGGCGGGAAAAGGCGTCACCTGTTCTTCCTGGCGGCGCCTATTCACGACGAAAACAAAGAGATCATCGCCGCGATCGAAACCCTGCAGGACGTTACCCGGGAAAAGCAGATGGAGCTGGATATGAAGCAATCCGCCCGGATCCTGAGGAGCGAGCTGAACGAGAACCTGAAGCTGAAAAGGACGATCGAGGGGATTATCGAAGGCTCCCCCATCGCCGCCTTCGTCATCGACCGGGACCATCGGATCATGTTCTGGAACCGGGCCTGCGCGGAGCTGACCGGCTTCAAAACGGAGGACATGATCGGGACCGACCGGCACTACACGCCGTTTTATCGGGACCGCAGACCCGTCATCGCGGACCTGATCCTGGACCAGGATTTCGGCGCGCTGGAAAGATATTACGGCAAAAAGGAGGTCCGGAAGTCCGCCGTGGTCGAAGGGGCTTACGAGGCCACGGATTATTACGAGGATCTGGGCGGGCAGAAGAGGTATCTTTACTTCCTGGCGGCGCCGATCTACGACGAGTCGGGGCGGATCATCGCGGCGATCGAAACCCTGCAGGACGTCACCCGCGAAAGGGAGATGGAGCGCGGCCTCAAGGAATACGCGGAGACGCTGAAAGACGAGCTGTACGCCAATATCACCCTGAGAAACGAAATCGAGGAGCTGTACACTTTCCTCCAGTCCGTGATCGAGAGCTCCCCGGACCGCATATTCGTTCTCAACACCGACGGCGTCGTGACGTACGCCAGCCGGGAATCCGCCCCGGAAGGCGAATCCGGCAGGGGCATCAGGGGTGCAGCGGACGTGAAGGGCAAATATTTCTGGGAGCTGGTCGATCCGGAGAACCGCGGCCTGGTCGAGAAGAAATGGGCCGAAGTGAAGTCCGGCGTTTTTCGCCCGTTCGAGATCGACAGCATAGATGCCGCCGGAACTGGAAAGAACATGCTGATCAGCGTGACGCCGATCCGGGGGACCGACCGGTACATTTCGGTCCAGCGGGACATCACCGAATTCAAGAGCCTGGAAAAGAGATTTTATGAGACGGAGAAACTGGCTGCCGTGGGTCAGCTTTCCGCCGGGATCGCGCACGAAGTCAGAAATCCGCTGTCATCGATCAAGATGAGCCTGCAGATCCTGGAGAAAAGGCTCAACCCGTCCGGAAACGACCTTAAGCGGTTCAAGATCGCCGAGAAGGAAGTGGAGCACCTGGAAAAACTGGTTAATGACATTCTCCTCTTCGCCAGGCCGGCCGATCCCGTTATCGAGCCGGGCGACATTAATGAATCCGTAAAGAATTCCCTGAATATGGCCGAGAAGGAGATATCGGACAAGAAAATCGAGATCCGTCTCGATTTCGCCGCGGGACTGCCGCAGCCGGGATTCGATCAGGCCATGCTCAAGCAGGCGCTCCTCAACATATATCTGAACGCCATAGACGCAATGGACGCAGGCGGCAAACTGACTATCGTCACCAGGACGGCGGACGGCGAGCGCCCCGCTGTCGAGATCGAAATCAGGGATACGGGGACGGGGATCGACGAAGAAGCCCTGCCCCACATTTTCAATCCGTTTTTCACCACCAAGAATTACGGGACGGGTCTCGGGCTGGCCCATGTGAAAAAAATCATCGACCTGCACAACGGTTCGATAGAGGTGTTCAGCAAGAAGGGGCAGGGCGTCAGGGTGATTTTACGCCTGCCGGCGTAAAAACAGTTTTCGAGTTTCCGGTTTCGAGTTTCGAGTTCAAGTGTGAGAAACCTTTCACACGGAGACACAAAGAAATTATTTATGTCCTTTGTGTCTCCGTGTGAGGCAGTGGAAATCGTCAGATTCTGGAGTCCTCATCACTAGGACTTTTGAATCTTCGACCCCTTGAACCCGGCATTTGCGCAGTTAAGAGGTATCATGGCCAAGATTCTGGTAATCGACGACGACAAATCGATCAGGGAGAGCCTGGATCTCTATCTCACCGAAGAAGGTCACCAGGTTGCCGCGGCCGGCACGGGGACGGAAGGCCTGAACAAGGCGACGCAGATCTCCCCCGACGTAGTGATTCTCGACATCCGCCTTCCGGACATCGACGGGTTCACCGTCCTGGAAGACCTGAAGGACGAGAACGAGGACGCCAAGGTGATCATGATTACCGCCCACCACGACATGGATACGACTATCAGGGCCATGAAAGAGGGGGCGTTCGATTATATCCATAAACCGATCAATATCGACGAGCTGGAGATCGCCATCCAGAAGGCGCTCAGGACTTCCGAGATGGAAAAAAAGATAAGCGGCCTCCTCGTGGAATCTTCCTCGCGCAGCTTCAAAGTGGGCGACATTATAGGGACAGGAAAGGCCATGCGCGAGATTTTCAAGACGATCGGCGTTGTCACCCAGAGCCGGACGACCGTCCTGATCCAGGGAGAGAGCGGGACGGGGAAGGAGCTGATCGCCAAGGTCATTCACAACAACACATCGCCTACCGAGCCGTACATAGCAGTAAACTGCTCCGCAATAGTTGATACCCTGCTGGAATCGGAGCTGTTCGGGCACGAGAAGGGCTCGTTCACCGGCGCGATCTCGAAGAAGCTGGGCAAATTCGAGCTCGCCCGCTACGGGACCATTTTCCTCGACGAGATCAGCGAAATGTCGCTCAACCTCCAGGCCAAGCTCCTGCGGGTGCTCCAGGAGCTGGAGTTCGAAAGAGTAGGAGGGAAGGACCGCGTCCGCGTCAACGCCCGGATCATCGCGGCGACCAACAAGGACCTCAAGACCCTTGTCGACGAGGGCAGGTTCAGGGACGACCTCTACTACCGCCTGAATATCGTCACGATCAACATTCCTCCGCTCCGGGAGAGGAAGGAGGACATGCCCCTGCTTATTGATTACCTGCTCAACAAGATCAATATGGAGCTGCACAAGAAAATCGCCGGGGTCTCGAAGGAAATGATGGACGTCTTTTACCGGTACGGCTGGCCGGGAAACATCCGGGAGCTCGAAAATCTCCTGGTGCGGGCGGCCGTTGTTGCGAAGGGGCACGTTCTCGGGCGCGAGGACTTCCCCGATCTTACGGGCGGTGCGTCGAGGGCCGAAGCGGCCTGCGCGGAGGACGCGAGCGGCAGAATGTCGACCCTTGACGAGATCGAGGAAAAGCACATCAGGCGAGTGATTGAGCGGGTGGGAAAGAACAAGGGGGAGATCTGCGAGATTCTGGGCATTTCCCGCCCTACGCTCGAGCGCAAGCTGGAGAAATATGGGATAGCTTTTGATTGAACGGATTCAGATAAATATTTACAGAAGAAGTCCTTATGAAAACCACACATAGAATCATTTTTGGCGATAGCCGGCAAATGAATCTCGTTTCTGACGAGTCGGTTCATCTGGTCATTACATCGCCTCCATACTGGCAATTAAAAGATTACGGTGCAAATGAGCAGATAGGATACCACGACAGTTATGAGAGCTACATAAACAACCTGAATCTGGTCTGGAAAGAATGCTTCCGCACCCTGCATGCCGGCTGCCGTCTTTGCATTAACATAGGGGATCAATTCGCGCGTTCTGTTTATTACGGCAGATATAAAGTAATTCCCATAAGAACCGAAATCATAAAATTCTGCGAGGCGATCGGCTTCGATTACATGGGGGCGATTATCTGGCAAAAGGTAACCACTACTAATACAACGGGTGGAGCTACCATTATGGGAAGTTTTCCATATCCCCGGAACGGAATATTGAAACTCGATTACGAGTTCATACTTATATTCAAGAAGAAAGGAAGCCCGCCCAAGCCAAAACCGGAACAGAAAAGATCTTCCGCTCTGACAAAAGATGAATGGAACACCTTCTTTTCCGGCCACTGGTATTTTTCAGGATCTAAACAGGAAGGGCATATTGCGATGTTTCCGGAAGAATTGCCTGCGAGACTTATAAAAATGTTTTCTTTCACGGAAGACACTGTTCTGGACCCTTTCTTGGGAAGCGGTACGACATCGATGGCTGCCCGCAATTTAGGGCGCAATTCCATCGGCTATGAAATCAATGCCGATTTCAAACCTTTGATTGAAAACAAGCTGAAGACCGATACTCCGGACCTTTACGGTACGGAATTTATTTTCAAGACAGATGATATACGGTCAGATTTCGCTGAAGCGATTACTAAACTGCCGTACATTTTCAAGGACCCGCATAAACTTGATAAGAAAATCGACCTGAAAAAGCTCCGTTTCGGATCAAGAATAGACGGGAGCAGCGCGGAACGCGAGGAATACTATTCGGTGGCAGAGGTGATCGATACTCAAACACTGAGGCTCGGCAATGGATTAATTGTTCGCCTGATCGGTGTAAAGCAGAAACAGGCATCTAATGGTATGGCCGTTGATTTTCTCGTTAAAAAAACGAAAGGGCAGAAGGTCTATTTGAAATTTGATAATCAGAAGTATGATGATGAGAACAGGTTGCTCTGTTATGTCTATCTTAAGAACAAAACATTTCTCAATGCTCATTTGATCAGGGAAGGTCTGGCTGACGTAGATCGCGCACTTGATTTCAAATACAGGGATAAATTCATCAAGCTTGGAGCGGAAAATGGCTAAGGAATGGATTTTGAACAGCGCGATGAACCGCTTTCAACTTAATTTCAAGAGGAATGTCGGTCCGACATCGGAAAGCATTAGAATGTGCGCACCAAAGACTTTGAATGAATGGCGGGAATACTATTTCTCGAATGTGAGATCAAAGGAACACATAGAAGATCTGGGGAGAAGACTCTATGTGAAAATAACTGAAGTAATTCAAGCTGAAGTAGAAGAAATAACGGAACAAGACTGTGTCGAATATATGACTCAAATAGTAATTGATCGTACGTATGATGGGTACATGACCGAGATTAAAACTATCTACGGACAACTGGAAAAGGATCTCCAGATAAAGATTAAGCCTGCTCCGGATAAATGGGATCGACTTTATAATGTGGATTTTTTTATGAAAATTCAAGATCGCTATATCGGGATTCAAATAAAACCAGTCAATCAAGGAATACAATTGTCTCAAATATTTAAAGAAAAAGATTTGCAGCTTAAAAGCCATGAGGAGTTTTCGAAAAAATATGGGGGCAAAGTATTCTATGTGTTTTCCTCAAAAATTGGAGACAGAAAAGAGATTAAAAATAAAGAAGTCATAAATGAGATAAAACAGGAAATCGAAAGACTCAGGAAATAAATATCATATTTCCACAGGATCTTTTCAGAAGCAAAGTTGATCTATATTGCTTGCTTACTTCAGGGAGAAGAAATGACCGGCAAGAAGGTTTGCGACAGTTGCGTTGTCATGGCGCAGCAGATGAACCCCCAGGATGCGAATCCGGCAGGAAACGTCCATGGCGGGGTAATTATGAAGCTCATCGATACCGCGGCGGGAGCTGTGGCGGTGCGGCACTCGCGGTCCAATGCCGTCACCGCTTCCATCGACCGGCTAGATTTTCATTGCCCCGTTTTTGTCGGGGACTTTTTAACTCTGTCGGCAAGCCTCAATTTCGTGGGCAGGACCTCGATGGAAGTGGGCGTCCGGGTGGAGTCCGAAAATCTCATGACGGGCGAAAGGCGCCACACGGCATCCGCGTACCTGACCTTTGTTGCCCTCGACGGAAACGGCCGGCCCGTGCCGCTGCCTCCTCTCATCCTGGAGACGGCGGACGAAAAACGGCGGAACCTGGAGGCGAGATCCCGGCGCGCCATGCGCCTGGCGGAAAAGACGAAGGAAAAAAACTGTCAATATGATACCAGAGACTGCCCTGCCCCGGCATCTGAATGAATCTGTGCAAATGAAAAGCGGTTATTTGGATTTCAGGATAGAAAAACTCGGCGAGTGCTCCATGCCCTCGCCGTTTTCCGGCATGCAGTTTATAGACGACCGGCGGCGGGCCGTCTATCACAGAGATCTTGCGGACATAAGCGGGTTCTTCCGCTCCGGCAAGGAACCTCCGGCCATGGAGCTGGCCGGGCCTAGGGAAAGAATTTTTTTCGACCCCTCCGATCTGAGCTGCGGCATTGTCACCTGCGGCGGGCTCTGCCCCGGCCTCAACGACGTGATACGGGCCATCGTCATCAGCCTTTTCCACCACTACGGGGTGAAAACCGTTTATGGATTTCAATACGGCTTCGAGGGACTCGTCCTCCGTTGCGGCCATAAACCCCTTGAGCTCACCCCGCAGTCGGTGGCCGGGATAAACAAGTTCGGCGGAACATTCCTCGGCTCCTCCCGGGGTCCCCAGGATGTCTCGGAAATGACGGATACGCTGGAGCGCCTGAAGGTCGGCATTCTCTTTGCTATCGGGGGGGACGGCACGCTGCGCGGAGCGCAGGCCATCAACGACGAAGCAAGGAGGAGGAAGCTCAGAACCGCGGTGATCGGCGTTCCAAAAACGATTGATAACGACATATCCTACATCGACAGGTCGTTTGGATTCCTCACCGCCGTCTCCGAGGCGCGAAAAGCAATAGCTTCCGCCCATAGCGAAGCCTATGGCGCCCGTAACGGGGTGGGGCTGGTAAAGCTGATGGGGCGCGACTCCGGCTTCATCGCCGCGCATTCGGTGCTGTCGGAAAATGAAGTCAATTTCTGCCTTATCCCCGAGGTTCCTTTTTCCGTGGAGAATCTTCTGTCCGCCCTGGAGGAGCGTCTTCGGAGGAGATCCCACGCCGTTATAGTCGTGGCCGAGGGGGCCGGCCGGCATATTCCGGGAGGGCCACGGGAATGCGACGCCTCCGGCAATGTGCGCTACGGGGACATCGGCCTGTATCTGAGAGACAGAATAAAGGAACATTTCGCCGGGATCGGCATGTCCCTTAATATGAAATACATCGATCCGAGCTATATCATAAGAAGCGTCGCCGCCGATGCGAACGACTCCGCCTTCTGTCTTCTCCTCGGCCACAACGCCGTTCATGCGGGAATGACGGGACGAACGGGCATGGTGGTGGGCAACTGGGCGGGCAGATTTACTCATGTCCCGATACGGCTCGCAGTATCCGAACGAAAAAAAATAGATCCCAAGGGACGAGTGTGGAGCAGCGTCCTTGCCGCAACGGGCCAGCCGGCCATGTAAAGTGACCGGTCAATCAGGCGCGCGACTTTCTACGGCTATTTGAATCTCTGATATGCGAAGGTACACAGCACTGACGGAGAACGCGTCAAGGCATACTGTTGCCTGACGGCGAATAACTTTTTTCCGGCTTGTGATTCAAGTCACTTGCCGGGCCGCCGCCCCCGCGTTAAGAGATGGCGGATTCATCTGTCCCGGGTTCTCCGAAATCCGTCCACAACCGCATTATCCGGCAAGCCAAAGGGGGGCGCATGTCTATAAATCTATTCAGGTTCATGTCTGAAGACCTGGCGATCGACCTGGGAACGGCCAATACCCTGATCTATGCCAAGGGAAAGGGGATAGTATTGAACGAGCCGTCCGTGGTCGCCGTCAAGCGCGGCGCAAACGGAAACGGACCCGTCGTGCTGGCTGTCGGGAAAGAGGCCAGCCGCATGCTGGGGAAAGTGCCCAAGAACATCGAAGCCGTGAAGCCGATGCGGGAGGGGGTGATCGCCGATTTTGAAATGACCCAGGCCATGCTGCGCCATTTCATCCTTCGCGTCCACCGCCGGAGAAAATTCGTCCGCCCCCGGATGATCATCTCCGTGCCGTGGGACGTCACTCCCGTCGAAAAAAAGGCGGTCAAGGAAACCGCCGATTCCGCAGGCGCAAGCCGCGTTTATCTGATCGAAGAGCCGGTCGCGACGGCGATCGGGGCGGGACTGCCCGTGGCCGAACCGATCGGGTCCATGATCGTCAATGTGGGCGGGGGGACGACGGAGGTCGCCGTCATCTCTCTGGCCAAGGTCGTATACTGCAAATCCGTGCGCGTTGCGGGAGACAGGATGGACGATGCGATCGTGCAGCACATGCGCCGCCACCGCAACCTCCTGATCGGACCCGGTACGGCCGAGAAGGTGAAAAAAACCATCGGCAGCGCCTTCCCGAACGGCGAGCGGGAAATGTTCGAAGTAAAGGGAAGGGACCTGGTCACCGGCAGGCCGAGCGTCATCGAGATCGATTCGGAAGAGGTCAGGACGGCGCTCCAGGAGCCGGTCGGCGTTATCATAGATACGATCAGGGAGGCCTTCGAACAGTGCCCGCCGGAGCTCTCCGCCGATATACTCGACCACGGCATCGTGCTTTCCGGGGGCGGAAGCTGCCTGAAATATCTGGACAGGCTGATCGTGCACGAGATCGGCATCTCCGTCCATATTGCGTCGGAGCCGCTGTTCACGGTTGCAATCGGCGCGGGGCATGCCTTGGACGATCTGGATCTGCTCGAAAAAGTCTCGGTGCGGATTTAGAGGGTGCCAGGCGCCGGGCGTGAAGCGAAAAGCAGGTGAAAGTTGCAGATCTGAATTGCCGGCCTGCGAGGCCTTTCACAAGTTCCGGTTTAGCCCGCCGTCATGAAAGCTCAGCCACAACCGCAAACTCAGTTGACAGGGGATCAAAAGGATTTCCTGCAACGTCAGAATAGAATTCGGCCGCCTTCAATCCACTTCCTGAAAATTCCACATTGATTGCCTCGGGGCTGAAGTACTGAAACCAGTTGTACACCGTTCGGATTCTCTCGGGTTCGACAATGGTGTGCTTATGCAGAACCACTTTTTCATCCGCGTATTTGAATATATTGGAAAAACCGTAGTAACGCTTCGGCGACCAGAACCCATTCAACTGATTGAGCTCGTAGCCGGCCGCTTCCTCCTGCCGGGCAAAGCCTGTCAGGGAGTAGACATCCAGGAGAACATGGCCGTTTGGTTTCAGGAACAGGGCAAATTTGTCGAGCATCGTTTTTCGCTGCGCCGGACTTAACGCGCAGAAGTCACACATGATCATCAGGATAAGATCGAATCGCTCTTCGGTATCAAATTCAAGATAGTTGCCATGCACGTAGTTGATCGGCAGCCCGCCTTTCCCGGCGGCGGCAATTGCGTGCTGTATCGATCTCCTGGAAAAATCTATACCTGTTACCTTGGCGCGGTGCTCGGCGAGCCGTGCTGCGTACAGGCCGGGACCGCAGCCGAAGTCGGCCACGGAAGAGGCCTCGGATAGACCGAAGCGCGAGACTATCCACGTCACAGAATCCTGAATGAATTTGGCATTCCTTGACGAGACGTCAATGTCCTCGTTGAGATGAAAGGACAACATCTGCTGAGATGTATGGTCGTCAGTCCAAAGATCGCTCGCGGTATAAAACTCAAACGGCTCTGGTCGCGAATTTATCTTTTCAAGCTCTCTGAAAAGCATGAAATCAGTTCCTCGCAAGTTCGATCCGGGGTAATGCTGACGACCAGGTTTTTCCCGAGGGCCGTCTCGATTTCGAGTTTCCCCGTGCACCTGGATTTGAATGAAAGCTACACCAATTGAAGAACGGTGTCCATGATTGCTTCAGGAAGAAATAATCCCAGAGCCTGACACATTACCTGTTACCAGTACCCGGAACCTATCACCCACAACCCAGTACCCTTTACCCCTTGATATTATTCCATTTCTGTGAGACAAAAGATACATGAAGATCACGGAAGCGGAATTCGTCAAGAGCGCGGTGCATCCGCGCCATTATCCCGAATACGGACTTCCGGAAATCGCCTTTGCCGGCCGGTCCAATGTGGGGAAATCGTCGCTTATAAACGCGCTCACGGGCCGCAGGCGTCTGGCGCAGACGAGCAACACTCCCGGCCGCACCCGGGCGATCAATTTCTTCCTGCTTAACAATAAGCTCTCGTTTGTAGACCTCCCCGGATACGGTTACGCCAGGGTCCCTATGGAAATGAAAAAGAACTGGCGGCCGATGGTGGAGTCGTATCTCAAAATCCGCGACAACCTCCGCCTGGTGATTGTGATTCTCGACATCCGCCGCGACCCGGCGGAAGGAGATCTGGATCTGCTCGAGTGGCTGAAAGCTTACGCCGTTGCACATGCGATTGTGCTGACGAAATCTGATAAGATTTCGAAAAGCGAGGCCCGGGTCCGCGAAGACAGGATCCGAGCGGCGCTCGGCGATTACGGAACGGGTCCCGTGATCCGCTTCTCGGCGAAAACGGGGGAGGGGAAGGAACGGGTCTGGGGATTAATCAGAGAGGCCATTCCAGTTCAGAGTTCAGAGTTCAGAGTTCAGAGTTAAAAAACGCGCCGAGGACAAAAGACAGACATTTGTTTCCTTGTGTCCTGGTGTGAAACATAAAACTGAAAAGAAAAAATGGAAACTCTATTATCCTCCCCTCGGTTCGAAATGGCGGGCGTATACCGGTTTCTCTTCCCGTTCATTCATCGAGGATCTCCTCGCCGAAGTGGATAAGGATCCGCACGGACTTTTCCGGGGATAAATGGTAATAAAATAGGTAAGGGTAATGGGTTAAATTTCCGAGAAAGGAGGAGTGAAAAATGGCTAAAGCATTCAAGGCGAAGCAGATTAATTTCATGATGCCGAACAGGGTAGGCCTCCTGGCGGAGATAAGCGCTGCCCTGGCCGAAGCGGGAGTGAACATAGAGGCGCTCTGCGCGTATGAATGGGAGGAAAAGGGCGCCTTCATGGTCATCGCAGACAATACCGCCAAGGCCAAGAGGATAATCTCCGGAATGGGCGCCGAGGATCTGGAGACCGAGGACGTCATCGCCCTTGAAGTGCCGAACCGGGTCGGCGAACTGCGGAAGGCCTCGCAGAAGATTGCGGATGCGGGGATCGATATCTACTACCTGTACACGAGTCCATCCAAGGCAAAGACGGCCACCCTGATCTTCAAAACGGACAATGACAGGAAGGCCCTCAAAGCGCTGTCATAAAATAGTCCCGAGTCCCGAGTTCTATAATGTTGCAGGTATCCGTCAATTCCGGCCATCTTTGATTGGGAAACCCTGATCCTGAACTCAGGACTGAGGACTTTCCTTTGCCCGGAACGGGTACGCCTTACCCATCAGCGCCTGGAGATACCGCGACTTCATCTGCGCGCTTGCCAACGCCTGCTTCACCGGCGGCAGTCTCAGAATTGCTCCGAGAATCGCCGCCATCGCCCTGTGGCTCGCGAGAGCCTGGTTATCAAATATCAGGTTCTGAAGCTTCCCCCGTTCGATCGCCATCAGGACGGCCTGGCTGACGGAATTGAGCGGAGTGATGACCCTCTGCGGGCGGGACTTCAGCTTTATGCAGCCGCGATTGCAGGCCTGTACGCATAATCCGCATCCCAGGCAGGCGTCCTCACGTATCCGGGCTGTTTTCTTTTCCGGTTTCCGAGGGTCATTTGCGGATACGAGGCACACGGCTTCGACCGGGCAGGCTTCCGCGCACTTGCCGCAGCCGGTGCAGTCCCTCCCCCGGATCTCCGGGAGGAAGTTCGTCGTGTGCACGGGGTGGAGGAGGCCGAAGCGCCTGGCGGCGATCATCGCCTCGCAGCAGCATCCGCAGCAGTTACAGATGAAATTCACCTGCTCCCGGACATTCGATCCGAACTGGACAAGCCTGTTGCCGTAGGCGAGCTGGAGTTTCTCGAGGCATTCTTCCACCCCGACTGCGCGGGCGTGGCCGTGCTTTATCAGGGAACGCGCGGCCAGGTTGAATGTCATGCAGATCTCCAGAGGGGCGCTGCAATTTCTGTTCAGGTGCTGCATCTTGTGGCGGCAGTAGCAGATGCTGATTCCACGGTGCGACGACGTTTTGATGACCTCGCTCGCCCGTTCATAGTCCAGAACGCACAGAGTCATCTCCGGCGGCAGGGAAGGCTCATGCACGAAGACTCGCCCCAACTGCGTTTCCCCGCCGGCAAACAGATCCCTGATGAAATCCTCTTCCACGTTCAGGTACTGGTAGAAGAGCTCGCTCAGCGCCTTCTGGTCGATATCCCCGCGTACTCTCATCAGGGAGAATTCGAAAAACCCCGCCATGGGCGGAGGCAGGACGTAGGTGCCGCCGTCTTCATCGCCGATGTCGAGAAGGATAGCGCGGCCGGCGAGGTCCTCGAGTGATTTCCGGGCTTCGGCTGTTTTCATTTTCCAGGCCCGGGCGGCCCTCTCCGGCTTGAAGGGCCTGACCGGCAGAAGAGAAACCAGCTCCGCATCCTTTTCGCTGAAGAGCAATTTCAGGATGCGGAACAGGGTTTCCGATGCAGGAGCGCCCTGCGGCAGGAGATTGATGCGGTCCACGAGGGTGGCATAGCCGGTTTTCGCAAGATGGTGGGTCATAGCTTCGCTCAGGTAACTGAGGTAATGGGTAATAGGTTATGGGTTATGGGCGAAGTAGTAAAGAAATTTAACTTCCGGCGCCTGTTACCCATCACCTGTGACCCCTGATCAACATTTTATTAAACCGTTTTGATTATGCCCATCAGCCGGGCATCTTATTAAAATTATACGTTTTTAATGACCTTTCCTTATGGCGGTTCCGGCCGGGAAAAAGTATTTTCATGCTGGAGGGGTCCCTGAAAAGAGGAAAGGCGAATGCAGACGACATGGAAGGAAACGATTGTACTGGGTATTTCCTTATTGCTGGCCGCAGCGCCCTGCCTGGCGGAAAGTCCTTTCTTCTCCCCCGACGAAAATCCGTTCGAAAAGGCAGCCGAACTGGTCTGCACCGTTCCCGTTCCCGAGCCGGGCACTATTTTTATGCTCTGCGCGGGACTGGGGCTGGC
>JAQTPK010000008.1 GCA_028712885.1 Syntrophales bacterium | reverse complement strand
ATCCCGCCGTCCACAAAGCGCTGCTCTATGTCCCGCATCGCTACCTGGTAGCCCGCCTGCGCGCATACCTGCGTGATGCCGTTGCCCATCAGGCCCGCACCCAATACGCATATTTTCTTGATTTCCACTTGTTTATCTCCTTTCGATTAAGAGGCATAAGGCTGAAGGCGCAAGGCTAAGGGCAATGAAGATCACACTTTGTCTCTTGCCCTGGCCTTGCGCCATGAATCAAAGCAAAAGGGATCCTGCTCCGGCAAGCATCCCTTTTGCCTTCTGCTTTTGCCTTTTGCCTTTGGCCTTTTTTAGATTACCCCTTTTCCTTCCAGCTCTTTCAGTTTAACCGGTCCGTAGCCGAAATACTTCAGGAAGACAAATCCATTATCGTATCCGACGGGACGGCAGACCCACTTTGTCCGCGGCGGAGTCTCCGTTGATTTCCATTGCGCCTGCGCGCACACAACTTCCCCATATACGGGATCCTTTACCGGAGTGAATATTCCCCGGTCCTTCCAGACCGGATCCTCCATCGTTTTCCAGGGCGGAACGATCTCCGCGACAACCGTGGTGATCGGCGCCAGACGTCCTGTTTTTGCGTATTCAATCGATTTCCTTGTAAGCTCATGGCTCGTATACTGGGACGTAAGCGGGTTCATCATTGCCTGGTATTTGACCTGACTGTCCCTTTTCATGAACGGCGCCAGCGTCGTCCATTCATCCGCTTTCCACTCGTCCCACTTTCCGAGTATATCGACGAAGGCCTTCCACATCTCGAGCCTCAATCCGCCCAGGAACACGCCCCCGTCCTTTGTCGGGAAGAATCCGTAGAGCCACAAGGCCGTATCAAGACTTCCGAACCGCTCATTGACAACACCCTGGTCCGCGTACCAGTGGAGCTGGTAATCCGTAAATCTTTCATACGCCTCGTAGGTGGCGGCGTCTATCGCCTGTCCCTCTCCGGTGAGACTCCGGTAATAAAGGGCGCCGAGGATCCCGACTGCGCCGAAGGTTCCCGAAGTAGCCCATGCGATCCACGGCCCCGCCTTGGTGGGCACGGCATACGGGACCTCTTTCGCCGTTTTTCCCTCCGGAAGCATCTCTCCCGTCGCATACTGTATTCCCGAGCGGGCCTGGCTGACGTTGTCGTAGTCGTACTGCTTCCGGCCGCTTTCCGGACCGAATTGCCCGAACGCCGTCAGCGACGCGTAGATCAGGCGCGGATTGCTCCTGCTCAGTTCATCGTAGCCGAGTCCCCATGCGTCCATTGTCCCCGCGGGATAAGTCTCGATGAGGACGTCCGCCTGGCCCGCCAGCGCCTTGACCATTTCGCGCCCTTCCGCCGTTTCCAGATTGATCGTCACGTGGTACTTGTTGCGGCCTTCCTGAAGATATGCCAGCCCCGTCCCCATGTGCATAATGCCGTCCGGAGAATATGTCCGGACCAGATCGCCTCCCGGAGGTTCGACCCTTATCGTTTCCGCGCCGAGTTCGGCCAGCAGGGACGAGCAGTAACAACCCGCCATGCTGCGGGAGCTCAGGTCCAGCACCAGTATATCGTCCAGGGCTTCCGGCTTTTCATAATTCTTCGCCGGATCGTCAAGAGCCCTGATGTAATCAGCCCATTCCGCCCATTTCGGTCTTTTGTGCTCGGTCATGGTCATCACCTCCTTAAAATTGCGCCGGATTTTCCGTCCCAGTCCGCGGGAGGACGCCGACCCTGTTGATCCTTCCATTTGCCGACCACCCCGTTGGTATACAGGGTTTCGATCTGCTCCTGGCTTCGGCCAAGGATGGTCGTCAGGATATAGTCGTTGTCGAATCCCACGGGACGTACCGTCCAGCGGTTCTTGGGAGGACTCTTCGACATCATCACCGGAAACTCGTGGTCAGGGTACCGGCCGTACATCGGATCGTCGATCATCTTCACGAAATCGCGCCCGCGGCGGTGAGGGTCATTGTTTTCATCCACGGCATTATGCAGCCGGGTGGCCGCGAAGCCGTGTTTCTTCCCGAGCCCTTCGATTTCGTCGGCTGTTTTTGTAACCGCCCAGTCCGCGATGATCTTCAGGATGGCGATGGCGTTCTCGTTTTTAAGCCGGATCGAATGGTCCCGGAACCGGGCATCCTTCGCCAGGTCCGGCTGGCCCATCGCCTCGCACAGACCCTTGAATTCATCCGGGGCCGGCGCCGCCAGGGCCGCAAATTTGCCGTCCTTGCAGAGGAAAGTATCAGCAGGACAGATGCACAGATCCCGGTTCCCCGAGGGCTCCGCTCCTTTTCCCGACATCTGCTGGTAAGGCCAGATCCAGGTCATCGCCCGCATGATATTCTCGCTCTGGGACATTTCGATGTACTGGCCTTTGCCGGTTTTTCTCTTGTGGTGAAGCGCCGCCAGGACTGCTGCCTCTCCCATTAACGCTCCATAAACATCGCACACCCAGATGCTCTGCTTCAGGGGCGGCCTGCCGGCAAAACTCGACATCCAGGCATACCCGGACAGGGCCTGCGCCGCGCCGTCGTTCGAAGGGCGGTCCTGCTCAGCATAAAGGCCCCACTGGCCGAATCCGTTCTTCTCGACATAAATAATTCCCGGGTTGGCCTTTCTAATATCCTCATAGCCTATATTCCAGCGCTTCGTCACGCCCGGCCTGAGGTTGAATTCCACTACATCCGCCTTCCCGCACAGTTCCTTGAATATATTCTGGGCTTCCTCCTTGTGGAGGTCGAGCGCCATATAAAGCTTGGAAGGGTTGATATGCATGAACATCGGCCCCTGCTCCTTGTAAAACCAGCCGAAAGGATTCAGGGAGCGCGTGACGTCGCCGACAGGCGGAAGCTCGATCTTTATGACCTCCGCCCCCATCGTGGCAAGAAAGGAAGGCCCGGCGGGACCGAAAAGAAGGGTGCACACTTCCAGCACCCGCAGGCCCTTCAGGGGCGCCGGACGGCTGTATTTGTTTTTGACATAATCCTTGAATGCACTTGTCATGGTTTTCCCTCCTGTTTACATCACGAGAATATTTAGAGACGACTCATGGCCCATGGACAAGATGGCAAGGTAATCCGGTTATCACCCCCTTTTTAAGAGAATCGCGGTTTTGATTCGAACGGATTTTTCCTGATACGGAATGCGCAATAGATGACCTGATGGGTTGATCGGCCGGCGATCATTCTTTGAGAGCAAGCGCGGGGTTTCTCCGCGGCAAAGATAGCGGGCCGATCTATTTCCTCCCGGAAACGATCTGCACCGCTTTGAGGCAGTCTTGCAGATGACTTCTTGTTGCCGATCTCTCTTTTCATATCGATGAGCATGGCAGCGACTCGGGATTCGATACAACGACGGGGGCGCCGGTGACCGAGATACCAGGGGTGAAAAAAGAGAATGCCAAAAGAAAAGACGCTTGCCTTTTTACCATTTTATCCCAGAGAAATTCCAGCAAATTCTTTTTTCCGATTGAAAAAAGGCCCGTCCTATGCTTGTTAATCCAAGACTGAGACACCGGAGAAACCAGATGGATAAGCTGATTTTCAGTCCCGTTTCAATCGGCGGGAAGACCTTGAGAAACAGGATCGTCATGCCCGCCATGGCGACAAACTACGCCGAGAATGGGCGTCCCTCGCCCAGGATGATAGATTATTACAAACGGAGGGCTCAGGGAGGCGCGGGACTCCTCGTCACCGAGGCCACGATGATCCATCCCGCAGGAGGCAAGCTCGGCCGCTTCCACCTCAATGCCGCCAACCGGGAAAGCTTAAGTGATTTCCGCAGGCTGGCTGAATCGGTCCATGGGCACGGCGCGCGTATCGCCATGCAGTTAAGCCGTCTCGGCAGGCAGATTCATTCCTCCTTTTCGGGCGCACAGCCGGTCGCCCCCTCTCCCCTCCCCTGTCCGGTATGCCGGGATATCCCCCACGAGCTCACGCGCGAGGAGATCAGGGCAATCGTGCTCGAATTCGCCCGGTCGGCCTCTTTCGCCCGCGATGCAGGCTTCGACATGGTGGAACTTCATGCCTGCCACGGGTATCTGATCGGGGAATTCTTCGCCTCCCGGACCAACCGGCGGGAGGACGAGTACGGAGGGAGCCTGGAGGGGAAAACCCGTTTCTGCCGTGAGATCATCCAAGCAATCAAGGATCTTCCCGGACCCGAAATGCCGGTCATCGCGAGAATAAACGGCCATGATTACATTCAAGACGGGGCCGGTCCGGAGGAGATGGCGGAAATAGCGGCTCTGATCGCCGGCGCGGGCGCCGACGCCCTGAGCGTTTCGGCCGGCGTCTACGGCTCTTACCGGGCCACCGTGGCCCCGATGTTTGAGCCGCCCGGGTGCTTTGCCGACCTCGCGGCCGGCATCAGAAAAGCTGTCAAGATCCCCGTTATCGCGGCGGGTCGAATAAACGATCCTGTTCTGGCCGAGTCCATCCTGCGCGAGGGGAAAGCCGATCTCGTCGCCATGGGAAGAGCTCTGATCGCCGATCCCGACCTGCCCCGGAAGGCCGAGCATGGAAAAACGGCGGATATCGTGAAGTGCACGGGGTGCAACCAGGGCTGCATCGACCGCATTAACGAGAGCATGATGTCGGACATGACGCGGGGGATCTCCTGCTTTGTAAATCCCGCGGCGGGACGCGAGGCGGAGACGGCGCTCCGGAATGCCGAAACCCGGCGCCGCATCCTCGTGATAGGGGGCGGCCCGGCGGGGCTCAGCGCCGCACTTGCCGCCGCCCGGAGAGGACACCGCGTGGAACTCTGGGAAAAAGACATTCGACCCGGCGGTCAGCTTCGCCTCGCGGGGCAGGTGCCGGGCCGGTCGGAATTTCTCATATACCTCGATCACCTCGAAAGGAAAGTCCGGAACGCCGGAGCGGAAGTGATGTGCGGAAGTGAGGCGGACGAATCCTCGGTCCGGGACGGCTACGACGCCGTAATTGTCGCGGCGGGAGCAGTTCCCCTGGCTCCCCCTTTTCCGGTCGAGGTCCCTTTTGCAACGGCATGGGAAGTCCTCAGGGGGAAAAGACTCGACGGGGGAAGAATCACAGTGATCGGGGGAGGAGCAGTCGGCCTGGAGACGGCCCTCTACCTTTCAGGCCTCGGCAAAAAGGTAACCGTTCTGGAGGCTGCGGGCCAGTTCGGACGGGACATGGGCGGGATAATGAGCTCCTATCTGAGAAGGCTTCTTGCCGGAAGGGGGGTCTCCCTGAGGCGAAACACGAAAGTTATACGCATCACCGGGGGAAAAATCGAAATCTGCAACGAAGCCGGGGGCCACTCCGTTCTGGAGGATTTCGATCATGCGGTAATAGCCCTCGGGTCGGTGCGAAATGATATAGGAATAGAAAAGTGGAAAGCGAGGCCGAGGGAAATACATGTCATAGGGGACGCCCTCAATCCGAGAAAAGCCCTGGACGCGATTCGCGAGGGATTCGAAATCGGGCGTATCATCTAAGTTGTAAAAGGTAAAAAGTGAAATGTAAAAAGTAAAGAGGGGTCAAGGGTAGTGTTCTTATCAAGTTCACTCGAACCCTCGACCCCTTGAACCCTCTTTAGTTTTCACTTTTCACTTCGGGCTGCCCTGATTTTGTCCAGCGTATCGCGGTATTCCTTCCTGGGTTCCATCCGGACCGCCTTTGCGGCAAGTGTTTCCGCCTCCGCCAGGTCTTGGCCCTTCACGTACAGCAGCCAGGCCAGGTTGTTGTATGCATCCGCCGGCGGCGCCTTCTCTTCCAGGGCCTTCCTGTAGTATTTCTCGGCGCGGCCGTAGTCTCCCTTGCCGAACCAGGCGTTGCCGAGGTGGAGATTGGCCCGGGGCAGCCGTTTTGCCGCTGTTTCGTACTCCCGGATCGCGTCGTCTAATTTTCCTTTTCTCTCGTAAGCGGCGCCCAGATTAAGGTGTTCCTCCGGAGTCAGCCTGTCTTCAAGGGTAATGATACGGGGCAGAGTGCATGACACCGCCCCCAAGACCGTAAGAATCAGGCCGAATACCAGAAACCGCTTCGAAATCATTTCCGTTCGTCCAATTTCCTTTTTCCCGGCAGGATCAGAAGCGTCCAGAAATCCGTTTTTCCCCAGGAATCCAGAAATTTCTGTATGGATATGCGCCTGGACTGCTCAATGCCGGAGTTTGCAATTACGCCTCGGCCGTCATAACCGATTATCACCATGAAATGGTGGGCGCGGTAGGAAAGGAAACCATTGTCTACCAGAACGATCACGGGATTGCCGCGGTCGATCTGGGCTTTGAGATCCTCCACACTTCCCCGATACTGTTCCGCATGCAGTCCCTTCCTGACCGCATACCGTCGGAGGTCGGAATCAAGGCTGCCGCCCGCCGTTGGGCTGTATATCTCCGCCGCTATTTCCTCGGGTGAAGTAAAAACTCCACGGAAAACCATCACTCCGGCCAGGGAGGCCGGACCGCATTGATTTTTTTTCTGAGGGTAAAAGGGGACGTTCCGGATTACCCGCATGGGGGAGTCCTCGGCATAGAGTCCGGGCGTCCCCGCACCGGCGCACCAGGCTGCGGCCGTCAGCATGAGCGCGGCGCTCGCCGCGCTCATGCCGTTCAATAACTTTTTCCGCAATACCGGCGGAATAGACATCGTCCGACTATTTGATTATGACCTTGTGCCCTGTAAGCTGGAGCAAAATGACGACCAGAATGGCGATAACCAGCAGGGCGATTATGACGCCGAGAGCGTCTCCGCCGACTTTGATCTCATCGAGGTTCAGCGCAAGCTGATGTATCTGCTCGTCCGTCATTGCGTCCAGCCTCGCCTTGACTTCCCCCGGAGTAAAGCCGAGCTGTTCAAGCCTGTCGCCGACCATTTTGTTCTCGATGCACTGGCGGATCTTTTCCATATCCGCTTCCCGGTTTTCCGTCCCCCCTGTAAGGGCCGGAGACGGCACAAATCCCGCCTCAACTCTCGGAACTATGCCTATGAAAAACATAACCACCACAAGATACAGGCTTACTCTTCTGACCAATAACCGGTTCATGCTCTACCTCCCGAAAGTGTTTTAACGAGCAGGCGTCAGACTTGGGCATCGGGTACGGCATCTTGTCCCTGATGACTGTTGGTAAGTCTCGATCCTTAGATCTACTACTCATCGTGGGAGGTCGGGAGTGCAGAAGGATTGGAGCGGACTTTCAGGCCTGAATCTGCTCTGAATGTATATAGTACGCGCCTCAGCAATTTGTCAAGGCGTTGGGCATCAGCCGCGGGAAAGGCGGGAAAGGTTTTTAAGGGGTTATTGGGTAATGGGCTTACCCATACATCTTCATGTATTTCTTTATATACGCCTCGGCCGAAGCGCGGGACCGAAAAATCCCGAAGTGGCCTTCGCAGAGGATGTCGGGCTCGAGGGCAAGCAGCTTCTCCATCGACTGCCTCCAGACGTTTATATCCGAGCCGAAGGAGGGGAGAAACGGACCATGAATATCCTGCCCGAAAAGGACCTTCCTGCCGTCCCGCTCGAGAAAAACGGAAATCGAGCCGGGCGTATGCCCGGGAGTGTGAATGCACAGGAGTTCCCGGTCCTGAAAGCGGAAAGAATGCTCCGGGCCGCTGATCTTTATATCTATCGGCGTAGGAGGAAATTCGGTCTCATACCAGTTTGCCGCCGTCATCACGGGATCGCCCTCTTCGATTGCTCCGGCGTCGAGCTCATGGGCGACAAGCCGGCAGCCGTACTTGTCCCTGAAACAGGGGGCGGCGCCGATATGGTCGATATGGCAATGGGTAAGAATCAGATGGGTAATGCGGCCGGGGTCGAGACCGGCTTCCTCGATATTACCGGCCAGCATCCGGGCGCTGCGTCCCGCCCCCGCATCGATCATGACGAGATCGCCCGAGAAGTCGATCACATAAGCTGCGGCGTCTTCCGACCTGGTTAGGTTCGGTCCTCCGATCAGATATATTCCTTCAGCAATTTTCATGGCTTCCACCCTGCTTGAGACTCCCGATCAGCCGCTTGATATCGGGAATGGAATGCCTGTCAAGATACTCCGTGATTCCTTTCAGGATCTGCATCGGCGCCCCGGGATCCAGAAAATTTGCGGTTCCTATCTGCACGGCGGACGCCCCGGCTATCAGGAATTCGATGGCGTCCCGCGCGGAAATTATGCCGCCGATCCCGATTACCGGAATTGATACCCGCCGCGCCGTTTCCCAGACCATCCGGACGGCTACGGGCCTGATCGCGGGACCGGACAATCCGCCGGTAATGTTCCCGAGATGCGCCCTTCTTGTCTCGACGTCTATGGACATGCCCTTCAGGGTATTTATGAGAGATACCGCATCAGCCCCGGAGTCCCGGGCGGCCGCTGCTATGGAAGCAATATCCGTCACATTCGGCGTAAGCTTCACGATTACCGGCAGCCGTGTAGCCTCTCTCACCGTACGCGTCACTTGGGCCGTGAGTCTTTCATCAGCCCCGAAGGAAATTCCACCCTTCTCTACATTTGGACAGGACACGTTGACTTCTATTCCGTGAACCCCCGGCGCGCCGTCCAGGATCTCGACAATCTCCCTGAACTCATCAATCGACTCGCCGTATACGTTGGCGATGACCTTCGTATCGAATCTCCTGAGAAAGGGCAGTTTTTCGCTGATGAAGGCCCTCACGCCCACGTTCTCGAGACCGATCGAGTTCAGCATTCCCGCAGGCGTCTCAATGATTCGCGGCGGCGGATTGCCTTTTCTGGGGAGCAGGGAAAGCCCCTTGACGATCACGGCCCCGAGTTTCTCCAGGTCCTGATACTCCGAATACTCCTCGCCGTAGCCGAATGTGCCGGACGCCGTGAGGAGTGGATTCCTGAGCGTTAACCCTCCGCCGATGTCGGTTTCGAGTACGGCTTGTCTATTCAGTGCTGCCATGGTCCCAATCCAGTTCGCGGATATCGAAAACCGGCCCCTCTTTGCACACTCTCGCGTACGCGCCTCCCCTGAGCGAAACGGCGCAACTGAGACAGGCGCCGATGCCGCAGGCCATCTTTTCCTCGACCGACACTTCGCAGGGGAAACTCTCCCCGGCTATCTGCCGGCTCAATGCGGCCAGCATCGCACGGGGGCCGCAGGCAAAAACGGCCGTCTTTTCACCAGTATACTTCCCCATCTCTGCGGCCAGGAGCTGCGTTACCTGGCCGTGAAAGCCCCTGCTGCCGTCGTCGGTGCAGATCAGGACCTCGGAACAGGTCTTTCTCAGACGTTCAAGATCGAGAAGGGTATCCGCGTTCCTCGCCCCCAGAAAGCAGATGATCTCCCTCTTCCTGCCTCCGGTGCATTTCCGGTAATATTCGGCAAGATAAAAGAGCGGCGCTACCCCCATACCCCCGGCGACAAGGAACACCCTTTCGATTTCAGCGCGTACCGTAAAGCCTCTCCCGAGCGGCCCAAGTATCAGCAGCCGCCCTCCTTTTTTCATCCGGGACAGGACGGCGGAGCCGATCCCGACAACACGGTACAGCAGGTCGCATATTGCGCCCTTCCGGTCCCGGTAAAGCGAATGGATGCTGATGGGCCTTCCGAGAAGGGGAAAATCCAAGCCTTCGAATCTGACCATCACGAACTGCCCCGGCGCGCCGGAAAAGCTTTCCGGGACTCTCATGGACAGCAGGAAAACTTCAGGGGCGATTTCCCTGTTTCTGAGTATTTCCGCTTTAATCAATGCCTTCCTGTTCATCCAGCTCAACCCACATGATGATGGCGTCTTCGCCCGTATCGCTGTAATAGCGCGGTCTCACTCCCCTCATGGTGAAGCCGAATTTCTCGTACAACTTGCGCGCCGCCAGATTCGACCTCCGGACCTCGAGAGTCCCGTGAACGCAGCCCCTGCGCCGTGCGATCCGGATCATCTCCCTCATGAGAACGGAAGCGATTCCCTTTCTCTTCAGCTTTCCGCGGACCGCGATGCTGTTCAGGTGAAATTCGTCTGCAACCAGCCAGAAATTTATGTATCCCGCGATCGCCGCGCCGCCGTTCCCTTCCGTTTCGGCGACCAGTGTCCTCGAGATGGGAGACCGCAGCTCCGCTCTGAACATCTCCTCCGACCAGGGAGTCGGAAAAGATATCCTCTCTATTTTTATGACCTCATCCAGGTCATCGGCCGACATATTCCTTATTCTGACCTTTGCCATATCCATATGGTTTGGGTTATGGGTATCGGGGTTTTGGGTTTTGGGTATAAAATGGAAAGAGCTCTCTTCTTGTATCCATGACCCATTACCCATTACCCATAACCTGCTACTTACCCCTTACCGAACAGGTCGATTATGACCCCCGCGATCAGGAAGACGCTGCAGAGCACCGGAATCATCCCCCTCAGATTGATCGTGTTCAGTGCTATGCCGATGCCGAGCACCGGCAGGAAATAATAAACGAGAGACAACGTTCTGATAAAGGTATCAGGGAGAACGGGAAAGATCTTCGCCAGGGCCATTGTCCCCGCTGCGGAAAAAATAAATATCATGGGCAGCGCGTACAGAAAATGTTTTGCCGCGGCGAATAAGTGTTTCCTTTGCACCCCGTCCAGGTTGCCCGCCTCCGCGTCTTTAATGGCCGCCTGCGCCAGGCGGTCGTTTGACCGGAAAATCAGCACATCTATTTTCTGGGCGATCAGCGCCGCAGGAAGGAGACCTAAAACGGAAAGAGCTATCAGTTCGTTTCGAACCTCTCCTATCTCCCACCCTGCCATCACGGTACAGGCGGAGATCAGAACGGCGGAAAGGGTGTCGTTCGGAGGAACGGATACCCCGATAGGCGAGTAATCGATCCAGAGGAGTTCCACGAGAGCTCCGGCAGTCAGTCCGGAGCGTATATCTCCGAGAAAGAAACCCGTCAGCGTCCCGGCTACTACGGGTCTCGAGACCAGCGACTGCAGAAAAATCCGATCAAGGCATAAAACGGCCCCGAACACGGAAATCATGGCCGTATGCATCAGCACGGGCGACCTCTCCGGCGAATCTTAAGACCCGGAATTGCAGGTGGGGCGTTTATCTGCCTATTTCTTTGAAATCGAGCGACTTGTCTCTCGGAACGCATCTCAGATCAATGCGGACTCCGGCATCGGACATGCGCTTCAGCCGGACCATATCCGACTCGCTCAGGAACAGCGAAGCTCCGCATCGGATATAATTCTGGTCGCTGTACACGTTTCCGATATTCAGGCGCCTGAATTTGAAGCCTAGATCGAAGCATCGCAGGGAGTCGGCGATGGAGCTGAACAGCAGGATCGCCTTTCTTCCATACGACTCGTCGTAAACGTGCGACTTTCCGAATTCCTCAATACTGTATATCAGGACTTCTATATCCCTCGGCACGGCCATCTTGATGACCGTCTCCCGGAAGAAATCGTTCGCGACTTCGTCATCGGCTATGACTATGCATGAAGCCTTGACGTAGGGCAGCCATGCTTCAAGGATCTGTCCATGGACGAGCCGGTTGTCCACTCTTATCAGAGTAAAATCCAAGAGCCCACCAGTTTCGACCGTAGACTGCAGAGACACCCCGCCCGCCTATTTCGCTCCTACTTCCCGCTTGAGGATCTCGCTCGCGAGGGAAATGTTTTTTCTGCCGTAATCCTTCAGGAAATAGGCTAATTCGGCCAATGATTTTTCTTTGCGGATTTCCAGTTTGAGCAACATCGGCAGGTTTACGCCCGTGACTACCTCAATTTTACCTTCTTTCAGAAAGGAAAGGGCAATATTGGAAGGCGTCCCCCCAAAAAGGTCGGTCAGGATGAGCACGCCTTCCCCCCTGTCAACCTTCTTAATCGCGCTTGTGATCTCTTTTTTTATCTCTTCGATCCCTTTTTCGGAGTCCACCGAAATGGGAATCACTCCCGTGAGTTGGCCTTTAATCATCTCGGCCGCCAGGATCAATTCGCCGCCAAGATTGCCGTGAGTGATGATCAGTACACCGATCATGGAATCCCCCCCCCTGCCGCATTGTCTGCGTAAGCTAATGGATTACCTTTAAGTTGTCAAGGCCAATGATTTCCTGAAAAGCCCGTATCTGCTGTCTTTCCCGGACCTTGCAAACACCATCCCCATGATTAAAAAACGGGCAAACCGTTGTCTTTTCCAATATACTCGCGGGCGCGCAAATCTTCAACAGGGTTATCCACAGCTTTTTAACAACTGCTGTGGGGAAATGAATGCAAACTGACCAAAACACTGTGATTTCCCCTTAAGCGGCCCTGCAAGGAGCGCGGCGAGGGGGAAATTTATATTGACAATAGCCCGAGATGCTATAAAATATTTAAAAAAAACAAAGGTGTAAAGCGAATGTCTAACCTTTATAAATGCAAGAAAACAAACGTCTTTATTACCGAGCCCTGCCAGGACAACATGTGCGAGTGGTGGCTGAAAAACGAGACGTTTTGTAATTGCACCTGGGTCGCCTGCAATTACGGACCCTTCACTCTGGAAGAAGTGGGCGAGATGATGGGTGTTACCCGGGAAAGAATCCGTCAGATCGAAGCGAAGGCCCTCAGAAAGCTTCAGCACAAGAAAAGACGTGACCAGCTTAAGGATTTCGCTTCGCCTAACTACGATGAAGATATCTTTTAAGTACAAATCCCAAGCAACAAATCCCAAACAATATTAAAGATTCCAAATTTAAAATCCAAAATGCCCCTATCAAGGGTTTTGAATTTTGAGTTTCTAATTTTATCACTGTTTGGGATTTGTTGCTTGGGATTTGGGATTTCTAAGTTTGCCGTTTCTTCCTTCTCTGCAACTCCTCCATAAAGGCTTTCATGCATTCCTTCCGCTCGGATCTCGAGAAAAGCAGCGCCGATATCTCGAACTCGTACTCGAGCGCGGATGATTTTTCCATGCGGAAGACCACATCCGATATTCTCTTTACCGCTTCGACGGCTTTTACAGACCGTTTTGCGAGCTCTCCGGCCATCAGCCTGGCTTCCGGCATCAGCGTGTCCGGCTGGGCTACCTTGTTGACCAGGCCGATCCTTAACGCCTCGATGGCGCCGATCGGTTCGCCCAGCATGGTTATCTCCTTGGCTTTGGATATTCCGACTATGCGGCTCAGGGGATCGAACAGGGGATTCAAACCGAATTTCAGCTCCGGGTGTCCGAAGATCGCGCTTTCCGAAGCGATGATAATGTCGCAGACGAGCGCAAGATTGAAACCCCCTCCAAGGGCGATCCCGCCGACGGCTGCAATAACAGGCTTCTTAAACTGATAAATCCGTTGCAGATATCGTATGATTGAATGGAAGAAATCGTCGATCTCGCCGTCCGGCAGGGCCTCGATTTCATTCAGGTCGAGGCCTGCGGAAAATATATAATCACCTCCGGTAATTATTACGGCCCGCACGGACTCGTCATCCTCCAGGCCTTGGAAACAGCGTTCCAGCTCGAGACGCATCACCCTGGTCAGCGCATTCATTTCCGAAGGACGGTTGAGGGTCACAATCGCGTACCCGTGCTCTTTTTCTACTTTGATTTCCCGGAATTCCACGCTTCAAAAGTCTCCCTGCCCTTTTCAAAGGGAATAAATTATATACTCAATCCTCATCGCAGCTTCAGGTTACCGTTAGCTATCCTCGCATTTTCGCAACTTCGCATCTTCGGTTCTCAGCCTCTCAGCTTCTCAACTTTCTTTCTTTCTTTCAGTATTCAATACGCATCCGGGACGCCGGCGAAAGGAAATATGCTCCCGTTAATTCCTCTTTCAGTTTCCCTGTGATTTGCGAACTTGCCTCTTCCAGGAGATATTTCCAGAATGAAATCCCCTTCTCCTTGGGATAGACGATGTCCGGCTTACCTTTGATGCCTGCAAGCTCCGCCACCGTCCGCACCGCCGATTCCAGGTCCCCGAGCGAATCCACAAGTCCGAGCTTCAGCGCCTGGCGGCCGGTAAAGATCCTTCCGTCCGCGTATTCCTTCATCTTCTCCTTGGGTATTTTTCTGTTCGCGGAGACAGCCTCGACAAACTGGTCATGAATGTCGTCGATAACCCCCTGAAACAGGTTTCTCTCTTCGCTCGTCATGTCCCGCAGGGGCGAGCCGCTGTCCTTGTACCTGCCGCTTTTCACCACCGATGCCCGAATGCCGAGTTTCTTCAAGGTTTCTTCGAAATTAGAAAAATGCATTACCGCACCGATGCTCCCGGTGACGCTTCCGGGGTTGGCGATTATCCTCTCAGCGGCGCAGGCGATATAGTATCCGCCGGACGCGGCGACCGATCCCATGGAAGCGACCACGTTCTTCTTTTTTCTCAGTTCCAGGACCGCATCGTATATCTCCTGTGAAGGGGCGACGCCGCCGCCGGGCGAGTCGATTCGGATCACGACCGCTTTGATCCTGCTGTCGTCTCCATATTTTGTTATCTGCTCTATGATCGTCTTCGAATCGGTAATTATTCCCTTGATGGGAACGATCCCCACCCTGTCGCCGGAGAGGGATTTCCTCTCTCCCCGGAAAACGGACAGGCCGGACGTGAAGACGAACAGAAGGATGCCCACGGCGAACAGCAGCAGGACGCCTGAAAGAACGGGATGCTTTCTCATCGTTTAACAGATTCCCTTCTTTGAAAAGAGAGTCAGGAGGCGCCGCTTTACCCTTCGCGGGATGATTAAATAAAGGGGCTGAAGGCTAAAGGCAAAGGGCGAAGGGTCAAAGCTCGAAAGGCTGAGGGCTAAAGGGATGATGAGGCGACCTGTTTCCCTTGAGCCTTGAGCCTTGAGCCTTGCGCCTTTGATCAGACATCCGAGACTTTGATGTTTGCAAGGGCTTTTCCGAGATTGGAGGCGACCTTTTCCTGGTTATTGATGTACTGATTGGACGGAACTTCGTTCATGGAAGATTCATAGTCCTTGATGCTCAGCCTGATCTTTTTGTTTCTCGGATCGATATTCTTGATCATGGCGGAAACCGCATCGCCGACGTTGTATATCTCCGAGGGGGATTTTACTTTCCGGTTCCCGATTTCCGAAACATGGATCAGACCCTCTATTCCTTCTTCAATCTCGACAAAAAGTCCGAAATCAGTAACGTTCGTTATTTTTCCCGTAATCACCGATCCTTGGTTGTAGCGGGAAGCGACTTCCTCCCAGGGGTTCTTTTCCAGCTGCTTGATGCCGAGGGAGAATTTTTCGTTCTCCACGTCGATATTGAGAACGACCGCCTCTATCTCCTGTCCCTTTTTGAAGAACTCCGACGGATGCTTTACACGCTGCTTCCATGAGATATCGGAAACGTGGACCAGACCGTCTATTCCCTCCTCCACGCCGACGAAAATCCCGAAGTCGGCAATATTGCGTACGACGCCCTTTACGACGGTCCCGGGGGGGTACTTATCTTTCAGGATCATCCAGGGGTTGGAAACAGTCTGTTTGAGACCGAGGGATATTCTCTTGGCTTCGGGATTGATGTCGAGGACCATGACCTTTATCTGATCCCCGATATTGAGAATCTTTGAGGGATGGCGGAATTTCTTGGTCGTCCAGAACATTTCGGAAATATGGATAAGGCCTTCCACTCCCTCCTCCAGCTCCACGAAGGCTCCGTAATCCATGATGCTGACGACCTTGCCCTCGGAAACGGACCCGACCGGGTATCTGCCCAGCACGCCGTCCCAGGGATTTTCCTTGAGCTGCTTCAGCCCCAGCGATATCCTGCCTTTTTCCCTGTCGAAGGAGAGGACTTTTACACTGATCTTGTCGCCCTTGGAGAAACTGTCGGACGGCCGGCTTATTTTTCCCCAGGAGATGTCGGTTACATGCAGGAGACCGTCAATTCCGCCGAGATCGATAAAGACGCCGTAGTCAGTAATATTTTTTATGAGGCCTTCTAAAATTTTGCCTTCCTCGATTGATTCGAGGATCATTTTTCTTTCGGCTTCTCTCTCTTTTTCGAGAATGGACCTGCGGGAAAGCACGACGTTGTTTCGCTTGCGGTCATAACTGAGAATGTTGAACTGAAGCACCTGTCCGATGTAGCTGTTCATATCCTTGACGGGACGGACGTCCACCTGTGAGCCGGGCAAAAATGCCGTTATTCCTATGTCAACCGAGAAACCGCCTTTTACTCTCTCGGTGATCGTTCCTTTTATCAGCCCGTTCGTTTCGCAGGCCTTCTTGACTTCATTCCACATCCTCATCCGGGTCGCCTTATCCCGGGACAGGATGAGATTGTACTCCTCGTCTTTCCGGTCAACCAGGACCTCGATCATGTCGCCTACGGATATGGTGAAATTTCCATTTTCGTCTTTCAGCTCGGCAGCCGGGATCTGCCCTTCCGTCTTGTACCCCACGTCCACCATTACTACATCGTTTCCGAGCTGAACTACCCTGCCCGTCACCACTTCCCCGAGCGGGACCTCCTGAAGGCTCTGTTCGTACAACTCGCTGAAACTCATCATCTTGTGTTCGGATTCCTGAATTCCGGACATCTCTCCGCCTTCATCTTCCAGTTTCTTTTGTTCGTTTACCATCTCCCGGTTGTTGACGATTGCCATTATCTCCCCCCTCAAAAATATTCACTGAAACAGTGAACAGGATATTTTAACTTTTTTCGACTAACACAACGAAAATAAAAGATCAAGCAAATTGAAGCCTCCGGCGCAGGATACCCCTGAAGGCAAATGACATGCGCCTGAAGGCAGGGAGGGAGGAAAAGGACAGGAACACCCGGTGAAAAGCCGGTTTCCGGTTACTTATCGATTGCTTTGATAACATTTCCCACTACATCCTCCACGCTTAATCCGGTGCTGTCGACGATTATCGCCCCTTTCGGCGGCTTGAGCGGCGCGATTTTTCTCTTCCTGTCCTGGATGTCGCGCTTCTCAAGGTCCCTCAAAACGCCTTCCGCTTCAATTTCGGGGTCCTTTTCCCTCAGCTCCAGGAATCTCCTGCGGCCCCTTTCCTCCGGGGAGGCGTCGAGAAAGAACTTGAAATCCGCCTCCGGAAATACGACCGTTCCCATATCACGGCCCTCCGCTACTATGCCGCCCTCCTTCGCTATGTCCCTCTGCACGGACAGCAGCGCCTCCCGGACCACCGGAAGAGCGGAAATCTCCGAAGCCGCCATTCCGATCTCCGGAGTCCGGATCCTGCCGGTGACATCTTCCCCGTCCACGAACACGCTTGTCTTATCCTGGTCGAGCCGCACTTCGATCCGGGTCTCCCGGCAGAGAGAGGCCAGGCCTTCTTCGCCGGAAATTCCCTTCCGCAGGGCCTTGTATGCGAGAGCCCGGTACAGGGCGCCCGTATCGAGGTATCGATAAGAAAGGCGCCTGGCCACTTCCCGGGCAATCGTGCTCTTGCCCGCGCCGGCCGGACCGTCGATTGTAATTATGTGTTTCCGCGGCAAGGCGTCCGGAATATTCTGCGCTTTCCTGAATTTCTCCCACAGGGGCCCGTCGCTGCGCCAGAGCCAGCAGCTGTCGACAAGCAGGGATTCATCGAATGCGGGCTTCCTGACCCGGTCATCTTTCCGCACCCGGCTGTAATACGCCCAGAACCCCTGCATGGCTGCGGAACCCATGACCAGAATAAGATTCATAATGTGAAGACAGCCTTTTTTCCCTCCGAACATGCCTCTCACCTTTCCGCTGAATCCCTTCCTGATGGGGGTTCCTGCCAGCAACCCGACGGATTCCCTGATCTCCCTGCATTCCGGAAGAGGCACTTCACCGATCTCCGCCTCCGCCGTCCGGATGGTCATGTCCGGCATCGATACCTGGAGCCTGACCCTCATTCCGTGAATTACACCGGGATCGACAAACGACTCGCGCGTATAATAATATGATGGGAAAAAACGCTCGTCCTGAAGCCTTCCTTCTATAACCAGACCAGATCCGGTTTCGAATGATTCGACGATCACGCTCCTCCTGTGGATCAGTTTTTTATCCATTTTCCCTCCCGCCGGCCTCTCCCGCCGGCTCCTTATTGACCCGGACTGAATATCATATCCGCTGCGCATAAAACAGCTCGGATTTGGCTCAAACAGTCCACAGTTCGCAGTTCTCCCCAATCCGGGGAGACTTCCGAGGGTTGATTAACAGGGCCAAAAGAGCTAATATCACGCGGAACCATGGAAAGCTTATTTCGTAATAAACCGGCCCGCCGCCGCGTTCTTTTTTGCAGATTGCTGATTATTCTTCCGGTGATAATCGGCGTCGCCCTCCTCGCGCGCCCGGCCGACGCCTCCTTTTCCATTGATGACGAGAACAAGCTGGGAAAGGAAATCCACCAGAAGATCGAGGGCGCCAAGTTACTGTTTCACGACGTCAAATCCGAGGATTACATAAACCGTCTCGGCCGGAAAATACTGGCCCAGAGCGGAACTCCCTCCTTTGATTTCCGGTTCTTCATCCTGAACAGCAGTGCGATCAACGCCTTTGCCACTCCGGGCGGATACGTATACATCAATCGGGGCCTTATCGGCCTTGTGGACAACGAATCCGAGTTGGCCGGCGTTATCGCCCATGAAATCGCCCATGTCAATTGCCGGCATATCGCCCGCAATATTGAAAAATCCCAGAAAATCGGCATGGCCAGCCTTGCCGCCATCGTCGCGGGCATTCTGCTCGGCGGAGGCACGGGAACGGAAGCGGTCCTCGGACTCTCGATGGCGACGGCGTCCCACATGCAGCTTGCCTACAGCCGGGAGAACGAGGAAGAGGCGGACCGGCTCGGCATTTCGTATCTCGCGGCGGCGGGGTACAGCGGAAGAGGAATGCTCACGTTCATGAAAACGATGAAAAATTACGAGTTTTACTCCAGCTCGATTCCGTCCTATTTCCTGTCCCACCCCGGCACGGACGAGCGGATCCGGTACCTCGACGCGCTGATCGAATCCCGGTACAAGTCGGGCGGGAAGCTGAACATTCTGGGCGGCCTGCCCCGCGTCAAGAGCATCCTCGTCCTCGAAGAGAAAGATCCCTCCGTTGCGGAGAGATACTTCGCCGGCAGATTGAAACGGAATCCGAAGGACCTGGAGGGTCTTTTCGGGATTTCTGTGGTGCGGAGCCGCAAGGGGCAGACGGAAGAGGCCCTGGCGGGATTCCGAAAGGCGCTCGCAGTCGCGCCCTCGGACGTCGATGTCATCCGCCAACTCGGCCTCGCTTATCTGAAAGCCGGCCGAACTGTTGATGCCGTAAATACACTCCGCCAGGCCTACATGCTCCAGGAAAACGATTACGAAACGCTGCTTCAGCTTGCGCGCGGTTATGACGAGCTGGGCGACTACAAGACCTCGCTCGACCTCTTCCTGAAATACCGCAAGAGATATCCCGGAGACGACCAGGTCCTGTACGCTGTGGCGATGAATTACGGCCGAACCGGAAATCCCGGAGAATCGCATTACCACTTCGGGCTTTACTTCAAGAAAAAAAGTAAAAGCGAAAGCGCCCTTTTTCATTTCCGCGAGGCATTGAAACACCCCTCATCCCCGGGGAGGACGGCCGAACTGGACCGCGAAATCGAATCGCTGCAGAAGGTAAAGAAGTCACTTTTCTCAAAAGAAAAAGCGAAAAGATAAAAAGAAGGTTTCGAGGGTTCGAGTACTTAAATGCCTGCTTGATCGCTAAAAGGAAATTAAACCAGCCTGATTTAACCTTGAACCCTCGAACCCTCGGATTCTGCAAATTAGCATGCGCGCCCTTCTAATCAACCCGAATATCCACGATTTTTCGGCTTTCGATTTCTGGATGAAGCCTCTCGGCCTGCTTTATCTGGCGGCCCTGCTGCGCGAAAACGGCCATGAGGTAGACCTGATCGACTGCATGGACCCGTGGCACCCCGGAATACCGTTCGACGGCGAACTCCGGGTCCCTGTGCGCAGGCATACCGGCCGAGGCAAGTTTCCCTTTCAGGTAATCCCGAAGCCCGAACCGATCGCGTTCGCCAGGAGAAAATACCGGCGCTTCGGCATCAGTCCCCGGATGCTCAGAGATGAACTGCTCCGAAAGCATCCTCCCGACGCGGTGTTTGTCACCTCGATGATGACCTACTGGTACCCGGGAGTGTTTGAATCCATCCGCTCGGTCCGGGAGGTCTTCCCCGGCGCCCCCGTCATCCTGGGCGGGGTCTACGCCTCATTGTGCACCAGCCACGCTGTCAGCCACTCGGGGGCGGATTTCGTCCTGCCCGGCGGCTGTGAAGCCGTTCCGTCCTTTCTCGAAAAAACATTCGGATTCCCGCCGCTGTGCATTCCGAACGCAAACGATCCCGACACCTTCCCCTATCCTGCATTCGACCTGCTCTCCCGTCTGGAGCAGGTCCCGATCCTGTCATCCCATGGCTGCCGTTTCCGGTGCACGTACTGCGCTTCGCACCTGCTCCGGAAGAAATTTCTGGTCCGGGACCCCGCAAGGACGGCGGATGAGATTGAATTCTGGCGCCGTAAATTCGGGGTCAGAGAGTTTTCCTTTTACGATGACGGTTTCCTCGCGGAAGCGGAAAGTTCGGCCATCCCTCTCCTCCGGGAAATAATCCGCAGGAAACTGGACTGCTTTTTCCATACGCCCAACGGGCTGCACGCCCGCTGGCTGACGGCCGAAGCCGCCTCCCTGATGTTCCGTGCCGGCTTCCGGACGGTGCGGCTCGGCTTTGAAACATCGGACTCGGAAAGGCAGGCCGCAACCGGGGGAAAGGTCCGCTCGGAAGAGCTGAGGGAGGCGATCGCCCGGCTGCGGGAATCCGGCTTCCGGGAAATGGACATCGGGGTGTATATCCTGTGCGGTCTGCCGGGACAGGAATTTGCCGAAATCAAAGAGAGTCTGGAATTCGTCCGGTCGTGCGGCGGCCGCCCGTACCTGACGGAGTTTTCCCCCATCCCGGGGACGGCTATCTGGAAAGATTGCATAGCGGCATCCTCCCTGGATATCGAGCGGGAGCCCCTCTTCCATAACAACACCCTTCTCCCCTGCCGTGATGCATCGCTGACGGAGGAATCCTTTCAGCATCTGAAAATTTATTCCAGGACTCCCCCGGAGGTTGGGGCTTGCCAGGAGGCCTGAATGGGACTAAAATGACTTATTTTCAGGATAAAACGATGCTGCAGGAAATTATCTGGTGGGGAAAGCTTCTCGTGATCTCAGTATTCTCCGCGGCCTTTTTTTCAGTCGGGGTCAGTATGCTGATCGGATCTTACGACCTTAAAAATCCCCTCGAGTTTATCGCCGTATTTTTTGCCTCAAATTTCATGATTCTCGCCAGCGCCGTCGGTATCCTCTACCCGGCCATGCAGATTTTCAGACGGTTCAGGCAAAAGGAGCAACAATGAGAAAAAGACCGGTTCCCTGTATCGCGGCAATCGCCGCGGTCATTCCGATTCTTCTGTTGTTCGGTTCCGCCGCCCTGTCCTTCGAGCTTGAACAGCGCGTCCAGTCCTTTACCCTCGAAAACGGACTGAAAGTGCTTATCCAGGAAAGGCATTTGAGCCCTACCGTCTCCCTTTATATCCGGCACGACGTGGGGGCGGTTGATGAAATCTCGGGCCGGACCGGCACCGCCCATTTCCTCGAGCACCTGCTGTTCAAAGGCACGCGGACGATCGGAACGAAGGATTTTAAGGCCGAGGAAAAAATCAGGGAAGAGCTGATCAGGACCGGAAACGAGCTCGACCGCGAGAAGAGGAAGGGCAAAGCTGCGGACGGGGAAAAAATAAAAGAGCTTGCCCGCCGGCTCGCGGAGCTCCAGGACCGGGAAAGCAGGCTTATCGTGCACAACGAGATAGACAGGCTGTACACCGAAAACGGGGGCACCCGGATGAACGCCTCCACGGGACAGGACATAACAAGCTATTTCGTGAGCCTTCCCTCAAATAAAATCGAACTTTGGGCGCGGATAGAATCGGAGCGCATGCGGGAGCCGATATTCAGGGAGTTCTATTCCGAGAGAAGCGTCATCATGGAAGAGAGGAGACAGATGATCGAGTCTCTGCCGGAGAGGAAGCTGTGGGAGCAGTTCCTCGCCACCGCATTCACGGCGCACCCTTACCGCCGCCCGATTATCGGCTGGCCGTCCGATATAGCCAATTTTAATTACGATTTTGTCCGGGAATTCTACAGGACTTTTTACGCGCCGAACAACACGGTGATTGCCGTGGCAGGCGACGTTTCCGCCCCCCGGGTGATGGAAATGATCAGGAAATATTTCGGGGGCATCCCAGCCCAGAAAATATACCGGCCGCACATCACGGAGGAGCCGGTCCAATCGGGCGAGCGGCGCGTCTTCATCAGCATGAAAGCCTCGCCCCGGATCGCCATGGGCTGGCACAAGCCCCCCCTGCCCTCTTTCGACGATACCGTGTTCGATATTATCGAAGCCCTGCTTTCGCGGGGCCGGACTTCCCGATTCCAGAAACGACTGGTTGAGGGCAAAAACATCGCCGAACGGATAGACGCGGCAAACGGTTTCCCGGGCAGCCGTTATCCCAATCTGTTTGTCGTTTACGGGACGCCGCGCGGCCCCCACTCGGCCGCGGAATTGGAAAAGGAGATTCTCGCGGAGCTCGAGAAACTCCGTAAGGAACCCGTTGCGGCGGCGGAGCTGGAGAAAGTCAAAAATCAGATCCGGATGGATTATCTCCGCGACCTCGACTCCAACGAGGGCCTGGCAGGGAAGCTCTCCTATTTTGAAGTGGTCGCCGGGGATTACAGGTATATAAAACAGCATCTGGAGACGATCGAACGGATAACTCCAAAGAATATCCTGGAAGTTGCGAACCGTTATTTAAAACGGGAGAACCGTACGGTTGCCGTTCTGGGAGGAACCGACCGGTGAAAACCCGATTCCTGCTCCTGATTTCACGGCTGTGCATCCTCTTTATATTCGTCCTGTGCGGCGCAAACGCCGGCGCTGCGGAAATCACGGCTGACCCCGGGCTTCTCCGCTACCCGCCGCTGAAGTTTGAAGTTCCGCAGACCGAAAGAGTTGTCCTGAAGAACGGCCTTACTGTCTATATCATTCAGGACAGGGAGCTCCCGCTGGTCCGGGCGGCCGCCCTCATACGGGCGGGGTCCGCGTACGATCCTCCGGGAAAAGAAGGCATAGCGGAGATCGCCGCAACCGTGATGAGGACAGGCGGCGCCGCGTCGCTGAGCGGAGACCGCATAGACGAAAGGCTGGATTACTCGGCATCGGTCGTCTCCTTCACCGCGGGCCTGGATGCCTGCACCGGATCGGTCAACGCACACCGGGATCACTTCCCCGAGGCCTTCGCCCTGTTTGCGGACATGGTCCGGAAGCCGGCCTTCGACGTGAAAAAACTCGCCATCGCCAAAAACCTCAAGATAGAGTCGCTGCGGAGGATAAAGGACGACCCGCAAAAAACCGCCTTCCGGGAGTTCCGCCCGTTGATTTACCGCGACAATCCGCGCGGCAGACTGGCCACCATCCGTTCCGTGGGCTCGATCCGGCGCGAAGACCTGACCCGCTTTCATGCCGACAGGTTCCGCCCCGGAAACATGCTCGTCGCCATAACGGGCGACATCTCGCGGGAAGAGGCGCTCAAGCTGGCGGAGCTGCGTTTCGGCGACTGGAAGACGAAACCCGCAGCGGCAGCCTATCCCGACCCGCCCCGGCCCGTCTCGCATGGATCAGTTCACCTGATCGAAAAGACCGTTCCGCAATCCACGATCATCCTCGGATACGTAGTTCCGGGCAAATCGAGCCCCGATTTTTACTCATTGTCGGTCCTCGATTTCCTGCTCGGAAGCGGGGGCTTCAATTCCCGCCTGACCGGCGAGATCCGCAACAGGCGCGGCCTTTCCTACAGCACCGGGAGCTTCTATTCAGCGCACGGGAATTACGGCGCGATCCAGGCATATTCGATTACGAATACGGCATCGACGGCCGAAGTCCTCCAGGTGATCAGGGAGACCCTCGATTCGCTCCGGAAAAAGGGGATAACCGAACAGGAGCTTTCCTGGGCCAAGAAATCGATCAATAACAGTTTCGTTTTCGATCTGGAGACCGCCGAGCAGATCGCCGCCGAGATGCTGCGGGTCGAATTTTACGGCCTGCCGGCGGACTTCCTCTCCTCTTTCCGGGACAGGATCGAAAAGGTCACTTCCGCAGAGGTCCGGGAGAGCGCCGTCCGGCATTTGCCTTCGGACGGCGCTGTCGTCCTCATTGTGGGCAATGAGGACGGTTTCGAGAAACCGGTCGCGCCGTCCGGCAAACTCATCCGGATGAAAGAGAATTTCTGATGCAGCTGTTCGAACGCCTGAACCGAAGGATCGAATCCTATCGCGAGGACATGATCCGCATGCAATGCGAGCTCACGGCGATACCTGCCGTGGGCCCGGAAAGCGGCGGAGAGGGAGAGTCGGAGAAAGCGAAATACCTCCTGCGTACGCTTGCGGGCCTCGGTTTCCGGGATATCCTGGTATATGATGCTCCCGACGACCGCGTCCCGTCCGGCGTTCGGCCCAATATCGTCGTGACGATTCCTGGACGCGAAAACAGCCGGTCCGTCTGGATTATGACCCATATGGACGTCGTCCCTCCCGGCGAGCGGGGCTTCTGGAAATCCGATCCGTATCAGGCCCGGGTAGAAGACGGAAAGATATACGGCAGGGGCACCGAGGACAACCAGCAGGACCTCGTCGCCTCCGTTTTCGCCGCCAAGGCCCTCTTGGACGAAAAAGCGGAGCCGCCCTGCCGGATTCGCCTGGCCATCGTCTCGGACGAGGAAATGGGCAGCGAGTACGGGCTCAAGTACCTGCTGAAGGCGCACGCCTCCCTCTTCCAGCCCGAGGACTTCTTTGTGGTGCCCGACTTCGGCAATGAGAGAGGGGACCGGATCGAAATCGCCGAGAAAAGCATCCTGTGGCTTCGTCTCAAGACGGTAGGCAAGCAGTGCCACGCCAGCAGGCCCTACCTGGGGATAAACGCCTTCGCGGCGGGAAGCCGCCTGGTCGTCCGGCTGCACGATCTGTACGAAATTTTCAACCATACCGACAGCCTGTACGATCCTCCGATGAGCACGTTCGAGCCGACCCGCAAGGACGCGAACGTCTCCAATGTGAATACCATCCCCGGCGAAGATATCTTTTATCTGGACAGCCGTATTCTCCCCCAGTATTCCCTGGCCGACGTACTTTCTCAGATCAGGAGGATGTGCTCCGAAGTGGAGGAGACTTACGGCGTGTCTGTCGAGACTACGCCCGTCCAGATGGCGCAGGCCCCGCGGCCGACCCCTGTCGATGCCCCTGTCGTCCGGTTCCTTACGCGTGCAATAAGGGAAGTCTACGGCGTCGAGGCGCATCCGATCGGCATCGGAGGTGGCACGGTCGCCGCCTGCCTGAGGCACCTCGGTTTTCCCGCTGCGGTCTGGGGCAGGCTGGGACATATGGCGCATCAGCCGAATGAATTCTGCATTATCGACTACATGGTCGGAAATGCCAAGGTTTTCGGGTACTTGTTCCTTTGCGGGAATGATTAGAGGCGGGAAATGCGAGAAATGAGGGAAAGCGGGAAGGCGGGAAGCGCGTGAGCGGGAAAACGCAGTTTAACGGCTAAAGAAAAGACCTGCACAGGACGATAATTGCCCATATTTGCATCAGGCCCTTTTTATGCTATAAAGGAGCCCAAAATGATATAATTATAAGCAAGTATTTGACAGGCGGTTTTTCCCGGATTTTCCGGAAAAAGGAACCGTCTTTTTTACTTGGGGTAGATGAAGTCGAAAACAGAAAAAACCGTGACAAAGACGGTCGGCTTTCCGGATGTGAACCTTTTCAAGGTCCTTCTCGGAGAACACGACAAAAATCTGAAGCTGATTGAAAAACTGCAGAAGGTACATTTGCAGGCCCGCGGCAACGAGATCCAGATCACCGGGGGAAAGCGGGAAACGGAGATAGTCGAGAGCCTTGTCCTGCAGCTGTATTCCCTTATCGGAAAAGGGGTTCCGATCTATCCCGCCGATATAGATTACGCCAGGAGGATTCTCACCGAAGATCCGAACGTCCGCCTGGAAGACGTTTTCCTGGATACGATACTCGTGCCTTCAAAAAGGCGCTCCGTTACCCCCAAAAGCATCGCCCAGAAGGCTTACATAGACGCGATCCGCAGCCACGACATGGTCTTCGGGATTGGACCGGCGGGAACCGGCAAAACGTATCTCGCCATGGCGATGGCGGTGTCGGCGCTTATGGAGAGGAGGGTAAGCCGCATCGTGCTCGCCCGCCCTGCGGTCGAAGCCGGGGAGAAACTGGGATTTCTGCCGGGCGATATCGCCGAGAAGGTCAATCCTTATCTCCGGCCGCTCTACGATGCCCTGTTCGAAATGATGGATTTCGACCGGGCAACCGCCCTCGTCCACAAGGGAATAATCGAGGTCGCGCCCCTCGCCTTCATGCGGGGCCGGACGCTGAACGACTCGTTCGTCATACTCGACGAAGCGCAGAATACGACCTCGGAGCAGATGAAAATGTTCCTGACCAGGCTCGGTTTCGGCTCAAAATCCGTCATCACCGGGGACGTGACCCAGACCGACCTGCCGCCGGACAAGATATCGGGGCTGATCGAAGCCGAAGAGATCCTCAGCAGGACGGAGGCGATCAGCTTTATTTACTTTTCAGAAGTGGACGTGGTAAGACATCCGCTCGTTCAGGACATAATAAGGGCGTATAATCATCTCGACCGGGTAAGACGGAAGCCGGCGAAATAAGCATCCGAGCATGCAAAAGAACGGCACAGCGCTGAAGGTCAAGGGAACTCCCGCACAGAGGGAGATTCCTCTTTTCCTGAAAAATCCCGCCCTGCAGAAGTGGAGCATCCTTGTTGTCCTGAGCGTTATCCTGACTCTCCTGCTGATTCCGCGCTTCCATTTCTTTTCTCCGGTGTATTCCGTCGGCATGGTCCTCGAAAAGGACGTGATCGCCGACCGTGATTTCGTCGTGAAGGACCGCGCGGCCACCGAACAGCGCAAAACGGAAGCAGAGAGGAACCTCGAGCCCGTCTACGACTACGACAGGGAGTTTCCCGCCAATCTCGCCGGCCAGATATCCAGGGCCTTTTCCCAGGTGCGCGAGCGCCATTACCGCCGGGACGACACCGGGGAAACCCGCGCGCGCGATCTGAGGAAGGTCAGGGCGGATCTGGAAAGGGCCCTCGGCGTCCCGATTTCCGGCGCCAACTTCCAGTACCTGCACAGGAGGGCGTTTTCCAGCGACGTGGAAAACAGCCTGAACCAGTTCTTGCAGATAGTGTACCGGGCCGATTTCGTCCGCCACGACGAGTACGTCAAATGGTCTAAAAAGAAGGGCATCATCACCCGGGACCTCAAGACGCAGCGGGAAGAGGAACGCAGGAACTTGACGAACGTCATCGATATGGAGGATCTGGATTATTACCTGGAAAAACAGTCGATCTCGTTTTTCGGCAGGGAAAAAGAGGAGCAGAGAATATTCGCGTTCACCTTCCTGCGGGGTCTCGTCCAGCCGAATCTCACGTTCAACAGGGACGCCACTGAAAAAAGAAAGCAGAGCCTTATCGAGAACTTCCAGCCGCTCTATTTCAGGATCCAGAAAAATGAAGTGATCGCCAGGGCCGGCGAAAGCCTTACCCCGGAAACGCTGAACAAGCTCGACGTGTATTTCGGACGGAAGGATTCGCCCCGGGCGCACGAGGCGTTCTTCGGCATCCTGTTCACGATAATGATTCTCTGCGCGGTGTTTTACAATATATCGCGGGGGCTGGCGAAGAACATCGAAAAGAGCATCGTGGACGTTCTGTTCCTGTCGTCACTGGCGCTGCTCCAGGTTATCCTGGTGCGGGCGGGGATCTTCTTCTCCGATTCCATTTCCCATGCCTTTCCCTACATCCAGGCCGACGCCGTTTATTACGCCCTGCCCTTTACATTCGCGACGTGGATGGTGGCGGTGTTCATGAACCGCAACGTCGCGCTCGTCTTTTCCGTGTTTTCCGCCGTGCTGATGACATTCCTGTTCGAGGCGAAGATGACCATGTTTCTCTTCGCCTTTCTCGGCAGCTCCGTATCGGCGTACCATATGTCCGCCTACGGGAAGCACCGGTCTTCCTATTTCCGGTCGGGCGTCCTGGCGGGCCTGGTCAACATGACGGTCATCATCAGCATCTCGCTCCTGTCCGGAAAGTTCGCCCAGACGGACATCTTCTTCAAGCTCCTTATGGGCATGGCGGGCGGCGTCCTTTCCGGCATCCTGGTCGCCGGCGTCATCCCCATGTTCGAGAGCCTGTTCGGGTACACGACCGACGTCCGCCTGCTTGAGCTCGCCAATCTCGACCAGCCCATTCTCCAGCGCATGATCGTAGAGGCGCCCGGCACTTATCACCACAGCATAATAGTCGCCTCCATGGCGGAGGCGGCGGCCGAGGCGATCCACGCCAATTCGCTCCTGGCGAAAGTCGCGGCTTACTACCACGACATCGGCAAGACAAGCAAGCCGCTCTATTTCATAGAGAACCAGCAGGGCTGGAAGAACAAGCACGACAAGCTCTCCCCCCGGATGAGCAGCCTCGTGATCATCTCGCACGTGAAGGACGGCTGCGAAATCGCGCAGAAGCACCGGCTCGGCAGGGTCCTCACCGACATCATCCGCCAGCATCACGGCATGGGGATCGTCAGCTACTTCTACGAAAAGGCGCAGAAGGACAAGGACCCCTCCATCCGCTCCATTCCCGAAAGCGATTTCCGCTATCCCGGTCCCAAGCCCCAGACCAAGGAGGCCGGAATAGTCATGCTCGGCGACGTCGTCGAGGCGTCATCCAGGACTCTCACCGAACCCACCCCGTCGCGGATCAGGAACCTGGTCCAGGGGCGGATCAAGCAGGTCTTCATGGACGGCCAGCTCGACGAATGCGAGCTGACGATGGCCGACCTGAACGGCATCGCCGACAGCTTCACGCGGACGCTCACTGGTATCTTTCACCACAGGATCGACTATAACGAGTCGCAGGGTGTCAGCCAGGCCCTCCCCAAAAAAGAAGGGAACGGCGGACCGAAAAAAGAGGGCAATGGCGGCCATCCAGATAATAGACCGGCAGAAAAAGGCAAAGGTCGATAAGAGGCGCTTTCGGGGAGCCCTGCAGAAGATCATGAAGCGGCTGGATCCCTCCGGCCGGGAAATCACGGTCATCCTCCTTGACGACGCCGGCATCCGGGAGCTCAATGCGCGGCACCTGGACCGGGACCGTCCCACCAACGTCATCTCCTTCCCCATGCAGGAAGGGGAACATTCGGACATCAATCCCCATATCCTCGGCGATATCGCCATCTCGGTCGAAACGGCCGAACGCGACGCCAGCAAAGGCGGCCTGACCTTAGAGCAGGAACTCGATTTCCTGGCCATCCACGGGATACTGCATCTCCTCGGCTACGATCACGAGAAATCAAAAAAGGAGGCGAAGGAGATGAAGGAAATGGAGAGGGAATTATTTGAGGCGGTTCATAAATTGGAAATACGTTAATCAGGATCGTGACCACATCATCGAATTATTTTGTTTCTCCCGTAATCGTTCATCAAAACCATGCACATAAAACTATTCGACATATGAAGATAGCCAAGATGAATCCAAATGCAATCCGGATGAAGTATGGAGATGACTATACAGCAGATGAGCGTACATTCATGATGGGTATTGATCAGCGGTTCGCCTCAGCTCTAGCCGAGAGGTTTCGTGGACGACGAGTCCTTGAGACGTGCACTGGCGCTGGTTTTACGACCATCGCTTTAGCTCGGGTAGCATCCCGGGTAATAACCGTGGAGATCGATAGATCCCACCAAGCCCAAGCTAAGAAGAACCTGCAAAGAGCAGGTCTTTTGAACTCAGTAGAATTTGTTTCCGGCAGCATCCTCGACCAAAGCCTCTTGACAGGACTTCCGCCCTTCGATGCAGCATTTCTGGATCCGGATTGGGCTATTACCGGCCCTGATCACGTATATCGTTTCATTCACTCCAACACTCAACCACCCGCGGATACACTGCTCAAGACAATGCTGGAGCGGACTGAAAATGTTGCCATTGTGCTGCCACCGCTGCTGGATATACGAGAGTTGACAGGGTTGCCTCAAAATGAACGCCAGAAACTTTATTTGGGAGAAAGCCATGAATTGTACTGCCTTTATTTTGGAAAACTGGCTGCTGGTGCTTGTGAAACAGTCTATCGTGTACCTGTGTGATGCCGGTTAACCAGACAAGTCTCAAGACTTTGACCAAACCCGCCTTACGGGGCTTGATAACTTTGATTGCTTGTGGCAGACTCCACATTATAGGCAAGGGGGGACGGGGTACCTTGTTAACACTAACGGTACCCCTTTCCTGTTCCTGAGGGAATTGCATGATTTTACGGAGTGCGCATGGAAGAGAGGGCTGCCGCCATGAAAGAGAGAACGATTTTCATTACCCGATTCGATATGGAGCGTTTGCGGAATCTGATCGATGGAATCCGTGATAGCCGCGGCAAGATCAGAAGTGATCTCAACGAACTGGAAAAAGAGCTGGACAGGGCAAATCTGATCGACCCCGAGCATGTCCCCGCCGATGTTATCACGATGAACTCCAGGGTGCACCTCAAAGACCTTGATTCCGGAGAGGACCTCATCCTCACTCTTGTTTTTCCTTCCGGCGCCGACATCAAGGAAAACAGGATATCGATCCTCGCCCCTATCGGGACAGCGCTGCTCGGATATCGCGAGGGTGACGCCATCGAATGGAAAGTCCCGTCCGGATTGAGAAGAATGCGAGTCGTCAAAATCATTTATCAGCCTGAAGCCTCGGGTGATTACCATCTCTAAACTGAAGCGCTTTATGAAGCCGAAAGGTGCGTTCCTTGGTATTGGATGAGCGATGATCAGGAATTTTTTTGCGTGTTTTTCAGATGATGTGGCAATCGACATGGGAACCAGCAACACGCTTGTCCTTTCTCACGGCGATGTGCTGGTAAACGAGCCGTCCGTTATAGCCGTTCGACAGGAAGCGAGCGGCGGCAAAAGACTGGCCGCCGCCGGCATGGAAGCCAAGAGGATGATCGGAAAGGAATCAAGGAACATCAAGGCGATCATGCCGGTCAGGGAGGGTGTCGTCGTCGACTTCGAAATGGCCTCTCTGATGCTGAAGCATTATCTCGGGCGGACTCGAACCCGGCGTTTCGGGAAAAACCGGAGGGTTATGGTGACTGCGCCGACCGCTATCACCCCGGTCGAATCAAAAAGCCTGATCAACCTGATCGAATCCGTAGGCGCCGGCGAAGTCCGCCTGATAGAGGAACCGATTGCAGCGGCGCTGGGATCCGGGATCAGGATCAACGAGCCGGAAGGCTCCCTGATTGTTGATATCGGCGGCGGCATAACGGAAACGGCCGTCCTGTCCCTGTCGGGAATAGTCTGTTCGAAAACCATTCCCGTAGCGGGCAATCACATGGATGCGGCTATCGTGCAGTACATGAAAAAAAATTACAGTCTCTTGATCGGAGATAAACTGGGAGAAGAAATAAAGACCACTATCGGCTGCGCTTTCTTTGACGGAAAAGGGAACACGGTTGTAACCGTGAAGGGCATGGACCCGATATCGGGAATTCCGAGCTACCGCGAGGTGAACGGGGAGGAGTTCAGATTCGCCATGATGCCGCAGATCGAGCACATTGTGGACGCGATCAAAGAGGTGCTTGGACAATGTCCTCCGGAACTGTCGGCCGACATCGTTAATCGCGGCATCGTCCTGACCGGGGGATGCGCGCTCCTCGCCAATATCCATAATATTCTTTCGGATAAGATCGGGCTTCCCGTTACTGTTTCCAAGGACCCCCTGCTGGCCGTAGCCAGGGGGGCGGGAATGGCGCTCGGCGGCTTGTAGAGCATCCTCTGCTGAAAAACGCTCTCCCCGGCCGCAAAAAACCAACGGACCTGCCTCAAGCTGCCGGGCAAAATAAGATCATTCAGGTCTTAAATATTTATTCGCGATCTCTTCCGATACCGTGACCGGGTCCGTCTCTTTTTTGACCAGTTTTTCTATGATGCACTCCAGTTCGCCGGTATCCGCGATCGCCCGGAGCACGGGATCGAGTATCGCCGAGGAAAGGGCCTCCTCCAGCTCGCGCGTCATCTTGCGATGCATGCGCTTTCCCATGTGCTCCGTTTCGAACAGGTACTTGCGATGTTTTTCCATATTGTCGAATACTTCTCCGATCCCCGCCTCGTAAGCGGCCTGCTCCTCCAGATCCTTGATCTGCAGGACGGGCGGCCTCCAGTCTCCCTTGGGAATGGGAGACATATCGATCATGATCAGCAGCTCCCGGTTAAGTTTCGCGCCGCCGTCGAAATGCGCCTTGTTGATGACGAATACGTCGGCGATCTCCAGTATGCCCGCCTTCATGATCTGAATCTCATCCCCCAGGCCGGGCACCATCACCACCAGAACGGTATGGGCGTGGTTGATTATATCCACTTCCTGCTGCCCCGCGCCGACGGTCTCGATCAATATGTAATCCATTCCCATCGCATCCATGATGTGAATTGCATTGCCGGCGGCCCGGGAAAGCCCTCCCAGGGAGCCGCGCGTCGACAGGCTGCGGATAAATACGCCGGGGTCCGAGGCATGCTTCTGCATGCGGATCCTGTCGCCGAGAATGGCGCCTCCGGTAAACGGGCTGGACGGGTCGATCGCGAGGACTCCGACCCGGAGGTTCCGTTTCCGCAGCAGCCTGATCAGGGCGTCGATCAGCGTGCTTTTTCCCGCTCCGGGAGGGCCGGTGAAACCGATGATATGAGCGCCCCCCGTGTGCGGGTATATCTGTTTCAGGATTTCCTTTGTCCCGGGCTCCCCGTCCTCAATGTCCCTGATCAGCCTCGATGCCGCCCTGATGTTGCCTGACCTGATTTTCTCGCCTGTTTCCATGTGATCTCCTGAAAAATTGATCCCAAATTTCCGGTATGGGGATTCGATCTTCTCCTCAATTTATTTATATCGCGTTTTCTGCCTGCTCCTGTCAAGCGCTCAATTATCCGCCCTGTTTTTCATTGACATCCTGACGTTTTTCAGATAGTCCCTTTCCCTGTTTGACAGCCTTACCTGTCTGTAATCAACCTACAACCACAGAAGAAAAGGAGGCGCGTTATGACTCGCGGTTTCTCATCTCTGAGCCGTTGGATCGTATTCTTTGCTGTAATCTGTCTATTGATCGGCTTCGGCCCGGGATCCGCTCCGGCGGCGGAAAAGGTGATCAAGATAGGCACGCTTTTCCCCCTCACCGGCCCGGTGGCAAGCGCCGGCCAGCGCTGCCAGGCGGCGGTACAGACGGCGGTGGAAATCATCAACAACAGGCACCCCGGAATCAAAGTGCCGCTTGCGAAACAGGCGGGAATCATGAACGGATATAAAATTGTGCTGGTGCATGCGGACAGCCAGGGAAAACCCGACGTGGGCAAGGCCGAAGCAGAGAGACTCTTCAACCAGGAAGGCGTCTGGGCCATTATCGGCTCCTACAACAGCTCTGTCAGCAAGCCCGCCAGCCTGGTCGCCGAGCGCATGAAGCGCATTTTCATGTGCGGCGCATCAAGCTCCGCGGCATTGACGAAACGCAATCTTAACTTCTTCTTCCGCCTGGCCCCCACCGATGAAACCGAATCCATCGAATTCGTGGACGCCCTGCAATGGATGAATAAAAAGAAGAACGCGAGGATAAAGACAATCGGCGTTATTTATGAAAATACCGAGTTCGGCAAACACGCGGCCGAGGAGGCCAAGAAGGCGGCAGCCCATGGAGGATTCAGGGTTGTGGCCGACGTCCCCTTCTCTCCCGGCGCCACCAACCTCAACAGTGAGGTCCAGACGCTGAAAAAGAGCAATCCGGATGCGGTATTCGGCGCCGTGCTCGGCGCGGACTACTCCCTGTGGGTCCGCACGATGAAGCAGTCCAACTGGCTGCCCAAAGCCGCCCTCAACTACTGCTCAGGCTACCAGGACCCGGTCATCATGAAGCAGCTAGGCGGGGATGCGGAATACTTCATGGGAGCGACGGCCTATTCTCCTCAGTTTGCCGGATTGATGCCGGCCGTGGCCCAGGTGGAGAAGATCTTCAAGACCAAGACCGGAGGGGTGCCCTTTGACGGTGACAGCATCCAGGAGGCCGTGGCCATGCTGGTGCTGGCCCAGGCCATAGATAAGGCCGGAAGCCTCGATCCCGACAAGGTAGCCAAAACGCTGCACGCGAACACCTGGGAATCGCCCCTCTCCCTGGGAGGCAAAGTGGCTTTCCAGAAGGGCGGCCAGAATAAACTGGCGAAGAGCATTCTCACCCAGATCCAGAAAAACGAATACAAGCGGATCTACCCGGAAAAGATGTCGGACAGCACGATCGTCCTCCCGATGAGGCCGTGGGCCAAGAGATAAAAGGAAGCGTGAAAGCCGGCCCCGCGGTCGACATCCGCTCCGCGGGGCCGGTTTTATTTCGATTATCATGGAGACTTTCCTTCAGGTCCTGATCGACGGCATGCTCAGCGGCATGGTATATGCGCTCGTTGCCGCCGGACTCTGCCTCATCTGGGGCGTCATGGACGTCATCAATTTCGCCCACGGCGAATACCTGATGATCGCCATGTATGTGAGCTACTGGCTCGGTTTCCTCGCCAATGTAGATCCGGTCGTGTCCATCGTCGCTTCCGGGGCTTTTATCTTCATCCTGGGAGCGCTCACGTATAAATTGATCATTCATTACACCATCGGGAAGCCTCCCCTGGCGGCGCTGCTGGCTACCTTCGGACTTGCCATGCTTCTCAAGAACCTCTGCCTTAACCGCTTTTCGCCCAATTTTCTCATCCTCTCCGACACCTGGCTCGGCGACAAGACATTCCAGCTTGGCAACCTCATATTTCCTGCGCCCCAGCTTGCGGCCGCAATTCTGTCGCTCGTCGTAGTCGGCCTGGTATATGCTGTTATCAGTTCCACCCGCTTCGGCTGGGCCGTCCAGGCGACCGCCATGGACCGCGATGCAGCCGAGCTCATGGGCATCAACACCGAGCGCGTTTATATTCTGATCTTCGGCATCGGCGGGGCCTGCGTCGGAATCGCCGGAGGCATCATGCCCTCCTACCTGTCCGTGCACCCGGAAGTCGGCTCCCTCTTCGGGCTTATTGCCTTTATCTGCGTAGCCATGGGCGGCTTCGGAAGCATCCCGGGCGCGTTTCTTGCCGGCATACTGGTGGGAGTAGTGGAGTCCGTGGCCGGTTTTTACATTGCGCCGGTTTTCAAGTATATCGCCGTCTTCGGGCTTTATCTGGCGGTTGTGTTTCTGCGGCCGAAAGGCATTTTCGGGTGGTAATCTCCATGCAGCGGAAATTCTTCAACGGAACAGATGCGGTCTGGCTTGCTTTCCTCGCGGCGCTGGCTCTGGCGCCGCTGGTTCCGGCCTTCGCCGCCAACTCTTTCCGCATGCATGTTATGATCCTTATCCTCCTTTTTGCCGGGATGTCCCAGGCGTGGAACATCATCGGCGGGTATTGCGGCCAGGTCTCGTTCGGCCACTCGGTATTTTTCGGCATCGGAGCGTACGGCGCGGGAATGGCGGTAGTCACTTACGGCGGAACGCCCTGGCCGGGCGTAATTATCGGCATGGTTCTGGCCGCCGCCGTCGCCGTAGTCATCAGCTATCCCTGCTTCAAGCTGAGCGGCCACTACTTCGCCATCGCCACCTTCGCCATCGTCGAAATATTCAACCGGGGCTTTCTTGTCTGGGACTGGGTCGGGGGCGCCCTGGGGCTGGATTACCCTCTCATCGAGGAGGGGCTCGCAAACCTGATGTGGCACGATTCCAAGACGGAATACTATTACGCGGCGCTGGCCATTTTTATCGTGACGTTCGGGATCGTCCGCTGGCTCGAGGGCCATCGTTTCGGATACTACATGCGCGCCGTCAGGGAAGGACAGGAGACGGCGGAATCGCTCGGAGTGAACAGCACCGCAGTAAAACTGGCCGCCATGTCCCTTTCCGCCGCCCTGGCCGCGCTCTGCGGAGCATTTTTTGTCCAGTACAATCTGCGGGTCGACCCGCCCATGGTAATGTCGCTCGACATGTCGATGAAATTCGTTTTGATCACTATCCTGGGAGGCTCCGGGACGCTCGCCGGCCCCCTCCTCGGAGCGGCGGTACTGATCCCCCTTCAGGAGTACACGCGCGCTTTCTGGGGCGGCCTGGGCGGCGGCGTGGACCTGATTATTTTCGGGCTCCTCATCATCATCATGGTCGTGAAGCAGCCCGCCGGGATGATCGGCATACTCCGCAGCGCCGGGAAATTCTTCTCCGGGAAAAAATCGGCCGAAAGAGGAGGCGAGGCTCATGTCTCTTCTTGAGGTGCGGGAATTGACCATGAAATTCGGAGAGCTGGTCGCCAACGACCGCGTGAGCTTCTCCGTGGAGGAAGGTTCGATTGTGGGACTGATCGGTCCCAACGGCGCCGGAAAGACCACGCTCTTCAACTGCATCTCCGGCCTGTACCGGCCGACAGGCGGCCGCATCCTCTTCGGCGGCGCGGACATTACCGGGCTTGCGCCTTACCGGATCGCACGGATGGGCGCGGTGCGTACGTTTCAGGTAGTGCGCCCCCTCAAGGAGATGACCGTTTTCGACAACGTGCTGGTCGGCGCATTCCTGAAATGCCCGGACAGCGGTGAAGCTTTTGAGCGCGCGTCCGAGTGCATCCGCATCTGCAATCTGGAATCGGTGCGGGAGAGGCCCGCAGGAGACCTCCCCATCGGGGGGAAAAAACGGCTGGAACTCGCGCGCGCCCTGGCCGCCCGACCCCGACTGCTCATGCTCGACGAGGTCATGGCGGGCCTGACCTCGACCGAGATGAAGGCTGCGATGGATGTTATCCTGCGCCTTCGGGAGAGCGGAATTACCCTGATGATCGTGGAACACGTCATGGAGGGGATCATGCCGATCGCCGACAAGATCGTTGTCCTCGAAGGCGGAGTCAAGATCGCCGAAGACATCCCCCTTCGCATCGCCGGCGACGAGCGCGTGATTGTGGCCTATCTCGGCGCCAAATACGGCCGGAGGTTCAGGACCGGAAAGGAGGGCGCCCCCGTTGGCTGATCCGATCCTGAAGGCAGATGATCTGTATGCCGGGTACGACGGGGCGCCGGTCGTATACGGGATCTCGCTCGAGGTGATGCCCGGAGAACTGGTCGCCATCGTCGGCGCGAACGGAGCAGGCAAAACCACCCTCATGCGCGCCATCTGCGGGCTCTCCCGTCCCCTGGGCGGCAGGGTTTATTTCGGAGGAGCGGATATTTCCCGGCTTGCGGCGCACCAGACGCTGAAACTCGGCATCAGCTACGTTCCTGAAGGCCGCCGCCTCTTCGCCAAGCTTTCGGTGGAGAAAAACCTCGTGCTCGGCGCTTATGCCGAACAATCCCATGCCGAGGTCCGCCGCCGCCTGGAAGAGACCCTGGAAATCTTTCCGGTTCTCAGGGAGCGCTCAGGGCAGATCGCGGAGACCCTGAGCGGAGGAGAACAGCAGATGCTGGCCATTGCGCGCGGCCTCATGTCCCGCCCGCAGCTGCTGATGCTGGACGAAATGTCTCTCGGGCTGATGCCCACCATGGTGGAAAAGATGATGGAGACCATCACCGCTGTCAACAACGCGGGGACTTCGGTTCTTCTTGTCGAGCAAATGGTCCAGGAGGCGCTGGAAATCGCCGACAGGGGATACGTGATCCAGAGCGGGAAAATAGTTCAGTCCGGCGCCGCCCGCGACCTCCTTGAATCCGAGGAAATCCGCAAAGCCTATATGGGGATGTAATATATCTCTGGATCGCGGAAGCATTCACTTAAATAAAAAGGCCGTGGCAGTGTTCGCCCGGCCTTTCTCGGTTAATGGGTCATGGGTTAAGGGTCAGGCATTCAACCGATTCCAATCACCTGTCACCAATAACCAATTACCCGGTTCTTTATTGATTTTTCGGCACTTTCAACGACTCATTGATTTTGATCCTGCTCCCTGATATCCCGTTCAGCTTGCGGATTTCATCGGTGGTCGTTCCGTATTTTCTGGCGATCGAAACTATTGTATCGCCTTTTTTCACTTTGTGCCGGCTTGTCCTTTGCTTATGCTCAGCATCATCCGCAACGCTCGCCCTCTTCCTGGTTTTTACCGTTTTGACCTTTCCCTTCGCCTTCTTTGCATAACCCCGGACCGGAACGCGAAGGACCTGCCCGATTTTAACCCTTCGGCTCGACAAGTCGTTGAAATCCATGATCTCGTTAACCGAGCTGCGGTACCGCCGCGCGATGCTCTTCATGGACTCGCCCCTCTTGACCCTGTGCCGGACAACCGATCCTTTGGCCCTCGCCGCCTGCCGGGGCGGCTCCCAGCGGGGGATGCTGTCGAGAGATGAAGCCAGTAATACGGATTTACCGCTCGGCACCTTCAGCAGGTAGTCGCTTTCCGGGGTCATCTGCAGCTTGAGCTCGGAGTTGAGAAAACAGAGGACTTCCTTGGAAATGCTCAGGTGAGTGGCGATATCCTGCAGCCGCATGCATTTTCCCGTTTTCACCGTTTCGTATCTGAGCGGCTTTTCGATTTCGCCGAAATCAAACCCGTATTTCTTCGGATCGCGTATTATGTGCAGCGTGGCCAGAAACCGGGGAACGTACCGCGCCGTCTCGTTCGGGAGCTGGCGGTAAAGATCCCAGAAGTGATCCAGGTAATTGATGTGCTGTTTCGAGATGACCCGGAGCACCCTTCCCTCGCCGCAATTGTACGCGGCGAGAGCGGTGAGCCAGTCGCCGAAGAGCCCGTGCAGCTCTTTGAGGTAGGCGATGGCGGCCTTCGTGGACTTTTCGACGTCGAGTCTTTCGTCTATCCACCTGTCCCTCTGGAGCGCGTATTTATATCCCGTGGACGGGATGAACTGCCAGAGCCCCAGCGCGCGCGCCCGCGACAGCGCATTGATCTGAAAACCGCTCTCGACGAGAGGAAGCCAGGACAGCTCTTTCGGGAGCCCCGCCTCTTTCAGGTGCTTTAGAATGGCTTCGCGAACCAGTCCGGACCTGTGATAAGACCGCAGAAAAAATCCCCGCTCTACCGTCTGAAAACTGCGGATCTCCCTTTCCACGTCATCATTAACGAGGAGAGGAATCTCGCTGGTCTTTCCCGTAACCGTCGTGTGCTTCGACGATGAGATCTCTATGATCCTTTTGGAGATGATCAGTCTCAAATCGTCCTTCTGACGTGACGTCTCCGGATCGCCGTTCACTTCCAGGATCAATCCGTACGCCTCGTCCAGGCACCGCAGCGAATTGTCTATATCGCCCCTCTGCCAGAAGCGCTGGGACTGATTCAGCAGATCGAGCGCCTGTTCCAGCAGCTCCTGCTGCTCGATAATATCGTTTTCCTGCGCGTCTGTCGAACCGAGGAGGCCGGCCGCTTTTTTCGCTTCCGGTTTCCTGGCCTGGCCTGTCGCCGTGAGATCGGGCTTTTTATTCGAGACCGGATTCTTGTCTGATGCCGCGCCGTGCGTCTCGCCGGCTTCCTCATAGCTCCCGGCGGCGGCGTAGGCCGGGGACGATCGCATCAGCGAATCACGGTCGGCGGCCTGAGAAGGTTGGGATGTTGCATTCCTGGGCAGAGAACACGACAGCATGAAGATGAGCCAGAAAAAAACAAAAGTCGGCTTTCTGAATTTCATGCAAAAGCTCCTGAAATCAAATTGGGCTTTAGGCGCCCCTCAGCGCGATTCCGGCATGTTTCAGCAGGAACCGGGATCGAGGCAGACGTGCTTTTTGAATGGGGTGCTACATACATATAACATTTTCCGCCGCAAATAAAGTCTTTTCACGTCCTCAGGATGCGCCTTTATTCTTCGGCCTGTCGCTCAGCAGAAACGCTTCAATAAGGTCGTCGATATCCCCGTCAAGCACGCGCCCGACGTTCCCTATTTCCTTGTTTGTCCGGTGGTCCTTTACCATTTTATAGGGCTGAAGCACATAAGATCTGATCTGGCTTCCCCACGCGATATCCTTTTTCGTTTTTTCGATTTCGCTGCGCTTTTCGCTCTGCTCGCGCATCTTCAGCTCGTACAGCCTCGACTTCAGCACTTTCATGGCGGTGGCCCGGTTTTTGTGCTGCGATCTCTCATTCTGGCACTGGACAATAATTCCCGTGGGAATGTGCGTGATGCGGACGGCCGAGTCCGTCTTGTTCACGTGCTGGCCGCCGGCGCCTTGCGAGCGGTACGTATCTATGCGCAGATCCTTCTCGTTTATATCAATGACGATCTCATCATCGATCTCGGGGTATACGAAAACCGATGCGAATGATGTGTGCCTTCTGCTGCCTGCGTCAAACGGCGATATCCTCACCAGGCGGTGAATCCCGTTTTCGGCTTTCATGTATCCGTACGCGTAATCGCCCTCGACCGTGAAGGTCACGCTCTTGAGGCCGGCCTCCTCGCCGGCGAGGATGTCGATGATCTTTGCAGTATAGCCGCGCCTTTCCGCCCACCGGAGATACATCCGCAGCAGGATCTCCACCCAGTCCTGAGCCTCGGTGCCGCCCGCCCCCGCATGGATGGTGACGATCGCGTTATGCGGATCCTGTTCGCTCCCGAGCATCAGCTTCAGCTCTTCGTCGCGGATGCTCCTCTCCAGCTTTCCGATCTCGGCGCGGATTTCCTCGAGGGTCTCTTCGTCTCCCTCCTCCACGGCCAGATCGTTAAGCTCCCGCAGGTCTTTCAATGCGGATCCCTTGCTTCTGATTCGCTCGATGATTCCCAGGAGCTTGTTTTTTTCCCGCATCAGCTCTTTCGCCTTCTCGGGGTCGCTCCAGAGGTCTTCGCGCTGGGACAGCTTGTCCAGCTCGCGGATCCTGTCTTCCTTTGCCTCTATTTCAAAGACAACCTCGCAGATTATGCAGGCGCTCCTCCAGTCCTCCGATGTCCTGAATCAGATCCTCAGACATATTTCCTCCCCTTTCTAAAGAATATAGCCCTGATGCCGAGAACGAAGATGAACGCCAGGCAGGCGTACGCAAAAACATCTCCGTACTCGGTGTAAAAAGTTTTAACGCTCATCGCCCGGAAGCGCCCTTTCAGCACCGTTCGCTCGAACAGGCCGGAAGCCGACTCGATCGCCCCCGTCGGGCCGATGACCGCGCTGATCCCGGTGTTGGCGGCCCTGACCAGGTACCGCCGGTTTTCCACCGCACGGAAAGCAGCCATTGTCAGGTGCTGGTAGGGGGCGGACGTCCTCCCGAACCAGGCGTCGTTCGTTATGTTGATGAAGAACTGCGCGCCGGCGCGGGCGTACGCCGCGCCGATGTCCGGGAACACCGCCTCGTAACAGATCAGCACCCCCGCCCTGAGCGGCCCCATCTGGAGCGGGTTAAAACCGGAACCGGGGAGAAAATCACCCACTCCCGCCACGATTTTCGTCAATATAGGACAAGATTCGCGAAGGGGAACGTATTCCCCGAAGGGCACCAGGTGAACCTTATCGTACCTGCCGGTGATGCGTCCGTCCGGAGATACCATGAAGGCGCTGTTCTGGCAATTCTCCATTCCGCCTTCCCTGCGGAAACTCGGGCTCCCGAGCAGCAGATGGCTTTTGCCCACGATCGAGATATCCGTGATCCGGCGCTGCCGCTGGTCCTCATTCTGAAAGAAGAAGGGGGTGGCGGTTTCCGGCCAGACGATCAGCTCCGGGGACGGATTTGTCCTGATCGCGGCAAGCGACAACTCCCGGTAGATCTCAAGCGTTTCCTCCTGGAACTCGGGGTTCCATTTTATGCTCTGGTCGATATTGCCCTGGATAAGCGCCACCGTCCTTTCTTCCCCGGCCGCCGCTATCCGGTCGATCTCGCCCTGGCGGATGTATCCGTACACCGCCGTTCCCGCAACGAGCAGAACGGCGACTGCGGTTTGCGCCAGCACCCTTCTCCGGGTCGCACCCGAGAAGAGGAGATCCAGAACGGCCGCGTTGACCAGCACGATCAGGAAGCTGAGCCCGTATGTGCCGGTGATGTCCGTGATCTGGATGAAGAGAGGGAAAGCATGCTGCGAATAGGCGAGATTCTCCCACGGGAACCCCGTGAAAAGGTAACCTTTCGCAAATTCGATTCCGGTCCAGAGAACGGGGGCGGAAAGGAACTCCGGAATCCCCCTCTTTTTCATCCACGCCGTTCCCGCGGCAAAGAGGGCGACGTAACAGCTCAGGGCCGATGCAAGCAGGACCATCGCCAGGACCGATGCGTAGAACGGAAGATCCCCGTAATTCGCAATGACGTAGGTAACCCAGTAGACGATCCCGATGTTGTAGACGATCCCCGCCGTAAAACCCTGCGCAAGCGCTGCATTGGGACTGATCCCCTTTAGAGAGCGCAATAACGGGACGAGCGCTATCCAGGCGAAAATCCCGGATCCGAATTTCGGAAAAGACAGGAACAGCAGCAAACCCGAAAGGAGCGCGAGACCCAGCTTCTGCCAAATCATCTGTTCATCAACTCCCCAGTCCGTCGGTCTTCCGTATTTTGATCTTTTTGATGCTGCGCTCGTCGGCGGATTCAATCGTCATCTCGAGTTCTCCGCAGGAAACGATCTCGCCGGCGACCGGTATTCTCTTGATCAGGTGCAGCACCAGTCCCCCCAGGGTCTCGAATTTCCCCTCCGGGAATCCGACGTTGAAATGCTCCTCGACCTCTTCTATCTCCGTCCGGGCGTCGGCCATCACCTGGCCGTCGGGAAGCTCAACCAGCCCCTTCTCGTCCCCGTCATGCTCGTCCCGGATCTCGCCGACGATCTCCTCCAGCAGATCCTCCAGCGTCACCAGGCCGGAAGTGCCTCCGTATTCGTCGATGACGATCGCCATATGCGATTTTCTGATCTTGAATTCGGGAAGAAGCTGATGAACGTTCTTCGTCTCCGGGATGAAATACGGCTTTCTCAGATTCTGAAGGATGTCCTGCTCCGTAACCGGCCTCGACCAGTAGCGGAGCAGGTCTTTCACGTTGAGAATGCCGATGATGTTGTCGAGATTATCGCGGTACACGGGCATCCGCGTATGGTTGTGCCGGTCCACCGTCGCGATGATCTCCTCGATCCCGGCATCGATCGGCAGGGCCGCCATTTCCGTGCGGGGGACCATGACCTCGCGCACGACGGTTTCGCGGAATTCGAGAATGCTCTGGATCATCTCGCCGGAATCCTGGTCGATGAGCCCCGTCTCTTCGCCTTCATTGATGATGGACTGGATTTCCCGCTCGAGGCGCTCCTTGTCCCTGCCCGATCCGAAAATCTCCTTGTACTTTTCAATGATCTTCATTTGCCGGTTCCGTCCCGATCACAAGCCGCGAAGGTATTCCGGCCGCAGCCGGCCGCCGTCCCTCGACGCGATAACGTCCGAAATAAGCCCGAGGACGCGCTCCCTGTCCCGCGGCATTTTCGCCCTGATCGGCAGGTAATTCGAGGCGTGGTTGGAAGTGAAGAAGCAATCGGAAAAGCGGGAGCGCGAAAGAATTACGCCGAGCTCCCGGATCAGCCCGAAAGTGTCCGGGATAAGGAACTCCCCCTTCCTGAACTTGTCGTACAGAGGCGCCCCCGGCACAAGCATCAGCGTCAGCGCGCTCGCGTAGTCCGGATCGATCTCGGTGAGAATATCCGCCGTTTCCGCCGCATGCATATCGCTCCCTTCCCTGCCGCCCAATCCCAGTATCACGGTGCAGGAAAGCGTAATGCCCGCCTCCTTTACCCGGAGCGCCGCTTCGACCATCTTACGGGAATCCACCCCTTTGCCTGTTTCCTTCAGGACCTCGTCGCTCCCCGATTCCACGCCGAGGTACGCGATTCCCAGACCGAGTTCCTTCAGCTGCGCAAGATCCTCGACTGATTTCCTGAGAATGCTTTTGGCGTTCGCATAAACGCCTATCCGGCGGACGCCCCGCAGATGCCTGCGGACGGAGGCAAGAATCGCGGAAAGCCTTTCCTGCGGAATAATCAACGCGTCCCCGTCGCACAGGAACACCCTTTCGACCGTTCCGAACCGTGAAGCTTCCAGCAGATCCTCTTCGATCTCTTCCCGGCTTTTGATCCGGAACCGTTTGCTTTTATAAGCCGGACAGAACGTGCACCGGTTGTGCGAGCATCCGACCGTGACCTGCAGCAGGAGACTGCCTGCCTCGCTGGGAGGCCGGATGATATCGCCCTCGTACTTCATGCGGATTTCATTCCCCTCCGTAGGGATTCACCCTGCTGTCGCCGAAACACGAACGGCAGAAGACCTTCGTGTCGACGTGGCCGCAACCGTACCCCCACAAATCGAATTTCCGGCAGCTCCTGCACAGGGGCTTCCCGCAGCCGTCGCAGAAAAGAACCGAAGGCTCTCCGCACAGCGCGCAGGGGGTCTTTCCATCCGTCGAAATCATATAATCACCAATACACCGGAATTTCGAGCAATTTCCATACCACTATGCCCGGTCCCAAGTCCGGAGTCCCGAGTCATAAATCAGACCGACAGGCTGTTCAAGAATGTCCAGCTGCGGTCATTAAATTCAGTTTCCAAGAGGCACGGTTAAAATGTCCAGAGGCAAGGCGCGCGAGGATCGAGCAGCGGAGCGTACTCTTCTTGTACGTGAGCATGCGAGATTCGAAGCGCAACGCAGCATATGGGCGTTTTAAACGTGCCGGTCGTAAGAAAAAGGGGATCGATCCCCAGATCGGATCAATCCCCTTTTCGTTTCTGGCGGGGCCGATGGGATTTGAACCCACGCCCTCCGACGTGACAGGCCGGCGTTATAACCAAGCTTAACTACGACCCCGTATAAAATAATCCCGAAGCATGAAGGGCTTTTCAAGTCCATGGTAGGCGGAACAGGACTTGAACCTGTGACATCCACGGTGTAAGCGTGGCGCTCTCCCAGCTGAGCTATCCGCCCACTGAATGAACGCTTATTTTTAGCAACTTATCCTGTTCTGTCAAGAATTATTATGAGAGATAATAGTGCGCCCGGCTGTTCTTGAACCAGGACAGCCGGGCGCAGTTATTCAATCTCAAATCAGGCGTTGAGCCGAACTTCCGGACGTCCTTTCCGTACGAAATCCTCTCGAGGGATGATCTCTTCCACGTCCTTTCCATCCCTGGAAAAGGCAACGTTAAGAACTTCATCCACGTTCTCCACTTTCCTGATATCAAGAGCGTTGAGAACGTTCTTTGGAATATCCACCAGATCCTTCTCGTTGTCTTTCGGAATGACCACCGTTTTCAAATTCCCCCTGTGGGCGGCAAGGAGCTTTTCCTTCAACCCGCCGATCGGAAGGACCCTTCCCCTGAGAGTTATTTCCCCGGTCATGGCCAGGTCCCCTCTCACTTTTCTTCGTGTGAGGGCGGAAGTAATCGAGGTCGCGATCGCGATCCCGGCGGACGGCCCGTCTTTCTGGATCGCCCCTTCCGGGACATGGACGTGGACGTCCATTTCCTTATAGAAATTCTCGGGCAGATCCAGCTCGTCGGCACGCGACCGCACGTACGTGAACGCCGCCTGCGCCGATTCCTGCATCACGTCTCCGAGCTTGCCCGTCATGGTCAGCTTGCCGGACCCCTTCATGATCGAGACTTCGATCGGCAGGAGTTCGCCTCCGAATTCCGTCCATGCCAGGCCCACTGTAAGCCCGACGGCGTCCTTACCTTCGGTCTCGCCGTGACGGAACTTCGGAATTCCAAGATACTTCTCGACGCTTTTGGAGTTTATGCGTATCTGTCCCTTCTGCCCGCTTGTCACGATCTCCCGGGCCACCTTTCTGCAGATGGACGCGATCTCCCGTTCGAGGTTGCGTACCCCGGCTTCCCGCGTGTACTGGCGGATGATCCGCAGGAGCGAGCCTTCAGTGAAGGTGATGTTCTCCGCCTTCAGGCCGTTCGCCTCCATCTCCTTGGAGACCAGGAACTTGCGGGCGATGTTGAGCTTCTCCGGCTCGGTATATCCGGCAATCCTGATAACCTCCATTCTGTCCTGGAGGGGCGCCGGAATGGTCGGCAGCACGTTGGCCGTCGTGATGAACATGATATCCGACAGATCGTAATCGACCTCGAGATAGTTGTCGTTGAACGCGAAATTCTGCTCGGGATCGAGAACCTCCAGCAGGGCCGATGCCGGGTCTCCCCGGAAATCCGAGCTGAGCTTGTCGATTTCGTCAAGGCAGAAAACGGGGTTGTTCGATCCGGCCTTCTTCAGGAGCTGGACGATCTTTCCCGGAAGCGCGCCGATATACGTACGTCGATGTCCGCGGATTTCCGCCTCATCGCGCAGCCCTCCCAGCGAGAGGCGCACGAATTTGCGGTTCGTCGCGCGGGCGATCGATTTCGCAATTGAGGTCTTCCCCACTCCGGGAGGACCCACCAGGCACAGGATCGATCCCTTGTTTTTCTGCACCAGGCTCTGCACGGCTAGGTACTCGAGGATCCTCTCCTTTACCTTCTTGAGGCCGTAATGGTCTTCTTCGAGGACGGTCTCCGATTCCTTGAGCGAGAACTTGTTTTCGGTCTTTTCGAACCAGGGCAGGTCCATGATCCAGTCGATGTAATTCCGGACCACGGTCGCCTCGGCCGACATGGGCGCCATCATCTTCAGCTTCTTGATCTCGTTCTTGACCTTCTTATGGGCCTCTTCGGACATCTTCTTCGCCTTGAGCTTCTTTTCCAGCTCTTCTATTTCGTTGCGGAAGTCGTCCTTCTCGCCCATCTCCTTCTGGATCGCCCTCATCTGCTCGTTGAGGTAGTAATCCTTCTGGGTCTTTTCCATCTGCTTTTTGACCCGCCGCTTGATCCTCTCTTCCACTTCGAGGATCTCCGTCTCGGAGACGAGCAGACCATAGATCTTCTCGAGCCGCTCGGTTATGTCGATGATTTCGAGCACGCGCTGCTTGTCTTCCAGCTTGACGTTTATATGGGAAGACACCACGTCCGCAAGCTTGTCCGGCTCGTCGATGGACGAAATCGTCCCGATCATTTCGGGCGGAACACGCTTGCTCAGTTTTGCATAGGCTTCAAAGGCCTCTTTCACGCTGCGGATCAGGGCCTCGGTCTTTACGTTCACCATTCCTGCTTCTTCTAACTCCTCTATTTCCACCATGAAGAAGTCCGGATTGTAGATATAATCCCGGATTCTTCCCCTTTTCTTCCCCTCGACGAGGACCTTTACGGAGCCGTCCGGAAGACGGAGCAGCTGGATAATAGTCCCCACGGTGCCGATCCGGTAGATATCCTCTTCCGACGGCTCGTCTTTCTGCGCGCTCTTCTGCGCGGCAAGGAAGATGCCCTTTTCCAGCTTCATCGCTGACTCCAGGGCATTGACGGACTTTTCCCTTCCCACAAACAAAGGAACTATCATGTGGGGGAATACCACCACGTCCCTGAGCGGAAGCAGAGGAACGGTGATCCCCTTTTCTTTTTCTTCTTTTTCGTTTGTTTTCTTGAAATTGAACATTTTTAACCCAGCCCTTTATGCAGATTCCGTCCGTTTCTCAAAGATCAGGAGCGGAGTCTCCTTCTTCAGAACCACCTCTTCGCTCACTACGCATTCCTTCACGTCATTGCGCGATGGTATATCGTACATGATATCCAGCATGATGTTCTCCAGGATGGCCCTGAGACCTCGTGCGCCCGACTTCCTCTCGATGGCGAGCCTGGCGATCGCTTTGAGGGCGCCGTCGCTGAACTTCAGCTTGACTTCCTCGAGCTCCAGCGATTTCACGTACTGCTTGATGACGGAATTCTTCGGTTCCACCAGGATCCGGATCATGTCCTCTTCATTGAGTTCGTTGAGGGTAGCGATCACGGGCAGACGCCCGATGAATTCCGGAATAAGACCGTATTTCAGGAGATCTTCCGGCTGGATCTCGGCCAGGATCTCCCCTATTTTCTTTTCCCTTTTTGTCTTTATATCGGCTCCGAACCCCATCGCGGTTGAGCCGGTCCTCTTCTGGATTATGTCCTCAAGCCCGACGAACGCCCCTCCGCAGATAAACAGGATGTTGGTCGTGTCTACCTGGATGAATTCCTGCTGCGGGTGCTTCCTCCCGCCCTTGGGCGGAATATTCGCCAGCGTGCCCTCGACTATCTTCAGCAGGGCCTGCTGGACGCCTTCGCCGGAGACGTCCCTCGTGATGGAAGGGCTTCCCGACTTGCGCGAGATCTTGTCGATTTCGTCGATGTAGACGATTCCCTTCGACGCCCTTTCCACGTCGTAATCGGCGTTCTGAAGCAGGCTCAGGATTATGTTCTCCACGTCTTCCCCGACGTATCCGGCTTCGGTCAGGGCGGTTGCGTCCGCAATGGCGAAAGGTACGTCAAGCATCTTCGCCAGCGTCTTCGCAAGCAGGGTCTTTCCCGATCCGGTGGGGCCGATCAGAAGGATGTTGCTCTTCTGCATTTCCACACCGTCGAGATTCGCTCCCGAATACAGGCGCTTGTAATGGTTATAAACCGCCACGGAGAGCACCTTTTTCGGCCTCTCCTGCCCGATCACGTACTGATCGAGGAACTTGTTTATATCCTTCGGCTCGGGGATCCTCTTCCTGGAGGCTTCGACCCTCTGAACTTCGTTTTCTTCCTGGATAATACCTCTGCACAACTCGATGCATTCGTCGCAGATGTACGCGGAAGGTCCGGCTACAAGTTTTTTGACCTCATTCTGGGTTTTCCCGCAAAATGAGCAGAAAAGCATTCCCCTGGTCCCTTCACTATCCCTGTATCTTTTGGCCATGGGATTACACCCCCTGTTTTACGCTTTCTCTCTTGGAGATCACTCTGTCGATAATGCCGTATTCCTTTGCCTGATCGCTTGTCATGAAATAGTCCCGCTCCGTGTCGACTTCGATCTTCTCGAAAGGCTGATTCGTATGGCGAGACAGCAGGCTGTTCAGTTCCCGTTTCAGCCTCAGAATCTCATTGGCCTGGATCCCGATATCCGTCGCCTGGCCCTGAAATCCTCCCAGCGGCTGGTGGATAAGCACTCTCGCATGGGGCAGGGCAAAACGCTTTCCCTTTTCCCCCGCCGCCAAAATCAGCGCCGCCATGCTGGCGGCCTGTCCCATGCAAACCGTGCAGACGCTCGGCTTGACATACTGCATTGTATCGTAAATGGCCATTCCAGCGCTGACAAGTCCGCCCGGCGAATTGATGTAAAAGAAAATCTCCTTGTCCGGGTCTTCGGACTCCAGATAAAGCATCTGAGCAATTATGAGATTGGCGATATCGTCGTCGACCGCCGTTCCGAGGAAAACGATTCTGTCTTTCAACAGCCTCGAATATATATCAAACGCCCTCTCGCCCCTGCCGTCCTGCTCGATAACAATGGGAATCAGCGCCATCACAGTCCTTTCCTGCAAGTCAGACGGATTTAATTTTAGCTCTGCGCCGGACAAAATCAAGGGTTTTTTGTTCTCGCAATTCGGAACGGACGCTCTCCAGCAGCCCTTCCCTGCCGTATGCCTCCCTGATGGAATCCACTTCCCGCCCGCTTCTCTCGGCTATTTCGTTGAGCTTTTTCTCCAGGTCGTCATCGCCTGCCTCGATCGATTCCTTCCGCGCGATGCTTTCGAGCAGAAGCGAAATTTTTACTCCCCGGGCCGCTTCATCCCGGAATCTATCCTTCATCTGGAAGGACAATTCGGCTGCTTTCTCCGGGTCCATTCCGCCCGCGGCCATGCGCCGCTGCGCGTTGGCCATCATCAGATAGATCTGCCTGTCCACAAGAGACTGCGGCACTTCAAACTCGTTCCCGGCGAGCAGGGCGTCCGTAAGCTTTCTATTGAATTCCGACTCGGTCCGCATCTGCTCCTCGTCCTCCAGGGCTTTCCGGATATCGTCCTTCAAAGCCTCAAGAGAATCGTACTTTTCGAAATTCTTAAGGAAGGACTCATCCAAAGCGGGGACCTTTTTTGATTTTATCTCCTTGACCATCGCAGTAAAGGTCACGTCTTTTCCCGCCAATTCACCATTCTGATAAGGCTCGGGGAACTTCACCGTGAATTCCTTCGTTTCCCCCTTCTTCATCCCGACGATCTGTTCCTCGAAACCGGGAATGAAGCGGCCGGAGCCGATTTCGAGGAGATAATTGCGTCCCCTGGCGTCCTCGATTTCCTTTCCGTCCATTTTCCCTTCGAAATCGAGGGTGACGAAATCGCCTTTTTCGGCGAGCCGGTCTTCCGGGGCGTTCTCGAGGGTGCTGTAAACCTGCTGCAGTTCAACCAGGCGCTTCTGTACGCTTTCATCCGTAACTTTCGGTTCTTCCTTTTCCACTTCGAGATCGAGATATCCCTGCGGCTCAATTACCGGTTTTATTTCCACAGTCGCCGTGAAGCTGTAGCTTGCCTGGGGCGCGATTCCCTTCTGGTCGATCACCGGCTGGGAAGCGGGATCAATGCTGTTCTTTTCCACGGCGTCCCAGTAGAAGCGGTTAATCAGTTTCTGAATCGCTTCGTCTTCCGCCTGTTCCTTGAAATATATCTCGAGCAGGCGACGGGGCGTTTTGCCCGGCCTGAACCCTTTTATTTTCGCTTTTTTGCCGATAAGGTTGTAAGCGTCATCCAGTTCTCTTCTGACTTCTTCCCAGGGAATATCAAATGACAGCTTCTTCTTGACAGGGCTAAGGTCTTCGACTTTCACGCTCAACGCCGCTTCACTCACTACTGCTATCTCCTTCCAGATTTATTGGCCGCATGGTGCGAGAGAGGGGAGTCGAACCCCTATTCCGTTTCCGGGCTGGATCCTAAGTCCAGTGCGTCTGCCAGTTCCGCCACTCTCGCCTGGGAGGCTGGTCCGCCTTTGTTTACCCCCGGATTCATTATAATTTCTGGTCGCTCTTTGTCAATAGATCAGGAAAAAAAGCAAATAATATACCAATTTATCAAAAAAACCGCTTCCGTAGTGGGAAGCGGCTTAAATGATTTGTACCACATGCATAAGGCACTGTCAATATTGGAAGCCGGTAAGAAGTTCGAATATCCGGCTCATGGATTCCTTTCCCGTCGAAACCTCGCCGTATACTTGAAGAATATCATCGCAAGTCATGGAATCATAGTCTCTTTTGATTGGGAATATCATCAGTCCCCCCATGTCGAGGGCTGCCGGGCTGATGAGCTTTCTCCCCTCTCCTTCCCGGTAAAAAACATCCGGCCGGTGCTTATTCCTGGGAAAAATAATCACTCTGATGGTTTTTTGACGCGTGCAGATGATATTCAGCATCGGTTCCCCGACGCCGGGAGGCGTTATTTCCCGCATCGCGGAGAGCATTGCGTCAAGCGCGGATGTAATCCGGGCGGTATCGCTCCCCTCCAGGATTATTGTCTCCCTGCCCAGCCCCTCCGGCCGGTAAACGGATAATCCGCCCCTGAATGCAGTTTCAAAGCCCGGCTGTCCTTTTCCAGCCTTTCCAAGCTCCTCTTCAACAGGCAGGCAGCCGGCGGGAACTGCCTGAAAATGCAGATGGTCGGGAGCAGATGCCCCGCAGCGGGGGCCGTTATAGAATACCAGGTACTGCGGGCCGAGATCTTCAGCCAGGGCTTGCATCGTTCCGAATGAACCGGCAATGGATTGGGGACGATGCCGCAGGCTGGACACAGTGAAATGGCGGCGAAAAATGGGAGCAGGGTTGCAGAGAATCAGGAACTCCCTGCGGTACAGCACCCCTCTCTGCAGGGGGGGGAGATTTCCGGTACAGAGGAAACACCTCCGGTTCCGGATGGATTCAGGATCGACTTTGGCGCCGCTGCTTGCGGCGCGACGGGGATTGAACTGGAGGACAACGGCAAAACGGCCGCAATCGAGCGTCCGCTGTTCCGTTCCGGAGAGGCCCTCATAAGCCTCGGCCAACTCTCGCCATGACCCTTTCTGCTGTTCCAGCAGTGCTTCGCAAATCCGGGAAAGAGCTCCGGCCTCCCCTTTTCCTTCATAATCCGCAAACAGGATATTCTTCACTTCTTCAAACCACAATTCTCAAGGCGGTAGCGGTCATAGGTCATGGGTAATGGGGCAGGCCACTCATCCTGCTCTAATCCCGATTCCTGAGCACAATTATTAACCCTTCGGCCGGATCAGAGCAGTGCTTTTCACCCAACTATTATTACAAGTCTAAAAGATTCCTCATCCGCCTCAGGCGGATTCGGAATGACATATAGAGTATCTTTCCCGCTTTTCGCGCCTTAGCCTATAACCCATTACCCATGGCCTTTATTCATTTCCCGCCTCGCCGCAATTTCCAGCGTGCGGATATTGTCTTTGAAAAGATCGTAGCGGTTTTTTGTCGCGGTAGTCAGGTCCGCATCGGTGTTCCCTTCCCAGCGCCGGCAGAGGTAAAGATTTTCGTATATTCTCCCGACGCGGTAACGGCGGGAGAGGCGAAGACCCATTTCGTAGTCTTCCCCATAGCTTACATTTAGAAATCCTCTCTCGCGAAGCAGGCAAGTCCTGAAGGCGCGGGGGGCGCCCAGCCCGTTTACCCTCAGGGCATTGTTGCGGCCGTTTTCATCCGTCCACTCGCGGTGGTCTATCAGGCCCGGCGGGATTTCATTCATGGCGCCGTCGACGAGGAGGTACGACCCGATCACCATCCCGCAGTCGCCGGCCGGAAAGGCATTTACCAATTCGGACAGGGAATTATCCGAACTGTAGAGATCGTCGGAGTCGAGCTGAACCGCATGCCTGCCGCAATGCTCGGAAAAAACCGCCTCGTTCCAGCAGCCCCCGATCCCGAGGTCGAACCGGCCCGGGATCAGATGAACGAGCCGGCGATTCTTTTTCACCAGTCCGTCCAGAATCGCCGTCGTCCCGTCGGATGAATAATTGTCAACTACAATGACATTAAAGGGAAATTCCGTTTTCTGTCCCAGGGCGCTTTTCACCGCCTCGGCTATCGTCCTCGCCCTGTTGCGGACGGGGATGATTACGCTGGCCTCCACCGGATAGGCGGAGTCATCAGCGGGGACCGGCTGGAAAGAAGGCTCGAGCCAGGCGCCAATCCGGCGCAGGTGCTCCGTAGCCGCTCTCTCCATTTCCTCCTGTACTTCCCTGTTGGAGGGATCGACGTATGAGAAATGAGTTTCCCGATCCGTCATTCCGCCGTTTCCAGCCGCCGTATACAGCGCCTCTTCCGCGTGGTACGGGAGGCGGTCCGCAGCTATCTTCAGCCTCAGATCGTAAAATCCGCAATGGCGCCCGTCGGGTATGGCGCCGTGTCTCGCCAATGAGGATTTCGCCGTCTCCGTGCGGATCAGGACCATTTTTCCGAAATCAAATCCGTCGCGGATGCTTCCCTCGCGGTAATCGATCAGCGGCCGCTCCTTCCTCTGACCTTTCACGATCTCGTGATAATCGGAGAAGACCAGACCGGCCCCGGTAAGCTCCGCTGTTTCAACCAGTCTCACGAGGCTTGCCGGCGGCAAGTCTATCCGCGAACAGTCCAGCACGGCAAGAATGTAATCTGTCCCAGCCTCTTCGATTATCCTGTTCCAGGCCGGGCCTGAAAGATAGGAGCCAGCTTCAATTCCGGACAACATCGCATCCGACGGGCGGAATGCGCCGGAATGGACGACCAGAATTCGCTCGATCCCGGGCAGACCGGAAAACAACCTGCAGTTGACGGCAAAGGACTCTGTAGTGCTGAAGGGAATAACGGCGGTAATCATAAAAACGGTTTCTGGTTTCTGGGTTAAAAACGCCCTAAGTAGTTATATTTTTATAATATGAAAATCAACCTTCAGCATTTCTTATTTATTCTCACGCAAAGATGCAAAGGATTTGCTCCACGTGAAAAATATTGTATGGCCCGCCCTTAATGTCATTTCGAGTTCTTCTTAAAATGTCATTTCGAGGAGCGCAGCGACGAGAAATCCTGCTTTAAGAAAAAACCTGTCGAGATTGAAAGATATCTCGCGGAGTTTACCTGAGTCCTCGTAGGATGCCGAAGGGCTCGATATGACAAATAAGAAGCCTCTCACCCCCCCAGCTTCTATCTTTCAGTCCCCTATCCTCGCAACTTCTCATCTTCGTCTTTACTCAGCTTCTCAGCTTCTATCTTTCAGCCCCCTATCCCCGCATCTTCGCAACTTCTCATCTTCGTCTTTTCTCAGCCTCTCAGCATCCATCCCTTCCCGGCATCTCAGAGCGACAGCCTGAAGCCGAAGCAGGCCCGCCCGGCCGGAGGCGTCGATGAGGCCGGCAAGACCGCCTGGAATATGGCGGAGGAATTGCTTCTTCCCCATCGCCAGCCCGAGGTATCCGAAGGCCCCCAGCGCCTGCATCAGCCGCTGCGCGGATGCTTTAAAGAACAGGCTCCGGAATTCGTCGCTGCCTTCAGGGGGGCGGACCGTATCGCAATAGAATCCCAGGAGGGCTATTTTATCCTCGTTTGCCAGGGAGACATAGGGATCGTAAAGCAGCGATCCGAGGTCGTAGCAGGCCGTCCCCCGCCTCATTCCCTGGAAATCGATCAGTGAGACCCCGTTCCTGACGAGCATGATATTCTGGGACTGGAAATCGCGATGAACCAGGCAAGGCGCCGAACGCGAGAGGCGCTCCGCCAGACCGTCCAGTTCCTTCTCCAGGATGTCTCCGTCGCCGGGCGAAAGAGAAATTCCGCAGACGTCCCGGACGAATCTTTCGCGGAAATAATCCCTTTCCCAGCGGTAGAGAGCAGGACCGAACCCTTCCATCAGGGGGATTTTCGCTTCGGGGAAATCTTCGAGAGGAAAGGAATGAAGCCTGGAAATCTCGCGCAGGGCAATCCGATAATACCGGCCGCGCAGTTCCGGGTCATCATTTCTCAAAGCATAAAGGTCCCGGTCTCCGAGGTCCTCCATGACAACAATGCGCCGCTCGGGATCGTGCCTGAAGATGCGGGGAACGGCAATTCCGATCCGGGAAAGGAATTTCGCGATACCGGCATAGAGAGCGTTCTCCGGGCGCACAGTCCCGTACTGCATCAGGATAACGGTATACCCGCCCGAACTTACCCGGAAGAATTCCCGGTCCGATCCGCCCCGGAGAATAGGTTCGGCATGCATCGCGCCCTTCTTGCCTATTCCCATGGCCTCCCTGGCGTATGCCTCAAGTTCACCTTTAAACAATTCGTTCAATGCCTCGATTGAATTAGTTATTGCAATAAGTCGTGGCTTGCCGAAATCTCTTCGTATTCGCTGACCGATCCGACATCCCGCCACCGGCCCCGATCTATGACCACGCCTGCGATCGAGCCGGGTTTTACCCGGATCATCCGCACAAAAACAGGCACTATCGATTCTATCCGCCCGGCCTCCAGCCTGCGGAGGATAGAGCGCTCGACAATGTACACGCCGCTGAAAAGCACCTTCCTCACCCCCGGGCGCCCGAGGAGACCCCGCATATCGCAGATATTTCCGTCCTCGTCCAGGTCAACATTGCGGACCGGGCCTTCGCTTCTCAGGGCCAACGTTGCCTCGGGTTTTCTCCGGAAATGGGCGTCGATCAGGTCCTCCAGGGGAAGATCGGTCAGGACGTCCCCGTTATAGACGAAAAATCTCTCGTCGCCCGCGACGAGGTCTTCGATGTTTTTTATCCCGCCGGCCGTCTCAAGAAGAACGGGCTCGAAACGGAAGGTGACCGGCACGCCGCGCCAGGCGCCATCCGGGAATGCATCCGCGTACCGTTCCGGGCAGTGGTGCGTGTTCACGATAAACCGATTGACCCCCGCCCCGATCAGGTGGTCCATGGAATACGTTATGAGAGGCCTTCCCCCGACCGGAAGGAGCGGTTTGGGGCAGTTCTCCGTGAGCGGGCGAAGCCGCGTGCCGAGACCGGCGCCGAGGATGAATGCGGTTCCGATCCTCTCTTTCAATCGCGCCTCCCCTTTCGGCCGTATTCCGGGTCTATCCTGACCAGGGCGGGCACGATGAATCCGGGTATCGTCGACAGCATTATCCAGAGAAAGAGATTCCGGTAGCCGACCTGTTCCTGGATCCAGCCGCTGAACATTCCGGGGATCATCATCCCGAGCGCCATGAAGCCGGTAGCCAGCGCGTAATGCACCGTCTTGTATTCCCCTTCGGCAACCATGAGCATGAAAACGGCATAGGCGCTGAACCCGAACCCGTACCCGAACTGCTCCACCGCCACCAGCGAGGCGATAAGTTTCATGTCTTGAGGAAGGGCGAAGGAGAGATAGACGAAAACCAGGTCCGGGAGGTGCATGACGAAAACCATGATCCAGACCCAGAATTTGAGGCCCTTGCGGGAGATCACGTAACCCCCGATCAGCCCGCCCGCCATCATCGCTATCAGGCCGACCGTTCCATAAATCAATCCCACCTCGCCGGTCGTTAGCCCGAGGCCTCCCTTTCCGGCGGGATCGAGGAGAAACGGGGCAACCATCTTGACGAGCTGGGCCTCGGCGAACCTGTATAAAAGGAGGAAGGCCAGCACCGCGAGGATATCTTTCCTCCGGAAAAAAGCCGAGATGCTGCGGAAGTAACCGGCCGCAAGGTTTTCCCTTCCGCCCTGCCCGGCCGGCCTGTCGGCGGGCGGATAAGGCAGGATGAAAAAGTGATACAGGGACGCAGCCGCAAAGACGACGGCGGTCAGCCACAGGATAACCGCCCAGGCCTGCGGGATGCCGAGGGATGGCTCAAGCTGTCCCGCCAGGACAACAAGCCCCCCCTGCGCGGCGATCATGGCGACCCGGTAAAAGATCGTCCGGACTCCGATGAACGCGGCCTGCTGATACTGGGGAAGTCCCAGCATGTAAAAGCCGTCGGCGGCAACGTCGTGGGTGGCGGAGCTGAAGGCTAGAAGCCAGAATACCGCAAGGGTCCAGCGGAAAAAACCGGGGCCGGGAACGGCCAGCGCCATCAGCGCCAGCGAGGCCCCGATCAGGACCTGCATGGCCACTATCCAGAACCGCTTCGTCCGGATCATCTCGACGAAGGGGCTCCAGAGCGGCTTGATGACCCACGGGAGGTAAAGCCAGCTCGTGTACAGGGCGATATCGGTATTGGAGATCCCGAGTCTCTTGTACATGACGACCGAGACCATCATCACGATAACGTAAGGGATGCCTTCGGCGAAATACAGCGACGGGACCCAGAGCCAGGGAGAACGGCGAACAGTTTCCGGTTTCTGGTTTCCGGTTTCTGGTTTAAGCATTCCAGCTTCGAGTTCCGGTTCTTTTTCGGGAGTTATTAATGCGTCCTTGGCCAATCTTTTACTTCCGGCGTTTTGATTTCCATTTATAAACAAAAAACAACTGACCGACCGCTTATACTCCCACGTCATGCCGGACGCGATCCGGCATCCAGGTCAATATATTTCTCATACACTGGATTCCGGCTCTCCGATTAAAAACTTCGGGGACAAGTTCCGCCGGAATGACGAACAAAGTCCGGAGCAGAAAGTAAACCACTCATCATTTTTAAACCTGGAACTGCAAACTGGAACCAGAAACCGTAAACTAGTAAAGCTTTTTCAGTTCCGCTCCCCTGTAATAATGCTTCAGTATCCTTTCCACACTGAAACCTGTTGAGGCCATTACCGCCGCCCCGATCTGGCACAGGCCGACGCCGTGCCCCCATCCCGCCCCGTACAGGACGAAGCGGTCGGGAATGCCCCGCTCGTTCCTGGTCATCCTTATGATGAAGGCGCTGCTGTAGAGATGGCTGGGAGAAAGCCACCTGCGGATCTCCAGCTCCTTGCCGATCGTAACGGCCGCCCTCGTCCCCTCGATCCGCAGACGCGTTATCCGGCCGGACGGACCTCTCGTCAGCGGAACCATATCCAGGAGCGTCCCGAAATCCATCCCCGATTTGGTGCGGACGATATGCTCCAATTCCTCCCGCCCGTATTCAACCCGCCACCTGAAAAAATCGCCTGTCTCACGGTCGAATGACGGGAGAATGCTTTTCAGCAGCGACTCATCCGACGTATTGCAGAAGGCATGCGGCCTCGCCAGGACCCACTCTTCGGCGAGCTTCTCCTCATCTATCGCCGGATGCTCCGTTTCCGCATCCGAAATCGAGACCAGGTAAGGTACGGGCGCGTCTTCCCATGCGTTCTGGAAACACTCGGTACGCCCGCCGCAGGCCTTATAGAAACGTGCGTCGCAGATGCCGCCGTTGTAGACAAGAAAAAGGCCCCGCGTCGCCTCCACCGCGGTGCGGGCCCGTTCGTTCACCCGCCCGGCGATTCCGTGATAGCGCTGGCAGTGGTCGTCCGCGCACACGTCGAAGCGGTCGTGCTCCTCCCGGCCGTACCAGCGCACAATCTCCTGTTCCGATACGAATCCGGGCGGCTGCTGCAGAGGCCGGTCGCGCCTTTCCAGCATGGCGGCGAGCCAGCTCCGCGAAATAATCGCGTGCGCCTTGATGAACTCCATCGGGGCGTCGGCGCTCATCTCCGAGGACACGACGCTTTCCAGGTAGGCTTCCAGAGGAACTTCGTTGATGGCGGAAATCGTCCCATGCTCGTCCGCTGAAAGCAGCAGGCGGCCGCGAAAGGTCTGCCCTTCGTCCCTCTCCCAGTGGAAGCCGGACCCGATCGTTATGCCGAACAGCGTGAAAAGAGACCCCGGGCGGGGGGCAAGAACGCATTCCCGCGCGGTACGCATTTCACCGAAATCCCCCGCCAGGACGATATCCCCGGCCGCATTCCGCGCGCGAAACTCGCCGGGAAATACGAGCCCGGCGGCCGCATCGGAAGCGACTTCGAAAAATCCGTCAAGCCTTCCCTTGATCTCTCTTTTCAGTTCGAGAAGGCCGACGCGGATAACAGGCTCATCCGTCAGGTTTCCGGTTTCTGGTTTCAATTCCAGGCAGCCCTTTTTCAAAATCCGATTTCAATGCTTTTATTCCGCAATTGCAATTTTTACAACCAGAAACTGAAATCCGGAAACCGGAAGAAGGAAAGCCGGCCGGCAATGCCGCACCCGTTTCAGGACCGATCCGTATTTATGCCGTATTTCTCGATGCGGTAGACCAGGGTGGGGCGGGAGATTCCCAGGAGCTTTGCGGCCCGGCTGCGGTTTCCTCCCGCTTCCACCAGGGCTTTGCAGATCAGTTCCCGGTTGAGTTCTTCGAGACCGCGGGACAGCGGGAGGGAAAAGTTGAGATTGCAGGGCTTGCCGGTTTTTTCGAGGGGGAATCCGGCCTGCGACAGATGACCTCTTTCCAGGGAAGGCCCTTTTTCAGTCAGGACGATTCTTTCCAGGATATTCCTCAATTCACGGACATTGCCCGGCCAATGGTATTGCAGGAATTTCTCTCCTGCTTCGGAAGAAATTCCCTCGAAATTTTTTCCGAATTTCTTGTTGAAACAGTCCAAAAAATGGAGCGCCAGGGGAATAATATCCTCCCGCCTCTCCCGAAGGGGCGGAAGCCAGATCCTCGCCACGTTTAGCCTGTAGTAGAGATCACTGCGGAATGTTCCCGCCTGCATCGCCTCTTCGAGCGATTTATTGGTCGCGGCAATCACCCGCACGTCCACCTGCTTCTTTTCCGCACCGCCCACAGGGTAAAAGGCCTTCTCTTCAAGAAAGCGCAGGAGTTTCACCTGGGATGACGGCAGCAGTTCTCCAACCTCGTCCAGAAGCAGTGTGCCTCCCGCCGCGGTTTCGAATTTCCCCTTTTTGCCGGCGTGAAGCGCCCCGGTAAAAGTTCCCGCATCGTATCCGAAGAGCTCGCTTTCCACGAGATCGCGGCTGATAGCGCCGCAGTTGATCTCCACGAGGGGCATCCCGAAACGGGCGCTTCGGTAATGAATGGCTTTGGCGATAACCTCCTTGCCGGTCCCGGTCTCGCCTTCGATGAGAACAGTCGTATCGGGACTCTGCGCGATCTTGGCGGCGAGCATAAGGGCATTTCGGATCCCAGCGCTCTCCCCGATAATGTTGTCAAAGTCGAACTCGCGCAGGTACTGCCCCCGCAGTTCCTCCAGTTCCTTTCTCAACCGGAGCGTTTCCAGGGCCTTTTCAATGATCACCTCCAGCTCATCGATATCGAGCGGCTTAACCAAGTAGTCAAAGGCGCCTCTCTTCATGGACGTCACAACGCTTTTTATGTCCTCGTAAGCGGTCATCATGATGACCACGGTTTCCCGGCTTATTCCCCGCAGCGTCTCCAGCGTCTCCATGCCGTCCATTCCCGGGAGCCTTATATCCAGGAGCACAAGATCAACCCGGCTCCGGGCCATAATCCCGGCCGCCTCCTCGCCGCTGCCGGCGATCGTGACCTCGTAATTCTCGGTCAGGATATTGCGCAGCGAGTTCTGCAGGAGCCGGTCGTCGTCAACTATCAGTATCTTATGGCGGAACATGTTCCCTCCCTGCCGTTTACGGCAAACCGGATGAGAAAAGTGGTGCCCCCGCCCACCCTGCTTTCGATCTCGATCCGGGCATGGTGCTGTTCCAGTATTTTGTGGACGATCGAGAGGCCGAGACCGGTTCCCTCCGGCTTGGTAGTGAAAAATGGATCAAAAATCTTCGCGAGGTCTGGGGCGGCTATTCCCGCGCCTGTATCCGCAATGCGCACCGAGAGGCACTCTCCTTCGAGTACGCTCCTGATCATGATTTTTCCGCCGTCCGGCATGGCTTCCATCGCATTCAGGATCAGGTTCATAAAGACCTGCTGAATCTGGTACGGATCAAAAACCACTTCGGGCTCGGGATCTGCGAGCTTCATCTCCAGCCGGATGCGCTTCTTTCGCAACTCCGTTTCGAGGAGCGAAATTGTTTCGGAGAGGGCGCTGCTGAGAAAAGCCCTCTTAAAGCGAGGAGCGGCGGGTTTGGCGAAATCAAGCATTCCCTTGACAAGGGTTTTGATCCTGTCGACCCCCCGCAGAGTATCCCGCAGTATTTCCCTGCTTCGATCCCCGTCCGCCGGCGGGGATTTCTTCATCAGCATCTGCACGTTGAAGTTGATGCTTGCCAGCGGATTCCGGATCTCGTGGGCGATGCCCGCCGAGAGCTGGCCGAGGGAGGTGAGCCGGTCCACGCGCCGGATGAGCTCCTCGGTGCGCTTGCTCTCGGTGAGGTCCTGAAAGATGATAAGGGCTCCACTCGCCCCCCCGGGCTCCCTGAGCAGTGTGGCGCTCACGCCCAGGATCAGCGTGGTCCCTTTCCTTTCATGCCTGATTTCGCGGGAATCCGCCCCCCTGTTCCTGAGTTCCTGCTCGACGATCCCCGGGATCTCACCCGAAAGTAAATCCGAAATGCGGCATCCCACCACCCGGCGCCTGTCCCATTGAAAAATTTCCTCGGCTCTCCTGTTCACGGATGTAATGCGGCGGGAGAGGTCCACGGTTATAATCCCGTTGGGGGAACTCTCCAGAATGCTGTCCCCCAAGTTTCGTTCCGCAATCACCTGATCATAGAGCCGTGCGTTGCGGATCAGGCTTGCCGCATGATTGGCGAAAATCGTCAGAAGTTTGATGTCGTCTTCGGTGAAAGAGCCCCTCTCCATGCTGAAGAGATTGAGAACGCCCAGAACGCGTTTTTCGCTGATCAGCGGAACGGCCGCTTCCGAGCGGACCCCGGGAACTGTTGCGGTGCAGCGCGGGTCGGTCGAGGTGTCCTCGGAAAGCAGCGGGGCTTCGCTGAGAGCCGCCCAGACTGCAAGTCCTCCCGTCGGGATCTCCGGCTTCCGCCCGTGACAGCCGCGGCGGGAGACGGCTCTCAGCGTCCCGATTTCCTCGTCCCGCAGGTAGAGAATGCAGGCAGTGGCGTTTGTGATGCTGACCGCCCCCGCGCTCACGACCTGGAAGAGCCGGCGCAGATTGAGCGTGGAACCGGTCTTCCTGCTGATTTTCTGAAGAAAAAGGAGCTCGCGTATCTTTTTCTTGTTCTGAACCTGGAGCCGGGCATTTTCAATAACGATGCTCGCCTGGTTCGCAAAAATCGAGAATAGTTCTATGTCTCTCCGGGTGAGTTGCATTTTTACGCGGTTCCTGTCGGCTTCGATAAGTCCGATCACGTCGCGCTTGATGCGCAGCGGAACGGCCACCGTGGATACCCGTCCGTGGATCCTCGATATTTTCAGATCAATGGGCGTGATGCGCCGGTCACTTGCATGATCCCGGATATAAATGGTCTTTCCGGAAAGGGCCACGGATGTCTCTATGCAGCAGTGCTTTTGGAGATTAAAGGGGCGGCTGAGGGCGCGTTCTCCTTCCACGGGGCTGAAGCCAAGGATGTACTTGCATTCGAGCAGGTTCTTTTTGCGGTCGATGAGGAATATTGCAACACGGGTGAAATCGAAGGCCCGGGCCGTCTCTTCGACAATGTCCGTCAGAATGCGGTCAATGGAAATGGAGCGCGTGAGAAGGCTCGATATCCTGAAAATGGAAGAGAGGAGTTTGTCCCTTTTTCTGATCCCGGCGGACGTCCGCGGGTTTGCGGTATATTTCATGTCACGATGGTCTTCCGGTCCGGTCGGTCTGTTCTTTCGCCGGAAGACGCACCGGACCACGGGATAGGAACGCCGGAAACCCTGCCGGCAATGATCTCCCGGGCGTCCCTGATCTCTTTAATCGATCAGCTGTCATACCGCAACAAAAATCATGCCTTGCTCTTACTGTAAATCATTTTCAGAAAAAGGCCCGGTCATTTGACCGGGCCTCGTGATCCGGATGAAGCAATCCGTTCCTCACTTCTTAATGTAAAGCTTCTTTTTCAGACTGTCGCGCAATTCTCCCCTCAAATCGGGATGCGCGATATTAATCAGGGCCTCGGCCCTCTCCCGCACGGTTTTGAATCTCAGGTCGGCGATTCCGTATTCCGTCACGACATACTGCGTAAAAGTCCTCGGAACGGTAACGGGCGTGAATGGAGGCAGTTCCGGAACGATCGAGGAAGCGAGCGTGCCGTCCTTCAATTTTCTAGCCGATGAAATCAGGGTAATCCCCTTTCCCCCGGGGGAATAATACGATCCGATCATGAAATCGAGCTGGCCGCCCGTTCCGCTGATCATCCTGTATCCCATCCCCTCGGAGGCGATGTTGCCGCTGAAATCGATCAGCAGAGCCATGTTGATCGCCACGATGTTCGGATGCTGGGCGATAAAGGCGGGATTATTGGTATACGAGGCCGGATGTAACTCACAATTGGGATTCTCGTTGATGAATTCATACAGCGCCTGATCGCCCATGCAGAACGTGGCGATAGTTTTACCCCTGTGGAAGGGCTTTCTTGCATTGGTTACGATCCCCTTCGGCACCAGGTCCTGCAGCCCGACCGGAAACATCTCGGTATGAACTCCGAGATCATGTTTTCCCTCAAGGCCCGCGATAACCGCCTCGGGAATACCGCCGATGCCCATCTGGATCGTATCCCCGTCATTGATCAGTTCCAGGACATATCTGGCGATCCTGGCCTCCATCTCTCCCGCCGGCTTTCTTGTGACTGCGGGAATTTTGGTGGAATTTTCCACAAACAAGTCGAATTCGGATACATGCATCCAGTTGTCGCCCAGCACCGTCGGCATCTGGTCGTTTACCTCACCGATGGCCAGGCGCAGCTTTCCCGATTTTCTCCCTCTTCGAATCGTATCGTGCGTATAAAAATGGGTCAGGCCAAGATTTACATAGCCCTGCTTATTGGGAGGCGTAACCATTGTCGCGTACACGTCCGATCGAGCGGCGAATTTATCGCCGATATCGGCGCTCATTACAATGAGGAAATCAGCGTTATTGGGCTGTCCCTGCGCGCGTGCCGCCGGCGAGAAGAAGGCGGACAGATAATTGACATGGCCGTCGATTGTCGCCATAAATTTAGGATCGTAGAGTTTACAGGGGCGGACAGGCACCGCATCCAGGATGGTTACATTCCTCAATTCACCGGCGCGGTCCAGAATGGCATTATACACGTCCGGCGAACACATACTGATGGCCATGGCGGTTCCTATGGTATCTCCTGATTTGATCTGTTTGGCCATCTCCTCCAATGAAACCAGCTTTCTCTGATATTCATCTTTCCAGTCCATATTTCCTCCCTCATTGTATTTGGTTTAAATGGAATCTACGTCTCCCGCTCCCAGACAAGGCTTCGGGAGGGCCTTTTTCACAGATTTCTCGCGATAACCATCCGTTGCACCTCCGAGGTTCCCTCCACGATCTGCAGGATCTTGCATGCTTTGTAATAGCGCGAAACGGCGTACTCGTTCATGAAGCCATAGCCGCCGTGAATCTGGAAAGCATCGCTCGCCGCCTTTTCCACCATCTCCGAGGCGAAGAGCTTGGCATAGGCGGCTTCGAGCGTGTGGGGAAGGCCTGCATCTTTCAGCCAGGCCGCCTTCAGGTACATGTTCCGGGAAAGCTCGATATGCATGGCCATATCGGAAAGCTTGAAAGAGACCGCCTGGAAACTGAAAATCGGTTTTCCGAACTGGACCCTCTCTCTGGCATACTTGAGGGATTTTTCCAGACAGGCCCGGCCCAGTCCCACGCAGATCGCAGCGATACTGATCCGCCCCGTCTCCAGCACGGCAAGGTGCTGGGCGAAGCCCTTTCCCTCCATCCCCAGGAAGTTGCCGGCCGGAATCCGGCAATCCTCGAATATGCACTCGTGAGTTGCCGAATGGTTCCAGGCCATTTTGTCGTATTTTTTTCCCAGGGTGAAGCCGGCGGCCCCCCTGGGAACGACAAACGTGTTGATGATGTCTTTCTCTCCCGGTTTGGAACCTTTTGTCCGCGCGGTAATGATCACGATCGAGGCGTTTTTCAGTCCGATATTTGTAATGAACTGTTTCGCGCCGTTGATCACCCACGAATTCCCTTCGCGGGCGGCGCTGGTTTTGGTTGCTCCGGCATCAGAACCGGCGCCCGGCTCCGTCAGGCCGAACGCCCCGATCTCTTTTCCTTTGGCGATGGGAACGAGCCATTTTTCCTTCTGCTCCGGAGCGCCGAAGACGAAAAGTTCCTGGCCGACGACGCTCGTGGTCACGTCGAGCAGTGCTCCCAGTGTGACGTCACCCCGGGAGATCTCCTCGATACAAAGGTGCATCCCGACCCAGTCGCCGCCGCTCCCGCCGCATTCCGGGGGAAAAGGGATGCCCATCATTCCCAGCTCGGCCATCTGATCCATGATGTCGTAGGGGTATTCGCCCCTGGCCTCCATTTCCTCGGCACGGGGTTCAATAACCTCGTCCACGAACTTCCGGGACATGTCCCGGATCATCTGCTGTTCTTCGGTGAAATGGAAATCCATCTTCTGAAATCCTTTCTTTTTATTTACCCTTGAAAACCGGCTTTCTCTTCTCAACGAAAGCGGACATCCCCTCCTTCTGATCCTCGGTGTCAAAGAGCATCTCGAAGCAGCGCGCCTCGTAAAGCATGGCCGATTTCAGGTCGAGGTTCATTCCGGTGTTCACCACGTCCTTTGTGACTCTCAACGCAATCGCGGGCAGGCGGGCTATCTTCTTCGCCAGGGCCTTTGCCTCATCCAGGACGGCTCCCACAGGAACCACCTTGGATACCAGTCCTGCCCGAAGCGCCTCCCCGGCATCCATAGAATCTCCCGTGTAAAGGAGCTCCTTGGCCTTGGTCAGACCGATCACGCGAGGAAGCCGTTGCGTTCCGCCCGCCCCGGGTATGACGCCGATCTTGATTTCCGGCTGGCCGAAAACGGCGTCCTCCGCGCAGATGCGCAGATCGCACGCCAGGAGGAGCTCGCATCCGCCTCCCAGGGCCAGTCCCGAAATGGCGGCAATTACCGGCTTCTCCAGATCCTCGAGGCCGTTGAAGACCGCATGCGCCGTTTTGAGGAAACGGTGCGCATCCGCCGCCGTCCTCATATTACTGATCTCGGCTATATCGGCGCCGGCGGCAAAGAATTTTTCGCTCCCGGTCAGGATCACGACCCTCACTTCGTCATCATCCGCAATCTCCGCCAGGACCGCCGCCATCTCACGCAGGAGTTCACTGCTGAGGGAGTTCATGCTCTTGGGGCGGTTGAGGGTTATTATTCCGATCCCTTCGGCTTTTACGTAATTTATCGTGTTGTATGTCACGGCCGCGCTCCTTTCAGACCTTTATAATGACCGCTTCGCCCTGGGCGAGGCCTCCGCAGATGGAAGCTACGCCGTAGCCGCCACCCCTTCGCCTCAGCTCGTAAGCCATGGTCATAGTAATCCGTCCGGCGCTCGCGCCTACGGGGTGGCCGATCGCTATTGCTCCGCCGTTCACATTGGTCTTCGCCTGGAGCTCTTTCCACTTCTTCTCGTCGTTGTCTGCAAGGATTTTGGTGGAAACAAGGGGCATGGCGGCGAAGGCCTCGTTGATCTCGATAATGTCCATCTGGTCCAGCTTAAGACCCGCTTTTGCAAGCGCCTTCCGGATCGAATAGGCGGGGATGACCGCAATCTCGCGGGGAGCTGTAGCGGACGCAATTGCCGCTATAACAGTCGCCAAGGGTGTAAGGCCCCGTTCTTTCGCTTTTTTGCGCGTCATTACCAGGATGGCGGAAGCACCCGCGCTGATCGGCGGAGCATTGCCTGCCGTCACCGTGGGACTCCCGTAGACAGGTTTCAGTTTGGCCAGCGCCTCCATGCTGGTTTTCCGGGGAGATTCATCCTTATCTATCGTGATCGGATCGCCTTTTTTCCGGGGGATTACCACGGGCATAAGCTCCTCGCCCACCCGGATCTTCCCGGAGGCAAACGCCTTTGCGTATTTTTCCTGGCTCCCCAGAGCCCATGCATCCTGCATTTCCCGGGTTACTCCGTGCTCAAGCGCTACTTCACCCGCATCGACGGCCACAGGCCTGAAACCTTTCGCGCCGTAGCCGAGCTCGAACAGGTTGTCAATCAGCTGGATAGGCCCTAAGCGCTTTCCCGTGCGCAGTCCGGGCGCCAGGTGCGGCGTGCGCGGCATGTTCTCGGAACCCACCGATAGCGATATATCGGCTTCGCCGGCGCGGATCGCACGAATACTCAGGCGAAGCGTGGTGAGAGACGTGCAGCAGGCGCGGTCCAGCGAAAGCGAGATGCTCTCCGCCGGAAAGCCTGCGAGCAGGGTTGCCTGCCGCCCCGGAATATCGGTCTCCAGTGCCGTCTCCGCCGGGATGCAGCTCCCGTAGTTCACCTCATCCACCTCTTCGGGTTTCACGCCTGCCCGCGAAATCGCCTCTTTGATGGCCATCACGCCCAGATCTATGGAAGGTATGTCCGCCATCAGCGAATCGAACTTGCTGAACGGCGTTCGAACGGCGCTTACTATCACTATATCGTTATCATTCTGGCTCATTGATATTCTTCTCCTTGTCGGCAAATTTACTTCAACCGGTTCAACGGTCCCGATTCCGAAATTCTATCTCGCTGCCATTCGGATTGCGCCGTCCAGACGGACCACTTCACCGTTGAGCATCGGGTTTTCAATCATATGGCGGGCGAGCTTCGCGTATTCAGCCGGATTGCCGAGCCTCTGGGGGAAAGGAACCATTTTCCCCAGGGCTTCCCGAGCGGACTCCGGCAATATGGCCAGCATCGGGGTATTGAAAAGCCCCGGCGCAATGGTCAGCACCCTTATTCCGTATTCGGCGCATTCGCGCGCAAGGGGCAGCGTCATTCCGGCCACTCCTGCCTTGGAGGCGGAATAGGCTGGCTGGCCTATCTGGCCGTCAAAGGCTGCGACGGAAGCCGTATTGATTATGACGCCCTTTTCTCCATCTTCGCGCGGGGCATTCTTCACCATCTGCTCCAGCGCGAGGCGGATCACGTTGAAAGTGCCGACAAGGTTGATCTGCACCACCCTGTTAAAAAATGAAAGGGGCATCGGTCCTTTCTTGGTTAATGCCTTGCAGGGGTCGCCGACTCCGGCGCAGTTGATGACGACATTGAATGACCCGAAAGCCGCCAAGGCTTTGTCAATCGCTGCTTTCACACTCTCTTCACTGGTAACGTCGGTGTTGCAGAACACTGTGCTCGCGCCCAGTTCCGTAGCGAGCTTCTCGCCTTTTTCCGCTGCAAAATCCAGAATAGCGGCCTTGCCTCCGGCGGCTACTATGCTCCGCACGCACGCCTCTCCCAGTCCTGATGCTCCGCCTGTAACCAGCGCGATCGAGTCTTTGAAATTCATGGAAACTGCTCCTTTCGTTTATAATGAGATCCTAACCGGGATTGCCGGCTGCTCTCTTGTCCTGACGCTGCCGACATCCCATGTTGATTTCCAGGTTCTCAGGATAAAACCTGAAAAGATGGATTTTGCAGCATCCAGATTGCAACATGCGTTCCTTATATCTGAAGACATCATTTCAATAACTTAAGGATGGAGCGATCCGGCTGCCTGAAGCAGATGCTGCACCGGATGGAGGCAGCAAGGCTGGAATCTCTTCGGTTTCACCGTAAAAACAGTGGCATGACGGCGCTGCATCATATAGTGCAACGTTGAGGAAATGATGAATGATCTGCGGGATACTGTTTAATCGAAAAAATTATTGACAGTAATGGGCATATGCTTATAACTTCAGGATAACATGGTCCGGCCCAAGTATCCCCGACAAGTAAACTGCTGTCCGGAAGGCGCTTATTTCAAGCCGAGAGGAATACCTGTATCCCGGCTTGAGGAGGTTAACCTGACAGTTGACGAATTTGAGGCGATCCGGCTGGCGGATCTCGAAAAGCTCTATCATGAGCAGGCGGCTGAAAGAATGAACATCTCCCGGCAGACATTCGGCAGGATAATCGAATCCGCCCGGGCCAAAGTTGCGGATGTCCTTGTTAACGGCAAGGCCATGAAAATAGAGGGAGGTGTAATCCAGATGGCGGAAACCAGAAAATTCAAGTGTTACGACGGAGACCACGAGTGGGAAGAGCCTTACGGAACGGGAAGGCCGTCGCAGTGCCCCGTCTGCGGCAGCACAAATATACACCGGGCGGAAGAGGATCGGGGACCCCGCCGGCATCGCCGGGGAGCCCCTGAATCCGACGAAGAATAAAGGAGGAAAAATGTTTCAGGAAGCAAAATGCGATTTTTGCGGTGAATGTCTCGAACGTTGTCATTATATCGATTTCGACCGGAAGCGCGGGGGCGAAGAGATTAGAAAGCTTGCCGCGGGAGAAAAGGTGGACTGGCTGCGCGAATGCGTAACCTGCATGGCGTGCGACGAGTACTGCCCTCAGGGAGCGCGGCCGTTCGATCTCATTCTGAAGAGGATGGAGGAGATGGGCGGCCTCTCCGACCCGGCAATTCTGGCCCAGATGGCGGAGCGCTTCAAGCCGGAAGGAGAACCGAGGCCCGTGCCGCCCAAAGACAGAGTGATGTCGATCTGCGTCATGCAGGGCAATATGCCCTGGGCGATCCAGGGGCAGATCTTTGAGAGCGTTCCCCTGCTCAAGGGAAAGCATTATTTCTGCAATGTCCTCTTCGCGCATATGGGCAACGAGTCCATCATGAGGGACAGGCTGCAGGCGATGGTGGACAACCTGGCCAAATCGGGAGCAAAAGAGATCGTCTTCGTCCACGACGACTGCTACGCGGTCCTGACGGGAGTCGCTCCCGAATACGGCGTCAAGATCCCGTTCCGGCCCGTGCATATATTCGAGCATCTCCGTGATTACCTCAAGGCGAACAAGGATAAAGTACGGAAGCTGAACATGAAGGTTGCCTACCAGCGCCCCTGCGCGTCCCGCTACTCTCCGGAAAAGGATAAATTCCTGGATGAAGTATTCGATCTGATCGGCGTGACCAGGGTCAAGCGCGAATTCGACGGGATCAACGCCCTGTGCTGCGGCATCGAAACGGCGGGACCCAACCTGAAGCTGTTTTCGCGGGGGAAGAATTTCGAGCCGTTCCGGGTGAAGAACGTGGAAGACGCGAAGAAGTCCGGCGCCGAGGCCATGGTCTATCTCTGCGCGATGTGCTTTGCTTCTCTCAATAAGAAAGTGCGCGAAGCCGGCATGAAAAATCTGATGATCAGCGACATCTGCCGGCTTGCCCTTGGCGAATCGCTGCCGGAGGATAAGCCTGCCTGAACCACAGAAGTTGAGAGGGTGAGAGGGTGAGATAAGGCGAAGATAAGAAGTTGCGAAGATGCGAGGATAGGATAATTTATGCTGCCAGCCGGCTAATAAGCCTGTTCGGGGAAACTGTTTCCTTGCAACTTCCCATCCTCGCAGCTTCCCAACTTCGCTCATTTTACCGGCGGCTTGCAGATCTTGCATGGATTGTATCCCGCCTTGACCGCGTCCGCCGGCGTTTTGAATTTGACCAGGTAACCGGGTTTTATGTGCCTGACCCTTTTGCAGTCCGGATAGTGGTATCTGCCCGTCTTCGCCGACGCCGGAAATTCCGCCGGCGCCGCGGCGTACGCTGCGACGGGGACTGCGAGCAATAGTGGGAAAATTATACAAAGCGCAATACGCTTCTTCATCTGCCCTCTCCTCTAAGGGTTTTGTGATTTCGTTCTAAACCTGAGCTGTATTCCGAAATACTTATAAAACAGATTGAAAGATTTCTCGTCGCTTCGCTCCTCGAAATGACAATCATGCGTTTGCAGCTTGCTGTAATATTTCGGCAATCGTGTCTTTTACGGCCTCGTCCTCATTTCGACGGTTCTCAAACATAATTCTACCTTCTGCAAATGTCATTTCGACCTCTCATATGTCATTTCGACCGAAGGGAGAAATCTTGCGCCCTGATTACTACGGTTACTCTCACACCAGGACGCAAAGAACACGGAGAATATCTTGTCTTTCTTTGCGACTTCGTGTCTTTGTGTGAGAATTCTATTTTATGCGCAATTCCTTTATGTTCAAGAAAAATGCCGCGGACGAAAGCAGCGCCAGGATAAGGAAGCCCCAGGTGAAAGAGCCGGTCGCGTCCTTCACCATTCCGAACGTCAGCGTGAACAGGATGGCTCCCAGATTGGCCAGAAAATTTATGAAGCCGAAAAGAGTGGCGTAGGAATCCGACAGGGTCGCTTTAGCCGCCAGGTGAAAGATCGCGCCGAAATTTATCGATGCAAACCAGGATGCCAGGAGGGCAAGGCAGATCGCCGGCAGGGGAGACCTGATAAGAAACAGGCCCAGGAAGAGAACAGAAAGAATCGCCAGAGATCCGGCTACGACACGGAACGAGGAAACCTTTAAAAGCACGAATCCGCCGGAGAGCCTCCCTATTCCGCTGGTGAGCATCACCAGCGCGCCGCCCCAGGCGAACCCCGCCGCAATTCCTTCCCGGGAAAGCTCCGCCAGGAGAGAGGGAATCCAGTTTCCCAGGTTGAGCATGGACCCGAAAGACAGGGCGTGGCACAGCCCGAGCAGCCATCCCTCGCGCAATCCCAGCGCCCGGCCCAGGCCGAGAGGCGAAAAAGGTTTCGGAGCTTCGGATTCCAGCCCGAGCGCCGGCAGCATGGCCAGCATGGGAAAAGAAATCGTCCCCGGGAGGACGTAGATCCATTGCCATCCCGATGCGGCCAGCTGCGGAATGACCAGAAAGGAAACGATGCTGCCCAGCGAGAAAAATCCCCCGAAGAAGGACTGGTACATGCCGATCCTTCCCCCGGGTGCGTGAACGGCCACCATTTTCATCGTGGAAGCGACACTGAGGCCCGTTCCGATCCCCGTCGCCACGCGTCCGAATACGGCCAGCTCGAAGTCGGGCAGAAAAGCAGGGACCAGGTTCCCGAATCCCATCAGGATCAGGCTGGCGGCAAGAGTCCTTTTCGTCCCGAAATGGTCTGTCATCATGCCTGCCGGAATCTGCATCAGGGCATGCGACCAGAGAAGGGCGCTGAGGAGGACCGAGATGCGGGTGTAAGAGACCCCGTAAAGGAGCATCAGCTCGTCCATCGCAGGCGGGATATTCATGAAGATCACGCCCAGGTTCAGCCCCATAAGGATGGAAAAGAACACCTTCAAGTTCATAAAAATAGTTCAGAGTTCAGAGTTATTTCACAGTTTGTAATTTCGGCCCCTTCGTCGACCTCAGGGTAAACTCCGGGAGAAATCCTGCACTGATTATAATCTGGATTTGTTTAGAGTACAGTCACCTATCCTCGCAACTTCGCATCTTCGCAGCTTCGTGTTAACTATTTCCCTTCACGCTTCTCTCTCCCGCTGCGCGCAGCGGAGACCGCTCTTGAAGGCGAAGGCGAAGCAGCGGTTGTCCCTTCCCCTCGGGAGAGACATATGTATGCGATGTTATGATCAGGCCCACGCCTCCCCGCGCCAGATCCGCATACAGCCGGTTCAGCTCCGGCGTGGCCGACCCGTCCGGCGCGGCCATTCCCTCCCAGGTGGCGGAACGGATGAGACGGTTCGGCAGGATCAGACTGCCTATCGGTGCGGATTCAAAGAGCTGGGCCATGTTCCACCTTTTTTGTTCTTCCTTGTAGTATTTCGCCTTGATGGTTGTCAATCCAAAGAAGAGGATTTCGGTCCTTCCGCGGGCGGTCCGGCAAAGGCCTGCGCAATCAGCATCCATCGACGGGCAGAAGCTCCTGTAATCTCGAGAGCTGTATCATCCACATGACGGCGCTGGGTCACAACGAGACAGAACTCCTCCGCGTTTCCAACTATACGCTCAACCGCATCAGGCGGTCCCCAAGTCCACCAGGCGCCGGATGCGCTGGAAAGTTTTACATGAACCGGTTCTGCAGGCGGTTCCATTCCCCTGTTCTGAAAGCTCCAAGAGTAAGTGCTGAACCCGATCTGGGCTATGTGGCGGAGTCGGTTCGTCGGCAGGCGGTTCCGGCCAAGGGCATCACAGATGTCCTGGCCATGGGCCCAAGTCTCCATTATGCGGGACGTAGCCAGGGTGCGCGCGCTCATTGCGGGACCATACCAGGACAGACGGGCCCTCGCCTCCAGCGTTGAAAAGACATCCAAGAGTGCGCTTCTTTCGCTGCGCCACCAAGCCAGCAATGCTGCCGGAGAGAGTGCCCGGCCTTTTGCCAGGGTGTCTTCAAAAATGTCCTGCAGGGCCCAGATTTCCGCCTTGTGCCGGGAAAATTCTTCCGGAGCCGTGGCCGTCAGCCGCGCCGCTCCGTCGAAAAAAGCCAGGTGGCTTATCTCATCTCGGATGGTCCAAGGTGAAAAAGGCGTTTCCCGGTCCCACATAGATTCGGAAAGCGGCGAGACGATGCCGTCCAGCGATTCATATTCCTCTGAAAGGTCTTTGATCAGATCCTTCATTTCAAAAATTTCGACCTCCTCATCACAAGCAGATATTATTTCGTTCTCCAGCAGCTGTTTCTGTTCCTGAATACGCTCATTGAGCCTCCTTCTTTTCCATCCTGTCGCATGCCTGAATCACTTCTTCCAGGTCGTCCATTATCATGCGTTCCCCGCAGTGAGTGCACCTCATACACGAGAATTCAGCCGTCAGTTTTAATTTCTTTGCATAGTGAAAAGGGTATGTCTTCATGACTGCGCCGAGATAGGAGTCGCATGAAGCTTCAAGCCAAGCGCCCGCAGGACCTTGAGCACTGTCGCGAACTCCGGGTTGCCTTCGGATGACAGCGCCTTATACAGGCTTTCCCGCCCAAGACCTGTCTCGCGGGCGATCTGCGTAATCCCCTTTGCGCGCGCGACATCTCCCATGGCGGCGGTTATCAGCGCGGGGTCGCCTTCCTCCAGTGCCGCTTCCAGATAGGCGGCCATGTCCTCCGCTGTCTTCAGATGTTCCACAACATCCCAGGGGCGGGTTTTAGTTTTAGTCTTCTTTTTCATAACGGATCTCCTATAGCTCCTGCGCAAGTTTCTGCGCCTTCCTGATATCCCGATCTTGAGAGCGTTTGTCGCCTCCTGCAAGCAGGATCACGAGCGTCAAGCCGCGCTGCACGAAATACACGCGGTACCCGGGACCAAAGTCTATTCGCAGTTCCGAAACGCCTTCGCCGACCGGCTTGGCGTCGCCGAAATTACCTAGCGAAAGCCGCCGAATGCGAACATTGATACGTGCTCGGGCCTGGCGATCACGCAGGCTATCGAACCATCGGGAAAACGTTTCAGTCTGCCGTACTTCGATCATGCTCAGATTGTATCTTATGGGATACACGAAATACAAGAGAAAACAGTGGATAGAATAAAAGAAAAAAGCGAGCCGGGGAGGCCGCTATCGGCACGGCATCGGCACGCTTTTTAAAGGTAAGTTGCTTGAAATGATTGAAGATAATTGGTGCGCCCACAAGGATTCGAATCCATTGTTTGAGAGGGTATGCGGGGACCGGGTCAGAATGCGTCCTTCGACTGGCTCAGGATGACGAGAGCCACCTATCCTCGCAACTTGTCAACTTCGCATCTTCGGACAAAAAAAGAGGCGGTCACTTTAGTGATCCGCCTCTTTTTTGTGCAAGATTAATGGTCGGGGCGAGAGGATTTGAACCTCCGACCCTCTGAACCCCATTCAGATACGCTACCAGACTGCGCCACGCCCCGACGCTTGAAAAAGTAACATTATGGAAGGTTCATGTCAAGAACAACCCTTCCCTTCCAGACACAAAAAATAGTGCAGAAACGCACAGATGCGGAAGATATGATTTGTCCATTGCGTCCGTTGCGTTCCTTGCGTCTCTTGTGTCGAAAACAGGAAATCGAGAAATGACTTATGCTGGATTCCGGCTTCCGCCGGAATGACATGGAAGAAATTTCGCGCCTTTCGCGCGTTCCTCACGCCTAAAGCCCAACGCCTGACGCCCAATGCCTTTTTATAAGTTCATCCCGAACCTGAGCGCATTCTTGTTTATGGAAATCCGGAAGCTCTCCTGCACGATTTCCGTTCCCCTCGACCGGAACGGGATCAGCACGAGCCGTGTATCGACGGCCTTCATGGGGGAAGCCGCCAGCATCGGCACGAGCATCCGGCTGTTCATGGCCAGGTTTACTACCGCGGGATGCAGCGCCTCCGCTGCATCATCCGGCGAGATGGCGGCCGGGTGTACCTTGCCCTTCGGGAGCGGCCCCTCGCCGTCATGCGGCTGCATCACCGTCAGGAGTTTTGAGATGCGCAGGAAAAGCTTCGGGTCTATTTTGAACGCGGGCAGCCAGAGGTAGGCCGTTTCCCTGCGGTCCTGGTCCCGGATGACTTTCGGCAGGTTCGCGAGCAAGATCAGGTCCGCCAGGGTATCGAGCCGTACTTTGGAGCCCCCGGTCCTGATTTTCCAGAAGGGCAGCCAGTGCTCCCCTTCCCCCTCGTAGAACGAAAACGGAAGGTTGACGAACCCTTTTCTCGATCCGATCCAGAGTGTTCCGCAGTTGCCGCATGAAAGCACCCGGCTGTCCCTTCCTCCCTTGAGGTTGGCGCCGCACTGCGGGCATAACGTCGAAACGAACCGGGCGCGGCTCCCGCTGTTCGGCTTGCACGCGTTCAGGACCGCCGTTTTTTCCGGCCCCATTCGGCACACGCTTTTGCCCGTCAGGCCGTCCTGGAGCGCATTCTTTTCCAGGACGAACGGGAAGTATACGATCGCCAGGAAATCCCCCAGGTACGCCCGGAGCGGCGCAGGCGTCTCCAGGAACTGGTCTTTAGCCAGGGAAAATGCGGATTCCATCCGCGGGAAAAAACCGCTGCGGGGCAGGTCCGGCAGGGGAAATACGCCGGGGGTATCCGGCGTCACGCAGGAGAGCCGGAGCGCCTGGGGACGAACGCCGAGAGAGGGAGGAATTCCCTCCAGGCTGAGGGCGGGCAGGGACGCGTCGATCGTCTTGCACCTTACCGCGCCGTCGCTCCCGCACGCGAACCCGAACGCCTTGAAGCGCCAGTACGGCAGATGGACGACGTTTCGCTCCGGCATTTCGGTCGCGATGACCCGGTAAACAAGCGAGTCGCGGGATGCGATCCACAGGCGGACGCGGCAGTAGGGACACTCCAGGTGGAGGTCGGAGTCCTCAATGAATGAGGGGGCCCCGCATTGCGGACAGGCGTGCTCAACCGCCCAGAAAGGGTCAGATCTTATTCCCACAGTTATTGCAGCAGCTGGATTCCGGCAGGTTTTCTTTCCCGCAATGGGGGCACTTCTCCGGCCCGGGCGCCGCCGAAACGGACCTGCCGCAGCGCGGGCAGAAGTTAGCCTGCGGCGGGACATTTTTCCCGCACCCCTGACATTTGCCGAAAACAAGGATCTGGTGGCCGCAGCGGGAGCAGAAGCGCGAGTCCTCGGGAACCTGAGCCCCGCATTCCGGGCAGTGCGCGCCGCCGGGGGCGCCTTTGCCGTCCTGCGGCCGGACCATGCCGGCCAGCATGGCAGGCACGAGCAGGCCAAGCCCCATGCCGATGCCGGCCCCGGCGCCGGTCTCTCCTCCCGGCTCCGACGCCTTTTCGAGGGCCATGGCCGTCTTCATTTTTATCAGCTTGTCCAGGTCATCGAACACGCCCAGTCGGCTCTTGTCGTCTATCGCCTTCTGCACCTCCGGCGGAGGCGTGATCGATCCTGTATAAAGATTGGAAAGGGCGATGCCGTAGCGCGAAAGGTCTTCCTGGACCTTTTTCAGCAGCCCGGCGGAGATCGCTTCGTACTTTCCGGGCAGGTTGAATACGGTGTCAAGCCCCTCCCCCATCATATCGTTGAAGCGGGAAACAATGATCTGCCCCAAGTACTCCTCGATCCCCGCCGTCGTGAATATTCCCTGCGTGCCGACGAGCTTGTTGATGAAGAGGAGCGGCTGGACTACCCTGATGCCGAATATTCCGAACGCCCGGAGACGTATAAGACCGAGCTCCTTGTCGCGGAAGGCGACCGGGTCGCGCGTTCCCCATTTCAGGTTGGGGAATTCCTTCATGTTGGCGAACCAGACTTCGGCGCGGAGCGGGCTTGTCATGCCCCAGGGCAGACTGGCGATTTTAGTGAGGATGGGGATATTGGACGTAATGAGGGTATGCCGACCGGGGCCGAAGGCGTCATATCCCTTGCCTTTGTAAAAGAATACCGCCGCCTGGCTTTCCCGGACGATCAGCTGCGCGCCGAACTTGATCTCGCCGGAGCCGCTTTCCGGGATCCGGTGGATTATCTCGCTTCCGGATTCGTCGAACCACTCGATTACTTCGAGAAAAATTAAATTATTCATTCCCATGGCTGTATTATCGGCGAAAACCGGGCCTGCTTGAGGCATATCGGGCCCCTTAACTCAAAAAACTCTCGCCCTGTATCCCCCATCACAGTGCTGCATTTAAAAGCTATATGAAAACTGGATTCGGCCGCCTCATGCCTTTCGCCTTTCGCCTTTCGCCTTTCGCCTTACGCCTGACGCCTTACGCCTTTCGCCCTTTGCCCTGCGCCTTACTACCCATTGCGAGGTATTTGTGCAGCGCGCAGATCACCAGGGCGTGGCTGATCTCGCCTCTCGCGATCATCTGCGGGATTTCCGATGCCGGACGGAGGACTACTTCTATATCTTCCTTCTCATCCAGGCTCTGTTTCCCCGACGGGGCGGCTCCTTTCGCCAGGAAGGTGTAGCAGCGGTTGTCCAGAATGGCCGGATTCGGGTGCACCCACCCGAGCGGGACTATATCGCGGGCCTCGTATCCCGTCTCTTCCAGAAGCTCCTTTACGGCCGCCTCTTCGGGGCTGTATCCCTCGTCCACCATCCCTCCCGGGATTTCGAGAGTGTTTTCCCGGATGCCATGGCGGAATTGGCGGATCAAGACTATCTCGCCCATGTCGGTAATGGGGATGATATTGACCCAGGGTACGGCCTCCAGGACATAGAAGTCGTACGACCTTCCCGTCCGGGGCGATTTCGACCGATCGGACCGCAGGCGGAATATGCGGCAGACCAGTTCAATCTTTGTCGTTATCAGTTCCCAGTGATTTGGAGCCATATTCTTAAATCCCAAATCCCATCCTTCGACAGGATGACATTCCTTTCCCGCTTTTCCCACCTAAAACCCAACACCCAATGCCCAACACCTGATACCTAAAACCCAAACCTGACGCAATGAACGCAATGGACGCAACAGACGCTTTTCACGCCTTTCCCGCTTCCACCCTCACCCCGGCCCTCTCCCCTCCAAGGGAGAGGGAGATTAAGGAAGAATTTTATTTATAGGCCCAACGCCTCACGCCTCACGCTTTACGCTTTACACTTTACGCCTTTTCGGTTATTTCCATTTTCGCATCGACAATGATTCCACCGCCGCCTTTGCCGTACAGGATCAGCGGATTGATGTCGATATTGGAAATCTCGGGATGGTCGGCGAGAAGCAGCGAAAGTTTTTCAATATACTTCGCGAGCGAGTCCGTGTCGCAGGGAGGAGATCCCCGGAATCCTTCCAGCAGAGCCCGCCCGCGGATTCCCCGGATCATGTCCCCCGCTTCTTCGGCCGATACCGGAGCGACGCGCAGCGCCACGTCCCGCAGCACCTCGACAAATATCCCTCCCAGGCCAAAGAGGATCACCGGGCCGAATTCCCGGTCCTGCCTTCCGCCAAGGATCACCTCGGTCCCCGCGGGCGCCGTTTCCTGGATCAGGAATTCCCGAGCGCCTGATGCGCGGGACATCTCCCGGAAAGCCCTTTTCAGCGCCGACGGCGTCCTGATCCCGATCCGCACGCCTCCCGCCTCCGTCTTGTGGATAACGCCGGGGTCGCCGATCTTCAGGACGACGGGATATCCGATTTCCTCCGCCGCCTTCAATCCCTCCGCCGGCCCGTTCACGACGGCGAAACGCGCCGCGGGGAGCCCGCAGCTTTTCAGGAACCCATAAGCTTCCGCCGGGGATGCGGCCCGGGACTGTCCTCGCCCGGATTTGTTCAGAGCCGGCCACCGTCCCGCACGCGCAATCTTCCGCTCCTTCATCATGTTGCGGGCGCGGGACAGGGACATAGCCCTGATGGCGAGATCCGCTTCCGGAAATACCGGAACCCCCAGCTCGCGCGTGGGGAAATATTCTTCCCGTCGGGGCGCGGTTACTGCGACCACCGGTTTTCCGTACTGCCGGGAAAGCTCGCCCGCCCGTCGGAACACCTCCCGCGTCGCTTCGTTCTCGTTTTTGGATACGGCCCCATGGGAGATTACGACCCCGTCTACGCCTTCTTCCTGGAGCGCCGATTCCACGATGTCCGCATAAAATGCTATATTGAAAATATCCCCCATATCGAGGGGATTCGTCATGCTGATCACGCCGGCCCGGACCTCACGCCGGATTCTGTCGAAAAACCCCTCCGAGAACGCGGCCAGTTCGAAGCCGTAGCGGTGCGCCGCATCCGCCAGAAGGACCGCGTGCCCGCCGGAGCGGCTGAGGATCCCGAGCCGGCCGCCCCGCATCGGGGCAATAGAGAGTATTTTCAGGTCGTCCAGCATTTCCTGCAGGTTATGCGCGCGGTGAATTCCCGCCTGCGCCATCCCCGCGGAGGCGACCTGGTCGTCTCCGGCGAGGGCCGTCGTATGGAACTGCGCAACGCGGCTGCCTCCCGGACTCGTGTTCGACTTCAGGACGACGATCGGCTTGTCGGTCGCGGCGGCAAGCTCCATCAGCCGGCGGCCGTCGGAAATATTCTCCAGGTAAAGGCCGACCACCTTTGTTTCCTGATCGGAAATAAGGTACTCGAGATAATCGTTCTCGTTGAGGTCCAGCTTGTTCCCCATGCTGATGAGCTTGTTGAAGCCGATTCCTTCAAAATTGAGCCCCTGCATCATTTCGAGCATGATGCCCCCGCTCTGGGCGGCGACGGATACCGGGCCTCTTCTCGTCTCATTGGGATAGAGGGGCACGAACGGGAGGATAAGACTGTTTTCCATGTTTATGATGCTGATGCAGTTCGGGCCCACGAACCGTATATTCCATTTGCGTGCGATCTCCTTCACCCGGCTTTCGAGGTCGCGGCTGGCTTCGGCGAATTCCGTAAAGCCGCCCGACTGAATGACTACGTACTTCACTCCTTTTCTTCCGCAGGATTCAATCGCCTCGGGGACAAAGCGCGCGGGGACGAGCATCACGGCAATGTCCGGAACGGGCCCGACCTCCTCGATACTCCGGAATATTTTCCGGCCGTTCAGGCTTTCGCCTTCCCGCCCGATGGGGAATACTTCCCCCCTGAAGCCGAATCGGTCCAGATTGGTGACGATGTTCCTGGCAAGGTTAAGTGGGGAATCCGAAACTCCGAAAACCGCGATCCGCTCCGGGTAAAACAATCCGTGCATTGTACTCCTATTCTTTCTCAACGATGAAGTATTTCCTGAACGATGTAAGCTTCTTTTCGCCGATGCCGCGAACGAGACGCAGATCGTCGACTTCCCCGAATCCGCCCAGTTCCCCGCGGCTCGCCGAGATCGCTTCCGCTGTTTTTTCTCCTATCCCCGGGACCTGCATCAGCTCCCGGACCGAGGCGGAGTTCAGGTCCATCGGCAGATCGAGGACGAAGCGCGCCGACTGGCTCATTTTTTCCAGCTTCGGGCCGAGCTTCCGGCCCGGCCCACTGCCCTCCTCCCGGCCGATATTTATCCTGTCCCCATCGGCGAGGACCCTGGCCCGTTCTTCAGCGCCGATGCCCGGGCGTCCACTTGCCCCGGCCAGATCGAGAAGGCCCGAGACGGTGGTCCCGGCCGGCACAAAATAAACGCCCCTGATCTCCGGGTCTCCCGAGATCTCGACTGTCCGGTATCCCTCTTTTTTTTCCGAATAAGGCGGGGCGGGAGATGAAAAGGGACTTTCAGGGACAAGCGCGGCCCTCGCCAGATAGAGGATATTAAGGCAAAGGACGAGCAGGACCGCGCCCCGGAGTTGTCGGTCGGCCGTCTGCATCCTTCAGATTTTTCCTATTTCCTTATCCAGGCCGAAGGCGTCGTGGAGGACGCGAACGGCAAGCTCCGTGTACTTGGCTTCGATCACGCAGGATATTTTAATCTCCGAAGTACTGATCATCAGGATATTTATATATTCCCTGGCGAGCACGGAGAACATCTTCGACGCAACTCCGGCGTGGCTGCGCATGCCCACGCCGATGATGGAGACCTTGGAGATGTTTTCATCGAAGAGCAGCCCCTGGGCGCCCACGTCCTTGGCTGCTTTTTCCAGAAGCTTGCGCGCTTCTCCGACGTCTTTTTTGGATACCGTGAAAGTCAGGTCGGTATACCCGTCGATGCTCGAATTCTGGATTATCATATCCACGATGATATTCTGATCCGACAAGGGCGTAAAAAGCCGGGCGGCGACGCCCGGCATATCCGGAACGTGGACCACGGTCACTTTCGCCTGATTCTTGTCGTAAGTAACCCCCGAAACGGCCTCTCTTTCCATCTCCTTGTCCTCCTTTGTCACCAGCGTCCCGCTTTCGTCGTTGAACGAGGATTTCACGTAAACGGGGACTTCGTATTTTTTCGCCAGCTCCACCGACCGGGGATGGAGCACCTTCGCCCCGGCGCTGGCCAGCTCGAGCATTTCGTCGTACGAGACCCTGGTCATCTTTCGCGCCCGGTCGTATACATTGGGATCCGTCGTATAGACCCCGTCCACGTCGGTGTATATTTCGCAGTAATCCGCGCCCAGCGCCGCTGCCAGGGCGACGGCGCTCGTGTCCGACCCCCCCCTGCCGAGCGTGGTTATGTTTTCCTTGCCGTCTACGCCCTGGAATCCCGCCACAATGACGATCTTGCCGCTTTTAAGGTCCCGCGAAATCCCGTTCTTTTCGACCTTGAGGATCCGTGCCTTGCCGTGGTCCCCATCCGTAATTATTTTCACCTGGGAGCCGAGATACGATTTGGCGCTGTGCCCCATATCGGCCAGGATCATTGCGAGCAGGGAAACGGTCACCTGCTCTCCCGTCGAAACCAGGACGTCGTATTCCCGCCAAACCGGCTTTTCCGCCGCGCTGCCGGCAAGCCGGATCAGCCTGTCCGTTTCTCCCGCCATGGCGGAGACGACAACGACGACGCTGTTCCCCTTCTCCTTAGCCCGGATCACTTTGCGCGCCACGTTGCGGATTTTCTCAACATCGGCGACCGAAGTGCCTCCATACTTCTGCACTACCAGGCCCATCAGCCAAACCCCTTTCTCTTCAGCTCCCCGGCGATAGCGCCGATTTTCCCTGAACGGCCGGAGATGCGTATTTCCCGCCTGTTTTCATCGATATGGTGCAGCTCAATGAAAATGGCGTCGCCCGGAAGAATATTCCTGATTTTTTCAGCCCATTCCACGACCGCCACCCCGTCTCCGTAGAAATACTCCTCGTACCCGAGCTCGGTGAGGTCTCCCGCCCCTCCCAGCCGGTATATGTCAAGATGGATGAGGGGTAACCTGCCGGGATATTCGTTGATAAGCGTGAACGTCGGGCTTGTTATGTGGTAATTTTCAGGGATTCCCAGCCCGCGCGCGATTCCCTTTGTCAGGCAGGTCTTTCCCGCCCCCAGCTCCCCGATCAGCGCAACGACGGTTCCCGGCGTCAGAGTCTCTCCAATAATCCTCCCGATTTCGATTGTTTCCTCAGGACTCCCGGAAATAAATGATTCATCCATGGCAGGCATAGTATACCTACTCAGGACCCCGGACGGGATCATCCGCTTCCAGGACGACGACGGCCGCGGCATAATAATCCGAGTGGGTGATGCTGAGATGAAACCGTGGATATTTAACATCGTCTTTTAATACGGCTCTCAAATCCCTGTCAATATGCAAATCGGGCTTTCCCGCAACATTGTTGACGACCTCGATATCGCGAAAAGCGATTCCGCGCATACCAGTCCCGAGGCATTTCATCACCGCCTCCTTGGCGGCGAAGCGGGCGGCGAAATGAAGGGCGGGGCGCTGCTTCCGGCCGCAGTACTCGATCTCCCGCGTGGTGAAAACCCGGCGCAGAAAGCGGTCCCCCCAGCGGTGCACCGCCGCCTTGATCCGCCTTATCTCGATTACGTCTATGCCGATGCCGATGATCATAGGAGTCTCAAGTCTCAGGTTTCAAGTCTCAAGGGCCTGTTGCTCAAATAAACTCATTTATACTTTCAATGTCCGGCGGTCGGGTCGGATTCCTCCCGGCCCCACCCGCGCACCGAAAATTTCCGGAAAACCGCTGGACTGTTTAGGCAACAGCCCCTCAAGTTCAGATCTCCGATTCTGCTTTATCCAAGTTTTCTCGACAGCAACTTGAGACTAGAGACTTGAAACTTTTATCGCATCGGCCATATCACACACCCGCCGCATGAACTCGACGTCATGGACCCGGACGATGTGCGCGCCGTTCATGACGGAAGCCGTCACGGCCGCCGCCGTACCCTC
>JAQTPK010000007.1:49102-86248 GCA_028712885.1 Syntrophales bacterium | reverse complement strand
GGAGGACGCCGAAACCGAAAGCCAGTGACGTCATGACTATCGGCCGGAACCGCAATTTCGCTCCCTCCATCGTGGCCTCGACCAGGCCCATGCCTCTTTCCAGCCCGTCCTTGGCGAACTGGACGATTAGAATGGCGTTCTTTGTCGTCAACCCGAGCGTAGTCAACAGCCCGATCTGGAAATAAACATCGTTGGGAAGACCCCGCAGGCTCGATGCGATCACGCCTCCGATCGCACCCAGCGGAAGCGTCAGCAGGATCGAAATCGGTATAGGCCAGCTCTCGTAGAGAGCCGCCAGGCACAGAAAAATAACGAAAATGGAAAACGTGTACAGCAGCGGCGCCTGGGTGCTCGACATGCGCTCCTGGTAGGAAAGCCCGGTCCAGTCGAAGCCGAAGCCCCTGGGCAGCTTTTCAATCGCCTCCTCCATGGCCTGCATCGCCTCCCCGGAGCTTTTTCCCGCCGCGGCTTCGCCCCAGAAATTAATAGAAGGGAAGCCGTTAAAGCGAGCCAGCCGCGGAGGCCCCGACGTCCAGCGGCCTGATGCGAACGAGGAGAAAGGAACCATTTTTCCCTCCGAATTCCGGACGTAAAGCTTTTCCAGATCCTTCGGCAGCATCCGGTACGGCGCATCGGCCTGGATATAGACCCGTTTGACCCGGCCGCCCTGGATGAAGTCATTGGCGTACGAGCTGCCGAATGACGCCGAGATCGTCCGGTGAATGGAGGAGATGGGGACTCCCAGGGCGCCCGCCTTCTCCCAGTCCACGTCCACCCGGTACTCCGAGACGTCGTCCATGCTGTTGGGCCTGACGGCGCTCAGCCTGGGGTCCCTGGCCGCGATCCCGAGAAGCTGATTCTGAGCGTCAGCCAGGGCCTGGTGCCCCATGCCGCCGCGGTCCAGCAACTGGAAATCGAATCCCTTGGCCATGCCCAACTCCGTCACTGCGGGCGGCGGGAACGTGAACACCATGGCCTGGCGGATATTGGCAAGGGCTTTCATGGCCCTCCCCGCCACGGCCTTCGCCCTGAGATCGGAGCGGTCCCGCAGGTCCCAGTCCTTCAGCCGGACAAAGACCATGCCGTTGTTCTGCCCTCTTCCCGAGAAGCCGACGCCGGCAAGGGTCATGGTCGCCGCCACCGCTTCTTTTTCGTTCTCCTTGAAGTAGTTCTCTATCTGCCTGTTGACCTCCTGAGTCTGCTCCAGGGTGGCGCCTTTCGGCATGATCACCTGGGACAGGAGCATGCCCTGGTCCTCGTCGGGCAGATACGCGGTCGGCATTCGCATAATCAGGAAACCGAGCACCGCCACGATCACGATGAATACCGTCCCGTAACGTATTCTTTTTGCCAGGGAATGGCCGACGAGTTCAACGTACCTGTCGCGAAGCCGGAAAAAGAATTTATCGAATCTTTTGAAAATGGGACGCAGGAAGAAGATTGCATTGTCTCCGGGCTCATGCCCCGCTTTCACCGGCTTGAGCAGCGATGCGCACAGCACCGGAGTCAGGATCAAAGCCACGATCACGGACAGGAGCATGGCGGAGATAATGGTCACGGAGAACTGGCGATAAATTATGCCGGTGGAGCCCGGGAAAAAGGCCATGGGGCCGAAAACGGCCGAGAGCACCAGCCCGATGCCGATGAGCGCGCTCGTGATCTGATCCATCGACTTGGCCGTGGCTTCCCGGGGCGGCAGCCCCTCTTCCCGCATGATCCGCTCCACGTTTTCGACGACGACAATTGCGTCGTCCACGAGGAGGCCGATAGCGAGCACCATCGCAAACATCGTCAGCATGTTTATGGAAAAACCGAACAGCCCCAGGACGGCGAAGGTCCCAAGAATGACCACCGGGACCGCGATAGTCGGTATCAGCGTCGCCCGCATGTTCCCCAGGAACAGCCACATGATCAGGAAAACGAGCACGATCGCCTCAATCAGCGTTTTTACGACTTCCTTGATGGCCACCCTGATAAAAGGAGTGGTGTCGTTCGGATAGACGACTTTCATCCCCGAAGGGAAGAACCGGGACATTTCCGCCAGCTTCGCCTTGACGGCGTCGGCGGTGTCGAGGGCGTTGGCGCCGGCGGCCTGGCGGATCGCGAGTCCCGCCACGGGCATGCCGTTGTAAGCGCCATCTATATCGTAGAACTCGGTGCCCAGTTCCGTGCGGGCGACGTCCCTGACCCTGATGATAGAACCGTCCGGATTGATGCGGACGGGAATGGCGGCAAACTCTTCCGGCGTCTTGAGCATGTTCTGGACGACAATCGAGGCGTTCATCCGCTGGCCCTGAACGGAGGGCGCTCCGCCCAGCTGTCCGGCTGAGACCTCGACGTTGTACGTACGAAGCGCCGCCAGCACATCGTCCGGCGTCAGGCGGTAATCGTTCAGCCTGTCGGGGTTGAACCAGACCCGCATGGCGTACTGGGAACCGAAAATTTCCACTTCGCCCACGCCCGGCACCCGCGCGATCACCTTTTCCAGGTTGGATTGCGCATAATCCCGCAGGTCGTTACCGTCCATGCTGCCGTCTTCCGAGATGATCCCCACGATCATCAGGTAGTTGCGGGTGGATTTGCTGACGACGACTCCCTGGTCCTTGACCACGTCGGGAAGGCTCGACATGGCGAGTTGCAGCTTGTTCTGGACCTGGGACCAGGCGATATCGGGATCCGTCCCCGGGGCGAAAGCCAGCTCGATCCGGGAGCTCCCCGCCGAATCGCTGGTCGCGGACATGTAAAGGAGCCTGTCAAATCCGGTCATTTTCTGTTCGATTATCTGGGTGACGCTGTTTTCAACGGTCTCGGCCGATGAACCCGGATAAAAGGATCTGATCGCGATTGACGGAGGCGCGATGGGAGGGTACTGGGAAATGGGAAGGTTATATATGGCGAGCAGGCCCGTCGCCATGATGATAATGGCAATAACCCACGCGAAAACCGGACGATCAAGGAAAAATCTGGACAGCATCGGCCCCCTCCGCTACTTCGCCGGGGCCGAAGGCGCCGCGACTTTTTCCGTTTCGGGCGCCGACTTGGAAGCGGCCGGAGGAGCCGCGACTTTTCCCGTTTCAGCCTCAGGCTTCTCCCGGGCGGGAGGCGGAGCATCCCCCTTGTTTTCCGCAGCGGCTTTGAAAGGAACGGTCTTCACGGCTGCGCCGGGCTTCACCCTCTGCAATCCCTCAACTATAAGCCGTTCGCCCGCCGCAAGGCCCGTCGCAACGAGCCATTGATCTTCGACGGCGCGGTCCAGAACAAGCATCCTCTGCTCAACTTTGTCCTTGGCGTCCACGACCAGCGCGACGGGCTCACCTTTCGGAGTGCGCGATACCCCCTGCTGGGGAACCAGGATGGCGTTCGGGTTCACGCCCTCTTCCACTACGGCGCGGACAAACATCCCTGGAAGCAGGAGCCCTTTCGGATTGGGAACGACCACCCGGACCATTACCGACCCGGTGGTGGGATCGACCGTTATATCGCGGAACTGCAGCGTCCCCGCCATAGGGTAGCTCGTGCCGTCTTCGAGAAGGATGCGGACCTTGTTGCGGCCGTTCTGGTTGAGCCGGCCTTCTGCGAGCCGCCGGCGCAACTGAAGCAGGTCTGTCGTCGATTGCGGCACGTCGACATATACGGGATCGAGCCTCTGGATGACGGCCAGCGGCGCAGGCTGATTCGCCGTAACCAGGGCGCCTTCCGTAACGCTGGACCGTCCGATGCGTCCCGAAATCGGCGCCGTGACGGAAGTGTATCTGAGGTTGATGCGGGCGGTATCAACCATGGCCTTCCAGTACTTGCTGTCCGCCTCCGCCTGGTTCAGGGCGGCGGAAACGTCGTCATAGTCCTGCTGGCTGACAGCTTTTTCCGCAAGCAGCTCCTTCAGGCGCGCTGCTTTTGTCCGAAGAGCGGGCAGATTCGCCTCCGACCTGCCGAGGGCGGCCTTGGCATTATCGAGAGCAGCCCGGTAAGTCGCGGGATCAATCTGATAAAGGGTCTGGCCGGCCTTGACGTCCGACCCTTCGTTAAAGAGCCGTTTCTTGATGATGCCGCCCACCTGCGGGCGCACCTCGGCTACGAGGTTGGCCGAAATTCTGCCGGCCAATTCGGTAGTGACGATTATTTCTTTCGGTTGAACGGTGAAAACCGCAACTTCCGGAAGCTGTGCCTGCGATTGGGCCTTGCCTTCCTGTCTTCCACAGCCGGAAAATAAAGCAAGTATGACAAGAAGGATTCCGACTGCAATGGTCCTGCCGCGCATAAAACACCTCACTTCTGCAACTGAACGCTTATTTACCATTACTTTAACCGCCGATCTGCATCGGGCTACCTTTTAATGCCGTCCCAGCAGGCATCTATACTCTTTGCAATTACATCGCCGTCGAGGTTGATCAGCCCGAGAGTATGGTCGCGCACCAGGGATACAATGGGACTGAACGTCAATGCGGCGAGCACGTAGACGGGCAGGTCTTTCAGAACCTGCCGGGATATTCCCTCTTCAAACAGCCTCTCGAACGCATTCCGTTCATCGCGTTTCCCGATAATTTTGTCCCTGCGGAGCGATATTCCGTAAGGCGAGTTGAAGTACTGCTCCATGAACCTGAAATTGAGGGGGTGCGTGATCAGGTATTCGAGAAGCTTTCTGCACATGAAGATATATCTGTCCCGGACGGATTTTTCCTCCTGACAGCCTTCCTGGAGAGTGCTTACGATTTCTTCTTCCAGTTCGCGGTACAGCTCCGCAATCAAGACGTCCTTACTGTCGAAATAGCGGTAAATGGTCCCCGCCCCCACTCCCGCTTTCTCGGCGATCAGCGCTATGGGGGCGCCATGGAAACCGTGCTCCGCGATCAAATCCAGAGACGCCTTGATGATATCATCACGTTTGGCAGTTCTCTTCATTCCATCCCTCAGCTTGCAGGAGTGAACGTTCATTCTCCTCTATATCGGTCTTTTAGTCAAGTTTATTAAAACTTTTTTTCACGGGGATCGCTACAGTCCCTCGGAAGCAAGTTTGTTGACCAGATCCTGCTGGCGGCCGGTAAGGGTTTTCGGCACCCGCACGGTGACGCGAACGTACTGATCGCCCTTTCCGGTCCCCTTGAAATGCGGTATGCCGTATCCCTTCATCCGGATGCGGGTGTTGGCCTGGGTGCCTGGCGGAATGCGCAGCTTCTTTGATCCGCCGTTTACGGTGGGTACTTCTATAGTCGTCCCCAGCGCGGCCTGAGAGAATGATATCTGGGTTTCATACACGATATCGTCTCCCTCTCGCTTGAAGCGGTCGTGGGGCTGCATCTGGATGCTCAGGTAAAGATCGCCGTGAGGCCCTCCCTGCCGTCCGGGCATGCCCTTCCCCGCCAGCCTGAGGCGCTGTCCGGAACTGATTCCCGGAGGTATTTTTACTTTGATTTCGTCGATCTTGTCCCCTTTCCTCAAGGAAATCTTTTTCTCCGCTCCGTTCGCGGCATCCTCGAGAGATATGGCAAGCGTATATTCGACATCGTCGCCTTTCTGCGGCATGGGTCTGCGGGCGGATTGCTGCTGAAAGAAATCGAACGGCTCCCCGCGCTGCCGGCTGAAACCGCCCCTTCTCGGCCCCCCTCCCATGGAGAAGCTCCATCTTCCGCCTGCTCCGCCGAAGCCGAGATCCCTCAGTATTTCGTTCAGATCGAAGTCGCGGAATATGTCTTCCTGGGAAAATTGCCTGCTGAACTGTTCGGAGCCGAAACTGTCGTACTGCTTCCTCTTCTCCGGATCGCTCAGTACGGCGTAGGCTTCGCTGATTTTCTTGAATCGTTCTTCCGATTTTTTCCTGTCGCTCGGATTGCGGTCAGGATGATATTTCAGGGCCAGTTTCCGATAGGCCTTTTTTATCTCATCCTGGGAAGCTTCCTTGCCTACCCCGAGCTCCTTGTAATAGTCATCAGCCACGATTAAAATCCTTAAAAACAGGTAATTGGTTATGTGTACTGGATAATGGGTGATAGAGATTCAGGAAACTACATTTCTTCTACCCATTACCCATAACCCATAACCCGGAGATTAGATTATCCATTCCGGATTTGCTGTCAAGCGCGTCTATTTTTTGTGCCACCAGAAATCGTTACTGCTTACCGGATCATAGGAGCGCGTCTCCTTATCGGTGACGACCTGCGGCGCCAGTCCGGATTCATCCCACTCATGAATGAGGCGGTCCGCCGCCATCAACCATCCTGCGAAGAACCCGTGCTTGCGGACAGCCTCAACGGCATACTGCGAACAGGTCGGATACATGGAGCAGCGGTCTCCATCGACGGCGGAGACGTAGTCGCGGAAAAGGCGGAAGGCGCCCTCCAGGGCTCGCGCCGGGGGAGAGGCGGGATCCGTCGTCCCGGCATGATTCTTTGAAACTGAGGAGGCCGCGGGGCGGGAAAAATCCCAGGGGGAAAATCCATCCGCCGCCTGCGCCGGGGCCGCTGCCGCGAGCCAGATCAATACAGAAAGTATAACTTTAAATATAAATGTTAATCCCTTGTTATTCTGCAATTTACTCTTTACTCTTCGCTTCAGTTTTTGCTTTCAAAAGCGAAACCGATAGACGACCATCGGTCCATTTGCAGGAACTTTAGCCACCCCTCCCGCCTGGATCAACTTCTGGAGGAATTCGGCTTTCGACCTCTCGTTGTATTTATGCGCGCTGTTCACCGCGCTGTAAATGTTGCCTCCATACCAGCCGAGTTCAAAAAAAGTTACGATGCCGCCTGTGACATAATCCCCCCTGTCATAAAGCTCGACGGCAGCCCAGATGAAAGCCCCGTTCAGGAGAAAGGCCACGAGCGCATCACGGGGCCGTTCGGTGTAGAGGTGGCCGGAGCCGGGAAGCAGGGCGGCAAGGATTCCGGCGGTCTTGGGGTCCTTGCGCGGAATGTCGTCAATACGCGCGAGCCCTTCCGCCATGATATTGCTCGAGCGGTGCAGCTCGCTGTCCGGCGGAATCCGGGAGAATGAAGCGATCGCCCCCTTCCAGTCCTCTCTTTCCATAAGGACGAGCGCCTGCTGATAGGCCGCCCGGTCACGGTAAAGAGGGTCAACCGAACGGGCGAGAAGCTCGAAGGAAGACAGCGCTTCCTTGTGCTTCTTCTGATTCTTTTCGGAAATTCCCTTCAGGTAAATCGCCTCGTCCCGCAGGAGCGTCCCGGGGTATCGGTCGAGAAACGCCTGGAAGGCGTCCGCGCTTTCCGCCCAGCGGCCGGCCTTGAAATAACTCTCGGCAATGCGGAAAAAGGCCTTTTCCGCCCCGTCGTCCGCGGGGAAGAGGAAAAGAAAGCGCTTATATTCCGTTATGGCGCGGAAATAATCCCCTTCCGCGAAGAGTGCTTCGGCGAATCCGAAGATTCTTTCCCGTTCCTGAACCTGCGGCAGGGACTGAGCGCGCAATTCCGAAAGGCCGCTCCCGGCAATCAGGAGGGGGCCAAGGAGGAAAAGAACGACCCATGTCCTAAGCGGCATCAGGTTCACGCGCTTCTTCCGAGGTGAAACGCCGTTATGTTGTCCTTGACCAGTTTTTCCGGAAAGGCCCTGTTGATCACCCTTTCCCAGACGACAAGAGCCAGGTCAAGGCAATTGGAAAGAACGCCGATCATCACGGTGTTCGCCGTGCGCGGATTTCCCGCCTGTTCCGCAATCCGCGAGGCATTGACCGATTTTACTTTTTTGAAGTACCGGCCCACGGTCTTTTCTATACCCGCCGGGTATTTCTCCAGGCCGAGATTGACGGAGGGGGGATAGATCTCTTCCTCGTTCACGATCACCGCTCCGTCTGCTTTAAGATAATCCAGGTAACGCAGGGTTTCAAGCTTCTCGAAGGAAAGGAGAATATCGACTTCCCCCTTTCTCGAAATGGGCGAATAAACCTTTTTCCCGTACCGGACATGGCTGGTGACGCACCCCCCGCGCTGGGCCATGCCGTGGACCTCGCTTTTCTTTACATCGTGTCCCGCGGACATAAGGGCGAGCGAGATAATGTCGCTCGCGCGCAGAATGCCCTGTCCCCCCACGCCTGCCAGTAGAATGCTTCGGGTTGAATCGCTCATTCCACAGCCTCCTGAATGGCGCCGGCCCCGCAGATCTGACGGCATAAAGTACAGCCCGCGCAGAGCGCCGGGTCGATCACCGCCGTCCCTTCCTGGACTTTCCCTCTGCTGCTCGTCCGGGCGCTTTCGAACTTCTTCCACGAGATCGGGGGGCACCCCAGGCCGAGGCAGACCCCGCAGCCCGTGCACTTATCCGCGTCGACACGCAGTTTCTTTCTCGTCTCCTCTTTCTTTCCGGTCCGCAGCAGGACGCATGCCCCCCTCGATATCACGACCGAGGGGCCTTCTTTCAGCAATTCCTCTTTCAGCGCCGTGCGCGTCTCCCGGATCTTACGGGGATCGATTACCCGGATGCTCTCGATGCCGAGCGCCGCCGCCAGCTTTTCAAAATCGAGCCTGACCGTTTCATTTCCGAGCAGAGTGCGCCCGGTCGCCGGATGGTCCTGCATTCCGGTCATGGCCGTCGTCCTGTTGTCGCAGATTACGACGACGATATTGCTGCGGTTGTACGCCGAATTCAACAGGGGGGTGATTCCCGAATGCACGAACGTCGAGTCGCCGATGACGCCGACGACCTTTCCCCTCCCCTTATCGCCGAGGGCGCGGCTCATGCCGTGGGCCATTCCGATGCTCGCCCCCATGCAGATGCAGGAATGGAGGCCCATCAGCGGCTCCATGAATGAAAGCGTGTAGCAGCCGATATCTCCCGAAACGAAGGCGTTGAGTTTTCCGAGAACGTAGAACAGGCCCCGGTGCGGGCACCCCGGGCACAGATTGGGCGGCCTCGCCGGGATCTTCGGCGGGGTGATGCGGCTTTCCGGCTTGATACCCGTAATTGCATGCTCGATGATCCCCGGATCGAACTCGTTCATGGCCGGAAATATTTCTTTTCCCGTTGCCTCGATCCCCAGCGTCCGGACGTGCTCCTCGATGAAGGGGTCCAGCTCCTCCACCACGTAAAGCTTCCTGACCCCGGCCGCGAACTCCCGGATCATCCTGTCCGGCATGGGATAAGCCATCCCGAGCTTCAGGAATGAATATTCCGGGAACGCCTCCTTCGCGTAATTATACGCCATCCCCGAGGCGATGACGCCCGCCTCGCGGCTGTTCCATTCGATCCGGTTTTCCGGGAAAGTCTCCGCAAAATCCCGCAGGGCGCCGAGGCGCTTTTCCACTTCCATCCTGCGGGCCCGGGCGTTCATAGGAACCATCACATACTTCGCGGGATTGATTTTAATCCCTTCCCTGCCCTCCCGAACATCCGGCTCTCCGATATTCACGATTGATTTCGAGTGGGACAGGCGGGTGGTGGTCCTCAGAAAGACGGGCGTGTCGAACCGCTCGCTGATTTCAAAGGCCAGCCTGGCAAAATCTTTCGCCTCCTGGCTGCTCGACGGCTCGAGCATGGGAACCTTGGCGAACTTGGCGTAGTTGCGGTTGTCCTGCTCGTTCTGGGAGCTGTGCAGGGACGGATCGTCCGCCGTAATGATGACGAGCGCGCCGTTGGTGCCGGTATAACTCACCGTGAAAAGCGGATCGGCCGCCACGTTCACGCCGACGTGCTTCATGACCGCCATCGCCCTCGCGCCCGCGAGTCCGGCCCCGATCGCCGTTTCGAGGGCCACCTTCTCGTTGGGCGCCCACTCTGCGTAAACGTCAGGGTATTTTGCAAATTCCTCCATGATCTCCGTGCTCGGCGTGCCCGGATATCCGGCTGCGAAACGGGCGCCGCACTCATAGGCGCCCCTTGCGATCGCTTCGTTTCCTGAAAGAAGTTCCTTCATCCTCTTATACTCTCCCGCATCTCAGCCTGTTTCCGATAATTTCCTGCGCAGCAGCGTTTCCATGAACGGATCGTTCTTCTGCTCCAGCGCCTTCCGGTACGACTCCGCCGCTTCCGCCGGTTTACCCATTTCCACGTAAACGTCTCCCATGCTGCCGTAAATCATGCCGGTCATAGAGGACCCCTTCACCGTCCTCAGTGACTCCTCGAAGGACTCGATCGCCCGGGCGTACTCCTTTTTCGCGCCGTATGAATACCCGAGGCCGGCATAGGCAAAAGTTTTCAGGTCGTCGCCGCCGGAAGATTTATTCAGGAATTCGGTGTAGGACCTGATCGATTTGTCGTAATCGCCGATCCGGTAATAGATATTCCCCAGGTCGTACCTGGCGAATGCCGCGGCATCCGTGCCCGGATATTTCCGGATCACTTCCTCGTACATCGTCAGCGCCGGCCCGGCGGTTTCCGCCGTGATCTCGGGTCCTGACATCCTCAAGACCTGCATCGCCTGCGAATACGCCTTCTGCGCCTCGGCTTCCACGCCGAGGCTGTACATGTACCAGCCGCCGGCGCCCAGAATAAGGAGGACCAGTGCGGCTGTCCCGGCCAGGAGCGCCTTTCTGTTCCTCATGACGAATTCGAGCAATGCCGCGGTTTTCTCCTGAAGCAGGTCCGGTTTTTCCAGGTCCTGCTTTTTCGGATTGTTCATCTCAAACGCCTCCTCACAATTTCTGCCGGAAAACAGGACCGGTCCGCCGGTCAACGGCCCGTCGCCCTCCGGATCGACTCGGCCAGATCCGGGGGCGGCCTCGTGATTTTTCCCTCTCCGTTAACGAAAGCGTGAACCGTGTAACCTTCGGAAAGGTTCCTTTCCCTTTGCTCGTCCCAGATTTCGTAATCGAATTTGACGCTCACCCGTTTCAGGTAATCTATTCTCGTTTCGATCCTGACGATCTCGTCGTATCTCGCCGGAAGGAAATAATGGCAGAATACCTTCGTCACGGGCAGATAATACCCCCGCCGCTCCAGGTCGGCGTACACCCAGCCGAGCTCGCGCATCAGTTCCGTCCGGCCGATCTCGAACCAGCGGATATAGTTAGTGTGATAAACGACCCCCATCGCGTCCGTATCGGCGTAGATGACGCGGTGTTTAACGACGTGCGGCAACAAACGCCCCCCAGTCGCCCAGAAAACAGCCGATCAGCGAATGGCCCGGAGAAACGATGATCCCGCTCTCCGCCGCCGACTTTTCGGTAAAGGGCATTCCCCTTCCCCGGTTCTCGCCCGGTTCGGACGAGAGGACGCAGAATGGACTGGGGTCTCCCACATGCGTTCTCTTTACAATAGGCGTCGGGTGATCGCTGAGAACCAGCAGCCGGAAGGATCCGAGCAGCGCGATTTCCCGCAGAACCGGGCCGACGACCTTGGCGTCGAAGTCCTCAATCGCCCGCATCTTTTCCTTGACCTTTCCCTCGTGACCCATCTCGTCCGGGGCCTCCACGTGGACTATCACGAGATCGCAGCCCCGGTGCAGGGCCGTGACGGCTTCCGCCGCCTTGCCGGCATAGTTGGTATCGATATAGCCCGTGGCGCCTTCCACCGGAATGACCTCCAGTCCCGCCAACACTCCGATCCCTCTGAGCAGGTCAACCGCCGATATTATTCCGCCCCGGATATTGTACCTTGAAGTCAGCGGGGTCATCCGCGGCGAAGTCCCCTGTCCCCAGGGCCAGATTGAATTGGCGGGGTTTTCCCCCGCCCTGAGGCGGGAGGCGTTCACCGGATGGGCCTCCAGGATTTCCCGCGCTTTTCTCATAAGCTCCCGCAGGGGCGCCTCGTCTTCGCCCGCCGGCAGATACTTCACGGCCGACCGGCCCACGATGTCGTGCGGAGGGGTGGTTTTCAGCGAGCCTCCCCCCCTGCAGACCAGCAGGTGCCGGTAACCCACTCCCGGATAAAAGCGAAAAGCTCCCGCGCCGAGCTCCCGGTCCAGCGCGAGGATAAGCTCCTTCGCCTCCCCCGTGGAGATATGTCCGGCGGAGTAATCCTCCATGGCCGGCGCTTCGCCGGGACCGAGCGTGACGAGGTTGCACCGGAATGCAACCTCCCCGGGGGAAAGCCTGACGCCGAGGCTGGCGGCCTCCAGCGGTCCGCGGCCGGTATAAGATTCCGCAGGATCGTAACCGAGGACGGTGAGGTTCGCCACATCGCTCCCCGGAGGGAAGCCCGCGGGAATGGTGTTGATCAGTCCGATCGATCCCCGGGAGGAAATCATGTCCATGTTCGGCGTGGCGGCGGCCGAGAGCGGAGTCCCGCCCCCGAGGACGTCCAGCGGGTAGTCCGCCATGCCGTCGCCGATCAGAATTGCATATTTCATTGCGATATTTCTTCCTCGATGCGTATCCGGACGGTGTTTCCGCGCACTATATCTAACCGGTCGATCAACGCGAGGGCCTTTCTCACGTTCGCCTCTTTGGATTCGTGGGTCGTCATGACCACCGGAACCGCGCCGTCGAATTTCCTTCCCTTCTGGATGACGCTCGCGATGCTGATGTCGTTTTCCCCGAGGACTCCTGCGATCTTGGAAAGGACGCCGGGCCGGTCGACCGCGGAGAAGCGGAAATAATAGCGGGTGAAGACCTCGTCCATCGGCAGCAGGTCGATGCTTTCGATCTGGTTCTCCCGGTGCGCGCGGGAAGGCACCCTTCTGGAAATGCCCTTGAGAATATCCCTGCCGATGTCTATTATGTCGCTCATGACGGCGCTGGCCGTGGGCATCATTCCCGCACCCTGGCCGTAGAGGAAGATGGAGTCCGAGGCGTCCCCGACGACATGGAATGCATTGTAATTCCCGTTGACGTTGGCAAGGAGGCGGCCGAACGGGATCATCGTCGGATGGATGCGCGCCTCGATCGCGTTCTCCTTCTGCACGGCGATGGCCAGGAGCTTGATCCGGTAGCCCAGCTCTTTCGCGAATTCGATATCCATCTGCGAGATGCCCGAAATCCCTTCGCGATATATCTCTTCCAGCTTTACTTTCCTCCGGTAAGAGAGGGCAAGGGTGATCGCCAGCTTGTGGGCCGTATCTATCCCCTCAATATCGAACGTGGGGTCGGCCTCGGCAAATCCGAGCCGCTGGGCCTCTTTCAGGACCTCCTCGAACGGCTTCCCTTCGTCGGTCATCCTGGTCAGAATGTAATTCGACGTCCCGTTCATGATGCCGAAGATGGCTTTTATCCTGTTCGCCACCAGGCTCTCTTTAAGGGTCTTGATGATGGGGATGGTGCCGCCGACGCTCGCCTCGAAACCGATGTTGACGCCTTCCCTTTCCGCCGCCTCGAATATCTCGTCGCCGTAAGTGGCCAGGAGCGCCTTGTTTGCCGTGACGACGTGCTTTTTCCGGCGCATTGAATCCAGAATGAATGTCCTGGCGGGCTCATAACCGCCCACAAGCTCGACGATTATCGATATCTCCGGGTCATGGATAATATCCGCCGCGCTTTTTGTCAGCATGTTCCGGTCGACGGAAACGACCCGCGGCGTCGTTATGTCCAGATCCGAAATCTTCTTGAAGCGGATTCCCGCCCCCAGACGCCTCTCGAGCTGCTCCCTGTTTTCCTGGAGAAGTTTAATTACGCCGCTGCCGATGGTGCCGAAACCGATCAGGCCCACAACGATCTCTTTCATGACGTTCTTTCCTTCCGCAGAAATCGTTTCCCCTTCCCGGCAAAATCCGGAACGGAAATTTTTATTACAAAGTCCCGGAAATGTCAAAGGAATTTAACCAAGCGTGGTGTAAGGACTGATAATAAATCCCAAATCCCAGGCACCAAATACCAAGGAAATCCCAAATACCAATATCCAAATTCCAAACACCCGGAATCGTTTTCTATTGAGGACTTTGGAAATACGAATTTGGGATTTCGATATTGTCTGGAGCCTGGTGCCTGGGATTTGGAATTTAATTTCCTATCTTCGCATCCTCGCATCCTCGCATCTTCGCCACTATCCGGCATCCAGGTGCCGCAGCCGGTCACCCCATCGGAGGAAAAGAGCATCCCGCAGGCGCCGATGCCCGGCCTTTTCAAGAAGAGGATCTTCCCCGATGATCATGAAGGCCTCCCGCCTTGCGGCATCCAGCAGGGCATAATCCCTGAATATGCAGGCGATCCGGAAATCGGGGAACCCCGATTGGCGCGTCCCCATGAATTGCCCCGGACCCCGGATGGCGAGATCCTCCTCCGCGATGCGGAAGCCGTCATTGGTTTCCTCCATCTTGCGGAGGCGCCGCGCCGCTATCTCGGAAGGGGTGCAGCCGGTCATCAGGATGCAGGTAGCCGGCAGGCCGCTCCTGCCGACTCTCCCCCGCAGCTGGTGAAGCTGAGAGAGCCCGAAACGATCCGCATGCTCGATGATCATCAGTGAAGCTTCCGGAACGTCTACCCCGACCTCGACCACTGTTGTCGCCACGAGAATGTCCGTCTTTCCGCACCGGAACGCTTCGATCTCCTTCTGCCGCGCTTCGGCTCTCATTTTCCCATGGACCAGGCCCACGCGGAACCGGGGGAAGACCTTCTCGCGCAAATTGTCCGCCATCCCCGTCGCATCTTTCAGGTCGAGTGCATCCGACTCTTCGACGAGGGGATAGACGATAAAAACCCTGTTTCCCTTTTCCACTTCCCTCTTCACCGCTTCGTAAACGCGGCCGCGGTCTTTCTCCCTTGCGATCTTTGTGCTGACCGGTATTCTCGAAGGGGGCAGCTCGTCTATCACGGAAATGTCCAGGTCGCCGTATGCGGTGAGGGCGAGCGTCCTGGGAATGGGAGTCGCGGTCATAAAAAGCATGTCCGGAGAAATCGCCTTTTCGCGCAGATGCCCTCTCTGCACGACGCCGAACCTGTGCTGCTCATCTATTACCGCCAGCCCGAGCCTGCGGAAATTAACCGTCTCCTGAATCAGGCTGTGCGTGCCGACAATTACCGCGGCCGCTCCGGCCTCTATTTTTTCCAGGGACTCTTTCCGGCTCCCGGCCGGCATGCTCCCGGTCAGCAGTACGGACGGGAGATCGAGGGCTTCCGCCCACCGCCTTATCTGGGAGAAATGCTGTTCGGCCAGGATTTCGGTGGGAGCCATTACCGCCGCCTGAAATCCGTTCCCGCAGGCGGTCAGCACGGCCGCCATGGCGACGACTGTCTTCCCGCACCCGACGTCTCCCTGGAGCAGGCGGTTCATCGGCCGCGGCAGAGCCATGTCTTCGAATATTTCCGCCATGGCTTTATCCTGGGCCGCCGTCAGCGGGAAATCGAGAACGCGCCGGAACCTGCCGATCAGCTCGCGCTGCGGGGCAAATGCTGTCCCCTTTTCGCCGGCGTTCCCGCTCTTCCTGAGCGCCATCGCCAGCTCGAAGAAAAACAGCTCGTCGAAAGCGAGGCGCCGGAAGACGTCCGTCTTCATTCGGATGACGGATGAGAAATCCTCTTCGTCCCCGGGAAAATGGACCCTCCGGATGCTCTCGCCCATGGAGGGCAGGCGATGCCTCCGGCACACGTGATCCGGAATGGGGCTCGGGACAAGATCTGCGTACTTTTCGACCGCCTGTTTCGCTATCCTCCGCATCCATTTCTGGTGCAGGCCTTCCGTCGCGGAATAAACCGGGACGATCCTGCGGAAATGCAGAAGATCGTTTTCGTCCCCGTCCAGTATCTCGAAATCGGGATGGAGCGTCTCCTTGAGCAGCCTGTTCCCCTTTATCTCGCCTGTCAGAATAATCTTTGCCCCCGGGGAAAGGAGTTTCTGGAGGTAGGCTGCCCTGCCCTGAAACCATTTCGCCGTGACGATCCCTCCCGATTGATCCTCGATGACGGCCTCGAAGACCTTCCTGCGTCCGTACCAGCGGATTCCGGCCGAGGCGATGCTCCCGAGTACGGTTTCCCGGCGGCCCGGTTCCGCTTCGGCGACGGTCTTCAATATCCTGCGATCCTCGTACCGGATGGGAAGGAAGAAAAGTACGTCCCTGACCGTCTCGACGCCCTTCCGCCGCAGAAGCTCCGCCGTCCTGCTCCCCACGCCGTTCAGGTCGGTCGCCGGTACGGAAACCGGGTCCCGGACTGTTGCGGAGGCCTTCGCCCCGGCCGGCGCCGGCGCCTGGGCGCAGACGTGATCGCCGCCGGTTTTCCCGCAAAGCCGCTTCAACTCTCCGATCAGCGCCACGGCCTCCATGACGGCCGCCGCCTTGCCGGCCCCGGAAAGGGAATCGAACCCGGTGACGGCCTTGCGGATCCTTATTATCGCTTTCTTCCACCCGCCGCCTGTATCATGCCCGGACAGGTTGAGGATTTCCATCTGCTTCAGGACCATCTTCTCCAGGCCGCTGACAGAGCCCAGATGGCGGCAATCTTCCCGCGACGCGAAGAGGAGCGCCTCCTCTACCCTGCCCAGTATTTCTTTTGTCTCCGGCATGGCCGCGGATTATATCACAGCCCGCCCGGATGACGTGGAAAATTGATGCTCAAACAAGATTCGCTCGCATACCCCGTCCGCTGAAAACGGACCCCAGCCGGACGGGTATGCGAGCTGCCGGATTCAAAATTGTCTTGACTTTGAGGCATCTATTAACTAAAAATTGCAGCTTTAACAGTCTCTTAAAGAACATGAGCCGAGGAATAGGGCGAAGGAGATCCGGATGGCAAAATACGAACCTAATTCCATTAGGAATATCACTATTGTAGGTCACGGAGGCACGGGCAAGACGTCGCTCTGTGAATCCTTTCTCTTCGTATCGGGAAAGACCGACCGCCTGGGGCGCGTCGACGAAGGCACTTCATCCCTCGATTTCGAGCCGGAAGAGCAGAAAAGGCGCATATCCATCAGCGCCGCGACCAATTTCGTCGAGTGGGACAGACACAAGATCAATTTCATCGATACGCCCGGAGACGCGAATTTCGCCACGGACACAATCAACTCGCTGCGCGTCATGGACGGTGTTATTGTCGTTCTTGACGCGGTGAGCGGCGTGGAATTCCAGACCCAGAAGGTATGGGAGTACTCCAATCAATTCTCGCTTCCCCGCATGATTTTTATCAACAAGATGGACCGCGAGCGGGCCGATTTCGCCGGGGCGGTCGAGAGCGTCCGGAAGAAGATCGGCAAAAAGGCCACGCCTGTCTGCATTCCGATCGGCGCCGAGGAATCCTTCAAGGGCATTGTCGATCTCCTCAGCATGAAGGCCCTGATTTTTGACGACGCCAAGGGCGGATTCAAGTCGTCTGATATCCCGGCGGACCTCGCGGATGAAGCCAAGACTTTCCACGACGCCATGGTCGAGGATATCGCCGAAACGGACGAGAAACTGATGGACAAGTACCTTGAAAGCGGCGAGCTGAGCCCCGATGAACTGCGCACCGGCTTTCGCAAAGGCATCCTCGCCCTGGATCTCGTCCCGGTCGCCTGCGGCGCCGCCCTGAAGAATACCGGCATCCGTCCCCTGCTCGACTGGATCATACAGCTGCTGCCGTCGCCCCCCGACCGGGGCGCCGTCAAGGGAACAGTGCCCGGAAAAAACAAGGAAGAGGAAAGAAAGCCCGAAACGTCCGCTCCCTTTTCGGCGTACGTTTTCAAGACCCTGGCCGACCCGTATGCGGGAAAGCTCACGATCTTCCGCGTCTTCTCCGGATCGGCAACCTCGGATTTCAATTTCTACAACTCCACAAAGAAAATCAACGAGCGCTTCGGAAGCTTCTTCTTCCTGGAGGGTAAGAACCAGAAGCCCGCCGATTCCCTTATCGCCGGCGACATCGCCGCCGTGGCCAAGCTTAAAGAGACCACGACGGGAGACACCATCTGCGACGAGAAAAAGCCGATCGTGTTCGACCGGATTCCTCCCATTCCGCCGGTCATGTCTTTCGCCGTCCATCCGAAGGCGAAAGGGGACGAAGAGAAAATCATGACCTCCCTCAACCGGCTGATCGAGGAAGACCCGTCCATCACTGTTCATCGCGACGAGCAGACGAAGGAGATCATCCTCTCCGGGATGGGGCAGGTACATATCGAGGTTGCGGTAGAGCGGCTGAAGAGGAAATTCGGCGTAGAAGTAACCCTGAGCACCCCGAAGGTTCCCTATAAGGAGACCATCAAGGGCAAGACGAAGGTGCAGGGCAAGTACAAGAAGCAGTCCGGAGGACGCGGCCAGTACGGCGACGCCGTTCTGGAAATAGAGCCCATGCCCCGCGGGAGCGGATTCGAGTTCGAGGACAAGATCGTCGGCGGCGTCGTGCCCAAGCAGTACATTCCCGCCGTGGAGAAAGGCATTGTCGAGGCGATGAACGAAGGCGTCGTCGCCGGCTATCCGGTGGTTGATGTGAAGGTCTCGCTTGTCTACGGCTCCTTCCACACGGTGGACTCCTCCGAAATGGCGTTCAAGATCGCGGGGTCGATGGGATTCAAAAAAGGCGTTCTCGAGTGCCAGCCCATCCTGCTCGAGCCGATCGTGAACATCGACATAGAGATCCCCGAGGAATACATGGGCGACGTCATCGGCGACCTCAACAGCCGCCGCGGCAGGGTGCTCGGAATGGAAACGAAAGGCTCCATCCAGATCATCAAAGGCCAGGTGCCGCTTGCGGAAGTGCTCACGTATGCGCCCGACCTGAGATCGATCACCAGCGGCCGGGGGATGTTCACCTATAAGCATTCCAACTACGAGGAAGTCCCCCCTTCCATCGCCGAGAAGATAATCGCGGCGGCAAAGAAGGAGAAAGAGGGCTGAGCGGCGGGGGCCAGAGCAGAGACAAAATGATCCGTGCCGGCGTCATCACAGTCAGCGACAAGGGATCGGCGGGCCTCCGGGAGGACCTGAGCGGCCTGGAAGTCGCGCGGCTCCTGGAGGATTCTTCCATGGAAGTCGTGTGCCGCGACATCGTCCCTGACGAGAAGGACGTAATCCGGCGGAAGCTCGTGGAGTACGCGGATGAAAAGGGTCTGGACCTCGTCGTGACCACCGGAGGGACGGGAGTCGGGCCGCGCGACATTACGCCGGACGCCACGCTCGAGGTGATAGAAAAACAGGTCCCCGGGATCGGCGAGGCGATGCGGATGAAGGGACTCGAGATAACCCCTTATTCTTTAATTTCCCGGGCGACGGCGGGAATACGCGGCTGCACCCTGATCGTGAACCTCCCCGGAAGCCCCAAAGCCGCCAGAGAGGGGCTTTCCATCGTCCTTCCGGCCCTTCCCCACATGATCCTGAAGATCAAGGGCGATCCTTCGGAATGTGCCGCTTCATAAAGGCTTCGGCCCGCTGCAGATGCGTTCCGGGCCAGAATATTCTTCCGCAGCAGGGGCACTTCCTGAAGCTCGCCTGTGTTTCCTCCACATAATCCGGAATCAGCCCCTTCACTTCGCGCCTGTCCGCCGGGAGCAGCTTCTCGTTGCAGACCATGCAGATTTGAAACATGCCCTCTGCCGACGGTCCCAGCCCGAATTCTTCAGCCATCTCGCGCAACTGTTCTTCAATGCGATCCGACCTGACGATCTTCAGCTCGCCGCGATACTGTCTTTTCGCCAGCGAGCGGTTCCGGCTGAGCGCGATTCGCCTCTCCCGAAGCGCGGCGTTCAGAAAATCCCGGCCGCTTTTTTCCTTCCCTTCGTACATGGCCGTATCGTGGCCAAGCAATCTGAGCCACCGGGCCAGTCTCCCCAGCGTTCTGTCAGTCATGAATTTCATTTTTATTCAAATTAGAATGATTTCATGATTGGAGGATGAACGGGCGATGGGTGATGGGTAATGGGTTACAGGAATGGATTATAAAAACCCATCACCTGTAACCTATGACCTATTACCGTTTTCAGGAAAGGTATTCATTCCGTATCGGCGCGGTATTCTGATCGGTTAATTGCACTTTCCGGACTTCGAAGAGCTCCGCTTCGAGATCCTTTATCTCCTTTTTCAGCCTGGAGATGTTGCGGGAAAGCTTGAATCGCTCGATCAGACCGGCCAGTCCGGAAAAGACGACCCCGGTAAAAAAAACGATGAAGACAAGGAGATAGACGGGTGTCTGGAAGTCAAGCAGATTGTAATAGCGGAGAATAACCGGCCCCGTGTTCTGCATGGAGAACGTGACGGCGAGGAACAGGAACGCCATGAGGAAAATCATCGAAAAGAATTTCATTTCTTTGCGCCTCCGCATCGATCATCGAAATGGGGTCTGAGCCCTTCATATGTCTTTACCGGATCTTCCGGCGTAACTCTCGTATCGGCCAGGCACGTCATGAAACTCGTATCGCCGTTCCAGCGCGGCACTATATGCAGGTGAATGTGGTCGGCCACTCCGGCTCCGGCCACTTTTCCCACGTTCATTCCTATGTTGAACCCTTCCGGATGCATGACTTCTATAAGAATTCGGACGGAAATGTGGAGGCATTCGACCATGGCTGCGCTCTCTTCCGGAGTGAGCTCTTCCAGGCCGGATATGTGCCTCTGCGGCGCGATCAGGAGATGACCCGAATTGTACGGGTACTTGTTGACAAGGATGAATACCTGTTCGTTTTCAAACAGGACAAGGCATTCCTCGCGGATCGATTTCTTGCAGAATACGCACCCTTCAGGCTTTTTGCTCCTGATGAATTCCATTCTTCCGTGAGCTATTATATTCTCCATGGTCCCTTCAGAACGCGCGGGAAGAATCGCGAAGACCGATGATCCTTCCCGAGATCCCATTTTCGCCTATTTCCAGCATCCCTATTGTTTTCCCGGTCCACATGAGATTTCCCGCCGCAGAACCGGGGTTGAAATAAAGTATGCCGTCCCGGCGGTTGTCGGGATAATGCGAATGACCGTACACCAGGCAATCTATATCGGCGAATTCTTTTCTCAATTTGCGCCCGAGACCGAACGGAGAGCCCCACCCGTGAATCAAGCCGATCCGGAACCCGCCCGCTTCAACCACAGTCTTCTCAGGCAGGGCCCCGCGGGTTTCCCCGGGATCCATGTTGCCGTGCACTGCCCTGACCTCGCGTCCGCTGAATGCGTCCAGGACGCGAAGATCGACAAGGTCGCCGGCGTGGAGGATCAATCCGGCGTCCGCGAAATACTTGTCCGCAATTCTCTTCAGGCGCTCGTCATAACCCTTGAGATGGGTATCGGAAACAACGCCGATTTTCATGCCGATGCCTTCACGCTGATGTATGCCAAAAATTATCACCATGTTGCGCAAAAAGACAAGATTTTTTTCGTATTTAGCTCTGCCGGTCAGCCATTTTGGTTTGACTTTTCCCCACCCGGCAATTACTATTTGTTATCTTTTACGGGATGCGGACATGCTCGAATCCACGCTGGAGAAGATAGCGGAAAAGATCCTGGCGCTTGATGAAGCGTCCCTGACCTCCCTGTGGGAAAAATACAGGGACCGGATGGAAAAATTCGAAACAACAAAAGAATGGGAAAAATCAGTTATTATTTTCTTCATCATCAACGCCGTCCGCGTGAAGAACCAGATCTTCAACGAGCGCCTGCTTCAGAAGCACGGTCCGCCTGCCCCCCGGAAAAAAACCTCCAAGCACAAGCCTGACCTTAAGCTGGTAAAATAGGTGAGCAGAGAAAGCGACCTTAAGCGAATCGGTTATCTGCAGAAAGAGATCGAGCGGCACAACCGTCTTTATTACCAGCTTGACAGTCCCGAAATATCCGATGCCGAGTTCGACCGGCTCATGCGCGAGCTGATCGAGCTCGAAGCGAAGTACGCGGGTGAAATCGACGTTTCGGATTCCCCGACCCGGCGCATCGGGGCTCCCCCTCTGGACAAGTTCTCGCCGTCGGCCCACCTTGTCCCCATGCTCAGCCTGTCCAATGCCTTCTCCGGCGAGGAAATCATCGAATTCGATTCCCGGATAAAACGGTTCCTGGGCAGGACTGAGGACATCGCCTATGTCGTTGAGCCCAAGTTCGACGGCGTTGCCGTGAATCTGATGTATGCCGACGGCAGATTCACGTCCGGCGCCACCCGCGGCGACGGCTTTACGGGGGAAAACGTCACCGCTAACCTGCGGACGATCAGGTCGGTCCCCCTGCGCCTCAGGGAATCCCGTGAATTCCCCCTGCCCCGGCGCATGGAGGTGCGCGGAGAAGTTTATATCCGGCTCGAGGACTTCCGGAAGCTGAACCGGCGGAGGGAAGAGGCGGGAGAGCCCGTCTTCGCCAATCCCCGGAACGCAGCGGCGGGATCGCTCCGGCAGCTCGATTCCAGAATCACCTCGCGCCGGCCGCTGGATTTGTGCTGCTATGGGATCGGGGATATCGCGGGCGGCGCCTCCATACGGACGCAGTGGGACCTCCGGCGCGCCCTTTCCGCCTGGGGATTCCCCGTAAGCGAGCACGTCCGCAGGGTTGAAAACGTCGAAGGATGCCTGGCCTACTTCCGCGAAACGGAAGCGGAGCGGCACAACTTCCCCTTCGAGATCGACGGAATCGTTATAAAGGTCGATTCCCTGGACCTGCAGGAACGCCTCGGTACGGTATCGCGGAGCCCGCGCTGGGCGCTGGCCTGCAAGTTTCAAGCTGTTCAGGAAACCACCGTTGTCGAGAAAATCGAGATTAATGTTGGCCGTACGGGCGCCTTGACCCCGGTTGCCGTTCTGAAGCCGGTCCGCGTCGGAGGCGTAACCGTCAGCCGGGCCAGCCTGCACAACCAGGATGAGATCGAGCGCAAAGACGTCCGCGTAGGAGACACTGTCGTCGTTCAGCGCGCCGGGGACGTGATTCCCGAGATCGTCCAGGTGGTGACGTCAAAAAGAAGGCCCGGCTCCGAGCTTTTCCGGATGCCCGAGTATTGCCCTGTCTGCAAGTCCAGAGTTGTGAGGCTGGAAGGGGAAGCGGCCGTCAGGTGCATCGACATCGCCTGCCCCGCGCAGCTCAAGGAAAACATCCGCCATTTCGCCTCCCGCGGTGCCATGGACATTGAAGGCCTCGGCGACAAGCTGGTCTCCCAGCTTGTGGAATCAGGAACGGTCCGGAACCCGGCCGACCTCTACCGCCTGGATCCGGAGAAGCTGATGCGGATGGAAAGGCTCGCGGAGAAGTCTTCCGGCAATATCCTGAGCGCGATCGAGCGGTCCAAAAATCCGCCGCTCGAGAAATTTATCTTCGCCCTCGGCATCCGCCACGTCGGCGAGCATATCTCCAGGATTCTGGTGAAAAAATTCGGTTCGCTCGACGGCATCATGAACGCGACGGAGGAAGACCTGGCCGCGACGGAGGGAATCGGCGGCGTAATCGCGAAGAGCCTCTCCGGCTTCTTCCGTGAGCCGGCCAACAGGCGGGTCATTGGAGATCTGAGGAATGCGGGCGTGAAACCGCTGGAGAGCGCCCCCGTAAAGGGAACGGCATTGGCGGGAAAGACCTTTGTCTTCACCGGTACGCTGCCGACCCTGAAGAGGAGCGAGGCGAAGGCCATGGCCGAAGCCCTCGGCGCGGAGACGTCGGAATCGGTGACCCGCCGGACCGATTACGTCGTTGCCGGCGAATCCCCCGGATCCAAAATCGACAAGGCCCGCACCCTTAATATTCCTATACTGACGGAAGAAGGGTTTCTCGAACTGCTGAAAAAATAGTTCACGCTTCGCGGTTCACTGTTTACAGTTGCGGAAAGACAATCCTGCCTTTCAGAATGAACCGGGAACTGCGAACCGGAAACTGCGAACTCATTAATGGATAATCAGAATCGCCGGAAGAGAGTAAAAATTACTATTTCGGGCCGCGTTCAGGGCGTATCTTTCCGCGCCTGGACAAAGAGAACGGCGGAATCGATGGAGCTGACCGGCTGGGTCCGCAATCTCCATAACGGGGACGTCGAGGCGGTATTCGAGGGACCGGAAGACAAGGTTCGCGAAATGGTCGAATGGTGCCGCAAAGGTCCCCGCCTGGCCGATGTCACGGGTATTCAGATTTCAGAGGAGGCCTGGCGGGGAGAGTTCAGGAATTTCAGCATCAGATTCTGAGCCTGGGCCAATAGTTCATCGTCCCTGATCAAATAACCCGAACCCGAGCCCGAAGGAATACCGGACATACGCTGCAGTAAAGGCTGCCTTCCAGATTCAAAGCTTAAAAAAATATCGAATTGAAATTCATCCAGACTCAGTAGTGTCCCAACGTTCCGTTGGGCGAAGGGCAAAGGGCTAAGGGCTAATCCTGACTTTGCTTTGGCAGGTTGAAAAAAGCGTAGGCTTATTTGGAAAACCAACTGGATTTATTCAGCTAACGTTGGGACACTCTTCGCCCTTTGCCTACTTAAAACCCTCCATCACTTCCCGGAACCCCTTCATCGCGCCGGTGATCGTCTTCTCTTCCACGCAGTAGGCAATGCGGAAATGGCCCGGCCCGCCGAAGCCGCTCCCGGGAACGGTAAGAATTTTCTTTTCCTGGAGAGCCTTGACGAATTTGACGTCGTCCTCTATCGGCGTTCTGGGAAACAGGTAGAAAGCGCCTTTCGGTTTTTCAAACCTGTAACCGGCCTCCGACAGACCGTCGCACAGGAGATCGCGCCTCGTCCTGTACAGGGACGGATCCACTGTCTCGCCCTGCATCAGGGCGACAGCCCGCTGCATGATGGCCGGGGCATTCACGAACCCAAGAATTCTGTTGCACAGGATGAATCCTTCCATGATCTTCCCGAAGCCGCTCATGCCGGGATGCGCCGCAATGTACCCTATCCGCTCGCCCGGTATCGACAGGTTCTTTGAATAAGAAGTGGCGATGACGCTGTTGGGGCAGGCGGCCATTATGGAAGGCACGACCGCCCCGTCGTAAACTATATCCCTGTAGGGCTCGTCGGAGATGAGGTATATATCCCGCCCGAATTCCCTTCCCTTCCTTGCGATGATTCCGGCAAGGGCCCGGATTTCAGTTTCGCCGTAGACTTTTCCCGTAGGATTATTCGGTGAATTTATCAGAACCGCTTTCGTCTTTTCCGTCACGGCCTCTTCCATTCCCTTCAGGTCGAGCGAGAAATCGTCCCGGGTGGGGACAAGACGCGCCGTTCCCCCGTGGTTGTCCACGTAAAACCTGTATTCGACGAAAAAAGGTGTCGGGATGACGACCTCGTCGCCCGGATCCAGCAGTGTCTTCAGGATGACGTTAAGCGCGCCCCCGGCCCCGCTGGTCATGACGATATTGGCTTCGGCGAGAGGCACCTGCTGGACGCGGCTGAGATATTCCGCCACTGCCCTCCTGGTCCGGGGATAACCCGCATTGGGCATGTAGACGTGTTTTCCCGGCGAAGGATCGGCCGCGATCTCCCGCAGGATTTCCTTGAACCGCGGCGGAGGCTCCACATCGGGATTTCCGAGGGTGAAGTCGAAAACGTTCTCCGCCCCGTATTCCTGCTTCAGCCGGATTCCGTCCTCGAACATTCTCCTTATCCAGGATGCCTGCGATATGAATCCTTCTATTTTTTTGGATACGGCCATCTCCCTTTTTCCTTTTTTTCGGCTCAAATAGCATATACCGGTTCTCCCCGTCAATCGCCCCAATCCTGAATCCGGCAGCGAGTGAAGGCGAGCGAATCATGTTTAAGCATCTTCCCTGAGGATCGGAGACTCTTCGGAGCCTGCTCCGGAGAGTCTCCAATAATCTTGACTTTTTCAGAGGTATCTTTTAGGATTTCCATGCCTTTGCGGACGCAAAGGAATTTTTTATTTTGCGTCCCGCCGAGAGTCATCTTCAGGTCGGATCCATGCCCATATTTGAATTCAAATGCGGAAATTGCGGAAAGGTCTTCGAAATCCTTTTCAAGTCGAGGGATGAATCACCGGCGACGGAATGCCCTCACTGCAAATCCGGCAAGACGGAGAAAATCTTGTCCGTTTTCGGGTCCCGGGTGGAAAAATCGAGTGCTCCCGCGGCTGCGCCCTGCTCCGGATGCAGCAACGAATTCACTTGACCGGGGCGGTCGTAACGGACCGTGCGTCCGTCCTTAAAGAGAGAAGCTGATGATTCTCAGACAGAGCGGCAAAATAGCGGATGGCCTGTATGCCTTGGGTGAGCCTGAACTGCCCGCGTTCCTGCTTTCAGGGGGAAAACCGATCCTCTTCGATTCCGGGATGTCGTTCGTGGGCCCCCGCTATCTTTCTGACATTCAAAAAACGCTCGGAAACCCCGGAAAACTCGCTTATCTTTTCCTGACCCATTCGCATTTCGACCATTGCGGGGCGGCCGCCTTCCTGAAGAGTCGCATCGGGGGCCTGAAGGTCGGCGCAAGCCGGATGACGGCCGAGACCTTCCGGAAGCCGAATGCAATCCGGCTGATCCAGGCGCTGAACTCCCCTTTCCTCGAAGGCGTCGAGGACTCCGGCGACCTTGTTTTTACCGGGCTTGAGGTTGATATCCTTATCGAAGACGGCCAGGAATTCCAGCCGGAAGGAGGCGGACCTTCCTTCAAAACGATTTTCACCCCCGGACACACCCGCGATTCGGTGTCGTATTATATCCCGAGCCTGAAGGCCCTCATCCCCGGCGAGGCGGTCGGCGTTTACGACCTGAATTACATTATCAGCCCGGAATTCCTCTCCAGCTATAAAGAGTACATGGCGTCACTCGAGAAGCTGGCCGCACTCGATGTTGATATCATCATGATGAGCCATCTCTTCGTCCTGACCGGCGAGGATGCTAAGGGTTATATACGGAAAACGATAAACAGGACGAAGGAATTCCGGCAGGAAATTCTTGACGGACTGGACGAGTTCAACGGGGACCGCGGCGCGGTCAAACAGAAGATATTCAAAAAGGATTACGTGGATACCCAGGCGATCCTCCAACCCGAAACGGCCTATCTTATCAATCTGGAAGCCAAGATAAGGGCGATCGCCGAAGGAAAATAGAAGATCTGAAAGGAGTTGCAGGATGAATATTCTGATTTTCGGTCCGAACGGCAGCGGCAAAGGCACCCAGGGAGCCGTTGTGCAGAAGAAATTCGGCGTTCCGCACATCGAAACGGGCGTGATTTTCCGTGATAACATCAAGAAGGGGACAGATCTCGGGAAAAAGGCAAAGGCATATATCGATAAGGGCGACCTCGTCCCGGACGATATTACGGTGCCTATGATCCTGAACCGCCTGAAGGAAGCCGATGCAAAGAACGGCTGGCTTCTCGACGGATTTCCCCGCAACCTGGCCCAGGCCGAAGCCCTTTACAAGGCCCTCCAGCAGGCCGGCATGAAGCTGGATTACGTGATCGAAATCGTGCTCGACCGCGACACTTCCAAGAAGCGGATCATGGGCAGGCGTCTGTGCGCCAACGACAACAACCATCCCAATAACATCTTTATCGATGCCATCAAGCCGGCGAAGAAGGACGGCGGGTTTGTGTGCCGGGTATGCGGAGGCAGTCTGAGCGCCCGGGCCGACGATCAGGACGAGTCGGCGATCGATAAGAGGCATTCCATCTATTACGATACGAAGACCGGGACCCTTTCCGCCGTGAACTATTTCAAGGACAGGGTCAAAGTACTCGAGGTGGACGGTCTTCCCGGCGTGAAAGAAGTATCGGAGAGCCTGCTCAAAAAACTGGCATAATGTTTTCCAGGACGGACAAGGAGCCTTCCAGCGGAATGGTCCGGAGTCCCGAGTTCCGAGTTCCGAGTTAAGCAAAAAAGTCCGGCATTCGAGGTGCTCAGAGTAAAGCCGGTCATGTAAAACCTGCCGTACACCTTGATTCAACTTTCTTGCCTTAACTCCGGACTCGGAACTCCGGACTCGGGACTTATATATAGCCGGAGGGCTTTTCTTGTCTGCGGGATTTGATATAATAAACCGGGCTCAAGGCCAATGGCAAAAGCAAAGGGTAAAATACGGATATAGTGCCTGCTTTGCCTTTACCTTTTGCCTTCAGCCTTTTGCCTTCAGCCCTTAGCCTTGAGCCTTTTTTGTATGGACCATATTCGTAATTTCAGCATCATCGCCCATATCGACCACGGCAAGTCGACTCTCGCCGACCGCCTGATCCAGTATACCGGCGTCGTGGACGCGCGCAACTTCCAGGACCAGATCCTGGACAACATGGATATAGAGCGCGAGCGCGGGATCACGATCAAAAGCCAGGCGATCACCCTTCCCTACCGTGCAGAAGACGGCGGCATTTACATGCTCAACCTGATCGACACCCCGGGGCACGTCGATTTTTCCTACGAGGTTTCCCGCGCGCTGGCCTCATGCGAAGGAGTGCTGCTTCTGATAGACGCGGCGCAGGGCGTTCAGGCCCAGACCATCGCCAATCTTTACCTCGCGATGGACCACAATCTCGAGATCATCCCCGTCATCAACAAGATCGACCTTCCCGCGGCGGACGTCGAGCGCGTCCTTGAGCAGATCGACGCCGAGCTGGGCCTCGACCCCGATACTCATCTGGCCTGCTCCGCAAAAGCGGGGACCGGGATCGAGGAGATATTCGAGGCGATCGTAGAGAGAATCCCTCCGCCGAAGGGAAACCCGGATTCCCCCCTGGCGGCTCTGATCTTTGACGCCCATTACGATTCATACCGCGGCACGATAATAAACTGCCGGGTAATGGACGGCCGGATCCAGGCGGGTGACATGATCCGCTTCATGTCGAACGGCGCTGTTTACAAAGTAGAGGAAGTCGGGCGCTTCGCCCTTGCCCGGCAAAAACAGAATTCCCTTTCCGCCGGCGAAGTCGGCTACGTTATTGCGGGCGTGAAAACCGTTTCGGACGTTCGCATCGGAGACACGATCACCAGCGACGCGAAACCCTGCGGCGAACCGCTTCCCGGTTTCCGGGAAGTCAAGCCGGTAGTCTTCTCCTCGATATATCCCATTGCCTCGGACGACTACGAGGACCTGGCCGTCTCCCTGGAGAAGTACAAGCTGAACGACGCCTCCTTCATATACCAGAAAGACTCGTCCGTCGCCCTCGGCCAGGGTTTCCGCTGCGGTTTTCTCGGCCTCCTGCATCTCGATATCGTCCAGGAGCGTCTCGAGCGCGAGTTTAACCTGTCCATCATTTTATCCGTCCCGAGCGTGCGCTTCCGGTTCACGATGAGGGACGGCAGCCTCGTCCAGATCGACAACCCTTCGCAGTACCCGAATCCGATGCAGATCGCGAAAGCGGAGGAGCCCTTCATCCGGGCCACGATGCTGCTGCCGGAAAGATACCTGGGCGCGGTCATGAAGCTCTGCACCGAGAAGCGGGGGGTGAATTCCGTGCTGAATTTCACCAGCCCCACCCGTGCGGAGCTGACGTACGAAATGCCCCTGTCGGAAGTCATCTTCGACTTCTACGACCGGTTCAAGACGGTAACCCAGGGATACGGTTCCTTCGACTATGACCTGATCGATTACCGGGAAAGCAACCTGGCCCTGCTCGATATACTGGTCAACGGGGAGCGCGTCGACGCCCTGTCCCAGATCGTCCACCGGGACCGCGCCCGCGCGCGCGCGCTTCAGTCCTGCGAGAGGCTCAAAGAGGAGATCCCCCGCCACATGTTCAAGATCGCCATCCAGGGCGCGATAGGCGGAGAGGTCATCGCCCGCACGACCATTTCCCCCTTCCGCAAAGACGTAACGGCCAAATGCTACGGCGGCGACATCACGCGAAAACGCAAGCTCCTCGAAAAGCAGAAGAAAGGGAAGAAGCGGATGAAGATGGTCGGATCCGTGACGATCCCGCAGAGCGCGTTTCTGGCGGTCCTTAAAACGGATCAGGAATAAGCCGGCTGCCCAGAATCACCCGTCTGCTGCGTTTCCCTTGGCCCTCGGATGCTCACGTACGCTTGAGTACGCTCCGCTCCTCGGGCCTGCGGGGGCCTTGCATCCGGGCAATTCTGGACAGCCGGCCCGATTCTGCCTCTTTTCTAACGCAGGAAGAGGTAAATATACCCTCAATGCGCGCGGACGGCGCCCTTCAACATAGAAGGTGGCAGAGCGGCAGAAAAGTCCGTGTCGCCGGGAGACTCCGACCGCCAGGCTGATATTAAGAGTTAAAGTCATGTCTCAAGATAACCAAAATAGACCCTGGGGACTTTATATTCACGTTCCTTTTTGTGCAAGCAAATGCCGGTACTGCGCTTTTTATTCCCTGCCCTCCCCTTCTTCCGACCTGGTGGAAAAATTTGTATCGGCGCTGGCGTGCGAGATGGAGCTTTACAGGGACTGCGGGCCGTTCGACACGGTCTATCTCGGCGGAGGCACGCCGTCTGTCCTCGACACCGAACAGATATATTTGATCCTGAATTCCGTCCGGCGGAATTTTCGCATCGAGCCCGGCGCCGAGATCACGGTTGAAGCCAATCCCGCCGATATAAGCCCGCAGTATGCTGCTGAATTGCTCCGCAGCGGCATTAACCGGCTGAACCTGGGAGTGCAGTCGTTTGACAGCGAAGTCCTGAAATTCCTCGGACGCAGGCATTCCCCCGGAGATGCCCTCGCGTCGATCAAATGCGTCCGCGCCGCTGGATTCCGGAACATCGGCCTGGACCTTATCTACAGTATCCCCCGCCAATCAACAGATCAGTGGCTGAGAATTCTTGAACAGGCGGTCCTCATCCGTCCCGAGCATCTCTCCTGCTACGAGCTGACGCTGGAACCCGGAACGCCGCTGGCCGAAGAATTTCGCGACGGGCAATTCCGGACGGATGATGAAACATTTTCCGTTCTTGAAACTACATCCGCAGCGCTGGCGGAAAACGGCTACGTCCATTACGAGGTGTCCAACTTCTCCCTTCCCGGCATGGAATCCCGGCACAACAGCAAGTACTGGGACCATACTCCTTATCTCGGCCTCGGCCCCTCGGCCCATTCCTTCCGCGGCCGCAGGCGCTGGTGGAATCTGTCTTCGGTGGAAGAGTACACAGCCGCGCTTCAATCCGGGAAAAGTCCAGTCGAAGCCGGGGAAGATCTGAAGGATGAACAGATGGGCGAGGAATTCCTGTTTCTCGGATTGAGAACAGCGCGGGGCGTCTCGTTATCCGAACTGCAGCACTACGGACTGGATCTCGTAAATACCAAAACAGCCATTCTTGATGCCTGTATCAATTCCGGTCTGCTCCGAATCGATAATGACCGGATCTCACCGACCGTCAAGGGCATGGCCGTCGCCGACGCCCTGGCCAAGGCTTTTCTAGCTTAATTATCTGGAAAATTGGGTTAGTACTTTCTTCCAATTTTATGGGTAGATCCTTTTTGCCTTTTCCATGCGTACTCGTGGGAATACTTGTCCTGCGAATCGAAGCACTCATCAGTGGGACTGATGGGTGCTTCAACATTGCCGCCCGGAGCGCAACAACGCAGATGGGCATTTCTGAACAGCCTGTCTCAGGGCAACAGCCCGGAGCGGGAGAAGCTGAAGTAATCCTCCCTGTTCTTGCCTACGATGATGTGGTCGAGAACGCGCACCCCCACCAGTTCGCATGACTGGCAGATAGCTCTCGTGATCCGGACGTCTTCTCCGGACGGCTCGGTGACGCCGGAAGGATGGTTGTGGATGAGGATCACTCCCGAAGCGGAATGCAGGGAAGCTTCCCGGATTATTTCTTTCGGATCCACGATGCTGGCCTGAACGCTTCCCTTTCCGATTTCGATCTCCCGCAGGGGTTTGTTCTTCACGTCCAGGAGAATGATGTAAAAGAACTCTTTTCTGGCGTCTCTCAGGTAAGGACCCAGCCGCTCGGCGACGTAGTCCACCGCGTCCTGGGCCATCCTGATCGACTTGTTGGCTTTCGCCGCGTCTTCGCGCTGGAGCCTTTTCCCCAGCTCGAAAGCAGCCTTGAGTTGGGCGGCTTTTGCTTTTCCGATCCCCTCTATCCTGCAGAGCTCGGCAACGGAAACCCCGTCGAGCGCCCGCAACGATCCATATCTGCTGAGAATCCTGCCGGCAAGCTCCTCCGCGTTCAAACCTCTCTTCCCCGTGCGAAGGATTATGGCCAGAAGACTGGCATCGGAAGCGGCTTCCGGACCGCGGCTGAGCAGAAGTTCACGGGGCCGCTCCTCCGGGTTCCAGCGCGGGATCGGGGCATGCTCCGCGAGCCGGATGACGTCTTTCTTAATTTTCCGCAGGCCCGCTCCCCTCCCTGTCCCTGATTTCTTCGATGATCCGCCGGAAATCCCGGTAGTAAATGCATTCTTTCCCGGCCTTCACGCAGCTCCGGAAGAGGATTTCCTTGCCGAACACGAGGTCCGCCTGCCGGGCGGGGCATATATCCGAGTATCCGTCCCCGATGTATATGATGCGCGAGTAATCTTTCCGCATCGACTCAAGGAGCATCCGCTTGCAGGTCCCGCACTTCCCGCACTGCTCGTTGAAGCGCGGGAACTCGATATTTATCCGGTCCCGGCCCGTGAAAACGACCTTGTTCGAATAGAATTTCAGGTCCGGAAATCCGTGCCGCCGCAGGAAGTCCTCGATGTAAAAATCGAGCCCGTCCGAAATTATCGCGATATCTATGGACCTGCTTCTGCAGATTCGGTGGAATTCTTCAAAATACGGATCTATGCTGTTCAGGCCGGAGAGGTACGCCTCGAGGTCCTTGCGCGGGATCCGCACGATCGAGGCAATCAGGCGGTATGCCTCCATCGAACCGATCCTGCCGGAGCAGTAAGCGGCATCGATATCATCCCACTTGTCGCCTGAATACTTTTTCAGGACCTCGTGTCCGATATCGACCGTGCTGACGGTGCCGTCGAAATCGCATATCGCCAGGGTTTTGTCTTTCCGCCGTGAAGTTACTTTATTTTTCAATACCGCGCTCCGCGTCTATTTTTTCAAGCTTTTCAGAAGGACGACGACGCCGGCGGCGATCAGCAGGAGCGGAAGTCCGTATGTGGCGAGCTCCCCGATATTGACATACCAGTTGCGGATAACGAGAAAAATAACGGCGACGGCCCCGATAAACCAGCCGATCATATCCCTGACATTCTGAACCAGCGTTCCCGCCGAGATGACCAGGAGAAGGATCGGCCAGCTCTTGTTGAATCCGTATACCCCCGAACTGTTGAGAAGAATAAGTACTCCGAGCGTGACAAGAATTGCACCGCCCGTAAAAATCCGCTTGGTATCCTTCGTCTCCACTGTCAACTCCTGTCTTGAATTACGCGGAGGGGCAAGGGCTCCAGAGTACTTTCTTGATTACCTTTCGCCTTTTGCCCTTCGTCTTTCCCTCAATCTTCACTTCTTATCGTTCATTTGCAGAAACGGCTTGAACATGTCGATCGGGACCGGGAATATGGTTGTCGAGTTGTTCTCCGCCGCGATCACGACCAGGCTCTGCAGGTACCTGAGCTGGAGGGCAATCGGCTGTTCGGAGATGACAGCCGCTGCGTCGGCAAGCTTCTGCGCCGCCTGGAACTCGCCTTCCGCGTTGATGATCTTCGCCCTTCGCTCCCTCTCGGCTTCGGCCTGCTTCGCCATGGCGCGCTTCATCTCCTCCGGGAGGTCGATATGCTTGACTTCCACCAGGGTTACCTTTATCCCCCACGGGTCCGTGCTGCGGTCCAGGATTTCCTGGATGCTGAGATTAATCTTCTCGCGCTCCGAGAGGATCTCGTCCAGTTCGACCTGTCCGCAGACGCTCCGCAGGGTCGTCTGGGCGAGCTGGGAGGTCGCGTAAAGGTAATTTTCCACCTCGATGACGGCGGAATTGGCCTGGATAACCCGGAAATAGATAACGGCGTTCACCTTGATCGAGACATTGTCACGCGTGATGACGTCCTGAGGTGGAACATCCATGGCGATCGTCCGCATGTCGACCTTTACCATCCTGTCGATCACGGGGATGAGGACGATCAGCCCGGGGCCTTTCGTATCGAGAATCCTGCCCAGGCGGAAGATGACGGCCCGTTCGTATTCGTTAAGAACACGCAATGCCGCCGCCAGAAACATCACGACGAGCACGATGATGATGATCAGCGCGTACATAAAATCCTCCCTTGTTATTTATTCTCTTCTATTTCAAGTCTTAATCCGTCAACGGCGACGACCCGGATCTCGCTTCCCTTCGCCACAGCCCGGCGGCTGAAGGCGTTCCAGTATTCTCCCTGAATGAGCACCTTCCCGTCTTCCGCAACGTCCGTTACCGCCGTTCCTTTCTGCCCGAGCATTCCCTCCCGGCCCGTCTTTGGCCGGCGCATCTGCGCTTTGAGGGCCAGCGTAATCACGCTTATAAAAAAGACGGACATGACGATGACGGCCGGGATCATGACGCCCAGGGAGACCCTCAGCGCGGGATCCGGGGCGTCGTAGAGCATGAGCGACCCCAGCACCAGCGCTGTTATCCCCCCGATGGTCAGGATGCCGTGGCTGACCACCTTTATCTCGGCGATGAAAAGAATGACGGCGAAAAGAATAAGCAGCACGCCGGCATAGTTCACGGACAGAGTCTGAAGCGCGAAAAATGCAAGGATCAGCGAAATGCCGCCGACCACGCCGGGAATGACCGCGCCGGGGTTGGAAAATTCGAAATAAAGGCCGGCCAGGCCAACCAGAAACAGCAGATAGGCGATATTCGGATCGCTGATGGTCTTCAGGACCGAATCCCTGATTCCCATTTTCTTATGATTTACCCTGGCGGACTTGGTGTTGAGAGATACCTCGCCGGAGGGCAGGCTCACTTTCTTCCCGTCCATCTGCCGGAGAAGATCGTTCAGGTCCGAGGCGACGTAATCGATCGCCTTCTGCTTCAGGGCCTCTTCGGCGGGGGTCGACTCGCTCTTGCGAATCGCCCGCTCGATCCAATCCTCGCTGCGGTTCTTTTTTCGGGCGATCCCCCGTCCGTAGGCGACCGCGTCGTTTTCAACCTTCCTGGTCATGGTCTCGTCCATCTTGCCGAATCCCACGGCCACCGGGTGGGCCGCCCCGATATTGGTGCCCGGCGCCATGGCGGCGACGTGCGCGGAAATCGTGATCAGCGCCCCGGCGGAAGCGGCCCGCGCCCCGGCCGGGTGGACGTAAACAATCACGGGCAGGGGGGAGTTGAGAATCGATTTGATTATGCCCCTCATGGCAAGGTCGAGGCCTCCGGGGGTATCAAGAAGGATCACCAGCCCCGCGGCGCTGTTCTTCACCGCGTCCTGGATGCTCCGGTCGATGTACGAGGCAATCGGGGGCGTGATAGTCGTGTCGACCGTGATCACTTCGAAGACCGGCCCATCGCCTTCCTTCTCCGCTGAAAACACCGTCCATAAAGGGGCCGCGAGGATCAGCATGAAGAGCAGGACGGCGGCCTTCGTCCTCACCGCCCGGAACGGCATTCTCCTCGGCAAGCGGATCGATCTCATAAAATTTCCATTATTTTCTTCATGTCTTCCCAGACCTGCTTTTTCGCCTGGGGGTTTCGCAGCAGATACGCCGGGTGATACGTGGCCATCAGCCTGATTCCTCCCCGGTCCTGGAACCTGCCGCGGAGCAGGGACACGGGGACGTCCGTCTTCAGCAGATGCTGCGCCGCCACAGTCCCGAGGGCGCAGATTACCCGGGGGCGTACAGCGGCGATCTGCTTCTCGAGAAAAGGGGCGCACGCCTCAGTTTCCTGCGGCTTCGGGGCCCTGTTCTTCGGAGGCCTGCATTTGACGATGTTTGCGATGAAGACGTCTTCCCTCCGCAGCCCCATTGCCTGGATGATGCGGTCCAGCAGTTGTCCCGCCCTGCCTACGAACGGCCTTCCCTGCTTGTCTTCTTCCTCTCCCGGCCCCTCGCCGATAAACATCAGCGCGGCGCGCGGGTTCCCCTCCCCGAAAACGATATTCCGGCGCGCTTCATGAAGGGCGCATCTTCTGCAATCCCCCAGCTCCTTCCTGACCGCGTCGAGATTATGCCTGGAGGCGGGCGGCGGCGGCGCCTTCCGGACATTGTCGTCTTTTTCGCGCTTCCCGCCCGGAAAAAAGCCGTGCGGCGCTTCCGCTCCGTTCTCCGCGGTCAGATGGGACCGCACGGACCGGACGATTTCCAGGAGTTCCCGGCGCGCCTCTTCAGGGTCGACGGACATTTTTCTTCGCCCTCCCCTGCTTCTTTTCCGGCTCCCTGGCCTTGAGAGCAAGCACACGGTCGAGAATATGGTTCGCCACCGCGCTCTTTTCCATGATGGGCAGTTCTTCTATTCCGCCGCGTCGGTCCAGGATTTTGACGATATTGGTATCGTTCTGAAATCCCGACCCGGGGCGGCTGAGATCGTTGGCCACGATCAGGTCCATATTCTTTTCCTTAAGCTTGATCCGCGCGTTGCCGATGAGGTTTTCAGTTTCCATCGCGAAGCCCACGAGGATCCTTCTTCCCTTCTTCCTTCCGATTTCCGCTATGATATCGGGATTCCTCTCCAGCGCAAGACGGAGAGGGCCGGCTTCTTTCTTGATCTTCGCCCCGGAGGTCTGAGCCGGCCTGTAATCCGCCACGGCGGCCGCCTTGATGATCACCGTCGAATCCTGAAGACGGCGCATCACCGCTTCCTTCATCTCGACGGCGCTCGATACGCCGACCAGCTCGACCCCGCGGGGGCACGTGAGGGCGGCGGGCCCGCTGACCAGCAAGACGCAGGCGCCCCGCTTGCACGCCGCCTCCGCCAGGGCATAGCCCATCTTTCCGGAGGAATAGTTGGTGATAAATCTCACCGGATCGAACGGCTCCCGGGTCGGACCGGCGGTGACAAGTATTTTCTCCCCGGCGAGGTCCTGGGGCGTCAGCATCCTTTCCACTTCATCGAGGATTTCACCTGCGGAAGGCAGCCTTCCCGCTCCTTCCACGCCGCACGCCAGCTCTCCCGATTCGGGCTCGAGGATCCTGTAACCCGAACGCCGGAGCCTGCCGATATTCTCCCCCACGATCGGGCCGGCATACATGTTCGAATTCATTGCCGGGCAGAACAGAACCGGCATGCGCGCCGCCATGATCGTCGTGGACAAAAGATCATCGCCGATCCCGGCGGCGGCCTTTCCGATGATATTCGCCGTCGCGGGTGCAATGACGAAGACGTCAGCCCAGTCTGCGAGGGAGATATGGCTGATTTCGGGGCTTTCCACGAGCGAAAACATTTCCGTGTACACCGGATTTCCCGACAGAGTCTGCATCGTCAGGGGCGTGATGAATTTCGACGCATTCGCGGTCATGATGACCTTGACGGAGGCGCCTCTTTTCACGAACTCCCGCGTCAATTCCGCAGCCTTGTAAGCAGCGATCCCTCCCGTTACGCCGAGCAGAATCTTTTTGTTCTTCAACATAAAATCTCCTTACAGAAAGGGGGCTAAATGCAAACGGCTAAAGGCTAAATGTCCTGCAGTCTATTTTCTCCATCAGCCCTTCGCCCTTTGCC